>CAYUHE010000018.1:0-39217 GCA_964444415.1 uncultured Gammaproteobacteria bacterium
AAACAGATTACACAAACATTTATATTTATTAGGCGGTTTTGATATTTATTTTTTTGCTCAAAAAAAACCGCCTTCACCTCTTTTTTTCAAGGGGCGAAATCCGTTAAAAAACAAAAACAAATTCGACTACCGCCTAGAACTTAAACCGCTTTGCCATCTTGGGCGTGAGAAATTTAAGCTGTGTTTATCTTACAAAAATATTTATAACTTTTTAAGTCCTAAGAAGCATTGACACATGTTTGTTGTGCAACTAAAAGCAAAACAATCCATCCGATGTTACAAAACATTAAGTCTGCCAAGCCCCTGAAATCCACTCTCTAAAAGGGTTCTTTAAAATCCGCCCGAAAAAATCCAACCCCCCATGGCAATCTTTTTTTTCAGCCCACTTTACAAAAATAAGTTTAATTTTTAAAAAAAGGTAGGTATGGCATGCAAATTCAAAATACAAATTTCGGTGCAACAATGATAACGATTAAAAATGCCCCTAAATTGCCTGCAAATTATTATGGAAGCGCTGATGAGCTATTGTTAAATATGAAAAATCACTCATTCCGCAATACAAGCACAGGCCAAAACTTTCAAATGATTAACAGAATTGCCAGAGATTTTAATCAAACCATCAAACCAGGTACTTTAGAAGGCGAAAGCTGTTATTTAGCTCCTACTAATGCAGGTTCTAAAACTGAAAAATCTCTAATAAACAAGTTAGGCAAGTTTTTTGATAAAAAAGGGCTTAATCTTGAAGCAAAAAGCCTCCCCGAAAATCTTGCTAATAAAGCTTATAACTAGTCCAGAAACATCACTAAAAATAAAAAGAAGAGAAAAAATATCATGACAAATATTTCAAAACAAAACACAAATTTCGGTGCACTCAAACTAACAAAAGTTTATAACCACCCAAATGTTGAAAAGCAAGCAGCAAAAATAATTGAAGAACATGGCGGTGAAGCCCTATCAGGAAAGGATTTTTGGGGCAAACAAGCAACCTATATAAAAATTAAAGATGAACTGTCTTTATTAGATGAAATCGGAAAAATTTTAATGGGTGCTTTTAAAATAGAACACGTATCAGATAAAAAAGCCGATAAAGCCATCAAAAGATTTTACAACGCATAAATCAAAAGGAGAGAGAAAATATAATGGCAAATTTATTAACAAGAGTTGCATTTGTAACCTTCGCAACGGTCGCACCTGTTGTCGTAAACGCACAAAAAGTGGCCAAAAAGGTCGCCAAAAAAGTGCCTGCAACAGCGTACGCCATCCCCGGAGATACTCTGGCTAAAGAAAAGCCGATGACATATTATTCAACCATTATGGCAAATCAGCCCGCGCCAAAACTGAGCTATACGCAAGAATTAGCCAAAAGCAAATACAGCCCTATAATTGCCGAGGATCAAAATCTAGAGCTTACAAGCGCATATATTTATCACCAAGCGGACACATCCATTCATACCGGCAAAACAACAACCTCAATCGAGCCGTATTTTACAATTCCAAAGCTTGTTGCCTTCAAATACAGCCCTCCAAGGTTCAACAGAACCACTCGTGGGTGGGAAAACAGGCACTTCACGGAACGTGGCTCAAAAGATATTTTACACATTGACCAAGGCGTAGGTTTAAGGTTCAGCGATGATACAACAGGAGGCGGAAGAACCAAATTTCTATTCAGAACCCAGGCCGAAACAGGCGCTCTGGTTAGGGTTGGAGGGGACAAGTTTCATAACCAGCCTGCCTTTAAAGTGACTTTGGTAGATGATTTTAAAGGCAAATTTCAAGGCGTTTTCCACAAAAATTATTGCGGCACAAAAGTTCCTATCAAAGACAAATTCATCTACACAAATTTTGCAGGCGTAAATTTGACAGGCTCTCTGCCAAGCGGCAGAGCAAAAGCCTCAGTCGCAGGCGGATTTTTCTCAGAACACGGAAAACCTATCCAGCCGGCATTGATAGCCAATGTAAGAGCATATCTGGATGAAGGAAGAAGAATGTTTTTCTTTGGAGAAGGGCAATTTGTCAAAGGCGGCAACCACCAAAACGAATTTAGATTCGGTGCGGGCGGAAGATTCGGCAAAAACTAAAACTCGAAGATACAACAAAAAAGTCGGCTTTAAAAGTCGGCTTTTTTGTTGCGCCAAAACCCGTAGTCATTGCCACGTTACGCAGATTGATTATTCACTTCGTTCATATCACTCTTGCTAACCTGACCCATCATTCTATGGCTCGCAAACTCGCCAAGAATGTTGTGTCAGGAGCAAAGTGACGAAGCAATCTATTTGATTGCGATTGCTTGCTTGAGGTGTAGGCGAAGTATGAGCCGTACACATCAGGATGCCCTTGGGTACACATTCGTTCGCAATAACCCCAAAAAACTCAGACATGTTACAAAAGGTTAAGTTTGATTTAACCCCCAAAACCTTTGATATAAAATGGTTTTAAGAATTATCAAAAAACAAAACATCATCAGATGACAACTTTTTTTATTTAGAACATTTTAAGCACCCACAATTACCACAAAAGGAGAGAAATATATCATGAAAATTATGCCAGCACTAAGAACGGGCGTTTTAGCCACTTTAATAGGCGTAACACCAATTACAAAAGCATTATCGCAAACCGCTGATTCTGCAAACAGAATCCCTTTTATAAAATTCCCTAAGCCAAATTCTACGCTCTTTATGGCCCAATCAGGTATCGCAAGAGGCACCTATACAGGCGGTTTTGGCATTCAATTGCCGAAAGTTTTTTCAATTCAGCCAAAAGGCAAAGAAGTTTTGGCAGGCAACCTTGATTTTATGGGTCTTGTTATGAGAAAAAAACGATACTCTGATGGGTTAGCTCCAAACTGGGTGACAAGAGGCTCTTTGAGCATGCCGGCTATCGGAAATAATGACAGCAGATTTAATTTAAAAATCCAAGATGTCGCCACATTTAACTTAACTGCAAGCGAACTCAAACCTACAGGACAACCTTACCCTCATGCGGCTTATAAATATGAAGAGCAAACAGAACTCAGCAACCTTTTAGGACCTATTGCAACATTGTATTTAGGCAAAGAAAAAAATACCAAAATCATGGCTATGATCGGGAATTTAACTTCAAATCAGATAGTAAAACCGGCATTAGGCTACATGGTAAGTGTCGTTAAACGTTTTAAAGGAACCGGCTTTATGGGCTTTTTCAAAATTGAAAAGGCAGGATCTGTCTCTATGGGCAATGTAGGAGTTATATACAGAGCTCCATCAACCCCAAAACACAAATAAAACCCCCAAAAGGAGAGAGAAAGAAAAAATGAAAATTATGCCAATAAAAACAGCTGTTTTAGCTACATTAGTAACAATAGCGCCTGTTTCAAAAATATTCTCGCAAGTCGCAAAAGATTCGACGTTATTTACAAAACCACTATCAGAAATGGCTGATACACTTGTCACACCACAATCGCCAATATTGGCAATAGCTCAAGGCGGATTTGCAAAAGATGCGCCTACATACGGTTTTGGCTTTCAAGTACCGAAAATTTTCACCCTAAAAACCGATAACGGAAACCCTTTACTATACGGGAACATTGACTTTATAGGGTTGATTGCCAGAAAAGAAAAATACGGCGAAAAAATCAGACCAAACGCCAACATAAAAGGCAGTTTAGTAACAGGGGCTTTAGCGGGCAACGAAAAGGTAAACTTAAGGCTTGCAAACGTTTCCACCCTTGATATAGGCGAAATGGCTTACAAAGAAAAATGGGACCATATAAGCAAACCTCCCGTCGGCGAAACTATGGTTGAATTTTCAAACTTAACAGGACCTGTCGGGACTTTCAAGCTTGGCGATAACACCATAATAACTGCTATGGGCGGTTTAAAAACATCCAATAAAGATAATAAAGGGTTTGGATGGGTTGTAAATGCGGTGACATCACTTAATAAATATTTCTCAGCATTTTTTAAAAGTGAAAACACCTCTTCTGTAGGAGCTCAGCTCAATACAGGCGTGAAGTACAAATTCCAATATAAATAATCTAAAACGATAAGAGGATAAATAAATGGGAAACATGCTAAAAACAATGGCGCTGGGCGTCATATTAATGACAACACACCTAAGCGCGGCACAAAAAGCCTTATCAAACGTGCGTTTGAACACCAAAACCACGAACGAATTGACAGCATCAGCAAGCAAAGCGATTAAACCCGACACATTTGTCGCCACAAGCTTTGCGCCAAGTCCAAAACCAAGTTTTTGGCAAAAATTGGCAAAAACAAGTTTTAGAGTCAGAGCTTTCGATGAAAAGAGCGTAACTGTTATGGGCGACTACTTTTCAGACAAAAAAATCGGTCAGGCTATTGACTTGAAATTGGAAGTACCAAAAGCGTTTGCGTTCAAATATTCTGTCCCCAGAGCGGACAAAAACGGCGTTTTGAAAAAACATTTTTCAGATGCAAGATCAAAAAATATTGTTTCAATAGATGCAGGCTTTGGCGTAAGACTGGACGAGGGGCAGGGCGCAGCTGATAAGGACCCTAAAATAATCGCAGATATCAAAGCCGAAACAGACGCTTTGCTAAAAATCGGCAAATACAACTACCTAGAAGACAAAGCACGCTTCAAGCTTACTGCTGTCGATGTTTTCAGAAGCAGATACGTCCCGATTGTCAAACCAAACCCAAAAATCACCAATCCATCAGTCAACCAAAACCCCCAAATCTTTCGTGCCACAAACCTTTTGGGCTTAAGAGGCACTTCTGACCTTAATGAATACAATGAGGTTTCTTTGACCGTTGGAAAATTATTTGAACATGGAGAAAATGCAGCGCCAGCAGCGATGCTGGAGTGGAAAGCCGCTTTTACGCCAAACAAAAAAGCCTTTGGCATAATAAACTTGACCCATGTGCCAAAAAACAAAGACAGAAACCAATTCTTGGTCGGCGTCGGCTACAAAATGTAATTTTCACAAAAAAATAAAAAATTATAAAATAAAAAAACCGCCAAAGACTAGTCCGAGGCGGTTTTTAAATGCGTGCAACTTAGATATCATGACGTTTTTGACGCGGCAATCCCCCCCTCCTCCATATGATGTACATATATTTGTTGGGCAAACTAGACCATTTTTTGCCCTCTTAGGGGATTGAAACCGCCACAAAAAAGCGTTATTTTGGCCACGGAGGAAGTTTTATGGAACATTGGACTATAATCTGGAGAGACGAATTTTTGTGCGGAAACTCAAAAATTGACTTCGCGCACAAATTTATCATCGAAAAAGGCACGCTTTTGCACCAAAAACTCGCAAATCCGCCGCACGATGAGGAGGAATTGTATAATTTGGCGATGGAAATTGCAGATAAAATTATCGAACACATGAAGGTTGAAACCGAATGGATGAGAGAGTTTAACGTAATAGGCCATGAGGCACATATAGAAGATCATGACATGTACAGATCCAAATTTGACCTTGATAAAAGATACGATATCTCAAAAAAAATGCGGCTTCTTATGGTCGCTGATATGGTTTGGGATTACATGAACAACCATTTTTACAAGTTTGACCTTGTTGATTTGAAAAAAGTCTCACAAATCATCAAAAATAAACACCATAAATAACCCAAAACCCTTACCGTCATTGCGAGGAAACCCCATAGGAAGTTTTTTTAGAAAACAGTGGATTTTACCCAAAACGCCTTATGGAGTGCTTTTAGGCATATTTGGCGAAATTGAGCGAAGTAGGGCGAGAACTGTTTGAGCAAGCATAGCTTGCGAGTTGGCGAGCCTAGCGAAATAAGCCTTAAAATGCTTTAAATACGCAATAGGCGAGGGTTTTTATGAAACTTTTTGCGCAAAAAAGTTTCCTTCGCCCGAGTAAGGCATAAAAAACTAGCTCTTTTTCTAAAAATACACCTTAAAAACAAACACCGAAAATAGCCCCAAAAACCTAATCCTGAGGCGGATTGTAGAATCTCATGTTATTTTCAAAACAATTATGAATCACAGCAGTTTTTTTATCCCTGTTAATAAAATTGAGCTGAATGCCTGTATCTTGCTTATAGATGCTGTTTCCGGCATAAACCTTGCCGTTTATATCGACGGTTTTTGGCATATCAAAAAAAACATCATAAAAATTCTGCTTCACAGTCATATTATCATTGAGCGGAACTAAGAATCTTTCCCTAATTGTATCAGCGTGCTTTTGGTCGAAAAAGCTTGCCCCACGCCCAACAGGGACAATATTATAACAATGATTTTCTTGAAGCAGAATAAGAATGTCATTGTATTTTTCGAGCAAATTTTTGTCTGATTTAGGCATTTCTACCTTTTGTCGAAAGTTCCATAAAACGTTATGATTCAGCTCAGTTTGGAATTTTACCGAACGAGCGCCCCACGGCATAATTCTGATATTTGGCTGAGCGCCGCATTCCAAAAAGGTTTTAAGGGCATTCACAATCCTTCCGACATAAATTTCTCGCAATTTTTGCGACTTTTGTGGTGAAGTTTTTTTCAACTCTGTGTTTTTTTCCAAAATTGAATGAAAAGGGTTCAAAGACACGTTAACTCGGCCTTGATGAAGGGCTTCAGGGGTTTTGACGAAAAATTCCGCCAGCTCATCAGCCGCATTTTGTGTCCATTTATCTTTTTTATTCCACCCTGCCGTATCGACTAAAAACGGCGCCCCAGTTGCGCTATAGGCTTCTTTTGAAGCCTCGGCAACATTGTGCGGCATGCCTTTTTGGTCAAAAACTTTTGCCACCATCTGCTCTGAATCCAAAAACATATTCACATGATGATGCTCAGTTTCATACGAAAGAAAATCCTGCGGAAGCCTTGTTCTGAGCTCTTTTATACCTGATGTGAGCGAGGTTAAATCTTCCCACAAAATAGAGCTTATCGTGTCAGCTGTGGGCTTTTTTGGGATTTCAGCCGATAAAAAGCAATGAGAGCAAAGATTTCGACACCCTCTTTGCAGAGGAACGTAATTGAAATTTCGCCCAATAAAAAATATCTCAGGCAATGAAACGCCCTCAAAGACAGGGATTCCCTTTTGAATTCCCTCAAATTTTTTGAAATCAAAAGGATGTTTGAAATTGATTTTCGCCCCAAAAGAAACCTCGTCACGGCTCACATTTTTGAGCTGCAAATTTTGCCCCTGAAAAGCCGCTTTTTCATTGGTTTTTGAAGGTTTTTGAAAACTTCTGTCAGATTGAATTTTATTTTGTAAAATTTTAAAGACCATTTTGTCAATTTTGCCTTTGCTTACTGGATTTTAGTGGGCAAAAACATGCCCACAAGATAAAAACCCGTGAAGAAAAAAAGTTGCGGATGTGAAAAATGGCGAAAATGATTAATTTTGGTCATTTTGACACTGGACGATGGCGACGTTGAAATCTTTGATTTCACAGGAGCAAAAAAAGTTGCGGAAAACTTTAGCGGATGTGAGCGCAAAGTCAAAGCTCACACTATGACTTTAGCGAAACTGGACGAGTGCGAACCACGAAGCGGCGCGGCAATCTCAAAAATCAAGAAAAAAGTAACAAAATTTTTCTCATCTAAATGGTGTACATGCATTTGTTGCACACAGCCAAAATCAGCTATATAAAAGCTTTTTCATTATTTCCGCTTTTTTTGCTTTGCAGCTTTTTCATTTTTGGCATGCATTTTTTCATAAGTATCGAGCTTCGCCATCTCCAAATCTATTTTCTTTTCCCTCTGAAACATATCCTGAGCAGGCATTTGCCCCACTTGTGCAATCAGACGGTCTTTTTCTGCGGCAAGCCCCATCATTCCCATTTGAGAATCGGCAATCCCAGAACTAGACTGCATTTCCATTATATTTGAGCCAAAATTTATACCAAAATCCATAAAATTTTCCCTGACATTAACTTCACATATATTTAAAAACAAACTCCCGCCAAAAATTGCCCCCTCCGCCCCAAAAAATCCAAAAAAAATCGCTAAGGCGAGGGATTTTAGACAAAAAAAATGCCCGACATCGCGGGCAAATAAAAGATTATAAATATGTTTAACAATTTTTTGCTACTGTGATTTTAAACTTTAAATCGTCATGCCGAATTCAGTTCGGCATCTTGCCGTTTTGGGCTTGTGGTGAGGGGTTTACCTTTGGTGAGATTTTTGCTTGAGATGTAGGTGAACTTTGTGAACCGTACATATCAGGATGCCCTTTAGGGTACGGTTTCACTCAAAATGACGGGTTAATTTTTTTCTCCTGGATTTTTAGCAATTTTTTTTCTTCAGGGTTTTTGATATAATAAGAAAACCCCAAGAAAAAGGAGAAAACATGTTTGTAAGCCCGATAAGATTAAATGTGAATTTTCGCTCACTCACCACAACAATGGCTGAGATGCAAGCTACATCACAGTCTATAGATGCTCAAGCAGCTTTGCTGAACAATGCGCAAAGAGAGCAGGCACTACTCAGAAACGCCGACAAATTGCGTCTTGAACAAGTGGTAAAATTAGACAAAAAGCTTGCTATGGAAAGAGTTCAGGAAGCTACAAAGTACAAAATGCTTGAAGCTCAAAAAGAAGCGCTAGCAGAACAGCGTAAAAAAGAAGCCGCTAAAAAGTAACTAAGGATATGCCGAAAAACGAAGCTTGGCTTTGATTTGAGGCATTGCAGCTCTTCTTCTTGCCGAAAGCTTGCTGGAGGCTTAGAAGGGAGGGTGCCCTTTAGAGTAGACTATAGCGAAGTAAAAATCTTTGATTTCACAGGAGCTAAAAAATCTTAAGCCGCTTTTTAAACCTTATAGCGCAGGGCTTTTAAGCCATGCCTGATATTTTTCGCTGAAATTTAACAAAAAAGAACGCTATTTTTTGCGTTTTGCTTCCGCTTCTTTTTTGTTAGCCTCATAAAGTTTTTTCTCGGTATCCCTTTGCATTCTCTCCATAATAGCCTTCTTGTCAGCGTTTGCGTTAGTATTGCCTGGATTTCTCAGCATAGCATCTTGCCTGGTGGTGTTTGGCATCGAATTAGGGTCGTAAAATCTTGTCCTAGAGCGCATTTTCAAGGGTGAACTTGCGGGTGAAATCGGATTTATAGGGCTTACAAACATGTTTTCTCCTTTTTCTTGGGGTTTTCTTATTATATCAAAAACCCTGAAGGAAAAAAATTGCGGATATGAAAGAAAAAATTAAATGTGAATTTAATGTTTTCTTTTATTGGACGATGGCGACGTACCAAGTAGGTGCATATCTGTAATCACTTCGTTCAACAGCTCTGCTAAAAATCTCTGATTTCACAGGAGCTAAAAGTTGCGGATGTGGAAAAAATTAAATATTATGATAAAATTAAAAAGCATCCCATATATAGGAAAATGTTATTATGATTACATTTGAAGGTGTCAAAAAGGTGAAAACCATCACCCAGCCAATCCATAATCGCAGCCTGAAAGAACTTTTAGAGGCGCAAAACAACGAGTATAAGGCTCATGACGGTCAAAAAAATGTGAATGTTTTTACAAGAACCAGACTAAATAAACGTACGGCAAAAACCGACGTTTTCGTTGCTACAGAAGATGAAGGGCGGATTTTGAACAATCTGGATGGAGCAAAAACTTTGCTTATGATTTTTAAAATCCAAAACAATATTCATCCCGACAAAGCTGAAGCCCTTGAAAATAAATTGTTTTCGGCAATAAAGAAAGCCCAGAATTTCATGCTGAAGCACGGCAAAAAGGATTAAAACCCCAGCAAACCCACACTTTATGCCATTGAGAGAAAAACCCCGTTTGAGGGAGCAATCTATTAGATTTTAGTCAGAATTGCTTCACCCTGAAAGCCTCTTTAGACTAGCATTTGAGTCTTATTAATACTGAAATTATCATAAAAAATCCTCCCCACCGCGCAGGTGAGAAAAAAATTTCAATACCCTTCAACCACCTTAGAAAGCCTCTTAGGACGGGTATTTGATGCTGCCTTAATACGGGAATTGTTATAAAATTTTCTCGCCTTGTGAAGTTTTTCCATATTTCTTAGTGAAATTAAGCGTTAAAAAGCGCGCCAGTACTTTATTGCAAACGAAAAAAGACAATATAACGAAGCCCGAAAAAGCGAGGCATTGCAAGCTTTAGCATAATGAACATTAGAAAATATGAGAAAAACGCAACAGGCGAAAATTTTTGTAGAGCTTTTTTAAAAAAGCTCTCGCCCACCGCGCAGGTGAGAAAAAAATCTCAATACCCTTCAACCACCCTAGAAAGCCTCTTAGGACGGGCATTTAGAGCCACCATAGGGCGAGAAGTCAACTCTCTGTGGCGATAATTCGCCATCATCAGCGCATCAAAAAAGTCGGGTGAATGCCCCAGAGTCTTTTTGATATCCTTTTTCGCTTGCAGGACAATGCTTTTGTCCGCATCAATTGCATAATTTATGGCAAGAATTTCATTGTGAAGCCTTTGGTTTTTAATAATTTTTATTTCGTTGGAATATACCGATTCACGCAAGAGCCAAGCGGCTTCCGCCCTTTTGTTTTTGAAATTGTAAAAAGGCAATTCACTTCTGGGTGATTCTCCGCCGACAAATTTGGTCGCCAAAAAACCCTCTAAAAGCAATGTATTCAAGCATCCTGCCCCTATGCCGACAGAGTCAACTATAATATTATAAGGCTTAATTAAATATTCCTTAGCTCTCAAAAGGGCTATGTGGGCGGATTTGACCTCATTTTGCTTCTGAAAACTCTCGAACTTAAACACACACCCGCCTTGCATATAGGCAAAAACGGTCAAATCCGCCCCCTCATCAGCAGGGTCAATTGCCAAAATCACATCGCCAAAAAGCGCATCAGGCTTGCAATCCACAAGCACAGCGTTGTAGAAGTCCTGCGAGATAAGTGTGTTTGCATCTTGAGCATAATACCAATCGTTATGCAAATAACGCCGTTTTTGCTCTTCTGGAAGTGTCTGGAGCGTCTTTATGTAGTCATTTGTCAAATTTTTATTGTCAAAAGGCAAACTTTCTTGAAAATACACGTTATCAGGGAGTTTACCGTCAATATAAGGGTCGTAAAACTCATGTTTCACCCAAGTGTTATTGGGGTTGCAATTTGCGAGTACAAATGGCGGAAAATCAACAAAGCCCTTGCCTCCCTCGTCATTGCGAGCATAGCGAAGCAATCTCTCTGCGCTAATTTCAGCCTCAAAATCATCACAAGCCAAGCATCCCGCCTGAATTTCGGGGGATAACACAGCATTTTTTGCTTCATTCCGAGAGTAAGCCTCGCGCTGGGGTTTCCTCATTGATCGAATTGATGAGTTCCACCGCCCCACACGGGAGCGAACTGTATGGAACACGTGCTTTTCGACCTGATTTACCTCTTCGAAAAGTGCGCAGCTTAACTCCAAACCCTTGATATTATTGCAATCAGGGTCCTTTTCGGAGTCCGCCCAAAGAAAAAGAATCTCGGAGCCGTTTTTGTAAGTAACCTTAAAATCAGACAGCGTAACACTTTTTTGAGTTTTTGTCTCTGATAGAACCTTCTGAAATGAGGGTATAGTGTTATTTTTGAGGTTAACTGTCGATTTTCTGAACACGCCAACACGTAAAGATGCGTATTCAAGGCACAGCTTGTGGAGCAAAAGCAAGCAAACAAAGGATTTTCCGCTGCCTGCGCCGCCCGCTAAAATGAAGAGATTTTTTCTTGCACGATATTTTGTAAAATCAACTATAAACTTTTTTTGCTTGTCCGTCAATGCCATTTTCAATAAAATCCTGACTTTTTTCCTAGCGGAAGTGCTGCTTCCTCCCCACCCAAAAAACGAAGAAATACTTCCTTCCTATCGCAATTTTTGCTGTTATTGTTGAGTTTCAACACTTCCTCTTTAAATGAGGTTTCGCCTTAAAATATCCCAAAACTTTATTTTCATAAATAGAAAGTCTCTGAATTTCAAAAGCACTTCCTCGCTGAACGTGAAGGAACTTCCCCGCCTCCAGAAAAATTCCAAAGTGCAAAATCCCGCCCAAAAAGCTAAACACAATCAAGTCAAGAGATTCAGGGATTTCTACTTGTTCGAAATTCTCTAAAATCCGATACATTGCGTGCGCAAAATAGCCGGCTTCCACTTCCGGAAGAGGGTATTTAGGCAAATTTTCATAAATCTCATATAAAGGCTCAAAACAACCGATATAATTGCCTGCCTCATCAAAATCGCGATAAGGTCTACCGACCAGAGCTTGTAATTTATGCATATCAAACCGACTTTACAGAGCTTCTGAGGCCGTTTTGGTTGTTTTTGATACCATCGGCAACCCAGCTTTGAATTTGGTCCTTCTGGGCCTGTAAAAGCTTCATATTGGTCGCAGGATCGAGCGATTGAAAAGTAAAATTTTGATAAACAACAACGCCTGAACCCTTTTGCAAATCTTCATTTGGAACGACTGTACCGGCTGAATCTGGCACAAAAAGCTCGGGGCCGCGCTCACCGACAATAGAAACCTTGCCAGTAGAGGGTCTTCCGCCTTCAGCGAAAAATCCGCCGAAAACATTTTTCAAAACAGGGTCCAAAATGTCTAGAAGCATTCCGCCCGTTGAACCTTTACCGAATACATTTGGCAAAATTTGTCCTGCAAGTTTGCCCAAAACACTCTCTGTTGTGTCCCCAAAATCCTTGGCAGAGTTGCCTGCTTGCGAAAACGCCTTCATCCAGTCATCAAGAAACCTCTTGGAAATTTTTTGAGAATTTGAATCCACTTTTTTAATAGCCTCGATTTTCACCGAAGCTGCCTGTTCAGAGTACTTTTCAGAGATTTGCACCTCTTTTTGAGCCATTGACTCACTCAAATTCAAAGACGATTGCTTTGAAAAATCGAGCTCTTGCTGAACGCTTTTAGCCTTATTTTTAATGGCTTCCAGCTCACTCAGAGCATTTTTTAGAGAATTTGTATCCATTTTTCACCTCGTATTATTTTAAGCTCTTATCACTTGTTCTCTTGGTAGAGAAGGGAATCCGCCGAAATTTGGCAAATTTTCAAGCTCGCTGCAACGTGTCAAAGTCTTGTCACATCTAGTTTCATCGCCTTCATAAGCACAATTAACATCTCGAAAGCGCCTCCATTGGCAGTTTACGCCGTATGTCATATTCGGACTTATTGCGCTATAACCACCCAAAATCGCCTGTATATCTATGATTAACTGGTCTTGAGTGACGCTCAAATTATTCGCTTCGCCCACAAACAAAGGGTAAGCCTGGTTTGAAATTACCGCCCCGTCATCAGAGAGGAAAACCTCTTCCAGAAGGCAATTTGCGCCAGTTATAACATCTCCGTTTTCGCCAATAATTCGGCTCAAAACACCGCCCACATTAGAAAGTGCGACTTGAATGCTCTGAAAACCTTCATTTTTTATGACATCTGAGACCTTTAAAGTGGCTGCCAGATAGGTTTTTGAACCTATCTCAAGTTTTTCAAACGTATCGTTTTCTAAAACTCGAATGTCGCCTAAGCTTTCTCTGGTAAAGCTTATTGTCAATAATTTCCTTGCTATAAGCTCATTTGAGCTAATTTTTGATAGTACTGAATTGTCTATTGTCATTGCAATACCTCAATTATAGGGATTTTAACTTCTCGATAGCCAAGCTGGTATTGCTTTTGGTCTAATTTATCAGAATCGAAACGCACCAAAAAATTTTCATCATTATAAACCCACTCAAAAGCTTTGTAACGGCCTTTTTTGGAGATAAAAAACGCCTCAAATCTTTTTGCCTCTGAAGGAGTAAATTCGAATGTAAAAACCCAACGCCTGATAGGATTTTGGACCGTATTTTCTCGAGAATTTTTAAAGGTAAAAATTTCATCTTTCAAATTAGAAAAAATTAACTCACTTTGATGTTCGATATTTGCCTGAAAGTCAAATTCTGTTTGAATATCAGCAAGTTGAAAAAGAGCAACTTCGCAAAAAGAACCTGATGAATTTGCCGCCATCTCAAAAATCAAATTAGGTCCTAACGCTGTAAAATTAAGTGTTTTATCCCCCTCAAAAAAGCTGCTTTCAAGCTCACTCGCAAGAGCTGTTTGATTGCTCAGAACAGGGGGTAAACCTTGTATATCAGCGGTTTTGATTTTAAGCCGATAATTTTTGCCGGGAGTTAAGATATCTGATTGAAAAAGGCTTGAAACTCCTTGATATCTTGCCTCTTTAGAAGAAATCAAGATGTCACCTTGCACAGACCATAAATTATGATTCAAGAAAAATCGCCCTTTTAAAATATTGTTATCATCAATAGTGACAAGGCTCATAGGTATTTTTGAATACGAAAACTGGTAAACGGACTGAGAAAATTTTGAAGAGTCCAAAAAACAAGTATAATCTAGATTAGAGCCAAAATATGACTCCCCCCAACTCCAATAAAAAGCTTCACCATCACCCTTTTGTTGTCTGAAAAACTGCTCCAGAAGTACTCTTTGCTCATTATTTGCTTCAAAATTGAGGTTGAAAGATCGCTTTGGACATAACCATAAAGCCTGCCTCTGTTCTGACCCGTCAAAACGCCTGACAACAGAGGTTTTAAACTCTAAAGAATGCGAATATTCCTCGCAAAACGGAAAATTAAATTGCTGCATAAAAACACCTGTATCCTTTGTATTGCAAGCTAATCTTGCCCTTGCCACCTTCTTTTAGCGGCAATATCAATGTGTGTAAAATTTTTATAAGCTCCAAGCCCACCAGAGAAGGACTTTAAGAGGGTTTGAACTTTGCTTGGGGGTACGTTTTTGACAAAAAAATCAAGTGCTTGCCCCAAAACATGCTTACTCATTGGCTCTCCACCTATTTTTTTATTATAAGACTCAGAACGCCACGCGCTTGTTATTATAATTTGTGCGCCCTGAAAAACTATACCCCTCAGGGTTTGTAACCTGTTTGCAACGGAAGAAAGGTTTTCAAAAACCAAAAGACTTGGAAGCTCTTTTTGGTAGACCAAAAGCTCCGCCCAAAGTATATTTTCGGTACAATAAATGCCCAAAGGCAGCTCCCTGCTTAAAAATTCCTTCTCAATATGGTGAACCTTTAAAAAATCGCATACGGTTTTTGGGGCCCAAAACTGTTTCATATCAAGAGTTACTCTCTTTTTAACTATATTAATAAAGATTTAATCTTCTAAAAAATTTTCAACTTTTTCCAGGTCGTTGTCATCTGTAAAATCTGGATTTTTAGAACCTTCAAAAGCACGTCTTGCTAGCCTTTCAAGGTTGGCACCTGCAGTTAAAAACCGAATAACCTCAGAATTTGAAAGCTGCTCAGGATCAATTGAATCAAACTTGCTCACAGCTTTTTCCTGCAAAGCTATAGCTTTTTTAATATGCCTCAAGTGCATCTCTTGGGCTTCATTAGATAAAAAATAATGCAAAAATGCTTCCTTCCTCGCTTCCCAGCCATGTTCCTTCATTAAAGTTTTAATCGTGAAAAGCTTGAGGTTCAGGACTTTCGCCGTTTCCGCTAATTTTAATTTATGCATAACAAGATACACACAAAAAGCCTGATAAGCTTTTGGAGTCTCGTTTTTAAGAGGATACCATTGCATATAAAAATGTTTTCCTTTTTGACTATATTTTTTAAAAAAGCAAATAATGACTTTGTTGTAGGGTTTGTTTTTCATTTTGCAATCCAAATTTGTCTGCACCCCAAATTCGAATTATTTTTTCTAATCTTACTTTCACGACTGGGTTTTGACTCATTGGCAAAAGGTCGTTAACAAATTTTTGAGCTGTTTCAAAATCATTTTCAGGAGTTTTATCATCTCTCTTATGTTCCAAAGGCTCTAAATCCTTATACTCAATACCTTTGGGTTGATTTGAGTAAAAATCATTTTTTTGAAAAGTGTTATTTTTTTGTTCATGTTTATTTGTTTGTCCGACAATTTGACGGGGTTGCTGTCCGACAATTTGACGGGGCTTGTCCGACAATTTGACGTCCTCAAAAAATTTTGCGGTAAATTTATATCGATTAACCCTTTTTGTTTCATAACTTATTAACCCGGTTTTTTTAAGCTCGGAAACGGCTCTTTCGGCTGATCTCTCGCTTATTCCCAATTGTTTTGCGATAAATTTTTGAGAGGGAAACATATCTTCTTTTTTGGGATTGAAATGATGGGCAATAGCGATTAGAACAAGCTTTGTGGCCGGGGAAAGCTCGTTTTTAGCCAGAACCCCTGAGTCATAAATTGCTCTTACGATTTCAAATTGGGTTAAATTTGTTAAATCAGGCATTTTTTTACAAAACTTAACAATGTTGGTTTCGTCCGAAAGCATGCCAGAACATGGTTTTTGGTGCATAAAGCTGTCTCCTCGTGTAGTTTTTTACTAGAATTTGCACTTTTTGCCCAAAACTTTTAAAATGAGATTGTGAGAGTTGAAAAACAATGTGAGTGCTTCTTTTGGGAAGTGCTTTTTTTGGGCGGAGATTTTATTTCCTTCCTTTGGAAAATAAATTCCTTCCTCATGCCTCTTATGGTATAATAGGATTGTTTTCAAGGATTTTTATTCCTTGTAATATCATGAATTATAGGATTGGATTTAAAGTGAGTCAATACACCTTCCTCTTGAGGAAGGATTAAGGGAAGGACGAGGAAGGAAATTGAAAAAGCTAAGCGTAACAGAGGTTTCAAAGATAGCAGGGAAGTCAGCAAGGCATATAAGGAACCTGTGTAAGGAAGGAAAACTTCCTTGCCAAAAAATCAAAATTTCAACTGGCGAAAAGTACTTTGTTTATATTGATACAGAAGAGTTTAAGGAGCTTATATCTTCAAAAGATTATAGTTCTGAGGTGGAAGAAAATACTCCATTAGAAGGAAATTTTGAAGAGACCGAGGAAGGAAACGATTCCTCTTCCTCTTTAACTTGGCAAAAAATTATCTTTGATATGACTGCTAAAATTGAGTCTCTGGCTAAGGAAGCCGGTAAAACTGAGCTTCTCGTTGATAACCTAATGAGTTCAGAACAAAATGTGAAATTTTATCAAGACGAATATTTTAAAATCCGTCATGACCTTGCAAATATTGAGAAAGAGATGGAGGAAGTAAAGAGAGAAAACACTTCCTTGTTAAAAAAAGTTGAAGAATTGCAAAAAGAGTTAGAAAATCGCTCAAAACCCTTTTGGGCAAAGCGTTCTAAGTAACAGGTCGTATTTTTTAATTTCATAACTAATTGTAATAATCCTTAATATTTTTAGACTTTTAAATTTAAATTTGCATGCTTTTTTTCAAAAAAGGCATGCTTTTTGAATATTTAGTGTCCTAAAAGAGTTAAAATTTCTTGGGCTTGCGCTTTATTCGATTTTTTACCTTGGCAATAGCCAAAGAACCTGTCATACAAGAGTTTAAGGGTGTGAATTTTTCGAGGAGTGCTTTGCCAAAATTCTTCTTCTGAAAAACCGAGCAAAACCCTTGCTATAAAGTATTCTTCTCGCCATGGGAAGTGTAATTTAGTATCCTTTTGCATGGATGTCACAATTTGCTGAAATAGGTGTGTTGATACTGCTAAAAGTCTTTATAGTGATGCTTTTCGGGTTTTTTTGCGTAATTACACAGTAGCCGACTTGAGAGCCTGTGATATTTGCTACAATTGATGGTGTGCATAAAAAATCTTTTTTGATTTTACTTTGTGCATTTGTTGCAAAGTCAATAGTAACGACATTATTAGGGTCAATAATAGAGATGTTTTGATAATATTCGTCACGATCTGGTACATCAATCGATAAAATAGGTCTAGTCAAGTAAAATGGCGCTTTTTCAGGGTTTTCAACAATAAATTTTAATTGGTAGAAACGAAATTCAAAACTACCCTCGGCAAAAGTTTGCCAAGGAAGCCAAAAAGTGCCGTTGGCGCTGTATCTGATTAGAATAGAGAGGGTTTGCGATGAATTTTGTGTGATAAAATCGTAAGTTAGACTGATTAAATTTGTAAAAATATCCAGCAAATCAAAAACCGGAGTTGTGTAGCAAAACTCTTGTGACAAAAGCGTTTGCCCCCATTTGTTTTTTAAATCTGCCCATGGGTATAGGGCCGTTTTCGGTATTTGTTTACTCCAAAGCCCTTGAGCCCTAGCTTTTAGGCAGTTTTTGTATATTTTGACCCCTGTTTTTTCACCGTTTGAGGTGTCAAAAAGCGCATTGCGAACAATCGTATTGACGCTTGGAATGTTCTCCACATAAGCGATTGCAGATGCGGGGCTTTGAGAATAAAAATTGTATTTGGATTTTGCTTTGATGAAAAATTTCTTTAAGCCAATAGAGGTAACAGGCATCATCATTGAGTTTGAGGCAAAATTCGTGGCTATGATTTTTCCAGAGTCCCAATTTTCGCCCATTCGAATTTCGTAGGTGATGTCAGCCCCAAAAAGCCTTGTCCAGCTTAGGTTTATGGTGTTTAGAATTTGAGTTGCACAAAATCCGTCCACATCAGAAGGGGTGATATAATCATTTTGGATAGCGCAAAGCACAGTCACAGGCTCAATTGAGCCTTTTGTGTCGGAGTAAACTGTCTGATCGTATTCTCTCCAGCAAACGCCGAAAGTACCGTCATTCTTGTCTGTCAGCTTTGTAACTTTGACGGGTTTGTTTTCAAATTTCATCAAATTATCGTTCAAGTTGATAATATCGCCGATTTCAAGTCCAAAAGCACGATAATCGGTCTCAAAGTACCCAAAATAGCGTTCTTTCGCCACTTTATTTAAATAATACCATGCGAGACGGCTCGCCTGATTGTGATCGCTGACGCTGTAAATGCTTACTGTGTGCTCGATTGGGGGGATATTGTCGAAAGTCTCTTTTTCTGCTATTGCCTCACAAATCGCCCAATCATTAGCTTTTGAGCGGTATTTGACTACAATTCTGTCATAATTTTCTTCTTTTGGAATGGTCGAAAACTGTTCTGTACCAGCAATTATGTCTTTTGCAAAAATAGTTTTGCACACAGTTGCATCAGAGTCGATTTTTAATTGAAGCCTCTTTCCCTTGATAGTCAAGGCTCCTCGGCAAGATTTTTTGAATTCTTCAAGGATTTCCTGCCTTTGTGACTGCGAGTCGATAATCATATTGAAACTGAAGCGCGGCGTACCTTCCACGGGTTCATCGCAAAATGCGGCAGCTTCGATAAATGAGTTTATATCGATAAATTCTTTGATTTTTTCATCATCTTTTGCCCCATCAGCCCCAAGCCCTATGCCACAACCGTTGTAGGCTGTAAGAATGTCTAAAAGGCACCAGGCTGGGTTGTTCGAATATGCTAATGTGAAATCATTCTCTGAGCTGTAAATCCTGATTTTGCGCCCTTTTGCGACGGTTGTAAGGTTGTAATCGCCGCGAATTTTTTCGCTCGCTGTAACGCTTATGGCAATGTAGGCAATGTTTTTGAGCGAACCGACTTTTGAAATTCTGTCATTAAGTGTGGTTCCTACAATTGAATCCGTGATTTGTGTGCCGGTGCCGTTATAAAGCCTGTAATTCACGCCCTGTATGTCTGACAAGGGAATGTCATTCAGCCTGATGTCCTCTATGGCTTCGATTGGTCCTTCTCCGAAGGCTACAATGCGGTCTATTACCGTGTTGTTATCCCTGTATTGCTGCCAGAGGCGGTTGCCTGCGATTTTATTTTCGCCATAAATCAAACCAATCGGAAGCTGGTTGTTAGTCTGGGTTTGAAGGGTATTGAACTGATACGTCGGGCTGTTTGAGTGCGATTCTTTTTTGCTCGCCAAAGAACGTGAAATTGCTGTGCCGCCGTATATTACCCCTGTCAAAATCGTTTGCCCGATTAAAGACAGTCCGATTGTGCCGGCTCCGATGGCTCCAATGGAGCTTGCAACAACGATTCCGACGATTGCTTCGATAATTCCCATGGTGGTTCCTTTTTTTGATTAATGTAAAACTTTTTTAATATTAGCCCACAAAATGGCAATATTTCCCTTGAGGGGTGTTGTATAATTAGAGTTAGTAATGTAAGGATGGGTTTAAAATGGTTAATTCAATCGCTTTTAGAGCGCTGACAACGCAAGTTCCTCCACCAAATGATGAAAAGTATTTGCTGGAGCAGGAACAAGCTTTAAAAAAAGCTGTTAAAGATGAGGCTTCTAAGGTTGCTAAAAAGGCAGTGGAAAAAGTTCCGATGCAATATGGCGCAATAGAACAAGCCAAAAAGCTTGATTTGATGGCGTAATTACAGATTATTTGAAAATGCGAAAAAGCCCTCACTTGGAGGGCTTTTTTATTTTGCTAGAGTCGATATAATATTTTTAAAGATCTTAAGGAGATCGAATTAGGCTTTTCTCTTTTGAAAAGCTTTATCCGAAAGGGTTTTACCCCTGTCTGCTTTTTGCGTCAATTAGAAAACTCGGTTTTTACTTAAAACGCCGATTCCTAAACAGATGATTCCAAAAGCGGCCGTTCCTATTGTTTTTGCGGTGTCCATCGGTTTCGCTTTTTGAATTGCAACACTTGTACCGTTAAAAGTATCGTGTTGCGGTTGACGCTTGAAGCTGACTGCTTCGGTGTCGTTGCCTCTTAGATCAGGTTTTTCAGATTTGTGGTCAACTGCTTGAAGACTTAGCGGTTTTGTTTGCGACTCATCGGGCTTTGGGGTTGTTTTCCCCTGTGGGCCTTTTGGTTGCTCACTTTGCCATTTCTGTCCTGTTTGATCCCAGTTACTTAGCCTGTTAGATCTCTGAAACGTTTCTGTTGATTGAAGTATTTTCAATTCTGTTTCCTTCGTTTCTTGCTGGATGGAGTTTGTTTTTGCATACTCTTATCCATTAACATAATCATTATAAAGTATTTTTTGCGTTTTGGGAATAGATTGATTGTACAAAATACAACAAATCGCCTACAAGTATAGAAAAATATACTCTTACAATTGTAACAAAAAGTTTATAACCGCCAAAACCCTCTCGTAGCAAGGGCGAATTTTTTTTATTTTTTGCAATATTTTTGTTAAAAAACTTAAAGATTAGCTTAAAAAACCTTAATTTTTGTCAAATTATGCTCATATTTCACTTTTGGCATGCTAACGGGCATGCTGTTTTTGTATTTTGTCGGTTTTTTTTGTGCAAAATCTTAAAAAAATATCAAAAAATGGGTTTTAAGCTGAAAATTTGTGTCATATGTTATTAAAAAAGCATGCTCTGGCATTTTTTTGGAGTCAAAATATGTATAAATTCATTTTTCTTTTAAAACAGTGAAAATGCAGCAGGCTAAGACTTTAGGCAGATTTTTTAAAATTCTTTCGGCGGTAAAAGGGGGCTGAAAAAAGCCTCGAGCATCTCAGGAAGTGTTTGCGCCAAAAAATATCCTACATTTGGATGATTTTTTATTTCATTCAGTGAAAAATCGCTCTGATGTCGTAACAATCCGAAATAAAGTACAAAAACCTGATTTTTGAATGATATTTTGCCCTCAAAAAAGTCGTCTTTTATTTCGTAAATACTTTTTTCTGTCGCCTCCTCAATCATTGCATAAGCACGATAATCGTATTCCAGAGTGAGTTTGCGCCCGTTTAGTTCGATTTCTTTTGGGTTTGATTTTATGTCAAAAAGTGGGTTCATTGGGGTTCCTTTTTAAATATAGCGCAGCCAAAAAGACCACAACAAATACGTGTACACCATTTAGAGGAGAAAAAAATTCCCCTCTAAAAATTAATTTATATAAGCTCAAAGATACTGCTGTTATTAAACAAATGGAACTTTGATTTGTTTTTGAATCGCTTCGCTATCTTTTATCAAAGCGCCTGCAACACTTCCGTATTTTTGGAATGCTCTGTTGTAGCTGTGGGCTTCGCCGAGGACTTCTTCAACGTTTTGCTTTGAAGTATCATTGGCAAAAGCATTACCTTTCACGAGCCCTGTTGTTTGTTCTGAGGCTCCATCAGCGAAGATATTGCCATCCACGACATCGTTGTACTGTTTAGCGGTTCCATTAGAGAAAGCGGAGCCTTTAACCACAACGTTTTTCTGTGAACCAGTTCCATTGGCAAATGCATTTCCATTGACTACTTCGTTGATTTGCGATTTTTTGCTAAAGTTTTTGGCATCGCCTCCGACATAGTCATTGATTTGGCTGGCGGAACCTTTATTGGTAGCATTTTTTAGCACTTGTGCGTTTATCTGGAATGCTTCCTCATCACATACGGCAGTAGTTACCACTTCATTCATTTGCATTGATTTTCCATAAGCGGTGGCTGTGCCTTCTACATGTTTTGTCTGCGAAAAGGCATTGCCGTAGGTGTTTAGGTCTTCTTTGGCAGTGTGCAATACAAGTTTTCCGTGAGAATTAACATCGGAAAATGTTGCTTTAGGCGCCTTAAAAAACGCTCCTGGGTGGACATAAAGGTCCATATCAGGATTTCCTTTGCCTTTGTATTTTAAGAAAATATTCTCGGGAATAGCCAATGTGGCAGAGGTTTTGGCAGCTGTTTCAAAGACATCTTGTTTTAGTAAAAATCTGTCTTGAAAAGTCATGCCGAGAAATTTTGACTGAGTGTGTTTTTGTTGTATTATTGCCGCAAATTGCTTTGCTGTTTTGATTTTTTTCGGAAATATTGCTTGAATTATTTTCATTTTTCGACTCTCTCTAGAACTTCTTGAATGGCATCAGCAGATTTTTCTGTTTCCCCATAGGTTTTGTGGATTCTTTGGTCTCCATAAACCGTGCATGTGGCTTTTCCGCCAATTTCTACTATATTTTGTGTTCCGCTAAATTCGCAGAGAGCTTCTTTTTGGACAAATCCAAGGTTCTGAACGCCTTTTCCTGTAACCGTTGCGCTTCCTCCAACAATCTCGAATGCTTGTTTAGAGCTGTCATCACATAGTACATTGCCTTTGACTGCAGCGGCTCTTTGGATGGATTCATCTTTGCTTTTGGCATTTTTTCCAATTAATCTGCTAGTCTGGACTGCTTTTCCGCCTGTTTCAGCGTTTCCGTAAACTTTGTTAAATTCTTGTTGCGATTCGCCAAAGGCGTAGGCATTTTTTACGACAATGTCGCTTTTCAGGGTTGATTTATCTGAGCTTACAGCGTCGCCTTTGACCCCTTTGGTTTTGGTTATTCCTGAGCCTGAGGAGTAAAGATCGCCGTCAACCAATCCTATAAGCGTTTTTTTGCCTTTTGTTACGGTTTTTTGGAAAATCGCCTTTGGAGCTTCAAAAACTGCTCCCTCACCGATTTGCAGATTTACGTTTTGTTTGCCGCGAACATTAAGTTTCAAAAACATATCTTTTGGCACTTCAAAGGTTTCTTTTCCTTTGATAGCTTGCTCAAAAACGTCTTGATTTAGTTGGAATTTGTATAAAAACTTGTCGCCTTTTTTGGTATGTTCTGCTTTTAAAATTTTTTCAAGATCTTTCACAGAAGTGATTTTTGGAGATACAATCTCGTGCATGATTTGTGATATGTGCATTTTTAGACCCTCTCTAATTATGTTTTTTTCTTTATCAAAACTTATATTTTTCGGATACTTCATGTAATTATATGGGGCTAAAAAAGCGTGAAGGATTTAATTTGTTATTGTGTTAATAAATTTTTACAAACCAATCTTTTATAACTTTATTTTTAAGTGTGTTTTTTATTTTTTGTGTTTTATACTTTCTATCGTTTCGATATATACCAATAATAAAAGTTATGTAGCACCGCCCAAAACAACACTCATGGCAAAGTATTATCATGGATAAAAGTTTCAAGGGGCTATTTTGCCTAAATTTGCATAAGAATTTGTGAAAATCGCAAATTATGCCCGATTGGTTTTCTCATTTCTGAAAAATTGTTTTTTCGAAAATCGTAAATTTGTCCCAAAAATTTTTTGAAGCAAAAAGAGGGGGTTATTTTGAAAAAATCATAAATAAAAGCCCCGAAAACTCGAGGCTTTTAAAATATATTGTGATTTTATTAATTAGCATCTTGGTGTGCTTGTCTATTTCTCTCTTCTTCAGCTGCTTTCTTAGCTGCTTCTTCCTCAGCTTGCTTAGCAGCGAGAGCTTTTGTGTCATCCATTTTAGTTATATCGACACTCTTTTCAGGTGTTTGGATAGGCTGTGGCTTTGCATTAGCCCTACTAGCTGTGCTACCAGGCGTGTTAAATCCCGAATTATTTACAACATTACCTTGTTCATCCTTAAATGGGCCATATTCATGTGCACCCCTGAACTTTCCGGTTGTATTTAGTGTTTGCACATCGCGTAGCAACTTCCCTTGGGCATCATAAATATATGTTGTGGTTACAGGTTCATTTTGTTCATTCAGATTTTTCACTTTTACATATGTTTTATCTCCCTGCTTGGAAACTCCGGGTTCATTAGTTGGTGCCAAGCCCTTACCACCAAGTACTGTATTTACGTCATCTACATGTGGCTTTACGGCTGCCTCTCTTCTGTGGATTTCGGCGTTAAATTTTTTAACTTCTGCATCTGAAGTATGGCCTCCGCATTTGTTGAGAAAATCTCTACTATCTGTAGCATCTAGTACGGCAGCATTTACTAGGCTTGTACGTTCTGTACGTTTTGTCATTTCATCTGTTTTTGTTTGTTTGAAAATAGCTAAAGCTTCAGGTGAAGCCTCTCCGCCGCATGCTTTGTTAAAATCTTCTTTAGTTTTAGCTCCAGATGCTTTAGCTTGCCAATCTTTTGTTTGTTTGAAAATAGCTAAAGCTTCAGGTGAAGCCTCTCCACCGCATATTGCTATAAATTCTTTTTCATCTTTTGATTGATAGGCAAGGGTTGTCAACTGTTGTTTTTTGGCCTCTGCTGATAGGACAAGGCCGTCTCCAGCCTCAGGTGCTTTAGTTGACATAGGGACAGGAACTTCTTTTTTTTGTGCTCCTGTGGTGCCTGTAGTTTCTTTTACACCACCAACGGCATAATCAAAATTTTTGTTGGTCAATAATCCAAAATCAAAATTCATATATATTCTCCTCTATTTATTCTTATTTCTCTTAAATATATAAAGTATATATAGGAGAATATATTGCCTAAAAGTGAAATCATGCGTTTACAAAACTTTATAAAGTGAAAAGCATGTCAGACATGGGTTTTGGGATAAAACAGCCCCCGCAAAATTTGCAGAGGCTGGCTCATTAAATTACACGACAGTTGCGTAAACAACCGCGTCAGGTTGATAAACAACAGGAAGCGGATTGCTTTCAGCCAAGAGCCACGCGCTTGAAGGGTCTTTTTCATTCCACATTTTAGAGAAGAATTCTAAGCCCACCTGAGCGTCTAAGTCCTCGATTAAACCAAATTCCTGCGTGAATTTTGCCGCAGAGCTGAAAAGCACGAATGCTTCCTCATCAATCATAGAGTGGCTTACGCCCTCTTCATCAAGATATTGCTCCGCGCATTCATAAATGTCGACTCCCAAAAGGCGTCCGACGTAGTTTTTGGCTTGTAAATCAATGCTTCCTGCCGCCATATTGCGATTATCCAGCAGTTTTTGGACTTTTTCATCCGCCAAAAGCTTATCCAATGCACTAGTTCCGATTAAAGCTGTATCAGCAGTCAAGTTTGTAGCTTGCAAAATCAGATTTTTGTATGTTCTGATATTTGCAACGATGTTCGAGGATGTTCCGCCCCAGACGTTATTGCCATCTAATGTCGGTTTGTGAGTTTCTTGCATTCCAAAATCAATCTCAAAAGCAAGGTCATCAGATGTGTAAGCGATTTTGCCCTTCAAGGCTTGCGCTGCCATCCATTCGACCCTTCTGGTGATTAGATTTTTGAGGTGCGATTGCTCACGTGCGATTTTTGAGTTTTTCATTGCATCAATTGTCGCTGATTCGCCAACATAGATTGAGTTTCCTACTTCTCTCATTCCAAGAATATCTTTGGCCGAAAGCTGTTTTTTCACTCGAATGCGGGGGAATTTGACTGTTTTTGTTGTGTAGCCAAGTGCCTTGACTATTTTGCCGCCTTGCATCGGAGCGACAAACGGGGCAAGCCTTTTGGCCACTCCATTTGTCTCAACGTCGATGTCAAGATTTGTCGCAAAATTTTGGTTTTTCACTTTGAAAACCACATCCAAAAACAAACTTGGGATTGGTTCAATGGCATTTATCGCAGTCGTTAGAGCGCGGTAATCGTAGATATTTTCTGTCATAATTTTCTCCTTATTATTTAACGTAAATTCCGATTGCCTGAAGTTGAGATTTGACGGCAGTTGTAAGCCCTTTTACTTCAGAGGCTGCAAATTCGCCGTGAGCATAAGCAAAAGCCTTGATATCAGAAGCTGAAGCAGCTGTTTCAACGCCCAAAATTGCTTTTGGAAGCTGCGAGCCATCAGATTTTGTGGTATCAAGCTTTGTGTACTTGCCTGTAGATGTAAGCACTGAGAGGATTTGCCCTCTGCTCAGGGTGATTGTTGTTGCCTGAATGGTAACAGGGATTTCGACAACTGGGTGAGCCCCTGCTATCAAAGCATCTGGCGTATATTCGCCTTTTGATGTAAGTCCGTAGTTTTGTGTCATGGTGTTCTCCTTATTGTTATGTAGCAAAGAGTCTTGGAATACTGACTGTTCGGCTTTTTTCGCTTCACTTTTTTTGCTTTCGCAAAAGCCGCTTCGCCAAAAGCCTCTCGGGGACGAGTTTCGGGCTGCGCCCTCACTCTTGTCAGATTCCGCTTCTCCTTTTTCTTATGTATAAATTCCCTTTTATAAATAAAGGGGTAGGTTAGTTTTTTAACAAACGTAAACTTTTTTCAAAAAACGGGCAATTTTTCGGGCATTTTGTTTTTATAAAACCAACTATTAAAAAATGGGTGGGTTAATTTTTGGAATTGCAAAAAATAAATTCGACAAACAACAAAATCGCCTTCGGCACGAACAAGACAGCTCTTTTAAACGAGATGCAGCACTTGTACGGCGTGAATTACGCCTATGGGCATATAGATTCTGCGATGAAAAAAGCTGATTATATCGGGGATTTTTTCCAACATCAAAAAACCGTGCCGACGCTTGAAAAAATAGGGGTAAACCCCAAAGAAGTGGAGATTAAGCCCCATTTCTTGGCAAGGATGAACCATCGCATCGAAGAAGGTCGAATCCAAAGCCTAAAGTGGGTTGTAGATACTTTAAACAAAGGCAGAATTTTTAAAGAAAAAGATTTTGACGGCTTTATTATAAAGGGAAACAACAACGTGGTGTTGACTTTGAGCAAAAAAAACGGGCATTCTGAATTGACCTCAATATTTTCTCAAAAAGAGCTCAACCCCAGATGGTCAGAAGTCAAATCCTAAAATAACCCCCAAAAACCGCCCCGTCGTAGCTTTTTTGCAAACATGGAATTTTCCATGATATAATTTATTAACAGAGGCAAAAATTTCTGTATATCTGAGTTTACAAAAGGTACCAAAATGGTAGAATTTAAACAATTTTTAGACATTCTTGATGAAATGACTGAAGAAGATGTCTATTACTTTAAACCGACTACAAAACCACCTCTGAACGCTTATCACCCTTTGATTAAACGCCAGCTTTTCAAGCTGACTTTAGCGCCCGAGGGCAAATTTAACATGAAATATCTCACCCTTATGGATGAAGTGCCGCTTGATAAACCGGTCCTCAAAAAGATGTTTCATGATAGAAAATGGCTTAATTACGAACTCTTTGATCTGGTCGAAGATTACCACAAATGGCAAGAATACCTAGAAGCACACGGCAAACCCAGACTTTAAAAGTATTTCGGCAAAAAATATCGCAAAGCACAAGATTTCAGGATAAATTCCAAGAAATTTTGAAGCTAAAAGTGCCTACAACAAAGCTTTTTACCCGTCTATATAAATGGGGTTTTCAAAAGTTGATTTTGAATTTTGTTTGAATTATTATTAAGTAAATGAGGAAAAAAGAGAAGAGGCAAATTATGGATTACGTAGAATTTTTAACAATTATTAATGGACTTAAAGAAGAAGAAGTAGTATGCTTTAAGCCTTTAACTAAGCCCGTTTTGAACGCTTATCACCCTGATATTAAATATCGACTTTTTCAAATTTCATACATCGGAAACGACGATTACAAAGTCAAAGCAATGGCTGCGATAGAAGAGAGAGTTGTTACAAAAATCAAACTCGGCGAGATGTATGGTGAGCGCAAATGGTCTGAGTATACGACTTTTGACATAAATGTGGACTTCGCCGAATTTCAAGCAAGCCAATCATCATAAGTATAAATTTTATTTTGATAAATACCCAATAACCGTTGCGCTGTAACAAAGTGTAACCAATTTTGATGCGAAATGAAATTTGGCACCTAAATATGACTTATAATTAATAAAGAATTAATTTCCACATCAAATCAGAGCAGTTTATCAAGGGGTGAATTTATGCACTTTAAAGAATTTATGGACATATTAGAAGGCCTAAAGCCTGATGAAATATTTTATTTCAAGCCGAGATACCCGAATTTAAACGCTTTTCATTCGGAGATGAAACCCCATCTTTTTCAGATTTCCAAAGGCTCTGAGGGCTATTTCAGGCTTAAATACATGGCTGTTTTAGAAGAAATCAGCGTTACGCCTGCCAAACTCGAACATCTTTTTGTAGAGCGCAGTTGGCACGATTGTATTCAGTTTGATATGATTAAAGATTACAATGAGTGGATGAATAAAGCTCAATAATAAATATTGCGCCCGATACCCTGTATTTTATTGCCTATCAAGGGCTTTGGGGTTATTTTTGTGTAACAAAATGTAACTATTTTACGCTCAAATAACAACTTTTTTCCTTCAGATTTTTTAAAGTGACTCATATGTCATATAATTTTATTCACGCATTTTAATTTATTCTTTTTTAAAAACGTCTCAAAAAAAGCCCTAAGTGTAGCTGGACTTAGCTCTGGGTAAGAATCTTAAAATCTGTTTTCAAATCGTGTATAAAAACACGAAATTTTAGCCTTATTAAAATATCCTAAATGCGGTGTTTTAGGGCTTAAAGTGTTTTAAGACAGGCTGCAGAGTTATTTTACAAATTCATCCTATCAGCCAAAACCCACTCCGGAGAATTGCTTTGCCATTTTTGCCATTCAAACAACCCTAAAAGGTAATGAAATCAAGCTTAAATCGAGTTAGAGTAAATAAAGCAGACTCATGCAGTTATTGAATTAAAAGGTGGAAAAATGCAGTACAAAGAGTTTTTAGATATGATTGGCGCACTAGCAGAAGGTCAGGTTTATTATTTCAAACCTATGAAGCCGATTGTCCAAAACGCTTATCAGCCCGAGGTCAGAAGCAAGCTTTTTCAAATTACAATCGGGACTGACGGGTGGTATAGGCTCAAATACATGCTTCTTATGGAAGAAATAAAACTGCAAAAAGACAAGCTGGATCAGATGTTTCTGGACCAAGGCTGGTTTGATTACACCCCTTTTAGCCTGATTGACGATTACAACGAATGGATTGAAAGCGAGTCCAATCGCCATTTTGGCTGATTTTAAAAAACGCAGGGGCAAAAAACTCTTTCAGGGAGGGGGATTATGCCCCTTTAATTGTGAAATTTTGTAAATTTTTCGGAAATTCGAGAATTTTTTCACTTTAAAAATTTTTTATATAAATATAAAACAAATTTTTAATTTCCATCGTAAATTGACATCTCATATATTTTTCCAAACCGCACCAAAAAGGGTTGTAACAATGGATTACAAAGAGTTTTTAGATTTAGTCGATTCGCTTGAAGAAGGGCAGACCTATTACTTTAAGCCTGAACAACCCGAAATTTTGAACGCTTATAACCCTGATGTCAGACCTCACCTTTTTCAGCTCACAATGGGCTCAGATAAGCAATACAGGCTTAGATATCTGCTCCTTTTGGAAGAGATTCGGCTGCAAAAAACCAAGCTGGAGAAAATGTTTCTCGAGCGAAATTGGGTGAATTATATGCCGTTTAATCTGATTGACGATTACAACGATTGGCTTCAAACCCACCCTGAGAGCTGTCTTTAGGCTGTTACAGGCGAAATAGCCTGGATATTATCATACATCGAAATATCCATCAAAATCTCTGCTGTGCTTGAGCTTTTGGTAAACTTTTTGGTGGTATAAATTCCTGAACCAGACAGCGTAAAGGTCGCAAAGTCGCTTTCTGAGGCTTTTATAGGGATTGCATTTGCTTTGCATTTCATTAAATGTAAAAACAAAGTCCCCTCGTCAGTTCCTGAAACCTTTGCTGCAAGCTGAAAATAGCCTGTATTAGGGCCGTTTTGGACAGATAAAACAGCGCTATTGCCTGCTTGGTTTGTGTTTTGGGTCAAAATTCCGCCTAAAGCAGATTTTAAAATATCAAGCTCTAATTTGGCGAAAGATGCGCTAAATGTAAGCTTTTTGACCTTTGAATAAATGTCTAAAATAAGTTCGTTTCCGGAAAGATTTTTTTCATCAATCACAAAAGTGACTTCAAGAGCCTTCGCCCCTGGGAGCTCAATCCCGCTTGCTACGCTGTATGCAGCCGAAGTATCCGAGCTGATTGGATAGAGCATTATTTGGTCAATGCCAAAAACTTTGGTGGTGGTTTTAACTGTCATAATTATTATCTCCTTATATAAAATCTAAAATGTCGCCCTAAAATCGTAAATAAATGTAACTGTTTTTGAAAAATCTTAAAGCGCAGGACGAAAAATTTGATAAGCTTACTTGTGTAAAAGATGAGGTTAGAATATGCAAATTCAAAGAATTACAAACTGCTGTGCACCCACAAAGAAGCGCTCGGAGCCGACTTTTAACGGAATACATATCGTGAGAGTTTCACCGAACATAACCAAAACAACAAAAAACCCTGAAATCCTTACAGCCAGAGCGAAAGATGCCACTGAATACATACAAGAAATTTTCATGCCCTTCTCAAGAATCGTCCAAGAAACGGTTATGTCTGTAAAAGATATGGCAAAAAGCACTTTCGGACTTGAATTCCCAAAAGGAAACGAAGGTTTTGAAGATGCTTTTACAGCATTCGTAGAAAAAGCCCAGGACGACTTCCCTGATGTGATAAAACACGAAATCTTAGAAGACGTTCCTACAGGCACTTCCGTCGTAGAAGAAGTGGCAAAAAGAACCAACACACACCCTAGAATCGGGTTTGTGGTTTCAAACGATGAAGATATCGTATCAGAAAGGTTTTTGCAAAAGAGCCGTAAACCCTAGTAAACCCTGACCAATCATTCTGGGGCTCGCAAACTCTCCAAGAATTTTGTGCGAGGAAAACTTTGTTTGACGAAGCAATCTATTGCAGGGCATGTCATGCTGAAGCTAGCAATCAGCCAAAATAGTAACCAAATGTAACCATTTTTCTTAAACTATCAACTTTATTTATTGAGAGTTTTTTAATCCTCTTAAATGATAGAAATGAGGGAAAAATATGCAAATTCAAAGAATTTCAAGAGGTAATACCCAACCACCTAGCAACCCCCAACCTGCTTTCAAGGGGATTTATATACTAAAAAGCACGCCTGAAGCTACTCCGGCGCTTATGACAGTTTATGATTCTTTCAGCAAATTTGCAAGCGAGTCATACCAACTTGTAAACCCAGATCAGTCAGCGCTTTTCGGGTTAAATTTCAAAAGAGGCGTGGAAGATTTAGAGCAGTCTTTTTCAACTTTGCTCAATAAAGTCTTGCCAACTTGCCCGCCTGAGTCCGTCCAAATAGGCGTCGTGATGCGAGAAATGAACCCCCAGGGGATGTATACGATGGGACAGCTTGGAAAAATGGAAGAAGCGAAATCTTCATTGCTTGAAGTTATAACCCAAATGACAAAACCTAGAAATCCGATAGGGTTTATGGCAATAGAGCAAAGAAGGACGGCTCAAAAACTGGCTGAAGAAACCCAAAAACGCTTCGATGAAGAGGCTCTTGAAATTGCCAACCAAAAATTAGCAAAAAAGGCCGACAGGCTGGCAAAAAAACAGGGGAAATAGCCCGCAAAACTCCGTCATTGCAAGGAAAACTTTGTTTGACGAAGCAATCTGTTGGGCTTGCGCCTCCTCTAAATGGTGTACACGAATTTGTTGTGCAAATTTAAGCAAAAAATCTCGCAGGTGAGGAATTACAAAATGTTTCACCCCCGTATACTCAAGAGCACCCTCCCTTGTAATTTTCGCTTTGCTCAAAAACAAGAAGAGCTGAAGATTTCGCTGTCTTGGAATGTTTTACAGCTCAGGGCTTTAAGCTGCTAGCTATTTTATGCCCCAATTCCTCTTGCTCTGTGCGATAAGTGCCTTTTGGAGCGTTTTGCTTTGTCGCAAGTTCAGAAAATTCGCATCTTTTTGGAAGATTTTTCAAAAAAGCGACCAAACTTTTTGAAGTTTCATCCTCAGCCGAGAACTGCCCCATATTGCCTGAATATAAGGCTTTTAGGATGTCTGAAAGATTGTCTTTGTCCTCTGCTGTAATTTTTGATTCTTTTTGAAGACTTTCGAGCAAAGCATCAAAGTCTTTGTCCTGATTGACTTTTTTGGCAAATTCAAGCTCACGTTCAAGCTCGTCAATTTTCGCTGAAAACTCAGCTGGGGATTGTTTTTTAAACATATTTTTCTCTCCTATACTATCAAAACTAAAAAAATCTCTCGCCTTCTGACAAGTGAACTTACATTTCTTGGCAAAATCGAGCGAAGAAGGGCGAGAACTGCTTGGCGAGCCTAGCGAGATGAGCTTAGAAATGTGTGAACGATAAGCAGGCGAGTCTTTTTGGGTACTTTTTGAAAAAAGTACCTCTGGATGAAATCCCCCTGCGGAGCAAGTATTACAACCCCAAAAAAGTTCTTTGCCATTGCAACCATCTTCACAAAAATTATTCTCCAACCCTTTCACCGCAGGTGCTACAGCGCCTAAAAACCCTATGTGGCGAAGGTTCAAATTTTCATCGAGAGCAACGGAAATCTTGCGGTACAGGCCCTTTTCGACCCAAGTTGAAAACTCAGGATGCACTTTATCCAATTTCGCAAACAAAATATCGCCCTCGCGCTTAAGCTCACAAACCCAAGCGTAGGCTGGCTCATCGGTCTTGGGATGTCCCAAAACCACAGGCACTTCTTCTTTGAAATTTTCAATTATTTTATCCAAATCCTCATTGTCCCAAACCCTCGTATTGCCCGAGGAGTCTGTGTGTTCGCCCGATTTGAAAACTTGAATCCAATCTTTGTACCATTTCATATTTTTCTCCTTATATATAGGGGGGCATATCCTTGCTTTTTAGCTCCTGTTGAGTTTGCAAGACAAACTCTTACGTCGCCATAGTCCAATGCCTCCAAATCAAAGCTCACGCTTTGTTTTTCGGCATATCCTTGCTTTTTACCCGCCACTCATCCAGTCATAAATCTTATCGAGCTTCTCTTTGACGTATTTGAAATCCTCTTTAAGCTCGTCATAAGCTATTTTAGAGACAAATTTCGCCTCACAGTCATCAATAATTTCGCGGTGCTTCCTCTCAAGTTGAGCGGGCGTGGTGAAAATACTTGATTGAATAAAAAAAGCCATAACTGCCACTATGATTGGCGCGTAGGGGATAAATTCTTGAGACATAAATTAATTTTCCATTTTTTTGCAGGCATTCTCTATTGCAATTCCGATAAGTTCAATGAGCAAACTCTCGATAATATCGCGAAAAGCTCCTGAAATCGGTGTTCTTGCAAGGACAAAATTTACCGCAAATCGTTTTTTTGCGATGCCTTTTCCAGCACCGAAATTTGCTTCCGCTGACTCGACAGCTCTTTTTGCAAGAACCGAAAAAGCTTTTGAGATAAGTGTTTTAAACATATTAGTATCCTTTTAAAAGTAAATGTGTAAAAGCATTTGTTACAAAAGTTGAAAAATAAAGCAATTCTATAGCTTGAGGTGTTTTGTAGCCTTGTTAGGTTAAGAGCAGCAGAAAATGATTCAAAAAGTCGGTCAAAATTTTCAAATTCAAAGAAGCAACCCCTCTTTCAGGGCGAAAATTCCTGCTGCGAATCCTATTTCGAGCATTGATCCTAAAACGCTTTCAAGCAGCCTTGAGATAATGGGGGCAAACAATTTAGCATCCATAAATATCCAAAATCCCCTCTTAAAGCTAGAAAAAGAGGTTTTTGAACCGCTTCTTAATTTCAAAGGTACGAAAAAAGGATTTGCTAAAAAAGCTTATAGCTTAATTATCAATCACAAAAGGCTGGAAGGTATCGCCCCGCCGCTGAAATTTGAGCCTCTTGGCGAGAAGCTTGGATTATTTAACTACATAAGATGTTACACAGCGATAAATGATAATAAGCTCAAAAAATTTACCCGCGGAGATATTTTAAACATCTTAAGACATGAAGTTGACCATTTTGAAAAATTTGGTGATATTGCCTGTATTCAAGGGGCAGAAACGTTTACCGGGAAAAAATTAACTCAATTACAAAGTATAAAAGCAGAAATTAAAAAAGGGATTAAATTTAGAGATCTAAATGAGCTTGCTGTTAAAAGAATGAATGGAAAATATGAAATGCTTAAAGACATGTATAAAGACCATATTGTTGAGAATTTAACAACCGTGTGGAGAAATCCATCCCCAAATCACGAAATAGTTGGAACTCTATTCCCTGATGGATTTGAGGCATTATCAAAAGAAGATATTCTCTCAAAACTGAAAAATATCACGCCAAATAGTTTCAAAGATGCTTGCCTTTTAGCCGTAGACAAAGAAATAGCGACAACTTTTGTAGCCCACAAAGAATTTTGGACGAATTTTGTTGCTAAAAAAGGCAGGAGACCCCCCGAACAACTGAGCTATGACATCAAACCTATGATTCAAGATTTTGAATCATGCCGTGAAAGAAAAGCAAGCAACTCAATTCGCTTCTTTGAAAAAACTGCTGAATATTATAATGACCCTCTTGAGCCTCCGGCATTTGAAGCAGGCCTTGGCATCAGCGAAAAATGGGACAAATTTTTGGCCAAAAAAGGTATAACCCCGCCTAAAAATTATATTAAAGACAACAGAGATTATATGGCACTTATTGTAAGATTAGACAAACATTTAACCTCAAAATTCCCTGAAGCGCAACGCAGTGAGGAGCTTAGCAAGTTAATTTCAAAAGCTGCAAAAAAATTAAAAGTCAAAAAACCTGAGATTTGGGATGAGCTGAAACCAAATATTCTTCAAGCTATTCTAGAGGATTTGGAGCCTAAAAACCCTTAAATCTCTCTTTAGAAAACATCTTATCCGCTTCGGTTTTATTAATAAAAACCTCGCTTTGTCGCTCTGTGTCTGAGCTTTCAGTCGAAATTGAAATCACCCCGCTTTGGATTTTTTCAAGACTTGAAATCGCCTCTATGTAGCTTGATGTAACGATTTGAGGGGTATCATCACAGGCTGAAACCAGATATAAATTGTAGACGGTGATTTTCTCCGCCACAGACTGCAAAAACGGTGAGGCGAGCTGGTTTGAACCGTCATAAGAGCCCATAAGATACGCATCGATTGTCGCAGAGGCACCAGCGATTGCTTTTTCAATCACAGCGTCATTGCCTGAAGTTAGCTCTAAAAGCAGGTTTTCAGGAATTAAATCTTTTATATTCGAAACTGTACAATGCATTTTTTTCTCCTTATATCTATGTTTCTAACCACATGTCGCCACAAAATCACCCCACACAGGCAATGGCTTTGAAGCAAAAAAGTTGTAAAATTAAGCTATCACTAACTTAGGACAAAATTATGAGCAAAGATGAATTACAGCACAAAATCGAGGATTTCATTGATACAACGGTGCTTCCGGCGTTTTCAAAAGTTGGCGAAGACCTTTATAAAGACGGGGTAAAAACAAAATTCACCTCAAAACCTTGGAAAAAAGAACTCAAAAAAAATGCATTTTTTCATGTGTTTGACTTGGAGCTAAGCCACGGAGAGAAAGAGTTTTGCAAAATTTCTTCGTACCTTTCGATTCAGGGCAAAAATCATATTCAATTCGGCTCGTCCATCAAAAAATTTTACGGCACAGAAACTATCAGCGAACTTGTGATTGAAAACATCGACAAAATCGACAAAAACTCACTCGCAGAAGACATTTTAAAGAAAGTTTAAGCAACAATTCAATTCTCCTTAATCCGCCTTGTGGCAAGTGAATAAAGGTTTCTTACCAAGTAGGTAAGTCATTTCTAAGGCTCATTCTTCGCCAAGAACTGACTTAACGAAATCGAGCGAAAGGAGGCGAGGACTTCTTCCGCAGCCTAGCGAGATGAGTTTTAGCAACCTATGAACGAGAACAAGCGGGAGTTTTTATGAAACTTTTTGGGCAAAAAGTTTCCTCCGCCCGAGCGGGGCATAAAAAACTACACCATAATAAACAGTTTTAAGAAAAAAACCACACCCTCGAAAGGAAGCATATGAACAAAGTTATTTTAAAAACCAGAATCTTAGAATTCCTCGCAAACACTGTCTTACCTGCGTTTGAAGATGCCAAGGACCAGCTCGGCATTGAATATTCCGACTACAAAGAAAACCCTTGGAAGCTAATCATAGACACGGATTCAGCCGCAAGACTTTTGGGTCTGCCATTGAAGCTGTGCGAATTGGATTTCAATCTTTTGGATAAGGATTTTACAATAATTTTGACGGTCCAAATCCTTGAAGACCAAGACATAAGCGGGTTTTTCAGCATTTGTTGGGAGCATGGGACGATGTGCGCCAAAGAATTATTTTTTGATGAACTAAATGTAGTCGATGCAAAAAAAATGGGGGATAACCTCAAAACCATCTTGGTGAACCTGTCTAAGGCATATTAAAACATGGTAATTATCTGGGTTTTAATCTCCCAAATCGAGGTGTTTTTGCGGTGCGAATACGCCTTGAGCGACTGCACGAGAACGCCGTCAAGCTTTTTAACCGATTCAAAAAAGTCCAAAACACCCTGAGTGTTTGAGTTTTCGAGCGTTCTAAGGAAGTAAAAAAAGCTCACATCTAAAACCCCTTTTTGCCCCGAAAGACTTATATGCGGCGGTTTTTCAAAATCCGCCCCACGAAGATTGATTATCGCAACGGGATTTTGGCAAATATATTTATACTGTGAAATATCCCTGAAAAATAGCTCCACGCAGGGGTTTGACTCATCCGCCTCAAGGGTGGTTTTGAGAGAATTTAAAATATCATTTATCATAAAAAACCTTTCAAAAAAACGCAACATTGTAACCAAGCCCATATTGCTCAAAAATCCGCTTATTTTAAATACGAAATATCAAAAAATAAACTGCTGAAATCGCACCTAAAAATAAAGCGAGTTCAAGCCTATAATATATAAAACCAAATTTTTATGCTTTGAAAACCTGTCCATACTGTGCCATTTGACTAAAATTCAATCTAGTTTCTTGAAGTATTTTGGCTATTTCAGCCATATATTTTTGGTTTTCTTCGATATATTGCTTCAGTTCGGCAGAAGGACTTTCATTGTATTTTGCCTCAGCTGCAATCCCTTTCTTTTCTGCTCTCTGATATTGAGCAGAATAATATTGTATTTTGCTATCCAAATTAGCAATCTGGCTATTATTGCCTATACTTTGTTGGGCAAAGGCATTAAAAGGGCTACCTGTCTGATTTAGATCACCATAAGGTTTGCCAAAAACGAACGGTACATAATTTGCTGTTCCAAAATTACTCGCCTGAAATGGGCTTGTAGATGGGAAATAAGGTGACGGCGTAAATTCTGTGCCAAAATACATAGTAATTTCCTCTCTAATTTATCTCTTATATAAAAACAATTCTTCATAAAAAATTGCCTAAATAATTTGATGAATTAAAAAAATTCCTACGAAAAAAGTTCAAAATCCGACTCGCTCAAGCCATAATTTCGGATGAAATATTCTTTTGTGAATACAACTCCTGTATCCTTTAAAACCTTATCACGAGTCGCCAAAGAGGCTTTTAGGGTGTCACCATCCTTAAAAACAAACTTAGGCACAGCAGATGAAGGATAGTTTAACTCGCAAATCCACGCTATAAGCTGATTTAAGGTGGCTTCAACGAGTCTGACATCAGATGACAAAATATCGTCTCTAACGTCTGAATGCACCTTGCCTGCTGAGTATGAGCCGACATCACCGATTTGAGTTGTGAGGGTCTGCCCTAAAATTGCTTTTGAAATTTCTTCATTATTAAACTGCACTAATTTGGCGTAAACATCGGCGGATTGTGATTTTGAGCCTGATTCAACGAGTTCGACTGAACAATTATCATCAAAAACCGCAACGCCGTCTTGCACCATATTTTCTAATGCGTCACGAAGCCTGATAGCTTCTGTTTCAAGGGTTTGGCGAGGAATTCTGCCCATCGCCCAAGGCATTCCGTATTTTTCGGTGAAAGAAACCCAAAATTTGATTCCGCCTTTTTTGAAAGTTACAGGCCAAAACACGCTCGCCAGAAGCTTTTCGCCATACGGATTAAGATATGTCGGATTGTATTTTGGGCAGAGAAATTTCTTCTCAGGGACGATTTCGCCCTCGTAGAAGTTCTTTTGGCTCTTTAAACGCAGATTATTTTCCCTGTCAAAACAAAACCACTCCTGCGGTTTCGCTTCAACTTTTGAGGGGGTGATAAAACCGCCATGAACCTGCCACACGACTTCAATTGGCTGATAACCAAAAAGGGGTGCGTTTAAGATTTCGCCCATTAATTTCGGCAAATCGAGCGCAGCGAAAACGTCTTTGATGATTTCAAGATTTGAACCTTGTCCGTCTAGTTGCCAGCTTTTGCAGACTACGCCTGATTTGCGGCTCATCGTGCAAGCTTTTACGTGCGGATCGTTCAAAAGCTCCCTATAAAGTGAAATTCCTCGCCCTTGAGAGGCTAAAGTCCTGTCAGGGTCAGGGAAAAGCGAGCCGAAGCTGTAAAAATCGACATTTTGAGAGGTCGCAAGCTCTTTTGTGAAGGTTGTTTTCATGTTTTTTCCTTTATTATTATCGTGATGCCACTTTGCACGTCATGCTGAACTTGTTTCAGCATCTTACAAGCTATGCTAAAATCAATTTATGAAAAATTCTTTTGTATATATTTTGACCAATTTTGAAGAAACCACTTTCTACACAGGGGTTACAAGCGATTTAGAAAAACGGGTTTTTGAGCATAAAAATAAGCTCAAGAATGGTTTTTCATCAAAATATAATCTTTCAAAACTTGTGCATTTTGAGGAATTTAGCAATATCGAAGAAGCCATAAAACGCGAGAAACAGCTAAAAAACTGGCATAGGGACTGGAAAATTAATCTGATAAAACAATATAATCCTGATTTCACAGACCTGAGTGAAAATTGGTAAGATGCTGAAACAAGTTCAGCATGACG
>CAYUHE010000019.1:0-38543 GCA_964444415.1 uncultured Gammaproteobacteria bacterium
CATCATAACATCAAGAAGAACAAGAGCAATATCATCTGAATGTTCATTCAGAATTTGAAGCCCTCTGACTCCGTCTTTTGCTACTTCTACTTCGTAGCCATACATTGGAAGAACATCCTCAAGATACTTGGGGTTGTCATCTATTATCAAGATTTTACCTAAAGAAGCCATTTTTAAATCTCCTAAACTATATTGTACTTTAACGCCTTAATAGCGGCTTGTGTTCTATCTTCTACCGACAATTTTTGCAATATATTACAAACATGTGCTTTTGCGGTATGAATACTTACACAGATTTTTTCGGCGATTTCTGCGTTTGATAATCCGTCCACTATTAATTGTAATACTTGGGTCTCCCTATCTGTCAAGTTAATTCCATCAAGAACATCACTTGATATACCTGATTTTTTTTCTAAAGAATTAATTCGACCGAGTACAAGACCGGCAATAGCTGGGTCAAGCCAGGCTGCACCGTCTGCAACTGTTTCCACAACCTGCAAAAGTCTTTGAGGGGTGATATCTTTTAAGCAATAAGCATTTGCACCTACTTTGAGAGCCTCAAAAATTTCCTCTTCCGAATTGTGAGAAGTCAAAATAATTATTTTAAAGGTTTTATCCTGACTTTTTATAAGTTTGGTCGTCTGAATACCATTAATTCCGGACAATCCCAAATCCATTAAAATCAAATCCGGTTGATGCTCTTGAGCCAATGCTACAGCCGTTTCACCGTCTTCAGCCTCAATAACACTGCTGACAAAGTCAACAGACTCAAGTGTTGTCTTTAAACCGAATCTGGTTAAGGCATGATCTTCAACTAACAGGATTTTCAACTTATTTTTCACGTCCTACCCTTAAAACATAATAGTATTAATTTACATTATATAATTATTATTCATTTTAAGTAAAGTTTTTTATATTTATAATCAAACAGGCAATTTAAAATGAAATGCAGAACCTTTGTTTATTTCTGATTCAACCCAAATTTTGCCGCCATGCTTTTCTATAATTTGTTTCGATAAATACAAACCCAACCCTGTTCCTACTTTTCTCATTTTTTTTGCGGTCGAAAAATATTTTTCAAAAACATTATCCAAATCCTCAGAGGATATCCCTCTGCCATTGTCTAAGACTGAAACTTCAACAAATTCATCGTTTTTTGAGATTTTGACATCGATGATACCGTCTTGCTTAGTATAAGAAATAGCATTGTTTAAAAGATTTTTCAAAACACGTTTTATTTCTATTTTGTCAAATTTAGCATCAACTCTGTGCATATCACAATTTAAAGTTACAGTATGTTTTTTGACCAAAAATGCAACTTCATCAATTGATTCTTTTGCAGCTTTGAGCAAGCATTGTTTTTCTTTGACAATTTTCAGATTTCCTGAGCGATTTTTGCAGGTATCCAAAAGAGTATTTACCAAAAATAGAAGCTCCTCATTATTATTGAGCATACTGACTATTACATTTTTTTGTTTTTCTGTAATTTGCCCGAATGACTCCTCCGAAAACAGCTTCAAAGCATTAATTTCCGCCAAAATAGGAACTTTCAGGTCATGTGTTAAAGTTGCTGTAAAATCTTCTTGAATACTAACAAGTTCTTCAAGATGTTTTTTTTGCTGCTCAAGCTCCATCTGATAAGCCTTAATCATAAGTTCTCTATCAGTTAAAGTTTCAATCATCCGATTTATATTTTCTGCAATCCATTTTGTTTCAGGAGTGAGCGATGACCTTAGTCTTCTTGATAAATTCCCGTAGCGGACTTCTTGAGCTGTTATAGAAATTCTATTCAAAAACTTAGTAAGTGTAATTCGTTTTTTTTGCTCTATATAATACAAAAAAGCTACCCACAATAAAATGGCAAAAACAATAACTAGAATAAAAAAAAGAATTTCCATAGCTTTATTATATTTCAAAAATTAATTTCTGTTATAATATTAATTAGAAAAAAAATAAAAGTTTCAAAATTAAACTTACCGCCTTTATATGAAAAGCTCTTGGTCTTGAATATTTTGAATAATAAAGTTTATGAAACAATTCTTTCGTTTTTCAAAATTACTGATACAATAATCATTAGCTTTTCACTTAAATAACCCATGTATGGTGTATAATTTTAAAGTATAATTATTGTAGTTGTATTAATGGATTAAGGTTATTGAAAATAATCTCTAAAAATAAAAAGTTCAAGTGCATAGGTTATTTGTTATTAATAGCAGCCTTGGCTTTCAATATAAATTTTACAAGTTTTGCTCAAGAACAAGCCCCAGAAACTTTGCAAAATGCGCCTGAAGTTTCTTCTGCAATAGAACAAGACGAAGACAAAAGCTTAGCTGAATTCAAAAAACAAAATAAAGCAGATTTGGATGTCGTAAGAGTTTTTTCCAATTTACTTGCTTTAATTGTGATAATGTTAGCGCTGGCTTGGCTTTACAAAAAATACGGCAAAAATTTTCTGTCAAAAACCATGATTGCTCAGAATCTAAACAAAAATTCTATCCATATAGTCTCTACTGCTCCCATCGGCCAAAATAAATACTTGCACATTGTAGAAGTAGGGCAAGAAAGAATTTTGATAGGAGCTACAAATACTAATATTTCTCTAATTAAAAATCTGCATAATGATAATCCAAAAGAAAAGGTGGTATCTGATGAATAAAAAAATTCAAATAGGAAACAAATTAGTAGGTAATAATCAACCTTGTTTTTTTATCGCCGAAATTGGCATTAATCACAACGGTTGTATTGATACAGCAAAACAACTTATTGATGTGGCTGTAGAATCTGGCTGCGATGCAGTTAAATTCCAAAAAAGAACCGTTGATGTAGTCTATACGCAAGAAGAACTTGAAAGACCAAGACCAAATCACTTTGGAAAAACAAATGGTGACCTAAAAAGAGGGCTTGAATTTGGATATAGTGAATTTAAGCAAATAGATGAATATTGCAAACAAAAAAATATTATATGGATGGCATCTTGCTGGGATGAAGAATCTGTTGATTTCATAGAACAGTTCAATCCTCCTGCTTACAAAATAGCCTCTGCTTGTCTTACAGACAGAGAACTTTTAGCATACACAAAATCAAAAGGTAAACCTGTTATTTTGGCAACAGGAATGAGTTCTTTAGAAGAAATTGATTCTGCAATGAAGATTCTTGGCAATGAAAATACTGTATTAATGCAATGCACGGCAACATACCCAAGCGACATTAACGAGTTAAATCTTCTTGTAATTCCTCAGTTCAAAGAAAGATACCAAACTCTTGTAGGCTATTCAGGACATGAGAAAGGCATTGCACCATCATTCTTGGCTGCTTCTTTGGGTGCTTGTATTATTGAAAGACACATAACATTGGATAGAACTATGTGGGGTTCAGACCATGCTGCAAGCTTAGAACCACTGGGCTTGAAAAAGCTTTTGAGAGATATTCGTTTACTTAGCAGTATGCTTGGCGATGGAAATAAAATTGTTTATAATGATGAAAAACCAATTATCGAAAAATTGAGAAGAAAGAAAACAGTTCTATGCTAGATTTGCCTTTCAAAAATAAAATTAAGCTAATCGCATCTGATTTTGACGGGATTTTGACTGATGGCGGATTTTATTTATCGGCAAATGGCAATGACAGTTTCAAGAAAATCAATTACAAAGATATTATGGGTATTTCTTTATGGATAAAAAACGGCGGGAAATTTGCAATAATATCAGGTGATAAAAGTAAAGCTATAGACACTTTGGCGGCAAAATTTGACCTTGAAGATGTGCATCAAGGCATAGGATTTCATCAAAAACATGAAGCCCTTATCGGAATAATGCAAAAATACTCATTATCTGACGAAGAAGTCTGTTATGTCGGTGATGATGTCAATGACATAAAAGCTCTGCAATTAGCAAAGACAGCCGTAAGCGTGCCTGATGCGAATTATAAGTTGCAAAAAGAAGTGGCACACCTAATAATAACAGAAGCCAAAGGTGGATTCGGCGTAATAAGAGAAGTTGTTGACAGTATTCTAAATTAAATGGAGTTTATATAATGTTTGAAAAGAATATCACAGAATTAGCGAAGAAAAACCCTAAATTAGCTGAAAAAATCAAAGCGTTCCCTTATGAAGATGTCAAAGGCATAGAAGTCTACGAATCCGAATCCAAAAATCTTATAATATCTTACAAGGGTATCTTGTTACATTCTAGCGAAGATCCGCTTCGCGAAACAAAATCTATTTGGCACAAAACAGTCAAAGTTGACTTTAAAGCCAATGATATTCAAGTTGTTTATGGACTAGGGCTTGGTTATTTATTCAAAAGAGCTTATGTAAATGCCAATTCAAGAATATTATTGCTTGAACAATCCATGGATATTTTAAGATTTGTATTTGAAAATGTTGATTTTTCATCGGAACTTTCTGACGATAGAGTTTTTGTTGTTGATACACAAGAAGATGTTATTAAATTCTTCGAAAATAAATATCTTGCAGGAGACAAAATTGAAGTATTATTTTTGCCCTCTTATTTAGAATTAGATCAAAAAGGCTTGCTGACACTTTCGCAAAACCTTTTTCAAACAGTAAAAGATAAAAATATTGACCAAAATACCGCACTTATCATGTCAAAAATGACACTCCAAAATTTATTGGCAAGAATACGTGAAATTGAAAAAGAAAGCCCTGTAACCGTTTTGGAAGGCAGTTGTAAAGATAAAACAGCTCTTGTTATTGCAGCAGGACCTTCTTTAATTAATGATTTGGAGCTAATAAAAAAACATCGTGAAAAATTTATTGTAATAGCGATTTTGCCTGTACTGCCTTTATTAAAAGAACACAATATTGAACCGGATTTTCTTACATTAGCAGATCCTAAATATCAAATACCTAAAATTGAAAAATGCAAAGACCAATTACAAAATATTAATCTTGTAATTGAATCAAGGTCTGATTTCCATCTTGATTTATTAAAATTTAAATCATATTTTGTATATTTCGCTGACCTTGATAAAATTTCGCAAACCATTTTAGATACAATTCCAAATAATACAGTTAAAGTTCTTCCGCCATGCGCATCTGTAGCGATTTTATCATTCAGGCTGGCTCAAATTTTGGGCTGCAAAGAAATAATTTTCTCAGGACTTGATTTGGCGATGACTGACAATAGACTTTATGCAAGTAATGAAGCTAAAATTTTAAATCAAACAGAGACGCAAATAACTATTTCAGAAGAAGGTCTTGGAGCATACACAGTAGTGCCTACAACAACAAAATCCGCCGATGGTTCTGAAGTAGCAACTAGGGAAGATTATTTAATCTTCATTAAAGAATTCGAAAAAATAGCACAAGAAAATCCTGATATAAAAATGATAAATACGGCACTCAAAGGGGCTTTAATCCAAGGTATGACATATCAAACAATGGAAAAATCCGTCAAAAATCTTAAAAACATAGAGATGGACCTAGATTCTATTGTAAAAAAAGCGACATCATCTAAGCTGGAAATATTTAAAAAAGAAGCCGTTAAAATGCTCTTGCAAACTAAAGAATCTTTTGAGAAAGTAAAAAATACTATAAAACAAGCTGTCTCTTTAGCAACAGAGCTTATAGCCGAACTATCTTCAGAGAAGCCTGACCTTGAAAAATTTCAAAAAACATATGAGAGTAGCAAAGAAGCTTTTTCAACAGCAAGAACTTTTCCTACACAAGATTTAATTCTTTCAACCTATATGCAAGCTGAAATAGCTGATTTTATAAATAGCTATAACAAAGAATCTCAGCTCTCTCTTGAAAAAGTAAAAGAAAATATTGAAACAGAAAAGAAATTATTTGAAAAAACTCTGGACTCAATAAAACTGATAACTGAAATGATAAATGATGTTACAAAATAAGGATAGCTCACCCTGCAAAAAAAATGAAAAAATTTTTTAAAAATATAATATCCGAAATAAATAAATTGAATTCCTCTGTAGTTTCATATGAAAAATTAGGCAAAGAAGTAATTTTGCCCTCAAAAGCTTATATGAATTGGGGAATATTCTTGGCGACTACTGGAGATATCAAAACCGCCCTTGAAAAATTTGAAACCTCCGGAAATATGCTCTCCAAATCCCCGGAAAACTTTATAAACTGGGGCATTGCTTTAGCCAAAAATGGAGAATATGAAAAAGCTATCGAAAAATTTATTAAAGCTATTAAGTTTGACCCAAATTCTTACAAAGCCTATTCTTTATGGGCCGCAACACTAATAGAATTAGGGCAAGTCGAAGAAGCTGAAGAAAAATACAAAATGGCTGTAAATATTGAGCCTAATAATCCTGAAACATATATAAACTGGGGCATTTCGCAAGCAAAACTTTCAAATCGAAAAAAAGCGGAAAAATACTTTAAAAAAGCTTTTGAAATTTCTCCGCATAATTCCCAATCAGTCTTTTTATGGGGTGTCATTTGTGCAGAACAAGGCAAATATGATGAAGCTATAGACAAATTCGAAAAAACCATTGCCCTATCCCCGAAAAATTTTGAAGCCTATTATTATATTGCCATAAGTCACTTGAAGCAAAATAATTATGACCAAGCAACACAAAATGCCAAAAAAAGTATAAACTTATTCCCGATGAAAATCGAGAGTTATATCGTTCTGGCAGAAGCCTATGCCGCCCAAGAAATGTTTGATGAATGTAATGACTGCTATCAAACTGCCGAAAAAATGAACAAGAAAAATTTAACCCTATATTTATCCTGGGGAGCAAGCTTGCAAAAATTCGGGCAATTTGAAAATTCTCTGGAAAAACTGAAAATAGCTGCCGAACTTTCACCTGAAGATATTTCTGTAAAATACTATCAGGGAACGGCTTTAAGCTCATTAGGAGAACCGGAGAAAGCTCTTGAAATTTTCAAGCTTTTATCCCGCATCAATACCGGCGATTTCAATGCCATCATCGAGCTCGGAAAAAATTATCAGCTTTTAAATAAACCTCAAAAAGCTATTTATTGTTACAATACAGCCATTAAAAAAACTCGCGGTAATAACCATCTTTATTACAATATTGCCAATTCATACAAAAAATTAGGCGAAAAAACAAACGCAATAAATTATTATCAAAAAGCTCTTGAATATTACCCTGAACATCTTTCTTCTCTGCTTGAATTGGCTGAAATCCATTCCATAGACGAAAATTATAAAGACTCTATAAGGTGCATCAGAAAAGCCTATCAGCTCGAAAAAAACAACAAAGATATTCTCTTTGAATACGGTAAAATTTTGATGCTTACTGAAGATTATGATAATGCCTTAGAAAAACTCAATACTGCCTTGGCAATTGACCCCAAATATACTTTACCAAACCTTTGTAAAGCAGAAATCTATCTCAAAACTAATAAACATGATAAAGCTATTGAAATTATGGAAAATTTAAAAAACGAAAATCCTGATGCCCTTGAAGTTATAAATTTTTTAGCTTTTGCTTACATAGAAATAGCCGAACTCAAAAATTCTGAAGAATATTATCATTTATCTTACAATTATCTCGAAAAATTAATAGAAAAAACCGACGCAAATCCTACAATTTGGGCTAATATTGCTTTCATTAAAGCCAAATTGGGGGACAAAGAAGGCTTTAAAAATGATTTTTCTTCAATGGTAGATAAATATCCGACAGAAAAAAATTTAATACTCGAATATCTTGATCTTGCACTTGAAAAACTTGACTTTGATGTTGATTTTGGTACTCTAATAAGAGAAGAAATTATTAACAATAAGGCAGAATAAAATTGAGTATTGTATTACAAAAATTTGGCGGGACATCGGTTGCTGACCCTACAAAAATTCGAAATGTAGCTCAGGCAGTAATTAAAGAAAAACTAAAAGGCCATCAAGTTGTCGTTGTTGTTTCGGCAATGGGAAAAACAACTGATTATCTGGTAGATTTGGCAAAAGAACTTACGCCAAATCCGTCTTTAAGAGAAATGGACATGCTTTTGACAACAGGTGAGCAAGTTTCGATTGCTCTTTTGACAATGGCAATTCACCAAGCAGGCCACAAAGCAATAAGCATGAATGCTGCTCAAATGGGTATCATAACCGAAAATGTTCACTCAAAAGCAAGAATTATTGATATAAAAACAAAAAAAATTCAAAAACATCTTGATAACGGAATGATTGTTGTCGCAGCAGGCTTCCAAGGGATTACACCTGATGGTGAAATTACAACTCTGGGTCGTGGCGGCTCTGACACATCTGCCGTTGCACTAGCAGCAGCACTGGGCGCTGAGCGTTGCGATATTTATACAGATGTTGATGCTGTTTATACAGCTGACCCAAGAGTTATTCCAACCGCATCAAGATTGGATGTTATTTCTTATGAAGAAATGCTTGAGCTTGCAAGAGTGGGTGCCAATGTGCTTCACCCTCGCTCAGTTGAAACTGCGAAACAGTTTTCTGTACCGATGAGAGTTAGAAGCAGTTTCAATCACGATGATTTAGGAACTTTAATTATAGGAGTTGAAGAAATGGAAATATACAGACCCGTAAGTGGCGTTGCAGCAGACTTGTCGCAAATCAAAATTGCGATTACAAAAGTTCCTGACAAACCGGGTAGTGCAGCCAAAATCTTCTCAACTCTTGCAGAAAATAACATCAGCGTAGATATGATTATTCAATCTTACGGTGATGAAAATAATATTCGAGATATGGCTTTCACGGTTGATGAATCTGATTGTGACAAAGTAATGGAAATTCTGAACAATCTACAGCCCCAAATCGGTTTTGAAGCGGCAATTCCTGACAAAAAAGTTGCTAAAATCAGTATCGTAGGCGCAGGGATGATTGACAAACCAGGTGTCGCAGCAGATATGTTCTGTGCGATAGCAGATATGGGCATCAACATCAAAATGATTTCTACAAGTGAAATCAAAATTAGCTGTATCATTGACAAAACTTATGTGAAAGAAGCTGTAAAAGCTCTTCACGACAAATTTGAGCTAAACTCTGATAAAGAAGCAAAAGTCGAAGGAGTTTAAATCAGATATCGTCATTGCGAGCAAAGCAAAGAATCTCCTAGCCATAATTCGTCATGCTGAACTCTTAATTCAACTATTTATTAATAGACTTAAGGTTTCCAACTATTGATTGAAATAAATTTCTAACCGCTGGATTTACGCCCTCAGGGGTAACAGAAACTTCCTTATTACCGGTTTTATTCTTCAAAACTAATTTTTCGGCAAATTCTTTTTCATTAGTATGCATAACTAAAGTATCACCATTTTTTGCAACAAAAGCTTTAGCGCCTTTATCTGCTATTTCTGAAGAGGGGCTAAAAGTACCTGATTCTAATCTTTTAGCTAATTTTGCTAAAACATCTTTCTCTTGCCAAGCGTACAGGTTGAATTCAATGTTTTTTAATCCAAAAGAACCTTTGTTAACTTTAAGTTTTGCACCCTGAAAAGACGGGACATTTGAAATACTGTTAATCATTTTTTTTCCTTATTTATCCATAGTTAGTAATTTATAATAATATTCTAATTATTTATTTGGCAAAGCGATATCGTCTAAAGTATTAACCAAAAAGTCATATACTTGCCTGACTGTTTGTTTCATCTTTTCGTCTTTTATAATTTGAATACCTTCTTTTTTGTCATTAGATATCAAAGCTATACTTGGGAATGAATCTTTTATTGCTTGGTTGACTTCAAGTGTATCACCATTTTTGGTCTTGAAAATTTTGGAATGCGGCTTAATTTCCAGAAGTTCGAATTCTCCTTTTGTTACTTTTTTTAATAAATTCAACATAGTTTTATTTTCTTGTAACGGCGGTAACTCAATATTTTGCTGGAATTTCATAAAAAACGGGCTCATATTAAAATAATTAGCAGAACCAAAAGATGCCTTTGATTTATTTACAGATGATTGCGTATTTGAAATACTATTAATCATTTTTTAAACCCCTATAGAATGCATAAGTATTAATACTTCAAAATAAAATTTTTTGATAGTATTTTAATAATTATTTACAATAAAATATTTAAATTTTTAAAGCCACCTGTTTTTTAACAGATGGCCTTAAATTATTATAATATATTTTATCAGCTATTGACCTCGTTCCAAGCCCATTGCGTTATAATCAATCTTTAATCCTTCATTAACAAGTTTTCTAAGCATTAATTCCCATTTTTGTTCTTGATGGTTCATTTGTGCTAATTTTTCTACATTTCTTGCAACTCTATCTTTACTCACATATGTGTTTATTCTTTTAGCGGCTTCATTTGAAAGTTTTGTATATTCTTCATCTGATAACCCCGGAAACATTATTTTTGCTGCTTTTTCAAAATCTCCAGCCTCATTTTCTTCTACTGCCTTATTTAATTTAGCATCTTTTAGAGCTTGCTGTTTAGCTAATTCGGCTTGTTTCCCTGCGTGCTCTTTTGTTTCAGCTATTCTTTCTTGCTCTCTTTGGAATTCAGAGGGCCCGCCTAGGTTAAGACATATCATGTCCTGTCTTTTTAGTGGACCTCCAACTTGAATATCTACAAAATGCACAGGTGAAAGATCTTTTCCTGGCCCTCCAAAAGCACTACATCCTGTTTCGCTACAGCCGCCGACTAACTTTCCTACTGGTCCACCCATAAATTATTTTTCCTCTTTTTTATTCCTCATAATTATATAAAGAATATTTAAAGAAGATAATTGCAAAGTTCTTAATATTTATTAAAGAAAATTTACAAAACATTCCAAAAAATAAATAATCCTAAACTTTTCCGCAATCATTTTTGATTTGAGCCACAAGCTCTTCTTTCGAATCAAATTTCTTCTCATCCCTAATTTTTCGATTAAATCCAACTTCTATTATTTGACTATAAATATCCTTATCAAAGTTCAAAATATGTGCCTCGATAGTTTTTTGCCCATCTTTGAGAGTCGGGGCAGTTCCGACATTAATCATAGCTTTGTGTTTTTTGCCATGAACCTTAGCCCAGCCTGAATAAACACCATTAGGGATTTCAACAAGATTTTCATCCTGCAAAAGATTTGCAGTTGCAAAACCAAGAGTACGACCTAGTTGACGACCTTTGACAACCTCCCCGACAATCGAAAAGTCACGCCCTAAGTATTGACTAGCACTTTCAAAGTCACTATTTGCTATACATTTTTTAATTAAAGAACTGCTGATAACTGTTGAATTCAGCTCCACAGGAGGGATGCTCAAAAGTTCATATCCGTATTTTTTAGAATTATTTTGTAAAAATTCGCTATTGCCTTTTTTATTCGCCCCAAAAGAATGATTGAAACCAACTGTAATAAATTTAGGATGAAGTGACTCAACAAGAATATTCTTCAAATAATTTTCTGCTGACAATGCTATCAATTCTTTTGAAAAATCCAAAAGCAAAATAGCTTCAATCCCGAGATTTTGGAGCAATTCGAGTCTTTTTTCCAAAGTTATAATTGATGGAACTTTAGTGTTTTGCAAAATCTCTAAAGGATGATTGGCAAAAGTAACAGCACATGGAGTCAAAGCTGTTTTTTTAGCCTTTTTAATCATTGATTTGATAACGAAAGAATGCCCCAAATGCACACCATCAAAAAAGCCCAAGGCTACTGCCGATGATTCTAACAAATTAGGTTTTGCATCCTTAAAAATTAACAATACTAAATCCTTATTAAAAAAGAAGACTTCTAATAAAAGTCTTCTTTTTTATAACCTAAAAACGTTTTTAGTTAAACTGCTTTTTTTACTTTGTTTGCTCTAATGCAAGAAGTACAAACACGAGCTTTTTTAACAACTCCGCCAATAACAGCTTTTACAGACTGCAAATTAGGGATTTGTCTATAAACATTTGCTTTATTAGAGAAAGATCTTTTAGCAGCTTTCAAGGGTTGCTTACCACATATTGCACATTGTCTAGACATTTTATTTTCCTTCTAATTAATTATTTTTCTCAAGTTATATAATCATAATCAAAACCAAATAATATATCAAGCACCAACTTAAGTACTAGGTTTTAAATTTAAACTCATCCATATATATGATTTTCAGACTCTGCTTACATGATAATTTAAACTTACAATGTAAATTTATATATTCATTTAAATTAAAGTCAAAAAGGGAACAGAAGGGATTAGGAACATGGACAACATGAAAATTAGCGGTGGCCTAGGACTAATTAAAAGAATCGTATCTTCTAAAAATGAGAAAAAAATTGAAAATAATCCTTTTTCAAGCAATCCTTTTGGGATTTCTTTCAAAGGAAAAGTCCAGACAAGTGATTTGTTTGTAAATTCAGCTTCAGAAGGCACGAGAAATACAATTGTTCAAAAAGGCAAAATGGCAGTAAGTGCAGCTGTTGCAAGCTTAGTTGAAATAAAAAACACTTTAGCTCAGAAATTCGAACCTGTAATTACTTTTGCAAAACAAACTGCAGAACATATTACAAATTTGGCTAATAAAATCAATGATTTCAAAGTGGAAAATATAAGCCTAACAGCATTCAAAAAAGAAACCGCAGCTCCTACACTATCAAGGGGTGCTCAAAAACTAATAACCAAGCCTGTTAGCGAACTTGAAATATTGTGGAAATCTGTAGCTACTGCGTAATTTTAGTTTGTTCAAAATTCAATCATAAGGAATAAAGAAATGTTTAAAACAGAAATAGCAAAAATAGAACATATAATAGAAGCTCTTGGGGCTCATCCGGATCCTGCTTCTATAGGTGTTTTAGATAGACTAGGTACAAATTCTCAATCTGATGAAGTAAGAGAACTAACTGCAAAAGCTCTAGCTGAAAAAAATACCCACGACTCACTAGTAGTCTTGGTAATCAACAAAGGCAAAGGAATAAATGACCTTAGCCCAAAAGTTGCAATGAATTCTGTAAATGAGATTTTATCTCTTGAAGATAAGACAGAAGTCATAAATATCTTGGAAGATACAATGAATATGCACTCTGACGATAACGTTAGAGAAACTGCCCGCTCAGTAAGAGCTCTTATCGAACTTTCATAAGATTCAAATTTAAACAAAAAGACTAGTCTTAGCTAGTCTTTTTGTTTGTTAAAAAACATCCTGCACAAGCTCCAGAGTACCCTTATCAGCGTCCAAAATATACTCAACGCCTATAGGCAAAGTATATTTACTCTTAGCATGCGAAGCATAAAACCCATAAAAAGCTGGTTTTTGAGAACAAAAGCTTCTTAAAAACTCCATAGAAACTTCTGTTTCACCAAAATCCGCCACCACAAGCCCAGAAATCCTTTCAAAAACTCCTGCCAACTTCAGCTGCGTTAGCATTCTATCAATTTTGTACAAAGGCTCGTTCAAATCTTCCAAAAGCAAAATTCTACCCCCAAAATCAGGCGCATACTCAGTCCCCATAAGAGAAATCAAAACAGACAAATTCCCACCAACAAGCTTCCCGTTTGCTTCGCCTGAATTTATAACTTTAAAATCTTTCTTAGCTTCATAAAGGTAAGGGGCTTTGATGCCTTCTATAACTTCAAAAAAACTTTTTTCAGTTATTGCATCGACTTCATCACATCCAAAATCACTTACAGCCATAGGGGCATGAAAAGTCGTTATCGGAAAATTATTTAAAATTGCTGTAATATCGCTGTGCCCCAAAAACATTTTTTGATTTGTATAAATAAAATCGTTATTAATCCTGTGCAAAAGTCTTGCGCAGCCATACCCACCTCTGGAACAAAGTATCGCTTTAATTTCTGGATTTTCAAAAGCCTCAAGCAAATCTGCAAAACGAAAATCATCATCACCAGCCAAATAATCTTCTTGTGCCAAAGCATTTGGAGAAACTTTAACTTTATAACCTTTAGATTCAAAATAAGAAACAGCTTTATTAAGAGCTTTTATATCTTTAATCGGCCCTGCAGGTGATATTATAGATATTGTATCGCCTTTTTTTAGCGGTGAAATTTTCTTCATACTTTTCACATTCCCTCGTTCATGCTACATTATATATGATATCAAAGAGGGATGAAAATTGTTACAATCCTACACTCCGCTTTACAGAAAATACAGGCCTCAGAGTTTTGGTGATTTAGTCGGGCAAGAAGTCGTATCTACAGCTCTTTGCAACGCAATAGAGCTTGGTAAAATCTCTCATGCTTACCTTTTTACAGGTTCAAGAGGTACAGGGAAAACTTCTTCTGCAAGAATTTTGGCCAAATCACTAAATTGCGTAGAAGGACCAACAAAAACACCTTGCGGAAAATGCCCAAATTGCGTTGATATCACCAGAGGTAATGCAATAGATGTCAAAGAAATCGATGCAGCAAGCAATAATGGTGTTGCAGATGCCAGAGATATTATCGAAAAAGTTCAATTTGTACCTGTTTCCGGAAAATATAAAATTTTTATCATAGATGAGGTTCATATGCTCTCAAAAGAAGCGTTTAATGCCCTTTTGAAAACTCTTGAAGAACCGCCTAAAAACCTTGTATTTATCCTTGCTACAACAGAATCTCACAAAGTTTTAGAGACAATAGTCAGCAGATGTCAGCGCTTTGATTTCAGAAAAATCAAAGCAAAAGACATTTCAAAAAGACTTGAATACATTGCAGTACAAGAAAAAATCAAAATCTCAAAAGATGCAATTGAGCTTATTGCCCAAAAAGCATCAGGCGGATTACGTGATGCCATAGCACTTTTGGATCAGGCTAGTGTACTGGGCATAAACGGTAATGAAATCTCTATTGATGATGTTCTGTCAATCTCAGGTGCTGTATCTCAAGATGATTTGTATGCCATAACTGAAGCTTTGGCTAAAAAACAGCCAGACATTCTTATTGAATTGATAAATAAAATCATCAACCAAGGCAATGAACCTCTTTTGATTTTGAAAGAATTGGTTTCATATTTCAGAAATATGCTGCTTGTAAAAACAGCCCCAAACACAGACAAAATAAGTGATTTACTAGCTGTTTCAGAAAAAACTTTGGCACAAATAAAAAATCTCTCACAAGATTTTGAAATAATAGAAATTGCCCAAATCATCGAAAAAATGGCAGAATATGAAGTTATGCTCAAAAACACAACAAACCAAATGATGTGGATTGAAGTGATTTTGATAAGTATTTTGCACCGACAAGATATCAAAGTAATTAAAGACCTCGAAAAACGAGTTAGCGCACTAGAGGCGAGAGGAGCCGGGCAAAACACAGTAATCGAACCTGTAAAAATTCAAGCTGCCGCAAAACCTCAACCTGCGCAAGAACCCCCTAAACCAATAGTGCAAACCGTTTCAGAACCGAAAATTCTTGAAAAATCCGAACCCGAAAAAGAACCTGCTAAAACCATCCAAACTCAAGCAGTCCAAGAAAAACAGCCTAATAACGACTTGATGGAAAGCTGGAAAAACCTTCTAAAATCTATGGATGCAAGCGTGACTCCATTTTATTCGCAAATGGCAAGCCCTATTGAGATTTCAAGGACTAATGTTACTATTGCAATAAAAACTGAAACTTGGCTAAAAAATATAAAAGAAAGCAACAAATTAAATCAATTAGAACTTGCTGTCAAAAATTTCTTTGGACAAGAAGTCAAAATTAATCTTGTAACTTTTGATGAACAAAAAGATGTAAAAAAAAAACTGAATCCCTCACCTGATAAAACAGCAAAGGAAGAATTTCAGCCGAATATAGGTGAAGAAGAGACTGCAATCATTGATACGATTCAAATTGAACAAAATTTTGATATCGAAATAGAAGAATTGCAAGAAATAAGAGAAATAAAAACCGAAACACCTCCTGCAAAGGTTAAAAGCAAGAAATTTTCTGATGAAACAGAGATGATAATGGAACTTTTCCAAGGAAAAGTCATAGACTAACTGTAAACTCTAATAAAACTTACCTGTGGATATAACTTGATCATTACGAATTAATTGAAAAACCTGCTCCGTATGACCTTTAGTTTTCTCTTCTAATTTTTGCTTACCATACTCTCCTTGAGTCGAGCCATCAAAGACTATAATCCCTGCTGTTGCAGGATTATTATTTTGAATATTGAACAATTGACAAACATTCGTTCTATTTATTCCTTCAACAAAAAAATCACCAATAGGGTATTCTTTACCGTTAACTAGAATTTTGTCTCCTTTTTTAATTTCCACTTTAGGAGAATTATCCAAATCTTGGTTAGACATTTCTTTATCATCTAAATAAATTGTTGTTTTAGCTGTGTTCAAAGACTCTACTCTGTTTTTATACCCACCTGTGAGCCACTCATCAAGTCTTTCATTCAAAACTTTATCATTATTTGCCAAAGCCACAATGTCTGCGTTGTAAATATCAAAAGAATTTATTTTGCCAGACTGAACCAATTTCGCAGTTTCTTTTATTGCTCTAGACTCACATTCACGCTCTTCCTCTTTTGTGGCAAAAGGTGATTTTTTAGAAGCATGAGTTGCTTCATGAATCAATGTTTTTATCATATCTTCTGTGCTGGCTTGTCCATTTCCATCAGTATTAGTGTTGGCATTTACGATGATTTTATCTTTTTGATAATCATATCTGGCAGTACCAAAATTTTCAGATTCATAGCTTGCATTCATAATATAGTCTAATTCTTCTTTTTTTAAATTAAGGATCTCAGCATTATCCAAAATATTTTTTTTAGCTTCTTTCAATCTAGCCGAACCACCTTGATTATTTTTTATTTCAATATTGTCTGAAGATTCATCTGTAGAATTTCCAAACGTTGGTTTATTCGGTACTGTTGTTACTATTGTTGGTACAGTATTTGCAATAAATTTTGTATCTAAAAACGGATTAATTTTTGTCATTAGTCTCTCTCTTGTTATCCTATATATATAAAACCATTTAACTTAAGAAAATTGCCTTAAGCCTTAAAGTTTTAAAATAAACACCTTTGACACTAGTTGGTTCTCAAAATATTGCTCTAAAATTTATAAAAATACGCCAACTGGCTATAAAAAAGGATACTATTCTAAAAGAGAAGTTAGGTTAGTAGAGTTATTTGCAATAAAGACTTATTCCTATACACTTAAATTGTCATACAGGAGGAGGATTTTGGTTATGTCACTACAATTGTTATTTAAAGCACCTTATATTGAGATGGAGTTTCTAGAAAATCTTTGGTTTCAACTATCAAACAATGCATGCAACTTAAAATGTAAGCATTGTTTTTTAAGTTGCGGGCCAAAGTTCAACAACAAAAGCTTTTTACACATCGACAAAGTTAAAGCTACGCTTGATGCTACAAAAAAAGACCCCATCAAAGCAATTTATTTAACAGGGGGAGAACCTTTGCTGCACCCTGAAATCAACAACATACTAAGACTTTGTCTAAGAAAAGCAAATACAACAATTCTAACAAACGGAACCATGCTAAATGATAAAAAAGTCCGTTTTTTAAGACAACTTGAGGATAATTACAACTTTGAAATAATTTTCAGAGTAAGCATTGACCACCCGGATGAAATAATGAACGACAGAATTCGTACGAGAGGACACTACAGAAAGGCAATGTCAGGTATACAAAACCTTTTGAAATATGAATTCAACCCTATAATTTCAATCGTCAATTATAACAATCAAGACGAAACATCGCTAAAAAAAGAATTCAAACAACTGTTCAATTCCATCGGTTTTGAAACTGAAGAATTAAATTACAAAATAATTCCGCCAATAAAAACCGGTGAATATGCGCTAAATTATGGGAAATACAATGAAAATGAATTTATCGATTCAAGCAGCATGAAAAATATTGATGAAAACAATTTTGATTGCAAAAACTCAAGGGTAATTACTAGTGATGGCGTATACTCTTGTCCTGCATTAGCAACGGATTCGCGCGGAAAAATCGGCTCAACTATACAAGATTATTCTAAAAAAGTTTTCTTGGAAGCAAATACTTGCTACACTTGTAAAAATTCAAATACTAAATTGTTTAATAATAATTGGTAAAGTTTTATTAATAAAACAAAGCTAGTTAGCAATTATTTTTTCGTTTTGACTTAAAACAAGAGTGATTACTTATTTGAGGTTGGTTTAATGAATAGAATTAGCAAATTAAATTTCGGAACACAAATCGTTCCTATAAAATCAGAGAAGCCTATAACTCCTGAAGAGCAGGCTGATTTGGCTAAAGTTAAAGCTCTTTTAGATGAAAAAATGGGCAAAGATATTGTCAATTTCAAAATTAAAGATGCAAATACCCTCGATGTAATTGTCAATCATCCTGATCCGAAAATAGAAAAAGAAATTGCAGAAAAAATGAAAGAAATGGGCGCATCAGTAAATGCTAAAGCTCCTGCAAAAGACCCGAAAACAGCGCCTGCAGCTAAGAAACTTAATCTTGTAGGCTAAAATATTAAAAATCCAAAAAGCAACTGCCAAAAAAATCTGCGGCAGTTGTTTTTTGCTATCCGAAAAACAATTCAAAAAAACAATTGTAAATAAAAAGCAATTATTTTAACGCCAATGTTTTTATATAAGTATAGGATTATATCAAAGGGATAGTTATACATGGTAAATGATTTAGCCTTAGTTAAACTAGGCGATAAAATCGTACAACAATTTTTTGCAAAAGCAGGCAAAAAAGTCGGTTCATTAGGGCTGGCTGCCAATCCTGCCTGTCTTGCCGTAGATGATGAAGTCCTTAAACTTTTAGGGAAATTCAATAATAACTCAGAAGTAATACATGGAAAAATGGCCGCAGCACATAATTTTACAGGTAAAATTGGTAATTATTTAGGCGTAATAGACGAAGATCTTCCTGAATTCCTGAATGCAGCTCGCCAAGTTTATACGCCTGCTTCTGCCACACAAGGAACATTTGTAGAAATCGTAAACAAACTTGCCGAAGGAAGGTTGTTTCGAAATACCCCCAAAGGAAAAAATATTTTTGAATCTCTAGAGAGTAGAAGAATAGACCCTTACGGACTTACCTGCAAAGGAACTAATTTTCGAGGGCTGGTCAAAGGCTTAAATAGTCCTGGAAAAGCACGCCCTGCTGAAGAAATTTTGTTAGGACTTCCATATACTGCCTAAATTTGGATTTCACTACATATAATATGTTAAAAGTAAATTAAATTTCATATAACCACTTGAATACGCCTATCGGTTATAATAAGTTTAATTGACCCTAGCTTCGTTTTTACTTAAATTTAGAATGAGGATTTATTACAAATGCAAGAATATATATATGGCAGAAATGCAATCCAAGAAGCCATCAGAACCACTCCTGAGAGGATTAATAAAATATTGATTTCACAAACATCTCAAAGAGACAAAAAAATGAATGAAATAATCAATGAGGCTAAAGAAAATGGCGTATTGTTTCAATTTGTGCCACCACAAAAACTTGAAACATTGGTAGAAAACGCCTCTCATCAAGGGGTTGTGGCAAGTATTTCTCCTATAGAATACTTGGATTTGGATGATTTTCTCAACAATTTGCAAAAAGAAAATGCAATGGTAATAATTCTAGATGGGGTAGAAGACCCTCATAACCTCGGCTCAATAATACGGACTGCCGTCTGTGCAGGGGCTGATGGGGTAATTATTCCGAACAGAAGATGTGCTACAGTAAATGCAACAGTACAAAAAGCCAGCGCAGGTGCTGTAAATCGTATTCCTATAATCAAAGTGAACAACATCGTAAATGCGATTGAAAAGCTTAAAGAAAAAGCCTTTTGGGTTTTTGGAGCAGATGCTCAGGCAAATGAAACATATTATGATGTAGATTACAGCGGAAATTGCGCAATTGTTTTAGGAGGCGAGAATTGTGGAATAAGTAAATTAGTCGGTTGTAATTGCGATCACCTCATTAAAATCCCTATGCTTAGTGATTTTAATTCACTAAATGTAGCAAACGCTGGCAGTATCATAATTTACGAGGTGGTAAAACAAAGAATAAAATAATCTTAATTTTGGCGATCAAGGGGGATGTATATGACTTTTAACAGACAGACTATTAATGATGATGTCATGGCAAATGAAGCCATTGAATTGAATATCGAAATAGAAGATATTCCGGAGGCAGCAAATATTTTTACACCGGCAACAAGTATCGAATACGATAGCCTTGCTGATGATTCTGTGAAAATTTACCTGCAACAAATCGGAAGAATTCCGCTTTTGACTCCTGATGAGGAATATGAAACAGCAAAAGCCATATCAGAAGGCTCTTTAGATGCGAAGCAAAAACTTATCAATGCCAATCTCAGGCTTGTTGTAAGCATTGCAAAAAAATATACCAACCGTGGGCTTTCTTTTTTGGATTTAATTCAAGAAGGAAATATGGGTCTTATGCGCGCGGCCGAAAAATTTGATTACGCCAAAGGCTACAAATTTTCGACTTATGCAACTTGGTGGATACAGCAAGCAATCACTCGTGGCATTGCTGACAAATCAAGAACCATAAGGCTTCCAGTCCATATGATAGAAACAATCAGCCGTGTAAGAAAGGTCACAACAGACCTTTCGAACGAACTCAATCGCAAGCCGCTCAAAGAAGAAATAGCTCAGAGGCTAGGTGTTTCAATTGCGAAATTAACATCAATTCTAAAAACAACTCAAACAGTTGTAAGTCTTGAAACACCGCTAAATCAAAAAGAAGATAGCTCAACTGTGAGTGACCTTTTGATTGATGAAAGTTCAATTGCGCCTGAAACTAAAGTTACGCAAGACAATTTATTTTTTGAAATGCGAGGTATCCTTGACCAATTAAGCATCAAAGAAAAAGACGTGCTAATTATGCGTTTTGGTCTTGATGATGACGGCAAAAAGAAAACTCTCGAAGAAATCGGTTCTCGCTATGGCGTATCCAGAGAACGTATCAGGCAAATCGAAAATCGTGCCATAAGCAAACTCAAAAAACTCTTCAAAAATAATGTGGAAATCCGAGGAATTAAAAACTTCATCGGAACATAGAGACCAAGGCACAAACTAGAAAATTAAAATTTTCAGCTTTTGCATTGGTCGACCTTTCGGATGTAAAAAAACTGAAACACTAGTTTTAGGCTTTTTGACACTGGACGTCACTTTTCAAAAGCACAAAAAAGCCCGCAAAATTTGCGGGCTTTTTTATAATAAATTTTACTTAGTACAAGTACTCGCCGAGCGCATCGACTTCATCCATAAATTCAAAATCATCATCGGACTCATTGAATTTATCGACAATCATAAATGCCATTTTTTTTGCAATGTCTGCTCTGTCTTCAATGCTACAATTTTCGAGCATATGAATTGCCGTTCTTACAGAATTATCCATATCATACCATCTTGCGTTACCTTTTTCGATGATGCCGTCATCAACTGCAGACATAATATCTTCAATAGAAGCAAAAGATTTAGACTCAATATTATGTTCTATAATAATTTTGATTAAATTAATCGACATTTTAATTTGGTCTTGATCATCAGATTTTTCCAAAATCCTCATCGACCTAGATAAAATCGGGTCATTATCATACCAACGTCTAAATTCTGACATATTTATAACTCCTTATTAACCGCATTTAAAAGTAACACCGCATCCGCCTTCAGGATATTCCCACTCAATACTCTGATAGAAACACCCGATTCTGCAAGCTCCGCACTCAAGGCAATTTTCGTAGCCTACCAAAAGTCTTTCAGTCTCAGAGTCCCAATCATACACATGTGCAGGGCAAAATTTTGTACAAGGTTTATCTTTGCATCTGGCACAATCCTCAGGATTGGGATGCAAATGGCATTTTTCACTTGGCTTGTATTTTACAGAAAATAATTTATCGTCCACATTCTGAGGAACACCTTTTACATTGCTCATCCTATAATTACCCCCCATACAAGCTTTAATAATTTCAACATATCACACATAATTTTGAAAATATTTCGCTGTTTAAATATATTTTTGATAAAGGCCCTGTATTTTTGCCTTTTCGGAACTCCATCAACTGTAATGAACAAGTCGAAAAACTCATTAATTTTGTTTGGATAAAATCCCAAAAACGACTTCGCATTATCTTCTATCGTATGAATAACATCTTTGTATGTTTTCAAATCCTTCAAAACAAAGCTCTGCTTGAGTTTTTTCTTATAAAGTTCAAGTGTATGCTCTGTAAAATCATTTTGATCAAGTGCCGTAATAGCCGCTTCAGCAGCGTATTTTCCGCTCATCATAGCAAGGTTTGTACCTTCCCAATGAACATTATTGACAAGCATCGCAGCATCGCCAACGACCATAAAGCCATTACCGACAAGCTTTGGCATAGAATTGTAACCGCCCTCGGGAATCAAGTGAGCTGAATATTCTTTCAAGTTGCCGTCTTTGATAAGAGGCTTGATTATCGGGTGTTCTTTAAGCTGGTTGAGCAAATCATAAGGTTTTAAGTTTTTTTCTTTAAGCTCTTTTAAAGAAACACCAAGACCAACAACTACACTTTCTTTATTCGTATAAATATATCCTAGTCCAAGCATACCTTGCATCGGGCCGCCAACTATTGTATAAATTACGCCTGAATTTTCATCAAGATTGAATCTATCTTGAATTTTTTCTTTATCCAGCGTAATAACTTCTTTCACGCCCAAAGCAACTTCTTCGGGCTGAATTTTTTTCTTCAGTCCAAGCTGTTTGACCAGCAAAGAATTTACACCATCTGCAATAATTGTAATTTTTGCATAAAAATCTTCTTGTTCAGTTCTTACCCCTGCGACTTTGCCATCTTCCACTATCAATTCTTTAACCACAGTCTCAGTAACAATGTATGCACCTTCTTTTTTGGCCTGCTCGGCACACCATCTGTCCCATTTTGCTCTAATTACTGTGAAACTATTATAATGTTCAGGACTTTCAAGATGTTTTGGATTTTTGTATCCGATAACAGTCCCGTCATTATCTCCAAGCACAGCATAACGATGCTCTGCATTACATCTTTCGACAGGAGCACTTTCCCAAAAATTCGGAAAAATCTCCGCAGTAGGCTGAGCATATATCGCACCGCCAAAAACATTTTTACTTCCTGCAAAATTTCCTCGTTCGATTACGACTACTTTTTTACCCGCTCTTGCCAAAGTTATTGCCGCACTAATCCCGGCAGGACCAGCCCCAACTATAACTACATCGGCCATTTGCTTTTGCAAAACTCTCTCCTTTAAACCATATTCCTTCGACAATTATACTATGATTAAAAAAAAATATAAACTTGTTAATATTTTAAGTTATAATTATGCAATATGAAAAATATTTTAGCCAAAATTATTATAGTAATTTCAATATTCTTATTAATGCAAACCGTATTTGCCCAAGAATATCGGCCTTCTGCTATCAAAAAATATAATGAAGGCGTGATTTATTATGACAAAAAACAATACAATAACGCCATAGATTGCTTCTTGGAAGCCTCCAGGCTTGACCCGAATTTTGTACATTCTTATTACAACCTAGGCGTTTTATACGAATATTACGGAGAAACCGAAAAAGCAGTTGTAGCATACAAAAATATGGTGAAATTAGATTCTTACAATGCAGAAGCAGCCTACAAAGTAGCTCAACTTTCATACAAACAGCAAAACTTCAAAGTAGCTCAAAGCTACCTGAATTTAATTCAAAAAAACAGCCCTAAATACCAAATGGCACAAGAACTTAGCAAAAAAATATCCTCAAATGTTGAAAAAGAACAAAAACAATACAGTATTTTCATGGGTGACTCAAAACAAATTTACACGCAAATTCCAAGTGCCACAGGCATAACAAAAGACAGCGTCGGCAATATTTATGTATCAAATTTTGCAAACAATGCAATCACAGTCATAACAAACAACAACACAAAGAAATATTTCTTTAAAGGTGCACCTTTAAATGGTCCAAAAGGACTTGCCATCGACAAATTCAACAATATTTACGTTGCTTGCTATAATTCAGGCAAAGTAATCCTTATATCGCAAGACCGTTCTTGCAAAACAATCCTTGATAAACTTTCAAAGCCTCATTGCCTGCTTATTGATTCAGAAAATAATCTTTATGTAACCGAACAAGGCAAAAACTCTGTGCTGAAATACAAATTATATTAAAAACTACTGCTGATTTTCTTGTTCCAATTCATATAAATTTTTGTAATAATAATCCTGAACAGCTTTATTGTTTGAATTTATAGGCGAGTATAAAAATCCTGAATTAGAGTCCTGACCAGTATAACCATAGCCTGAATTTGAAGAATTCATCAATGTTTGCGCTATTGATAATTGTGTAGAATAAAATTGTTTTAGTGCATCATTTGCCATTTCCAAATTTATTTGTTTTTTAGCCAACAATGCTGCTTGTTTCGCTTCATCGGCACTTATCAAAGATTTTGAGCCGAAACTTATTGCTGTAGCTTTCGCTTTTTTGTTATTAAGAGAATTTGTTGCAAGCGTTATTGAACCGCTTACTCGAATATCTTTGATATCCATATAACTCATTGTCTGATTTACTGCATCTAAAACGCTTTGGGCTCCATTTCTAGTGATATTGAAATTCAATCTCCCGCCCAAATCAAGAACCATATCTTTTACATTAAAGTTCTTTGAATCGCCAAGATACAAGTTAAAACCTGATGTACTTTGATTTGCAGTACCTGTCGGAACTCCTTCATAGTCAATTTTTATGTTTTTGCTATACATTGCATTAGACAAAAAGTCTATTTTCCAATTAGCACCATTATCATTACTGTATATTGAAAAATCTTCGCCTTCAGTAAATATCTCATTAGGGTTTGCAGCATTGGATACTATGATTTTAGAAATTAATTTATTTGTTGCAAAAGTAGCACTTGTAATATTTGCTCTCCCATAAGCATCAACTCCGCCTGGACGAGCTCCTACTGCAACTGTATTTGTATAATTATTCAATGCCACATTCAATGTCAATGATGTAGTACCATATTTATCAACAGTTGTATAGCTATAATTATACGTATAGCTGTAAGTAAGGCCACCACCACCAGGTAAATCAGGCAAGCTGCTTTCCGGGAAATTTTTAGCACCTTCAGCAGGCATACTGTTCAAAAGAGGTCTTGAACCTGTAAAATCCCAATAAGCACCACTCCAAGTATCCAAAGGTGGATCCGTATTACCGCTCATCTGTGCTGCACCTAATATATATATGCCATACTCACTAAAATATGATGTGTTTGGTGCATGAGTTACTCCATAAAAACTATCGGGATCTGCCCCGCCATTTCCTACTAATCCATTACCATACTGAAGAAAATATCCTGTCCAAGTTTTCGGATCTGTTGGAACAATACTTGTAAGGTAACAATTTTCTATAGGTTTTGCTCCTGAAGAAGCACCTATAGAAAACAAATATGCGCTATAAGCATCAGCTGCAGAAGCAAAAGCTCCTCTGACTGTACCATGACCTGACAAAGTAAGGGTCGTAATAAATGTATAACCTGCAGGTCCTGCCCATGGACCTACAATGGTTTCTCCTGTAGCTATTTCATGAAAACGAGATGCTGTAGGATAAGCACCTAAAGTTACTTCTGATATAGAATAAGTTTCCGTTATAGCTCCTATATTCGCACCGACCAATCCGCCAGTACTTTCATGTTTGCCTCTGACTGCTCCTGTAGAATATGCATATGATATTTGAGATTGATTCAAACCTACTAATCCGCCAACATTATCATCTCCTGAAACAGTCCCTGTAGCATAAGAATTTTTGACAGTTCCAGAATCGTTTTCTCCGACTAATCCGCCTATCTTAGTCATTCCGACAACATTAGCTGTAGAAAAATTGTTGTGAACCGCACCATTTGACATATTCTGCGCGACTAATCCACCTACAACAGCATTTGATGTTATACCTACAGATCCTGTAGAATATGAAAAATATATGCCGCCTCCATTATTTACACCAATTAATCCACCTGAGAAGTCTCCTTCAATATCAACATTTAGCGCAGCTGTATTGTTTACGGTTCCTTTTGAAAGTCCTGCCAAAGCACCTGTAGATTTTCCGCCGCCTGTAACTGTCAAAGAGAAATTTTTCAAAACCAAATCATTTACTTGAGATCCGGTCTCAAGTGTCTCGAATAAACCATTATTATTAACTGTTGAAGCCATGCTAAATCCCATAATGGCATAGCCGTTGCCTTCAAATCTTCCTTCAAAGTTTCCTCTAAGCAAAGAATGAGTTTGCATACCCAAAGATGTAAGATGAATATTTTCAAGCAGAAAATATGTTTTACCTGCTGTAGCTGCACCTTTGTTATCCAAAGCAGATATTAGTTCAGCAGCAGATGAAATAGTGATTACATCTGCTCCAATTGTAAAAGTTGTAACACCATTAGTCAAAATCCCGCCGACTTTTCCATATCTATCAATAGAATTTATTAAATAACTTTGATAATCATAACCTCTGTCTCCGCCACCGCCAGTAACGGTAGTAACGATTGTAACCGTTGTAACTGTTGAAAGAGATTTGGATGTAATAGCAAACATATGCTCATTAACCAATCCTGCTGACTGGCTATTGTCAAAAACTTTCATTCCATTGAACATAGTGCTTTCTTCTATGTATTTTATTTTATTAACACTCTCAGATATCGAATCTTGAAAAGCTTGACGCTGAGAAGAAGTATAAACACCTGTTAAAGCACCGTTTGCAATTGTTTTGATTTTGTCTAACTCTGTATATATATCATCATAAGCCTGCTGTACCAATTGAAGATATGACAAACCGCTCTGCGCATTGGCAGCGGCAGTTGATGCATCCAAAGATTGTGCATTTAACCTGCTTGAAATATACAAATTCGCAGGATCGTCACTCGATGAGTTGACTGACAAACCTGTTTCTAATGTTTTTAATAAGTTATCTATTTGCTGTTGCGTAGTATTTATAGTTCTTTGCAACGTATCCGTAGATAACGGCGATAAATTCGACAAAGTTATTATTCCTTTAATACTTAATCATTCCATTGAATTACTACTTCTTTTATTCCTCAAGAATTTTGGTATAAAACGAAAATAACGTCGACTTATCACTTTTTGTAATAATTTGTAACAATTAATGCATTGATGACATATCACCTTTTGCAGTATTCTTATTTTTTTCCATAAAAAACAAACACGGAATCAAGCATAAACAAGCAACCCCAAAGACCCTAAAAGCATCCATATATGCCCACAAATTCGCTTGCTGAAGCAATTGCCTATACAGTATAAAATTAGCTTTTTGGCTTGCAAGACTGATATGCATATATTGAGACAATCCATGCTGAATAGAGGCTAGTTTGTAATTAAAAACAGGATTAAGAGGACTTAAATGCCCTACCATACTGAATTGATGCATCTGAGCATATCGAGATAGAAGCGTCGCCACAATAGAAGTTCCTATTGCCGCACCGATATTTTTGAGCAAACTTTGAATTCCTGCCGCATTTGTCATTTTATCATTGGACAAAGTAGCTATAGATAATGTTGATAAAGGTATAATGCAAAATCCAAGACCTATGCCCATAATCAGATTCGGCAGAATAATATTAAACATAGCAATATTAAGACTTAAAAAACCAAACATCAAACTGGATAAACCGATGCAGCCCAAACCTATGCAAGCTAGTATTCTTTCATCAACTTTACCGCTAAGCGTAGCTGAAAATGCAACCGCAATAAGACTTCCAACACCTCTCGGCATTGTAGCAAAACCGCTCAAATAAGCTGTATACCCCAATAAATACTGCAAAAACAACGGCATAATCGCAATAGACGAATACATAACACCGTTCATTCCCATCAAAAGAACTGTCCCGACTGCAAAATTTCTGTCTTTAAATACGCTTAAATCAATAATTGAATTTTTATTTTTGAGCTGAGAAATTATGAAGAAAATCATTGATAAAAAAGACACACAAGATAATATAACTACCCAAGAAGAAGCAAACCAATCTGCATTTTGCCCTTTATCCAAAACTATCTGCAAAGAAACCAGCCAGCTAATCAAAAATCCAAAACCAACATAATCAATGCTTTGTAGTCCTTTTTTACGCGCATAAGGAGGGTCTTCAACAAACATATTAGAAAGCATTGCAGCCAAAAGCCCGAATGGAAGATTTATAAAAAATATCCAATTCCAAGAATAATTATCTGTTATCCAACCACCCAAAAGAGGCCCTATGACAGGAGCTATAATAACCCCCAATGCAAAAATAGACATCGCCATACCACGTTTTTCAGGAGGAAAACTTTCCATCAAAATAGCTTGCGATATAGGCATTATCGCACCTCCCCCGAGCCCTTGAATTATCCTTGCAATCAGCATCATCTCTAGAGAATTTGCAAATCCGCAAAGCACCGAAGCGCCAGTAAAAATCAAAATGCAGACAATAAAAAACTTTTTTCGCCCAAAAACTCCGCTAAACCAAGCCACAGAAGGCAAAATTATGCCACTTGCTATCAGGTAACTTGTAAGAATCCACATCGACTCATCTTGGCTTGCAGAAAAACTTCCTGCCATATGCGGAAGTGCCACATTCGCAATTGTTGAATCAAGAACAAATATAAACGTAGCGAGCATAACCGCCAAGGTTGTGAGCCAAGGATTTATACTGGGTTTCCATTGTTCTTGGATATTTTCCGACATTATTTTACTCTGACTTTTGGTTCGGCTGACATACCCGGTACTATTACGTATTGCGGGTCAATTTGTTCATCAAAAACTATTTTCACAGGAATTCTCTGAACAATTTTGACAAAACTTCCAACCGCATTCTCAGGCGGAAATAAGCTTGCTTTTGCCCCTGAACTTCTTTGAATACTGTCAACTTTGCCCTTGAAAACTTTATGAGGATAAGTGTCAATTTTGATTTCGACTTCTTGCCCAGGCTTCATGTTTTCGAGCTGATTTTCTTTAAAATTCGCCACAACCCAAACTTTTTCGGGGACTATAGCCAAAAGAGGTTGCCCAACTTGAACATACGCACCCTTTTCGACATTTCTGCCCGTAACATATCCGCCTTGAGGTGCAAAAATCTTAGTATAAGAAAGATTTAATTCAGATTGCTGCTTTGCAGAAGCAAGCTGTTTCAACTCCGCATCAGCAACCCTGTTATTATTGACAGACAAAAGATTTTGATTTGCCTGCATAAGTTTTGCTTTAGCCGCATCATATTGAATTTGAGCCTGATCAAGCTGCTGCTTTGGCACTGCCCCATCAGCATAAAGCGCTGTATATCTTTCCAAATCTTTTTTTGATAAATCTATCTCCGAGGTGGCTGCAGTAAAATTAGCTTTAGCATTATTTTGCTTAAAAAGAGCCATATCATATCGTGCAGCAGACTCGCCTAATTTGACTTTATAATCCATAGGATCGATTTGCGCAATCAAATCACCTTCTTTTACGACTTGATTATCCTGAACCAAAACATTAATCACCTGCCCTGAAACCTTTGGAGCAAGCATTACAGCGTGTGTTTCGATATAAGCATCATCTGTTGAAACATATCGAGATTCATTTATTGCAACACCGACAACAGCAACAACCACAGCCAAAATAACACTTGCTACAATATATCTTTTCTTTAAATTATTCGGTTCTTTTTCTTCGTTAATTTCCATTTCTGGTCCCTCATATCTGAATCGTAGTATCTTTAATTAAATTTTCTCTCATTTTTTCCAAAATTCTTTTGACCATTGCAATGTCTTCTTCAGAAATACCATCCAATGCTTTCATATATTCTTCTTTAACTTTAGGAAAAATATTTTCCAAAAGAGCTTTACCTTTTGGGGTCAAATAAACTTTTTTTACAAGCCTTTTTTGCTTTATATCTACTTTTCTTTCTAAAAGTTCTTTTTCTTCTAAAATATTCAAAATCCGACTCGTATTGGATCTATCTTTAAGGATTTTTTTGGAAATATCTCGTTGGCAAACATCTTCTGTATAAGAAAGGACTTCAAGAACACAAAACTGATCCAAAGTAATATCAAAATCTTGAGAAGCAAAAAACTGAGCACCTTTTAAACGGCAATATATAGCAGTTTTTTCCATTGCATAAGTCAAACTTTGTTCGAAAAATTTTATATCTTTCTCAAGCATCTCTAATCCTTAACACTCATTATTTCAATATAGATGTTATAATTAACTGTTGTAATTACAACAATATTATGATAACATATTCTTAAAAATTTGCAAGCGTATTTCAAAATACTTACAACCCTTACAGGAAGAGGAACATCAATGACTAGTAGAAAAATTTTAAGCCTTATAATAGCTTTTTCCATAATAAATATTAATCTTTTACCGGTTTTTAGCTGGGGCTTTTTAAATAAAGATAAACAAGTTTTGAACGCACAAGTGTCTGAGTACAAATTTGATTATATCAATCTAGCATGGTGGGAAAGCTTTGATGATAAAATCCTCAAAGGGTACATCGTAAAAGCCGTAGAGCAAAATCAAGACCTCAAAATCGCCACACTAAAAGTCGAGGAATACAATCAGCTTGTAAAATTGCAATTCGCGAAAGAATTGCCATCCGCCAGTATCAGCCCGGGAATTGGCTCTCTAAAAATGGCCGGTGCAGATGGCTCTGGCATTTTCAACTTCCCATTGGTAGTTAATTATGAAGCCGATGTATTCTTGAAAAACAGAGACAAAACCAAATCCGCCAAAAAACAATTCGAAGCCTCGAAATTTGATGAAAAAGCAGCATATATTGCCATAGCATCCGCTGTAGCAAGCACTTATCTCAATTTGGTTAAAGTCGACAAATTAATTGTAATCCAAAACGATATTATTTCTTACAAAGAACAAATTTACAATTTGATGATGAAAAGAAACCAGCAAGGAATCACTTCAACAGCAGATACAGTAAAGGCTAACAAAGAATTGATTTTGGCTCAGACAGACCTGATTGAACTTGAAAAATCAAAAAATATTTTATCCAACAAACTTGCTGTCTTAATCGGTGAAAGCCCAATGAATGCAGCCGATTTGAAAAGAATTGCTTATGATGATTTAAAATTCAAACAAGAAATTCCCCAAAAAATTCCATCTGAGATAATCATAAAACGCCCCGATGTTTTGAGAGCAGAAAAACAGCTCGAAAAAGCAGGTATAGATGTCAAAATAGCCAGAAAAGAATTTTTACCGGTTTTTAATATTTTGGGATTGATGGTTTTTAGCTCATCTTCCTTGAGTGGCGCTTTTAGCTGGGGGAACACCCTTGCGTTATTCGGTGGACAAGCAGGACTTTCGCTTTTCTCTGGAGGACAAAAAATGGCGAATATAAGATTGAAAAGAAATACCTACGAACAGCTATTACAGTCCTACCAAAAAACAAATTTGACCGCCATTCAAGAGATTAACGACTCCTTGAGCTCATTGAAACTAGACGATAAAAAATACGCTCAAAATCTGGAAAAACTAAAAATGGAGCAAGCCGAGCTTGTTTATAACGAAAAAAGGTACGCACAAGGCACGATTTCTTACCTTGACTTGATTCAGCGCAAAGAAAATCTTCTCGCAATGGATAAAACCGTCACGAACAGCAAAACTGACTGTCTGATAGACTTCATAAGCCTATATAAAGCTACAGGAAACCAGCTTTAGTTTTAGACGGCTAGTTTCAAAATGTCGAAAACTCTCGTTTCCGCCATTTTTCACTTTTGTAAGGTCGCAATCTAAAAAAACACAAATTAAAATCTTGCTATTGCCGCACTCACTTCGTTAGTTCGCAATGACGAAATGAAATATTATACAAAAACCTTTGCGATGCCTTCAAAAGCAGCATCGATTTCCTCTTTTGTAATCACAAGAGGCGGAGCCACTCTGATAATATTTTCGTGTGTTTCTTTGACCAAAATACCGTGTTCTTTGAAAAGTTTTTCGCAATATGGTCTTGCTTTTGTGTTGAGTTCAATTGCCAAGAAAAGTCCTCTGCCACGCACTTCTTTAATTACAGGAGAATCCAAAGTTTTGAGCTTGCCCAAGAAATATTCACCGAGTTCTCTCGATTTTTCGATTAAATTTTCGTCCACTATCACATCAAGTGCAGCCATTGCAATTACACAGGCAAGAGGATTTCCGCCAAAAGTCGAACCGTGTTCGCCAGGATTGAAAACTTCCAAAACTTCTCTGTTTGCAAGAACTGCCGATACTGGATAAAAACCGCCTGAAAGCGCTTTGCCGATTGTTACTACATCTGGCCTGATATTTTCGTGCTCAAAAGCAAACATTTTGCCTGTCCTGCCCAATCCTGTTTGGATTTCGTCTAAGACCATAAGGATATTATTTTCGTCGCAAATTTTTCTGATTTGAGCCAAATATCCTTTCGGAGGAATTTTGATACCAGCTTCACCTTGAATCGGTTCAAGCATAATCGCAACGGTATTTTTTGTGATTAATTTTTTGATAGAATCAATATTTCCATATTCGGCAATCACAAACCCTCGCGTAAATGGCCCGAAACAGCATCTTGAAGTTTCATCGGTAGAAAAGCTAACTATGGTGGTTGTTCTTCCATGGAAATTCTCAGAGCAAACAATGATTTCGGCACAATTGGCTTCGACTTGTTTTTTTGTATAACCCCATTTCCTGACTGCTTTAATGGCAGTTTCGACCGCTTCTGCCCCTGTATTCATAGGCAAAACCATATTAAAACCTGTTAATCTGGTTAATTTTTCATAAAAAAGAGGTAATTTGTCATTGCGAAAAGCACGAGATGTAAGCGTAACTTTTTGTGCCTGCTCAATCATAGCCTGCAAAATCCTCGGATGGCAATGCCCTTGATTAACTGCCGAATATGCACTCAGACAATCAAGATATTTTTTGCCTTCAACATCATAAAGCCAAACGCCTTGAGCCTTCTCGATAACAACATCAAGCGGTTTGTAGTTGTTAGCACCGTATTGCTTTTCAAGTGCTATATAATCTTGTACATTTTTCATTAAATCACCTTTTGTTCCATACTAAAATTATTCCTATATTCGCAAGGAAATACATTTTTTGCAACGCAAATTTAAGCTTTCGCTAAAATTAAACATAAAACAAGAAAAATAGACTAGATTTTGTCTCTTACTTGAAATCTTTTAACCAATTCATTGTAAGCATCAATAACAACAGTTTTAGCTTCGTCAGCAGTTTTATTTTGAAAAATATTTAAATCCAATGTCTTTGGCGGGTAGCAAGCTGTATTTTCATAATGAGGCTTGATTTCTAATCCCCAATAATTTGGTCTTTCACTATATCCAATCATATCATCTGCAGCAAAAAGTTTTACTTCGTCATTTTTATTTCCCATTTTTTCCAAAACTTTTCCTGCATCTTCTATGCCTTATCTTGCTGCTTGAGGCAAAACTTGGAACTCTTTTTGAACATATTTATGTGGGTCAACAACCAATTTTGTGCCAAATGAAACATTTGAAACTCTTTGTATTTGCATAATAAATCTCTCCTTAGGGGTGATAGCCAACTTGTAATTCAAGGCAATTATATTTCAAAATAATTTGATTATCTATAAAGCACTAAATTAAATATACAATATCTTTACATTGAAAATACTGCTATGATAAATTATTTCCAAATAATATCTTGCTTTAATATCTTTAAAAAGGATAATTATAATACACAGATATTTTCGGGAGAAGAAAAATGATACAAAAACTAAAATTGAGAGGACACATTCTTGATTCTTTAATTTTGTCAAAATTACTTGACCAAATAACAGAACTCGAAGTCGATTGTTACACTACAGATGTAAATATCGGGCAAAAAAGAGAAGAAATTTCTGAAGCAACTCTTGTTATTGAAACAGAAGATGAAAATAAAATGGCACAAGCCCTTGAATTTGCCAAAAAACAAGGTGCTACGGAGAACTAGAATGACTGACAAAATCTTGATGTGTTCGCCTGAACACTACGGCATAAAATATGAAATCAACCCTTGGATGGACATAAGCATTCAAGCAGACAACAAAAAAGCACTCGCTCAATGGCAAAATCTTTATAAAATCCTAAAAGAAGACCTAAAAGCAGATGTCAGACTGGTCGAGCCCAGAGAAGATGTTCCTGATATGGTTTTCACAGCCAATGCTGCAGTTATGTACGGAAAAAAAGCCATCATAAGCAAATTCAAATACCCCCAAAGACAGCCTGAAGAAAAATATTTTGCGCAGTGGTTTGAAGCGAACGGCTACGAAGTAGTCACGTTGCCTGAAGATATGGCTTTTGAAGGCGCCGGAGATGCGCTTTATCTTGATGGGATTTTGTACTCAGGCTATGTACCGAGAACCGATATTGCTTCTCATACATACATTGCAGAGCTTTTAAATATTCCTGTGATTTCTATGGAACTTGTAAATAAAAACTTTTATCACCTCGACACTTGCTTTTGCCCATTGAATGACGGGTATTTGATTTATTATCCGCAAGCTTTTGATAAATATGCAAACAAAGTCATAGAAGCAAATGTAGCTCCTGAAAAACGCATCATTGCAAATGATGAGGAAGCTTCTTATTTCACCTGTAATGCCGTCAATATCGACGATACAGTCGTCACAAACCTTACAACCGAAAGATTTACCAGACTTCTTGCTGAAAAAGGCTTCAAACATATTCAAACAGATTTGAGCGAATATATGAAAGCGGGCGGAGCAGCTAAATGTCTGACACTCAAGATTTAAATTTCTTTATATAAGCATCGACATCGAATTTTTTACGACAGCCGTTTTCGTTCATATATCGAATTTTGCCAAAAATTTCTCTTTCAGAAAATGCTCTGTCATGCACTCCGCCTATCGACCAGAGAATTCCAATATAACCATTCGGGTCAATCCCGTCTATTGCATAGGTATCATTGAGATAAATTGCTATTTTTATTGCTTCTTCAGGCGAAGCTGACCATTCCAAGATTTTTTTTGCCCAGTACATTCTCAAATATCCATGAATTTTGCCTTCTGTCAAAAGCTGTCTTTGGCAAGCATTCCATAGTTCTTCGTGAGTTTGTGCACTTTCAAAAGTTTCAAGGTCATAAATATATTGCCTGAAATCCTCTCTATGCAAAAGGAAATTCTGCTTTGCCCAATTATGAATCCCGTCAAAGTTGTCAAAATTCGGATTGCAAAAACAAAAATTATCGGATAATTCTTTACGGACTATTAATTCTTCCAAAAAAGCTTCCTTGTTAACGCGAGAAGCTTTTGACTTCAGAACCTCAAGAGCCACTCTTTGAGAAGAAATTTGCCCAAAATGCAGATACTTTGACAAGCCAGAAACTACATTTTTATTAGGGTCATTCCTGAGTTCGGCATAGTATTCGAGTTTTTTTTCGATAAAATCTTCCAACACCTCTTGAGCTTCTGATTTTGAATTAATAAAAACTTTTGGGTACTCGGTCAAAAATTCGCCAATATTTCTATACACTTTAGGACGAAAAGTTGCCGCCGAAAATTCCTGTTTGGCAGATGAAATTCGGACAGGAATTATATTGTGCGAATCAACTTCAAAAAATGCACAATCGAGATTTTTAGCCAAATAATTCTTGGATTCAATAGGATTAAAATCACTCACCACCATGCCAGCATTCGTAATGAGGTAAGGCAAAACATCCTCTTTAAAAATTTCAAAAGGAATATTATTAGCTTTCAAATCCAATTCGACATTTTTTAGCCCTTGCATCATAAAATCTGATTGTTTGGGCGAGAAATTTTTATTTTTCAGCCCAAAAACCACTCTAAGATTTTTGTTTAACTCTTTTGATTGTTCAAAAGCAAACAAAAGCCCCCAATTATCTGCGACCCGATTTTCTCTTTCTATAAGATAAATTACATCACCTTGAATGATTTTTTTGTCATTAAGCTTAAATACCCTATCAGGATTGATTTCTTCTGGTACAAAAAAATCTTCGCCTGCAAAATCTAACATCTGTCCGCGTTTAATAATAGAAATATTCATATTCCAACTCTAGCACCTGATTTTTTAAATTGTCAATTACCAAGCTCTTCACTAAAAACAAAAACTTTTATATCATAAGGACTCATTTTTAGCTCTATCAAACCTTCTTTTGTCATTTCGGGAGTGAAATCTTTGGTTACAGGCTGGATATTTTGGAATTTACGCAGTTTTTTGGCATCAATATTTACTTTTTGAATATTCAAAGGATCTTTTGATACGACTACCAAAATTGCACCTGTTTTATTTTTTCGAGCATAAGCAAAAATGGCTTTGTTATTAACTTCCAACGGAATAAACTCGCCTTTTGCAATAATATCAATATATTTTGCTCGAAAACTCAAAGCATCCTTAAATTCTTTTGCAAAATTTTGATTGCCGCCGCCAGGTTTCGCAGCCAAATTGAAAATATCCATTTGCCCTTGATGCACAAAGTATTTTTCACAATCAGTAAAAGAATCTGCAGCTTTTCTATTGAAATATTTATAAATGTATCTGTCATTTGTATCAAACCCATCAACAAAATATGGGTTGAGAGGCAAAGTTACATTCAGCCACAAAACTTGTCTCGCAAAAGCCTCTCCTGCAATTGCAACAGGTGATTTTTCATCGTGAGTCGAGAACCCGCCGATTAAAGTTTTTTGCACTCTGTATTTTTTCAGGTTTTTTAAAGTCTCACTCATATATGTATTTAAGTCAAAAACTTTGAAATTTTTAAAATTGAAAAAACTGCCTAAATAACCGTCAAAACCAGCTTGCAAAATTTTGTCATACGAAGTAAATACAGCTTGCTTTGCAATAGGTGTTTTCCAAGCCTCCGAAGCTTCTGCCAAAAACATAAAATCGGGTCTTTTTGACCTTGTGTATTGTATAAGCTCACACCAAAATTCATATGGTTTGTTAGTTGCCACATCAGCCCTTATCCCATCAGCCCCAAGCTCTAAGAGCAAATCCACATAGCTCTTATACGCTTCATAAATCGGCTGATACAAATTGCCTTGAGCATCCAAAACCTTAAAAAGCCTTACATCCGACCAATCAAGGGGAGTTATAGGATTTTTGTCTTTATCAAGTGCAAAAAGTTCGGGTCTTTCCAAAAATAAATCATACGCCCCACAAGCAGGCATATCAAAAAGAACTTTTATACCTCTTCTGTGGCATTCTTCGACAAAAAACTTCGCCTCTTCTTTGACAGTAAAATCATTTGTTTTATCATCAATCAATCTATCGAGTTCTGTGAAAGATGCCATTGAATACAATGACCCTGAAGTTCCAAGTGCTGATTTTTTACCAACTTTTGTGACAGGCAAAAGGTGAATTGTGTTTATACCTTGAGATTTAATTTCATCAAGTCTTTCAATGGCATTAATAAAATTTCCTGCAGTTTCACCTTTTTCCATTTCTATTATGCCGCTTTTATCGGTATCTTTAGAATTAAAAGAACGAATATTTATAGCATAAATTACAGATTTGTTGGCAAGAAATTCTTCCCTCAAGCCTTCAGCAGAAGCAGTAAGTGAAAATAAGACTAATACTATAAAAATAAATGCTTTTCTCAATTGACTTTTACCTTAATTGATACTACCTTAAAATTATAATACATAAAAAATTTAAGGCAGGAATTGTAAATGCAAGAATTAATAAACTATTTTTTGGCTGTTTTTTCAGCGTTATTTTTCACAATAGATTGTTTAGGGATGTCCCCTATTTTCATAATGCTGACAGCTAGCGGAACAAATGAATACAGAAGAAAAATGGCTCGCAAAGGCTCATTAACAGCTTTTATCATTCTTCTTTTCTTCGCTGTAACAGGCTCTTTTGTGCTGGATGCCTTCGGTATAAGCCTTCCTGCATTTAGGATTGCAGGCGGTATCTTGCTGCTTTTGCTTGCAATTGATATGGTCATGGCAACAAATTCTCCTATACGAAATGAAAATGAAGAAGAACGCCAAGAAAATGCACAAAGAGAGGATGTATCTGTATTTCCAATTGCAATCCCTCTTTTGTCAGGGCCTGCTGCTATTACTATTTTGACCCTTTTTATGAGACAAGCTCAAGGTATTTTTGTAAAACAGGCAATAATTATCCTTGCATTAGTTCTAAATATGTTTATTTGCTGGCTGGTTTTGGTTTTTTCAAACCAACTCAGCAAAATGCTCGGACGAACAGGTATCAATGTCATAACAAGGATTTTCGGCATACTTTTGACAGCCCTTGCTTGCCAATTCTTTATTGACGGTCTTATTGAAGCCTTTAAACTTAATTTCTAGAATACTTCCATCGTCTAGTTTTAAAACGTCGTACCCGTTCGGGCATCCTCATCTCTAAGCCTTGTAGGCAAGAGCTGAAGCAAAACTAATCGTTTACGCCGTTTTTCACTTTTGCAAAAAAGTATTCTGAAAAGCCTCAAATTTAGAAATTTTGGGTTTTTCAGAATACTTCCATTTTATAAAATCGCAGTTTTTTATTAAGCTCTTTGGAATTTGGCAGAAGTTTTTCCAAAAAATCCCAGAATTTTTTACTGTGATTTTTTTCCTTGGTATGAGCAAGTTCATGCAAAATTACATAATCAATAAGCTCCTCAGGCAGTCTTGCCAAATTCAAGTTGAGATTAATATTGTTATGCCCGGAGCAGCTTCCCCAACGAGAAGTCATATTTTTTATAGCCAAATCTTTGTACTTTAG
>CAYUHE010000020.1:0-35535 GCA_964444415.1 uncultured Gammaproteobacteria bacterium
TTTAGCGATATCAACGTATTGTTTGTACAATTCAGGCATTTCAGTTTCCAATTCACAGATTTGTTTTGGAGTTCTGATACCTGCAACAACGTCTTCACCTTGAGCATTTGTCAAGTATTCGCCGTAGAAGTCATTTTCACCGGTAGATGGGTTTCTTGTGAATGAAACGCCTGTAGCTGAATCATCACCCATATTACCGAATACCATTGTTTGTACGTTTACAGCTGTACCGTAGTTGTGGTCGATTTTGTAGTGATTACGATAAGCAACCGCACGTGGAATATTCCAAGAACTAAATACAGCTTCAATAGCAGCTTGAAGTTGTACATAAGGATCTTGTGGAAAATCTCTTCCGGTTTCATTTTTAATTACTTCTTTATACAAAGGAATCAAAGATTTAAGACCTTCAACAGAAACTTCTGTATCCAATTTTACGCCTTCTCTTTCTTTAAGCTGTTCTAAAATATGTTCGAATTTTTCTCTTTCAATTTCCCAAGCAACAGAACCAAACATCGTTAAGAAACGACGGTAGCTGTCATAAGCAAATCTTTCGTTGCCTGTTAAATTCAATATTCCTTGAAGAGTTGCATCATTCAAACCTAAGTTCAAAATAGTTTCCATCATACCAGGCATAGACAATCTAGCACCTGAACGAACTGATACCAATAATGGATTAGAAGCATCACCGAACTTTTTGCCTGTTTTATTTTCAACAGTCTGCAAAGCCGCTCTTATATCATCCATCAAACCTTCTGGCATTTTGTTTCCAGAGTTGATGTATTCCATACAAGTTTCTGTTGTAATTGTAAGCCCTGGAGGAACCGGCAATCCTGCATTTGTCATTTCTGCAAGGTTAGCACCTTTACCGCCAAGAAGATTTTTCATTGAAGCATCACCTTCATTAAATAACCATACTCTTTTTTGTGACATATTTAGTCTCCTTTAAAACTAGTCATTTAAGACTCTAAACTACTTAAATTATAAATGAAACATATATAAAATAAAGCAAATTATATTAAATTTACTTTATTCTGCAATAATTATAGACAAATCTGTATTCCCGCAAACATAGCCTAGTTCAGGCGACAAAGAAAAAGAATAATTTTTTAACGGACGGACTCTTCTTTTTATATAATTTGCAGTTTTCAACGTAACATTATCAGAATGGGAAATAATTCTGCCTTCTTGTGAATCAGTTTTTTCGGTACATTTGACCTGATATCCCAAATCCTGAAGTTTTTCTACAACTTTGATAGTATTTTTAGATGCTTTCGGGTTATAAGCGATACCTACTGTAAGATTTTCAGTTTTATAATTATCATCTATACGATATATAAATTTGTCTATAACAGCTTGTACTTGTTCAGGGTCTAATATCCAATAACTAACAGACCCTCTCTGAGAGGGAGTCCCAGGCAAAGTCGTCGTTTGCATTTGGCTTACATTAGCTCCTTGGACATAAGCAGCTAATTCCGAAATCTCATATAAATTCATATCTGTAAGAACATTGTCTTGAACAATTTTAATGATTTGAGGGATTTTTGATATTATTGCAGGGCTTTGAAATTTTTTGATTAAACCCTCAATAAAACATTGCTGACGGTTAACTCTTGCAATATCTGCCATTTGGTCATGTCTAAAACGCAAAAATTGTTCTGCGGTATCAGCATTGAGAGTTTGTTCACCTTTTTGAAGATTTATATTTAATTTTGCCGCTCTATCTCTATAATGCATATCTTTTTCAACATAAACATCGACCCCCCCGACACTATCGACAATGCCTCTAAGTACATTGTAATTGACTGCTATATAATGATTGATGGTAATACCGAAAGTATCTTCTATAGTGCTTACTGTAAGCCTTGGGCCACCAATTGCAAAAGCGTGATTTATTTTGGTTATATCGGTCGAATTTGCTATATAAACTTTGCTGTCTCGTGGGATTGATATTGCATTAATTGAATTTGATTTTGGATCTATATTAAAAAGAATAAGGGTGTCACTTCTGCCATTTTGTTGAGCATGATTTTCAGATAAATCGCCATCCACACCGATAAGAAGGATGTTTTTTCTTCCGCCTGCAAACATTGAAGAATATCTTGCCCCTGCTCTGGAAAATCCACCAAGTGAAACATCTTTTATCAAGGCTGAAATAAATAAAAATAGCATTGCAAAAACTACAACAACGAGCGAAGTCTTTAAAAACGTGATTTTGCGTTTTATATTTTTGTCCCCTGACTTCTCTCCTTGAGAAAAATTATTATTTTCTTTGAAAATATTTCTTTTAGAATTCATCGGCATTTCAAATTTCTCTAATTGCTCTTTTTAATAATATTTTAAACGTTTATTTTTATTTTGGCACTTCGGCTTCTTCTAGATTAGACTTTTTAGCATCTTCTGCTTCTTGTACTTGATAAAGATAATTGACTGAAGTTTTTTTATAAGAATACCCAAAATAAATAGCGACACCTATAGCCATCCAAGCTAGAAATATGGCTATAACCATTGGATTACCGGCTATACCCATCCCGACAATAAACAATGACAAAATTATACCTACTATAGGTACAAAAGGCGCACCTGGGACTCTAAAAGGACGTGGCCTGTGAGGGTCTTGATATCTCATTACAATTAAACAAATTGAAACAACCGAAAATGCAAGTATAGCACCGACATTCGATATATTCGCTGCATTTTTCAAGCTTAAAAATAAAGTACCAAGTATTGTAAATAAACCAGAAACAACAGTTATAACATAAGGAGTTTTAAATTCAGGGTGAATTTTGGTTAAACTTTTAGGCAAAAAATTGTCTCTTGCAACAGAAAATAATATTCTGGTAACTCCCAATTGAAGTACTAACAAAACAGAAGTCATACCTGTCAAAGCACCAAGAGATATAAAACCTGCCACCCAATCTTGGTGGACGTAGTTAAGGGCAACTGCAATAGGAGCCCCTGTATCAATCAGTTGCCAAGGCATCATACCTGTCAAAACTGCGCTTACGAGGGCATATATCACTGCGCAAATTGTTAATGAACCCAAAAGCCCTATAGGCAAATCCTTTTGAGGATTTTTGGTTTCTTCTGCAGCTGTTGAAACAGCATCAAAACCAATATAAGCAAGGGTGATTATAAAGGCACCTTTAATGATACCTGCGAAACCGCTTGGGGCAAAAGGTGACCAGTTTTCAGGTCTTACATAGTGACCGCCGACAAAAATAAACATAAATATAACGGCTAATTTAATATAAACCATTATAGCTGCTGCTTTTGCGCTCTCTTGTACACCTTTATATAAACAAGCTGTGATAGCAGTTAATAACAATATTGCCGGGATATGCAAATCAATCAAAATTCCGCCAATATGGTATTGGTGAATCCAAACAGATTCTTCTGTAGCCCAAGCAGGTAAGAACGGAAATCCTTTTAAGAAATTAATCATATAATGCGTCCAGCTTTTTGCAACGGTGATGTTACCGATTGCATATTCTAAAACAAGAACCCAAGCCATAAGCCAGGCAGCGAATTCTCCCAAAGTAGCATAAGTATATGTATAAGCACTACCTGAAACAGGCAGCATTGTTGATAATTCGGCATAAGACAAAGCCGAGAACATACAAACAAAACTTGCTAAAATAATAGACAGCGTAAAACTCGGACCGGCTTGCACAGAACCTGATATAGCTTCTCCTGCAAGAGAAAAGATACCTGTACCAATTATTGCTCCTACTCCCAAAATAACTAAATCAAATGCTGTGAGAGATTTTTTTAATCCTGTTTCTTTTGAGTTTGAAATCATCTTTTCCGGACTGATTTTTCGACCTAAGTTCTTTATTAATTTTTTCATTTTTTCCTCATGAAATTTTGGAATAGATTGAGATACATCCAACTTTTTTTAATTTAACTTTTCGATTTTAGCACTTAATATTTTCAAAAACAATACTTGTAACAATAAATTAAACCAGTCGAACTAAAAATATATTTGCTTTATACTACATTAAAGGAGTATGAAATTATGAACAAAAAATCTATTGTAGCTATAGTCGGAAGGCCAAATGTCGGAAAATCAACTTTCGTAAATCGTTTAATCGGCTCAAGAGAAGCCATAGTTGATGATATGCCTGGGGTTACAAGAGATAGGTTGTATTTTGATGCTTGTTGGAGTGGAAAATCTTTCACTGTAATCGACACAGGTGGAATTATACCTGGGGACGAAGATGATATAATGCTCTCTATTTACGATCAAGCAAAAATTGCTTGTGAGGAAGCTGATTGTATAGTTTTTTTAGTAGACGGCAAAGAAGGCATCACTCCTGTTGATGAAGATATTGCAAATCAGCTCAGAAGAAGCAAAAAACCTATATTTTTGACTGTTAATAAAATTGATACTCCAATGCAGCAAAATTTAATCTATGAATTTCATTCATTGGCACTTGGAGACCCTCATCCTATCTCTGCAATGCATGGTACAGGCGATGTGGGTGATTTATTGGATTTGATTACAGAAAATTTACCCGAAGTTGAAGAACAAGAAGAAGAAAAAATCATAAGACTTGCTATTATCGGAAAACCCAACGCAGGCAAATCATCTTTGCTGAACTCAGTCTTAAACAAACAAAGAGTCATAGTAAGTGATGTGGCAGGGACTACAAGAGACAGTATTGACTCAGAATTTGAATATGAAGGGCAAAAATTTGTTTTGGTCGACACAGCAGGCATAAGAAAAAAGGCCAAAGTCGAAGGTACAAGCATTGAACGATTTGCTGTAGTGAGAGCTCTTAAAGCAATCAGAAAATCTGATATAGCATTATTAATTATAGATGCAAATGATGGAATTACCGACCAAGACAAAAAAATTGCGGAATTGACCATAAAAGCAGGCAGAGGATTAATAATTATAATAAATAAATGGGATATTTTTGAAGATAAAGATGAAAAATCTGCCGATAAATACAAAAAAAGTCTCCAGGAGCTTGTACCATTTTTGAGATTTGCACCAATTTTATTTGTTAGTGCAAAAACGGGTTTAAGAGTGCAAAAAATCTTCCCGACTGCGATGGAAGTTTATGCGGAATGTAAAAAACAAATTTCGACAAGTATTTTGAACAGAATAATAATGGAAGCATTTGCCCTAAATCCTCCAACTTCAGAAAAAGGCAAACGACTCAAAGCATATTATTCAACCCAAATAATTGTTTCACCGCCTTCATTCGTGATTTTTGTCAACAAATTTGATATGCTGAAAGACAGTTACAAACGTTATTTAGAAAAAAAACTTAGAGAAGCCTTTGGCTTCTTTGGCACTCCAATAAGAATTATTGCTAGAGAAAGAAAAGATAAATAGGGGGAATTAATAATGGACTACGCAATCGTAACCGGAATTATTTTTTTAGCCTATATTATAGGCTCAATTCCAACAGGGTACATATTGGTAAAATTGCTCAAAGGCATTGACATCAGAACAGTAGCTTCAGGTTCAACAGGTGCAACAAATGTCAAACGTGTTCTGGGGCTAAAAGGATTCATAACAGTTATGCTTCTTGATGCGGCTAAAGGTGCAATACCTGTTGTAATTGCAAAAATTTTGGCTGTAAAGCTTGCTCTGTTTTCAGGATTGGCACCTCTAGTAGGTATTGCTGTTATTTTAGGGCATAGCAAATCAATATTTTTGAATTTTACAGGCGGAAAATCAGTTGCTTCAGGCGGCGGAACAATAATAGGGCTTAATTGGCAGGTCGGCTTGCTCTCATTTTTAATATGGTTCGCAATTACTTATACCTCAAGATACGTTTCGTTAGGTTCAATAATAGCATTAGCGCTTTCACCTGTTTTGATGTATTTATTTCATATGCCTATATCTTATACTTTGTACTGCTTAGTCGGTGCAATATATGTGATTTATTTGCACAGAGAAAACATCAAAAGACTCCTGAGCGGAACAGAAAGCAAAGTAAGATAGGCGTTTAAGGGCAAATACTTTCCCAATCAATATCGTCATCTTCCTCTCCTGGAATAGGGATTTCTTGCTTGTTTTCTAACATGACTTGTATAATCAAGCGCAATTGATTTTTGTATTGGGCAAGACATATTTCTTGTGTTTTTCCGCAATACGCAAAGCTTGGCAGTTCTTTGATTTCGATATAATGATAAAGATTTTTATTGAAATCTAAATCAGTACCGTGAATTAAAGTCCAATCAAGGTTTGTATAATATTCAATTTCTTTTTCAAAAGTTTCATCCATAAGTTTAAGTTAATTCATTTAGTATTCTATTTCAAATAATATCATCTATTTTAATGACCTCAAATACCCCACATTCCCATATACTATATTAGTGTGAAATATCACTTCAAGAAAAAGGGAGAGAGATTTTGGGTCGCAGAAGTAATTTAGCCAAACAAATAGAGGTTCAACAGCCGCATTTACAAGAAGTCAAACCTGTCAAAACAACTTCTTATAGCGATATTGATCTGAATAATTGGAAAGAATATCCGCACATCGAAACAGGTACCTGGTGGGAATTTGCTTCAAGAGCTAAAGGGCAGGGACATTCTTTTGACTACCACGGCAATTATATTCCTCAATTGGCAGAGCAGCTTTTTACAAGATTTACAAAGAAAAATGACATCATTCTCGATATGTTTTTAGGCTCAGGAACCTCAGCAATAGAGGCTTTGAACCTTGAAAGAAGATGTATAGGTGTTGAACTCAACCCAAAAGTTGTAGAAATGGTTTCGGACAAATTTTCACAAAAAGATTTGGTTACAAATGTCAGAATTATTAACGGTGACAGTGCTTCTGAGGAAGCCACAACACAAATTACTGATACATTAGAACTTATGTGTGCTAAAAAAGCACAATTTTTGGTGCTGCACCCTCCTTATGACGACATTATCAAGTTTTCTGAGACTAAAGAAGATTTATCTAATTGCTCAAGCACAGATGAATTTGTAGAGCTTTTCGGCAAAGTTGCCAAAATAGGCTATGATGCACTCGAAAAAGGTCATTTCGCAGCACTTATAATAGGTGATAAATATGCTGATTCGCAATTAATCCCACTTGGTTTTATGTGCATGCAAAAAATGCAAGAAGCGGGATTTCTAACAAAATCAATCATAGTAAAAAATATAGAAGGCAACGAAAAAGCAAAGGGGAAAACAGCCAACTTATGGCGTTATCGTGCTTTGGCAGGTGGTTTCTATATATTCAAACATGAATATGTTATGGTCTTTCAAAAGAAAAAGTAATTTAAATTAATCCAAAGGGACAAGATTAGAAATTTTATTTGTATTCAAATAAGTCTTGTGACTCTCACAACCTAATTCTACCAATTTTTTGTAATTCTTTTCAGGCCTATTAGTTCTATAGGCGAGTAGAAATGGATCGCAAAGATGCTGATCACCGTTTTTAGTTCTTTTAATAGTATTTTGAAGAGCTTCTTTTGGATCAATTTTTACAAAATGCAAATGGACAGAATAACCTGCTTTTCTGGCTTTTGTGTAAAAGTTTTTAATTTGTTCAAACCAAAGACCAGTCGTATGCAAAAGTATATTCTTATCTTGTGAAATACATTTATCGCAAGCACCCTCAAGTATATTGGTAGTTTCTTTTGACACAGCTAGAAGACCTTTGCCATTTTGGAACTCAGGCAATTTCACCACTACATCATCCGAAGTTAAATTCACAAAACTTTCATTCTTTTTAAGTGTAGGGATTAAAAAAGAAGTTTTGCCTGAGCCAGGCAAACCAACTACTATAAAAGCTTTTTTCTCTTTTGCAGCATTTTGAGAACTTATATGATTAATCAAACTATTTCTCAAATTAATCCTGTCAATAGTATTTATATTGCTTGTATCTCCTAGCTTTTTATATAATTTTATCTGCTCTTTTCTTAAAGTTAAAACTTCATTCGTATCATAAATACTTAAAGGCAATTTAAGCAGTTTACATTCATCCAGAACTCTTTTTAAAGTACTACTTATAAAGGAACTTGATTTACCTTGAAAATAAACTTCTTTCGATATTTTTTGCTGTACTTCATTATTTTTCAATTTTCTTGTATGAGGATTTATTTTTTGTGAAGAAAAATTCGTTATTATCACAAGATTTACCTTTTTTATCTGAATAATTTTTAAAAGATAAAAAAATATTTTATTTGCTAATTCAGGCACCTATAAGCAGATTCTTTGTAAATTTTTTGTAACAAAGTGTTACGGTTTCAATACCAATTTACTAAATGATTTTTATAATTCAACCGATTTTCCTATAAAATATAATAAGGAAAGAGGTAGTTTTATGTATGATTTGGTAATAATCGGTGCAGGGCCTGGCGGATATGTTTCTGCAATCAAAGCAGCTCAGCTTGGATGTAGAGTTGTCTTGATTGAAAAAGCTGAATTGGGCGGAACATGTTTAAATAAAGGCTGTATACCAACCAAAACATTACTAAGTGCTGCTGATAAAATAAGTGAGCTGAAAAAACTCTCAAAATACGGTATAAAAGCTACTTTTGAAGGTGTTGAAGTCGAAAAACTGCTTAAAAGAAAAGATATAACTATACTAAAACTTGAAAAAGGCATAGAAAAACTCTTGAACAGTTATAATATTGAAGTTATTAAAGGTGAAGCTGCAATAAATAACCAAAAAAATCTTGAAGTTAATGACCAAAAGATTAACTTCAAAAACTTAATCATAGCAACAGGTTCCACCCCGTCTGATTTGCCAAATATAAAAAGGGATGGCGAATTTATTGTTAATTCTGATGATATTTTGAAGTTGAAAGAACTCCCTAAATCCCTTCTAATTATAGGCTCAGGGGCGATTGGCATTGAGTGGGCAAGAATTTTTTCAGCACTTGGTACTCAAACGACTATCATTGAAATAGCAAAAAAACTTTCTCCAACAAGCGATTTAAGCATTTCAGAATATCTTGAAAAAGAGTTTAAGCAAAACAAAATTAAGGCTTTTATCGACACTAAAATTGAAAAGATTGAAGAAAAAAAAGTCTATCTTAACTCGGGTGAAATATTAGAGCCTGTGATGATTTTACTTGCCGCAGGACGAAAACCGGACCTTGGAATAGTCAAAAACCTCGACTTACAAATCGAAAATGGATTTATAGAAGTCGATGAAAATTTCAAAACAAGTATTGATAATATTTACGCTATAGGCGATATAAACGGAATTATGCAGCTTGCCCATGTAGCTTCACATCAAGGGGTTTGTGCTGTTGAGAATATACTACAAAAAAAAGAAGCCACCATAGATTATAATTCAATACCATTTATTATTTATGGCAAGCCCGAAATAGCTTCTGTCGGCAAAAAAGAGGAGGAAGGGTACCAAGTTTCTACGTTCCCAATAGGAATTTTAGGCAAAGCTGTTGCAGATGATGAGCAAGATGGTTTTGTCAAAATTATCGCAAAAGACGGTCTAATAAAGGGCGCACATATAATATCCAAGGAAGCCTCAAGTCTAATCCATGTGCTTGCTTTAGCAATGAAAGAAAAAATCTCAATAAACTCGCTTGAAGAATTTGTATTTGCTCATCCGACTTATGCCGAAGGAATTCATGAGGCAATTTTAGGCCTTAAAGGTGAAGCTTTGCACCTTCCTAAGGAGTCAAAATGAGACAAAGATTGCCCAAATATCTCAAAAGAGGCATAGTGGACACAGAAAAAACAAAAGAAGTAAGAAAACTCCTTAAAGTTAAAGGGCTTCACACAGTTTGCGATGCGGCAAGATGCCCTAATAAAGGCGAATGTTATGCGAAGCAAACAGCAACTTTTTTGGTTTTGGGTGATATTTGTACCCGAAATTGCAGATTTTGCTCGGTAAAATCCGGCATTCCCAATGCACCAAATGAACAGGAACCGATCCTTATCAAAGAAGCTGTGGAAGAACTTGGGCTTCAATACGTTGTAATTACTATGGTGACAAGAGACGATTTGTCTGATGGCGGTGCTTTGCATATTGCCGAAATTATAAATCAGCTTAAAACCCTTCAAAACCCGCCTAGGGTAGAAGTATTGATTTCAGATTTGAATGGTAATTTTGAGGCACTTGATACTATTTTACAAACAAAATTGGACGTATTAAATCATAATATTGAAACAGTCAATGAACTTTATGCAAAAGTCCGCACAAAAGCTGATTATCAAAGATCTTTGGAAATTTTAAAATATACAAAAACCAACTATCCTCACATAAAAACAAAAACAGGCATAATGCTTGGGTTAGGTGAAACAGAAGGACAAACAATCCAACTTTTTAAAGATTTACAGGCAATAAACTGCGATATTTTAACCGCAGGACAGTATATTCAACCTACAAAAGAACATATAAATGTCGAAAAATACCTCAGCGAAGATGAATTTAAACACCTTGAAAATCTTGCTAGAGAAATGGGGTTGAAACATCTCGCATTTGGACCTTTGGTTAGAAGTTCATACAAAGCCAAAGAATTAGAAGCATCAAATTTGGATTTTTGAAATGGTTTCTATTTACTTTTTAATTTTTTGACAGGTTTTTTAACTTCGTTTGCTGAATTTGAAGTCGAAGTTTGCTGTCTTTTTACAGAAATGACATCTGGAATACTCAAAAGGCTGGTTATGACACGTGATAAATTTTCTAAATCTGCAATCTCGATACCCATGTTAATTGTTCCGAATTTTTTGTTTTTAGCACTAACAGAAACTTCCACAATATTTGTTTTACTATCGGCGACTTTTGCAATGATAGTCTGTAATACGCCAACTTTATCCGTGGCTTCTATTTTTAAATTAACAACATATTTTTTGTCAGAAATAGTCTCTGACCATCTGATTTTCATCAAACGTTCTTCATCGACAGAATCCAAACTGTCACAATCAGCCCTGTGAACAGTTACACCGCGACTTCTTGTTACAACACCAACAATAGGTTCACCAGGCAAAGGCGTACAACATTTTGCTATGTGATACAAAAGACCCTCAAGACCAATGATTGATTTACCTTGTTTTTTTGTCCTGAAGCTAGGACCTACTTTGATATCAACTTCATCAGGTTCTGTTTTAATTTTTTTAATTTTATTTACAACCTTGTTGACGGTAGTTTCGCCATAGCCCAAAGAGGCAAATAAATCGTCTTCTGTCTGATAATTCATTTGCTTAGCAATTTCTAATAAAATACCTTCGTGCAAATAATTATCAAATTTAGCTTTTGTAATTTCATGCTCCAAACTTGTTCGACCAAGCACGACATGCTCTTCTTTTTTATTTTTCCTGAACCAATGTTTAATTTTAGATTTAGCATGGCTTGTTGTGACAATATTTAGCCAATCCAATCTGGGGTTTGGTGTTTTACTAGTCAAAATTTCAACTATATCACCATTCTCTAGATGTGTGTCAAAAGTAACTATGCGTCCATTCACCAAAGCACCTGTAGTCTTATGACCGATTTCTGTGTGGACACGATATGCAAAATCAATAGGCGTGGCACCGCTTGGAAGGTCAAAAACATCACCCATCGGGGTGAAAACAAATACTTGATCGGAAAATAGATCCAATTTTACAGTATCGACAAATTCTTTTGCGTTAGAAACATCTTGTTCGAATTCCAAAAGCTTTCTGAGCCAAGCAAATTTTTGGTCATCGCCAGCAGAAGCTTGTGAACCGCTTTCTTTATATTTCCAATGCGCAGCTATACCAAATTCGGCTTCATTATTCATCTCTGAAGTCCTTATCTGGACTTCAACAGGCTTGCCTCTCGGGCCTATTACAGAGGTATGCAATGACCTGTATAAATTGCTTTTCGGCATAGCAATATAATCTTTAAAACGCCCTGGGATAGGTTTAAACTGTGAGTGAATAATCCCTAAAACCTCATAACAATCTTTTTCTGTGTCAACAATTACTCGAACACCAGTAATGTCATATAAATCATGATAAGCCTTTTGAGATTGCTGCATCTTATTATAAATGCTGTAATAATGCTTTGCACGGCCTTTGATCTTTGCGTTTATACCGCTATTTATTAGGGCAAAATTAATTTTTTCTATCAAATCTTGGACGATTAAATCTCTCTCTGTTTTCTTTTGAGCAACAAGTTGTGCAATTTCATAATATTTTTCAGGATTTATGTACCGCAATGACAAATCTTCAAGCTCTGCCTTGATTTTCCCGATACCTAATCTGTTAGCTAACGGGGCAAAAATTTCCAAAGTTTCTTGGGCAATTTTCTTTTGTTTTTCAGGACTCATATAGTTTAAAGTTCGCATATTATGCAATCTATCAGCTAATTTGAGTAAAATTACACGAATATCTTCCGCCATTGCAACAAACATTCGCCTGAAATTCTCTGCTTGGCGTTCTTCTTTGGACTTAAATTGGATTTTATCAAGCTTTGTTACGCCTTTAACAAGTTTGAGAACATCTTCACCAAAAAGCTCTTTTAGGGTAAGTTCTGTTGTTTCTGTATCTTCTAAAATGTCATGCAATAAAGCAGCACAAATCGTTTGAGTATCGCATTCCAAATCTGCCAAAATATACGCAACCTCAAGCGGGTGAACGATATATGGCTCTTCACTTATTCTATATTGCCCATCATGTTGCCTTAGCGCAAAATCATAAGCAATCCTAATTTTCTCAATATCAACCTGTTGGCGCTCTTGAGTTTTTAATAATTGAAATAATTTTTCATTTCTAATCTCAGTCATCTTAATCTCTATCATAGTACAGATTTTGAATATTTACTATGATATAAAATTTTGTAAATATCTTCAAATTGTTTATAATAAAACCATGCTTAATATTAAAGAAGAAAAAAATGGAATTTCCATAAAAATAACAGTAGTACCAAACTCCTCGCAAACTTTGATAATAGGGGTTTTAGACGGGGCGCTCAAAATAAAATTGAACTCGCCTCCAATAGAAGGCAAAGCCAACAAAGAAGTAATTTGCTTTTTATCTAAATTAATTAATGTTCCAAAAACATCCATAAAAATATTTAAAGGTGAAAAAAATAAAGCCAAAACCCTCTTTATAGAAGGTGATATAGCTGTATTACAAGAAAAGATTAAAAATATTCAATTTTGATGTTATTTTTTTTTATTTATGATAGTATTGAATGAATAAGAGGGAAAAATCATGCTTCGCATTTTTCAATATTTACACATAATAACTGCTGTTTTGTTAATAATATTGATTTTATTGCATTCACCAAAAGGTGATGGCTTAGCATCTATCGGTGGGTCTTCTCAACTTTTTTCAAGTCAAAAAGGTGTTGAGGCAGGCTTAAATAAATTAACGACAATAGTAGCCATAATCTTTGCTATAGTTAGCTTTGTCCTTGGCTTCAGATTAATATAAATACTAAAATATCTTTAAATTAACTTCCCAATAAAAAACTGCCTTTTCAGGCAGTGTAAGATTAAAAATAATCTTGGGAGGAGATTTGGGGATTGTATGCCTCTATAATAACCTCTAATTATTATTTTGGTTCACTTTTTATATAAAAAATTAATAAAAATTTACAATTGAATTTCCAATTTACACAACATTTTGTAGACTAGCTGCGATGTATTTACCAGCAAACTCACCCATAGCGAAGCAATTAGGTTGAATACGCAATGAAGATTGCATCAGAAAATCAGAACTTATTGAGCGCCCCACAACCAATAGATTATCAATTTCATTTACCTGTAATGCCTCTAATGGAATTTCATAATAAGCTCTTTTTGAAAGAATACTTTTATCTTGAGAATTGGAATGAACATCAAAAGGATAATCACTTTTTGCAACAGGATTTTGAACCACTCTGCTTAAATCATCTTTGCTCAAGGAATACTTCCCTTTTATTCTTCTAGAGTCTCTCACTCCGAGGTTATTAGCGATTGTAGACACATAAGAATTTTCAAAGCCTGGCAAAAATTTTTGACAAAATTTTGCGATTCGTCTTATGCTTCTTCTACCTTCCAACAAAGCTTTTGAGATGTCTTCCCCCTTCAGTGGATTGACCATTAAATCAATTCTGGGACAATTAAAAGCTATTGCTCCATTTTGTCCTGGGATAGAAAAAATTTGAAAATACTTACAATCACTATATTTCAGAATGCCTTCTTCGAGTGCCTTTTCCATTAAAGGACGCAATTTCCAGTCTTTATTATCAAACGTGCAGGCCGTAGACAAATATGTTTTGCCGTTTTCTTTAAAAACTGTCGTGACATTTCTATCTTCATCAAAATTTTCGAGCCAAATAGAAAATTTTTCTATATTTATACCTGACATATTAAAACGTAATGATACAGGCTGTGTACGCCCATAATCGCCGACCTCATAAGGCACACCTGCCAACGTGGCTAAATCAGCATCTCCTGTGGCATCTACAAAATACTTAGCCCCAAAATGTTTGCGACCTGATTTGTTAAAGCACTCAACGCTTTCAAGGTTTGTACTCAAAGTATCTGCTGAAATAACAACAGTATCAAATAAAACTTCAACACCCGATTCGACACAAAGATCATCAAGAACACATTTCATAATTTCAGGATTGAACCAGCCTTCATTCTCGCCTTGATAATTCACGCTATCACCAGTTTTTGCTAGTCTATCGAGAATTTCAAGCATAATAGAATTGTTCTCTTGAGCAATGTTTCGCATCATAGGAGTAACAAGAGCGCCCGTCATTGTACCGCCAAGAAACGAGTTTTTCTCGATTAAAAGGACTTTGAGCCCCAATCTTGCAGCAGAAATAGAACATACAACACCTGATGTTCCCCCTCCAACTACTATCAAATCGTATTTTTGACTAACTTCCATATAATTATTATAATAGCTATTTATTTTTTGTATAGTTTTTTAAAAAACTAGAAGAACTTTGCTTGATAGATTCGGCTACCATTTTTTTGCGAAGTTCTAGAATTTCATCTTTTGTAGAATTTAGATTTTTATCATAAAAAGGAATTCCTGCTCGAGTATCAATTAATCCTAAAGATTTTTCATCAAGCGGCGATTTTAACAAATTTTTATTTTTATATGCTATAGTTCCGTGCAAAGTTTTTCCGACAAAAAATCCTGCTTCTATCATTCCATTTCTTATCGCAGCAGAATTTGAATAAGTTGTGATATTTCCATTTGCAGTCAAAAGTCCTTTTAGCTTAGAAAAGAATTCTACAGACCATAAAGTTGGTAGCTTTATAGGCGTAAATGCATCAAGAAAAATGAAATCATAAGGACCTTCAATATAGCCAAGCGCCGTACGAGCATCTTCCAAGTGGGGTATAAGAGCTATTTTGGGGCGTTTAAGGGTTATTTCATCTTTTCTAACGTTTCGGTTCGATATATACTCATAATATATATTATGTAAATTGTCACTTATTTCTCCCTTTGGTATAGTTTCATATATCCTTTTTTTATTAAAATTGAATTTGAGGCTAATTTCAGCGTCCAAAAATTCATTAAACTTTCCATCTTCTAAAATTTTATAAATTGAAGCAAAAATTTGGCTATTATTTAAAAAAGACGTATCAAAATAATCCAATACATTAAAATCAAAATTTTCTTGCTTGCATAAAAAAGAAAAAACAAAAACATCAGGATCAATTTCTAAACAATCCACAAAAATTGAACACTCAGAATTGATTTTAAGGCAAGTTTTTATGGAGGCCTTTGTGTTATACCCCATTCCATAACAAATATCTAAAATTCTAACCTCAGGATTAACTTTGACAAAATCCTCCAAGCCTGATGGGGTAATGAATTTTTCCATAGCCTCAGTATAAGCGCCATAAGAACTATGATAAATATCATCTACTACGGGATTAAAAAGTCCTATCGAGCCATCATGAGTATAGGTTGGAATAAAATTAAAATTCACAAAAATTCTCCTGTAATTTAATTATAAGACAAAACAAATTCAAACGCTTTAAAATTAATATTAACGTCTTAATTTATTTTATTAACGTTGTAGATGACGTTATGTATTTTAAATAAAAAGGTTCTTGTAGTATCACAGAAATAATTAGACTAAACCATTTACATATAACGTAATATTATGTTAAAATAAAAAAATAATTCTAAACATAACAAGGAGATATAAATATGAATAAGAATGAAGTTTTATCAATAACTAGCGAAAATAGGGTGCAGAATCTAATAGAAGAGGCTAATAAAGAGCTTAAAACTATAATTCCTGATATCAAAAAGCTTGAAGAAGCACTATTGGAATTAAAAGAATTGAAAGATAGAAAACATAAATTAGAATCATTAATTTTGAACTTAAAAAGCATACTTCCTAAAGACAACGTTACAAAAAACAGTATTGATGATTTTCGTAATGCTGATGTTAAACAAGCTGCAAAATCACGCAATAATAACGTTAACAAAATCAGTTTAGATACAATTAATGGACGTAAAGTATTCATTCCTGACGTAGCTTTATCTAACGCCAAAAATTACCTCAGAACAAAAAACAATATAAACTACGAAATCTACAAAGCAGTAGTTTTTAACACAGGTGAAGCCACGACTGATGAAATCAAATATTACCTTATTAAAAATAATATCAAACAACCAAAGACAGGAAAAGGGTTCCAAGATGTACCTCTAAAAGAGATTTCGTCCAGAACAAACTATTTAGTGAGAAAAAATCTACTAATATCCTATACTCAAGGCGTATTCTCCACTGTTTTCGGCTGGGAAGAAGTTGAGTAGTATAAAGGCTACTACTCAATCGTCTAATGAAAAATTTATCATTGCACATTATCTTTAAGATAGTTACGAGATATGTGGGATATTTGATATGAGTGAAAAACTAAGATTATTAATGGTTGAGGACCACAAATTATTGAGGATGGGGCTTAAGTCTATCCTTGAAAAATACCCTCTGATTGAAGTTGTGGGCGAAGCAGACACCGGTGAAGCTGCAATAGAGCAAACAAAGCTCTTAAAACCAGATGTCATATTAATGGATATCGGCTTACCTGAAATGAACGGCATAGAAGCAACAAAAAAAATCAAGGAGCTATACCCTAATATAAAAATAGTGGTACTTACTTCACACACAGACCGTAAAGAGGTGTTAGATGCAATAGCAGCAGGCGCAAGCGCTTATATGCTTAAGAATATAAAAACTGATTATATGATAATGGTTGTACAGACCATAAAAGAAGGTGCTATATGGTTTGACCCAGGTATAGCGCATATAGTCAGGTCTAAGAATCTTTCAGCCAATAACCCCAAAATATCGTCTAGATCAGCATTTAAAGCTGAACATGCGAATTTGACTGAACGAGAATATGAGGTTTTAAAACTTGTTGTGGATGGTCGTTCAAATGCCGAAATCGCTGATGAACTTAAAATTAGCGACCATACTGCAAAAGCACATGTATGCAATATTATACAAAAACTTGTAGTAGATGATAGAACACAAGCGGCTGTAAAAGCTATTAAAGAAGGTTTGGTTTAGATTCCTAACTAAAATACTTGAATGAATTACCTGTATTCGTATCAAGGATTTTCTTCACGGCTTCTTTTTCAGAAACTATAGCTTTGTATTCAACTTCGACAGAAGACTGCTCTAATTGCAGTTTTTTGTCTTGAGAATTGATTTGTGAGACAACTCTGTCATATTTGTTTTCTGCATCCATATCATCAGCTCTAAATAATTCATCATTAATAGCTGGAACAGTACGCCAATCAACCATTTCATAATTTTTATTACCTAAATTAAGAGGACTTTGTGTATAAATATCGGCATCTCTTAATAATGTATAATTACCATTTCTGATATTTGTTTCTATATCATTATTTTGAACCTGTGGCATTGCATTGAATGCAACTGCATTTAATCCTGCAATATTTGAAACCGCCCCAGCTATGGTATTAACCATCCCACAACCTTGTGCTTGCCCTGAAGTTTCCATATTATAAAAATTGCTATTATCAATTATTCCTGTATCCAAACCTCCTACTAAACCACCAACATTTAAAAGCCCAGTAACATTCCCTGAAGAATAATTTGACGTAATAGTAGAATCTGTTACATATCCAGCAAAACCACCCACTTCAGTACTTCCTGAGACATCACCTATAGCATAACTAGAGTTTATAATAGTATCTTGGGACATACCAACAAATCCACCAGCACAAGACCCTCCATTAATATCACCTGTTGCATAACTGGATGAAATATTCGCATTCACGGCGGAACCGACTAATCCACCCACTGTAGTTCCTGAGACATTATTTGTGGCAAAACTATTTGAAATATTGTCCATAGAATGGCCAACAAGCCCACCTATCATGGTATTCCCTGAAACAGTCCCTGAAGCGTAACTAGATATAATGTCACTTATTCCCCAGCCGACTAATCCCCCCACCATATTACCTCCAGAAATATTTCCTGATACATAACAAGAAGTGATAGTATCAGTGGAAGAAGTATTCATTCCAGCAACGCCAATTAATCCCCCCACTTGATCAACGCCGTGAACGTTGACATTGATAGCCGCACAATTATCGATTACTGAATTATTAGTATCCCCTGCCAAAGCACCGGAATGACTCCCTAAAGAATTGAGCGTAATATTATCAAGGACAATATTTTTTATAGTGGCATTATCAAGATGCTCAAATAATCCAGAGCTCAATAAAGTTGAATTAGAATTAATATTAAGATTTTTTATACTATATCCATTTCCATCTAGAGTTCCTTGGAAAATACCTTGAACAAGAGAATGAGAAAGAGTCCCAAGTGATGACATATCAATATCACCCATAAGAATATAATTACCATTTGGATTTGTATTCAAAGCACTCTGAAACTCTGCTGCTGTTGTTATGCCAATGTAGCCAACAGGTGGTACCGAAAGTTGGTTTATGGAGTTTATGAGCCCACCTGGATTTGGGCCAACAATTTGATTTGTATTTTTATTAAAAACCTTATAACCTGCAGCTGCCAGGGTACTCAAGGACAAATTATCTTGCCCAATAGGTTGAAATACAAACATTTTTCTGTTGCCGATTTGGTTATTATAATCAGTAGCAATACGCTCAAGCTCACTAGAAAGCCTTAGCCTTCTTTGGCAAATTTGCTGTACTCTGTGCTCCAAGTCAACTTGCCTTGTAGTCAGAGATAAAAATCTTGCTTGATTTGCTGAGATACCCATTTTTGGTCTTTTACACCTTTACATTAACCAATACACACATACTAGTCTCATCGGCTCTTAGACACACAATCTTTAGGATTTTAAAGCAATTATTAAGTTATATTTACAATTAAATAAATAAATTTTTATTACGAAATATTAACAATATAATAACTTTTAAAGCAATAAATCTATTGCGTTTGTTTTTATATAAGTATGAGGGATTAAATAGAATTACTTATCTAAATTAATTGTTCACACTTGGGACAAACAAAACGCCTATTCAGAGGCACGGGACGAATTTCAGTAGAGGAAACCAAAACAGGGGGATAAACTTATGGCAGTTGGAGCTAAAGATTACATTGACAGATTATTAGTACAAAAATATGCAACAGAACGTGTTGATAATCACGAAATTACCGATTCAAAAATTTCACCGGATGATGTTATGGCATCGATGGAAGCATATTCTTGCTCAAATAGAAGCTTTGTTTCTAACAATATAAATCTTCAAAAACTCTGTAGCGCAGTTGTGGCCAAATCGGCTTACGGTAATTCTGCCTATAGAAATCCACAGAAGGAAAGGGAACAGTTAACAGCTAGGTAATTTTTTTAATCCAAGTATTTCATTTTAAGCCCGTGGATCCCCCTCGGGCTTTTTTTTGCGGAATCTGACAAGAGTGAAAATAGGGGCATTTTTTATGATAAAATTTATGTTATGAAAAAGAAAATTATACTAGCCTCCCAATCTCCACGCAGAAAATGGCTTTTAGAACAAATTGGGCTTGAATTTGATATAATCCCATCCAATTTTGATGAAGATATCGAGAATAAGAAATTCTCGAAAAAACTCATAGAATCTCTTGCATATGAAAAAGCTAAAGAGGTATCACAAAGAATTGATGATAAAGCCCTAATAATAGCGGCAGATACTGTGGTTATTTTAGGAGAACAAATATTGGGCAAACCTGTTGATGAAGCTGACGCAACAAAAATGTTGCAAAAACTTAGCGGTCAAACTCACAAAGTCATCACAGCAATAGCAATTATCGACAAGTACGAAGAAAAAACACTTCTAAATTCGACAATAAGCAAAGTCAAATTCAAAAAATTATCAGAACGCGAAATCTCAGACTATATCAAAACTGGCGAACCAATGGATAAAGCAGGCTCGTACGGAATACAGGCATACGGCTCTTTATTCGTAGAAAAAGTTGAGGGCTGCTACAACAATATAGTCGGATTACCTCTCAATTTGCTTTGTGAAATGCTCAAAAGCTTTGGAGTATATCTGATTTAAAGTTTTTTACAGTTCTGAGCCTGAAAATCTATCATCTTCAAGTTCTTTTATATTAATTTTCACACCTTCTTCTACAGGAATATGGTGTGTTTTAGGGATGTCAATTTCGATGTTGCTGACATCATCATCAATCATCTCTAATTCATTTTTTGTGTATTCTTTAACTTTACCATCTTCAAGCTTAACTGCGACTTTGCCGTTTAAGAAGTGTAATGCGCAAACTCGACCAATTCCATCGGCAGTCATAACACCAGAACCGACAGGAGGCATACCTTTTGCTGCATCAATATAGTTTGAATATTCATAATTTAGGCAACATAAAAGTCTTCCGCAAACACCTGAAATTTTGCCAGGATTTATAGGCATACCCTGATCTTTGGCAAGTTTTATGTTTATTGATTCAAATTTTCTTAAAAAACTGCAACAACAAAAAGCTCTTCCGCAAAGCCCATTACCCTCAAGAATAGATGTTTCATCACGCACCCCGATATGGCGAAGGTCGATTCTAACGCCACGAAAAGTCTGCGTCAAATCTTTTAAAAGCCCCCTGAAATCAACCCGTTGCGGTGCAGTATAATAAAAAGTAATTTTTGCTTTATCAAAAGTATATTTTACACGAGTCAAACTCATTTCTAATTTGTGAGTTTGAACAAGTTCTTTGCATTTGTCAAAAGCTTCATCTTCTTCTTTTTTTATTTTTTCTAATTTGATTAAATCGTCTTTAGACAAAGTCCTTATGAGCGGCAAGTATTCGACCTCTTTGCCTTCCCATTTTTGCGCAACACAAGAAGAAACTTTGATGACCTTTGCCACCTCTTCTCCCTTTTCAGTTCTGACCAAAACATATTGCCCATGTTCCAAAGTAAGGTATTCCGGTACTTTTAATGGCGAAAACGTATTTTTTAGCATTCTAACAGCGTATTTAATCATAAAAATATTATACACAAAAAGCCAGATTTTACTAAATTAAACATAAAAAATAGCCCCTATCTTTCAATAGGGACTATTTTTTAAAATTTAAACTGTTATACAGCCTTTTTCTAGCTAAGGATAAAGTGCTTATTCAAAGATGCGAGTTGAGCAGCTCCAGAATTATGTTCTTTTGGCTGAACAAGTTCGTTATTGATTTCCTTTTTGGCAGGAGCCACTTTTTTTGCAACTGGAGGCTGATTGCCCTCATTAACTTCTTTCGCTTTGCAACCTGCTGCCGAATCAGCAGAAACTTTTGATTTGCAACATTTACCTGAATTTAATAATGAAACACCTTTCAACATAACTTTTCCTTTCATATAAATAACCGTATCGTATATCTCTTATATGTAAAGTATATATAAGAGACTAAATTTCAGATTTATTTAAAAAATTAATATTTATTTACATTTACTTGGTTAATATTTAGCTTAAAAACCTTATCCCAGATTGAAAATATAAAATTTTGTCTTCATATTTGAATGATGATTGTTTTTATAATAATATATTAAGAACTACTACGTTTATAGTATTCTTCTGTGATAAAAGTTGGAACATGGGGTATAATGTCAGTAGGAAACAAACTAAAAGGAGTGGAAAAAGACTAAAATTCACCACCGTTCGTCACACAGTTTACACAGAAAGGACGCTAATGAACAAAGTTGAATTTTATGAAGACCTTGAGAAACTTTATCAAGTTTTACCGCCCAAGGTCATCAAGCACCTAAAAGAAAAAGATTTAGAAGATTTGATTGAGGTTGTATTGGACTTAGGCAGAGTCCCCGAGATTAGAAGATCAGACGGACAAATCGAGTATCTAGGCAGAAGTTTGACCGAACAAGAAGATATCGATTATCTGACAGAAAAAATCGAAGACTTTGCAAGTGATAATAGATCTGGAATCCCAGCAACGCTCCACAGAATAAGTGCAATAAAGAACCGAAAAGGTAAAACTATAGGTCTTACATGCAGGATAGGTAGAGTCGTAACTGGGACAATTTTTTGCATAAAAGACATAGTCTTAAAGAATAAAAGTATTTTATTCTTAGGACGCCCTGGTGTCGGCAAAACAACCAAACTTCGTGAAATTGCAAGAATGCTTTCTGAAGATATGGGTAAAAGAGTCGTAGTTGTTGATACTTCAAATGAAATTGCAGGAGACGGCGATGTACCGCATAGAGCAATAGGTACTGCAAGAAGAATGCAAGTTCCAACACCTGAAAGACAAAAAGACATAATGATTGAAGCCGTGCAAAACCATACGCCTGAAGTTATTGTAGTCGATGAAATAGGCACAGAAGAAGAAGCTATGGCAGCAAGAACAATCGCCGAACGTGGCGTAATGCTAATTGCTACTGCTCACGGTAATACGCTTGAAAACTTAATCAAAAACCCAACTTTGTCAGACCTTATAGGTGGCGTAAATTCAGTAACTTTGGGTGATGATGAAGCAAGAAGAAGAGCAACACAAAAAACAATATTAGAACGTGAAAAGAAACCAACTTTCGATATAGTAATAGAGATAGTAGACAGAAATACTCTATCAATCTACACAGATGTGGCAGAAGCTGTTGATTATATGCTCAGAGAATGGCCTATCAGCCCTGAAATCAGAAAAATTGACCAAGAAGCTCCTGAGGAATTGCCTATCGAAAAAATAGAAATCGAAATAGAGCCGAAAATTGAAGTTCCTGATAACGTTATGAATAGAAATTTCAATGTCGAAAAATACATCAAAAACGTGCAGGATTTCAAAAAAATCTATATTTACGCTGTAAACAGAGCTATCGTAGATAAAGCAATCGAAAGACTCGAAATAAATGCAGAAGTTACCAGAAGCATAGATGATGCTGACCTTGTAATAGCCCACAAAAGCTACTCAAAAGGTGGGGCAAAAATTCTAGGCATAGCAAAAGATTACAGACTTCCTGTACACTATGTCAAAACAAATTCTATGCCTCAAATTCAAAAGGTCTTGAAAGAAGCTTTGAGACTAGATAAAGAAGAACCTAATGAAGTTATGCAAAACTATCTCGATGAAACAGAAAAGGCTTTAGATGAAGTTAAAGAAGCTGTAAAAATGCTCGAAAATGGTGCTAAAGAAGTTGATTTGAAACCGCAAAACCAAAGAATAAGAAAACTTCAGCACGAACTCATCGACCAGCACAATCTATCAAGCAAAAGCATCGGCGAAGGGCACGAACGCCACCTTCAAGTGGTAAAAGCCCTAGACAATGTAGTTTAAAGATAAATCTAAATATTAAAAGACCTCGGAGAAACCCGAGGTCTTTTTGTTATATTTTTTTATAAAGTTGGAGTTACAGGAATTATTGGGGCTTCTTGAGGCAGACCCTGTTCTTTTTGAATTTGCTCATACTGATTGACTGGGGGAGGTTCTATAAGCTGAGGTTTTGGAGGATTTTTTTCAACCCTTCTGGCGTGTACCGACTCATAAGTCATCTTATCAGGGATACCCACTCTAAAATTAAACGCAAAAACTGCAGCCATTGGATTTGGAACAAACCATATGTCAAACCCACTGGTCTTATAATTGAAAGCAAATGCAGGCATTAAAAATGCTTCTATTGGCCCTAGACGCAAAGGTGCATGACTTCCATATCCGTTCATCACTCCTGCCTTGTACTGAAAATCTATAGATAAATCATTTTTGAATTTTTTTGTCCAAGGAGTTCTTGCTGCTGCAAAGAAATATGTATCTTTATACCAGCTGTTCTTAAAATATCCTGCTGATACCCCGCCATATTGAATAGCGACAAGATCATTTTTTTCATTTCTATCTTTTGTAACAACGTGCTTACTCCACATTCCCAAGAGAATAGCATCAGTAGAAGGTTTACCTTTAACCCAAATACAGGCATTATCCCATTTTTGTCTGCCGCTAAGTTTGTTTTTAGGCTTTTCTTGGGCTAAAACACTTCCTTCAAGAGTTGTATCTTCCTTGATATCGCTTATAGGCAATACAGAGTCTTCTACTTCTTTAGAAACGGGTGATTCACTAACATATCCTTCATTTATTGGCATATGCTCAACATAAGAACTTTGAACTTGCTTAGGTTCATTATTAAAATCTGTCGACCCAATCTTCTTTTTTGCCAAATTAGTATTGCCTGAAACAAATTGCATCGGCTGATAACTATTAACCGCATCAACTTTTAATTGTTTAGATGTTTCATAAGCAAAAGCAGGTAAACTCGTACAAATTATACTTGCTAATAATATATAAATTATTTTATTCATTTTCTAATTCCTATGCTTAATAAGTTTATCATGAAAATTCATTTACAAGAATTACTTAACATTTTTGCAAAGAACGCTGTAAAGAATAGGCAAAACAAAAAGGGTGAAAAATATTGCAGACAAAAAACCGAAAATCATAAAAACAGCCATCGAAGAAAACATGGAATCTCCCATCCACCAGAGAGGCAATAACCCGGCAATAGCAGTAAACATAACCAAAACAACAGGGCGGCACCTCATTTGTGCAGCTGCAATAATTGTTGTTGAATGATTGCCGGCATTTTCTTTGATCTCTATATCAATCCTATCGACAAGCAGAATTACATTATTAACAACAATCCCGAAAAGTAAAATTATTCCCAAAAAAGTAATAAAATTGAACCCCGAGGCAGTCAAAAACAAGCCAAAAATACCACCGATAACAGGTAAAAGACTTGTTATTAAAATAATAAAAACTTTTTTGAACGAATTAAAATATATCATAAGCAAAAAGAAGATTCCAAGAAATGCTATCGGGATATTTCGCCTTATAGATTTAGTACTTTTAACAAACTGCTCCTCTGAACCTCCGACTTCCCAAGTATAGCCGGCATCCCAAGTTTTAGAATCTTTTTTTAGCCAAGAAAGGAGTCTTCGGTTGATTTCATAAGCTGTTTTATTTTCCATGGTTTGAGCTTCAACCGTAACCGTCTTAATCTGCTCTCTGTGGATTATTTGCGGGTATTGCCACTTCAAAGAAACCTCTGCTACTTGCTTTAAAGGTACTGATGTCTTTGCATCTTCAGAATAAACATTCAAAGTACTTATTTTGCCCAAATAATCCCTATAAACCTCTGTGGTACGATAAATTATAGGTATTACATCATCTCCTTCTCTGTATTTTGAAATATCAAATCCGCTAAAGGCACTCTGCAAAGAAATTGCTATATCTTTATTTGTTACACCTGCCCGATAAGCCTTTGAGGGGCTGACTTTTACGGTAATAAGTCTGTTTTTTATACCCCAATCATCAGAAATCTCTGCTACTCCGTCAATCATCGACAATTGTTCCTTGACTCTTTGCGCATATTCGAAAATTTTATCAGTATCTTTTCCAGATATTCTAATTTCGATAGGAGCATCAACAATAGGGCCTGTTGGGACTTTTTTTATTGCCAAATTGATATCCGGAAAATTATCCTCGCAAAAAATTCTGGTTTTTGTCATAAAACCTGACAATTTTTCAAAAGAACTTGTATTTATCAAAAAAGCTGCATAATAAGGATTTAAAGGCTCAGAATTTATAGACAAAACATATCTCGGAAACCCTTTTCCTATATAAACAGACCAATTGGTCACACCGTCTTTATTTTTGGTTGCATTCAAATCTCTCGCCAAAAAGGTTTCTATTTTATCGACTATTTCTTCAGTTTTTTCGATGCTTATTCCTTGAGGCGATTCTATTTCGACTTGATAAGCATTTCTATTTGAAGATGGGAAAAAAACCTTCGGAACAAACAAATTGAAGATAAAAACCGCTAGCAAAAAAGCTATAAAGATTTTTAAAAATAACTTTTTAGGGTTTTCAATCCCAGATAAAAGCCACTGTTTATATTTGGAATAAAATTCCAAATCCGTCACCTGATGTGAAGATGGTTTTGTTTTTTGATCAATAAAAAAAAGATTTGAAAATACAGGAATCATTGTCAAAGACAAAAACCATGATGAAAAAAGAGTCATTACAATTATTTTGAACATTGATTCACAATATTCTCCGGCTATTGATTTGGCAAGAAAAATAGGTATAAAAGAACACAAAGTGGCAAAAGTAGCAACAAGAAGGGGGTAATAAAGTTCTTTTACAGATAATAAAATTGCGGTTTTTTTAGGAATCCCCTGCGAAATTTTGACCAAAATAAATTCTGATACAACAATAGCATTATCAATAACAATTCCTAATGAAATTATCAAAGCGGCAATAGTCAGTTTGTCCAAATTTATTTTAAAAATAAACATTTCAAAAAATACCAACAAGACCGTTATTGGTATCAAGGAAGCCACAACACCTCCGACTCTGAAACCCAAAAAAAACAAAATAAAACCAACCACAACAAAAATACTTTGAAAGAGACTGAAAATAAATCTGCCTGTAATTTTTTTTGCATAATCAGGCTGAAATGCTACTACATCGAGGTCCATACCTATGGGCAAATTCATCTGTATATCACTAATCTTTTTTTTTACTTCATTACCTAGAGCCAAAATATTCGTCCCTTTTTTCATAGACATAGCAAAAGCTATAGCTCTTTTCCCTGAAGAATGAACAATAGTATCCGGAGGATCAAGATAACCCCTTTTAACATCAACAATATCTCCCAAATAAACAATGTCCTTTTTGTCTTTTAGTTGGATAACTGTTTTTTGTATATCAGAAATAGACCCAAAATCACCTGAAGGCTGGATTACAAGCCGTTCATCCAAAATTTTAACACTACCACCGGGCATTAAAATATTTGTATTTTCCAAAATCTGCTTCAATTGATGCGGAGCCAGCCCAAATTGTGACAATCTGCCTATGTCATATTCCAAAAAAACAACTTCTTTTTGAGTCCCCAACAACTCCACTTTGGCTATATCATGAATTAACAAAAATTCAGTTCTTACATAATCCGCCACATCCTTAATTTCTTTATAAGAAAATCCGTCACCAACTATAGTAACCACAGAGCCAAACACATCGCCATATTCATCATCTACAAAGGGTTTTTGCGCATTTTCTGGTAAATCAAACCTGGCTTTTTCGACTTTGCGTCTCAACTCATCCCAAATTGGCCTCGGGTTTTGATATTCATCCAAAATATTGACATAAATAATTGATAACCCTGATTTAGAAACACTTTTAATATAGTCTATTTCAGGAATTTCTTGAATAATTTTTTCCAATTTAGTTGTGACTAAAAGCTCAACTCTGTCAGAATTGGCCCCCGGAAAATATGTTGTTACAACAGCAGTTCTAGGGACGAAACCTGGCGATTCATCTCTGGGAAGCCTCTTATAAGAAGCCACACCACCTATAACAATAATTAACAAAATCAAAAATACAATTCTGACGTGCTCTAAGGAATATTTTGTCATTTTATACCCCCATCAAGCCTGACAAGCATACCTGCTGAAATTTTGCTGACTCCTGCGACAACAAGTTTGTCAGAAAAATAAAGCCCTTTTTTTATTATTATGCCCTGAGCATAAATCTCTCCAATTTCTACTGGGGTCTTGACTACTACTGCTGTGTTCGTGGCTGTTTGCCTTAAAGTATAAACGTATTTGTTTGTTCCATCATCAAAAACAGCATTCATTGGAATAACCAGAGCTTTTTCGACATTTCTATCCAAATTTATCGACACATTGGCACTCATTCCAGATTTTATTTCAGGTACAGGCTTAAAAAGCTTAATCAAAATAGGATATGTCGTAAAATTCGATAAAACATCCGCACCTATATCGGAAATATACCCTTCAAATTTTTGGCGGTCCAATGCTTCTATCTCGACAACCACTTTATCTCCATGCACTATAGAATTTATATAATTTTCCGGAATATTGGTTTTTACCAGAACATCTCCACTCGAAATTAGCCTTACAAGGGGAACTCCAGCATCAATGTTTTCATTTATTCCAAAATTTACAGTTGCTGCATAACCATCTGCTGGTGCTTTCAAAACAGTATAGTCCATAAGCAATGATTCATACTCACTTCGTTTTTTGGCCGACTTTAGAGCATCAGCACTAGATTCTGCGGCAGCCTTTGCATCGTCTAATTGCCTATCTGAAATTGCCCCTTCTTTATATAATTTTGCCAACCTAAGATAGTATTTTGCATCATTATAATATTTCGAATAAGCCTGTGCTACTTCGGCTTGAACCTCTTCATCTTTAACTGAATATAAAATAGGGTCTAATGTGGAAATAATTTGCCCCTTTTTTATAAATTCACCTTCTCTAACATTCAAAGTTTGTATGTTACCTCCGACTTTAAAACTCAAATTTGTTGAAGTCTCAGACTGGATAACCCCCGAAAAAACCTTTTCTCCGCTAGATAGCATATCTTTGGTAATAACAACATATTTAACAGGACGCAAATGCTCAACACTTGAGTCTTTTTTTGCACAAGATGATAGTAATAGAAGTAAAACACCAATAAAAACTATGTTTTTTTTAATAAACATAAAGCTCCTCACTATATTAAAATTCTACAAATCTTCTGTGTCTTTCCCTATAACCCCAAAACATATCTGGTTAGGCAATATGAATAAGTAGCAAAGAAAAATTTTTTGTACTATATTATAAGAAAATCTAGTTACCAAAAGAATTAGTTTCAGGCAGGAAATATGAATAAAAAATATCAAATTTTTATAGCAATAATGCTGATTTTCGTCTTTAGTCTCAACTCATTTGCTATACTAAATGTCACAAACCAAAATAGTAATGACTTATCTTTTAATGATTTTGTAAAACTCTATGAAGATAAAGATTACAAAAAAAAACTGACGACCAAAATATTATCGACTATCACAATAAATAACGACATAAATAATCGACAAAATTATACGTATAAAAATCACCCAAAAGTAAAAGATCTTGTAATTCTTACGCAGTGGGATTTATTGTACAATTTGGAACCCGAAAAAATCTATGATGCATTCTTCAACCCTGAAAAACTTATTGAAATCTCAAAAAAAGATTTTGACTCCAATTCTATTTATCTGAAAAATGAGGAGGAAGATACAGAAACTTTCAACAGGGTCAAAGAAAAAATCACAGAAGAATCAAAGATTCTAAACAGCTCCGATATAATAGTCTTGAACAATGTTGATATCGGTATGCCAAGGACTCAATATCGCAACGTACCTTTGGAGTTGGCTGAAAAATTGAACTACAATTATGCTTTCGCACCCGAGTTTATTGAAGTTGACCCAGCCACATTGGGACTTGAAGATAATCGCTGGTCAGATACTAATATGATGACAGAATCAGGGGTTGTGAAGGATTATGAGGTTGACAAAACTAAATACAAAGGGCTCACCGGTACAGCTATTTTGAGCCGTTTCCCCCTGAAGAATGTTAGAATTATACCTCTAATGGATACTTATGATTGGTATAATTCAGAAAAAAATAATGAATACAAAATCGAAGACGCAGTACGTTATGGAATGAAAACTGTATTTAAAGAAGATAACCTAAGACAAGTACGCATTGGACATAGAATGGCTTTAGTAGCGGATATAGAGCTTCCTGAAGGGACGTTCACAATCGTCGGGACACAAATCGAAAAAAGAACCCGCCCCAACGAACGTGCCAAACAAATGAAGGACTTGTTAGCCAAAATAAAAGATATCAAAAACCCTGTTATACTTGCAGGAAATTTGAATACGACTACCTATAATCATCAACCTAAAGGTGTCAAAAACATAGTCAGGAACAAACTTTCTGACCCTGATGCTCTTGCTGAAACGGGATTTTTTATCTTAGTGCCTGTAGGAATGGCTATAGGATGGATTTTAAGGCCTGTTTTTGACATATTCAGAAAAGTTAATGACCCTACAGTCATAAGCATACCTATCATTTCTCCAAACAGAGAAAAGAAAATGTTCAATGCCATACGCAAATTTGAATTTGATGATGGGTACAAATTCGACTTTAGGGGCAATCCTGAAACTTCAGTCAGCAACTCCTCAAAGATGTTTTCATCATCCAATGAAAGAGGTAAAAAAGGCTACATCACTACTTATAAAACCAAACGTAATTTAGGAATTTCGAATTATAAAATAAGCTGGATTATCGCAAAAGGATACAACAAAACAAATTATCCTAACAAAAAATGTGCTTGCGAAAAAATGGCTCCGCATTTCGGAAAAACGCTCTACGCTCTCAATTTTTCTTACGCACAACCAATTTCTATACAAGCCCCAATCACAGCAATATTCCCGCTTAGCGACTACAAAAATGTGGGAAAACAAAAGCTATAAGTATTTTAGTCTTATTTATTTAATTTCTCTACTAAGCCAAATAAACTATATACTTCTGAATTATTTTTATTTGCATAAGCAGGGATGTAGATATTTTTTTTATTAATATCTGTAATATTAATCATCTTCTGTGGTGTCATTTTATCACATTGCATGTTGTGTGGTTCTTTCAACTTAATTACAGTACCATCTGCGAATGTGATAGCTGCATTCCCTGTATCGAGTTTTTTGGCGACTATATTTGATTTATTATCTAATATGTATTTTTCTACGTCTTTTATTGCCTTTGATGTCTCTGCCACAACAGGTTCGGATTGATTATAATTGAGTGCTAATTTGGTCTTACTTTTAAACCCTGATTTTATTACATCCAAAAAATTGAAATTTTCAGGATACTTAATTTTTGGCGAACTGAATTTAAAAACTTTACTTTCAAAGCAATCTTCTGCTATTTGTCCTAATTTAAGAACAATCGGATTGCTTGTGCTAGCTTCTGCTGCTTTAGACTTTAGTTTCGTAGCACTTTTAAATAAATTTAATATTTTCACACCTTCAACCATAAAAAACTCCTATTGTAATATGACCTTATAAGTTAATAAAAACGCCAAGATGCATAAAATTGATAAATTTTGATTCAATATTGAAAATTTGTAACAGACTTCCAATATTCTTATCTTTTGACTCTTGCAAATATTTCTCTTGCAATAGGAACATTTATCACCAAAGCAAGCACGAAATAAAGTATTGAACATATAACCAAAATAGCAGTTAATTCAAGACCAAGAGACAATTTTGAATGGAAATCGAAAAGACTTTTGAGGAAAATTCCAAAAGTATAGACGAATAAAGTTATTCCTGTGATTTTTAAAAGCGGCATAACTAGCTTTTTGTATTCCATATCGATTTTTTTCCTGAGCAAAATACCAAGCATAAACATATTAAAAAACGTAACAGCTGTAGTAGAAAGTACAATCCCAGCCATCCCAAATCTGTTTACGAAGATAAAGTTCATCAGGAATTTTACCGCAATTGAACCCATAGCAACCATAAAAGGTGTTTTTGAATCGTCAAAGGAGTAAAAAACCCTTGTCAAAGTATCTCTTGCGACATAAGGAATGATTGAAATCGACAAAAAAAGCAACGCTCTTGTAACCATAAGCGTGTCATAAGAATTGAATGCCCCCCGCTGGAAAAGCAAGTATATCGCATCTTGTGCGAACATAAAAATAAACATACATATAGGAAATGCCAAAAACCAAAGAGTACTAATTCCTTTGTTGAAATAAGTCTTGAGAGAAGTCCAATCTTTATTGCCTATAAAACTTGAAAACATAGGAAAAAGAGGGACCAAAAACGCAGTAATAAGAACACCTGCCGGGAATTGGTACAATCTGTTCGAATAACTAATAGCAGACCAAGCACCTTCTTCAAGTCCAGAGGTAAAAAACATATCTATATAAACATTCATTTGTCCAATGGTGGTCGATAATATGGCTGGAAAAAGCACCTCGTTAATTTTTCTTATGTCAGACGTAAGAAAATAAAAATTCGGGTGATAAATGACTTTATTTTTAATCAAAGACGGCAACTGAAAAAGCAACTGACCAAACGCACCGACCAAAAACCCCCATGCAAGTACATTTCCTGTCGGGTCATCAGGGAACATCCAAAGCGCTATAATCGTTGCAAGACTCACAAAAATTGGACCTAAACTGGGTGTGATAAACTCTCTGTAAACATTTGCAATGCCATAGAAAATCCCGATAACGCCGCCTATCAGAACAACAGGGGACATGATTTTTAGATGAATAACAGCAAGAGCTATATATTCATCACTTGCGTGTCTTAAAATAAACCTTAAAATTGGCTCCGGAAATATATAACACAAGACTGTAAAAACACCAAATATCAAAGCTGTCATAGTCACAAATGAATTAAATATCTTGAGCGATTCTTCAGGAATTTCGACCTCTAAATCTTTAATATGCTTGGAAAAAAAAGAAATTGTTGCCGTATGAAAAGGTCCACCCACACCGCCTAACAATATCAAGGCAAAAGACGGAATATTGCAAGACGTCAAAAATGCATCCGATACCATAGAAGCACCATAAGCATTGGCAATGGCCAAATCTCTCCAAAATCCGAAAAGTTTGCTTATTATTGTCAAAATGGCAATTAAGCCTGCTGTTTTAAATAAATTTATTCTCATTCTTTCGGTCTATAAACCTCTATCCAAACTCGTAAAGTCTTTTTATTTTCGTGCAAAGGCACAAACACAATTTTATTATTTTTATCTATATATCTGTCTAATTTGAACGTATTTTGCTCAGACAAATAATCTTTCGTTAAATTTATTTCTACATCATTAATAATAACAGTTAAATCTTTCACGTCATCAGGATTTTCAATTACAAGAGTACCTTTGCATGAAGGTGAAGAAAATTCTTGTGTGATAATGTCAGACTTAGACGTTAACTCCACAGGGAAAGTCCCTATCGCAATACCTGTATAATAATGCTGCAAAATATCATCAAATTTTTTGCCGTAAGCTGACATATAGCCTGCACCATATTGACTCATCCCAACACCATGCCCGAATCCGCCGCCTATTAATTTGATATTGGTCAAATTTCCGCATTCATCATAGGAATTTTTGACTATGATATTGGCACTATTTAGCATCTTGCCATTTTTTTGAAAAATCTTACGTATAACAAGTTCTTTTTTGACAAGATAAGAGGCTTTGTCTGTCTGAAATTCAACAGAAATTGCCTTACCTGAAACACCTCGGGATAATACTTTTATATCTGTAAGACTTCCAAAATCATTCAAATTGAATAACGGGGAAATAAAACCGTTTTTAGCATTTTTAGCCAGATTTTTCTTCAAAATTTCTTCCAATTCCGCTTTAGACCACTCAACTTGCCAACGATAAAAACGAGAACCTATGTCATAACTATCAGAACAATTAGAATAAAAATTTTCTATATCTTCCTCAGTATTTAAATCAACTTTCTTGTCAGATTTTCCGACCAAATATGATATTGGTCCAACAACTTTATTTTCCCAACTGGGAGCTAAAAATACATTTTCATAACTCTCTGTGCACCCACCAGCGGTCGAGCTATACAAAGCCAAAATCAAATGACCGTCATGTAATGCGAAAAGCCCCTTGGTATCTTCTACAGCCTTGTTAGATAGAGATTGTTCGGTGTCTGCACCAAAATAAACCTGAGATTGTATACTGTCGCACACATCAAAATTGTGATAAATCACAGTCCTTGGGCGAAGTGTATAATTTCTCGCAGCAACTGTTTGTGCCTTCAGTGCCTCTAATCCAAAACATACAGGCATTTCATTAGGTACAACGCCTTTGAGGTATTCTTCAAGCAAAATAACATTAACCAAATTAAATCCGCTATGCCCGTTATTTGCAATCGCAATTTCAAATTCACCACGATAAAAAGCTTGTTTCCCTGCTCTTTTCAAATCTTTAACAATCAAAAGTCCTGTTGTTTTGATGCCAATCGGGTCTTTAATTCCGCTTTTTATTAATTCATCAGAATACAAAGCCAATTTTCCGTTTTCAAGATTGACTTTAAGCATCTTATCTTGAGGCAAAGTAGCCAATGTCTCCAAGTTGGACTTATTATAAACAACATAATCACTCGTAGCACCGACAGTTATTGTAGAATAATAAAGGTTTTCAAACTTATTGTCACGAATCCCAACTCTCACAGTATCTTTGTATTCTGTAGCAAAAATTGGCAACGCAAACATAAATATAATTAAAACTAGGAATATCTTTTTCATAGAAATATTTTATAACAAACCGAGCAAAAATGGTGCTAACATAAAGAAAACGTTTTGAATTTTTTCCATTTTAGAAACAGTCGGTGCCACTACCTCATCCGAGTATGAAGATGTTGGTGGGGGATTGTAAAGGTCAGAATTAGCATCAAAATATTGTGCCACATTGTTGTTATCATTTAGCGATTTTAATTTAAAAATCCTGTCTTTATAATTTCCGTCTTGAACAGCCCCAATCAAGTGATATTCAAGTCTCTCTAATCTATTGTCAGGAGTATCGGTCTTAAATATTTTACTGAAATTTGAATTTTCCATATATTCAATATCTTTGAGCAAATACCCCGGCATAGCCGAAATTTGTAACTCATTTGAAAGATTCTCGACTCTGCTTGCCAAATCCAAATCAGGATTAGCAATCTTATGCAAAGTTTTTTCAAGCCTATCAAGACGTAAGTAAATATCTTCATTTTCGTATGACTGATTATATAATTGTTTTTCTATACGTGTAATTTTTGGATAATTGCTATAACCTGTATCTGAATCTGCATACGCAAATGAGGTAAATAACAACAAAACTACCACTATTACGAATTTTTTCGTAACTGTTTTCCACATATCCTACACCCCGTTGAATTTCTCGTATTAATATAATCAACGATTATCAAAGCTTTTTAATCCCCAATCAGGTTAGAACCATCAGAGTATTATTAAGAAGGTATGGTAAAAGTCCAAAATTTTAATTTTACAAATTTTGATAAATATTCAAAATCATATTTTGGTCAAAATTCGAAGACTGCTGATACACACTTGTAGAAAAATTTTGAAGTATCTGATTTTTAGCAAGTTTGGCCGATTCTGTTGCGATATTTGTATCGGCTATAACAGAATTTGACTGTGAATAATTCTCAATACGGCTATCCTGATTCCCCAAAGACAATGAAAGTTTATTAGTTTGAGAACCTATATCACTCCTTGTAGCATTTAATGAAGCTATTGTCTGATCTATGCGACTAATTGTCTGCTGAGCTGCATATTGTGTTCTGACATTGAAATTTAAGTTCCCGATATTAA
>CAYUHE010000021.1:0-23888 GCA_964444415.1 uncultured Gammaproteobacteria bacterium
TATTTGTTTACATAAATCTGTTTCTCTTGTAAAATATAGCCTTGAGAGGCAAGCATATGTATAAACAAATCCAAAAAGCCCAAAGAATTGTCATAAAATTCGGTACAAATGTACTGACAAATTCTGATGGAAACATCGCCCTGTCTCGCATATATTCTTTCATTGAAGACATTGCCAAACTAAAAAAACAAGGCAAAGAAATCATAATCGTAACCTCAGGAGCCGTAGGGCTTGGAGCAAAAAAGCTCAAGCTTAATGAAATCCCAAATTTGGTTTCTATCAAACAGGCCTGTGCAGCTGTCGGGCAAAGCAAATTGATGTATTTTTACGAAGACGGCTTTGACAAATTTGATATCGTTACAGCCCAAATTCTTTTGACCGAAGATGATTTTTCGGTCAGGGAAAAATATTTAAGCCTTAGAGACACTCTTAGCAGGCTTTTAGAGCTTGATGTAATCCCAATAATTAACCAGAATGATACTGTTTCACCAAATGAATTAAGAAGCTACAAAGACAACGAAACCAAAGTTTGCTTCGGCGACAATGACAAGCTTTCGGCGCTTGTAACGAGTGAATTGGACGCGGATTTGTTGGTTATTTTATCAGACATTGACGGGCTTTTTGACAAAGACCCACGCAAAAACACCGATGCAAAATTGATAAAAGAAGTAAAAGAAATCACGCCAGAAATCGACGCTTTAGGTTTTGAAGCCTCCAAAAAAGGCCGCGGCGGTATGAAAACCAAGCTTGAAGCCGCAAAAGTTGTCTCTCGCTCAGGAAATTACATGGTAATCGCAAACGGCAAAAAACCAAACGCTATCGCAAATATTTTTACAGAAAATTTTGTCGGCACAATGTTTTTGCCCACAGAAACCCTATCAAGCAAAAAACGCTGGATAGCATACGCGACAAACATTACAGGAGCGATAAAGGTCAATGATGGCGCCAAAAAAGCTCTTGAAAAAGATTTTTCAGGACTTTTGCCGGCAGGAACAACGCAAATTCAAAACGACTTTGACAGAGGCGATGTTGTAAGTATTGTCGATTCGGATAATATCGAGTTTGCAAAAGGAGTGGTAAATTATTCAAGTATAGATTGCGAAAAATTATTGGGACAACATTCTGATAATATCGAAAAAATCTTAGGTTACAAAAACTATGACAATATTATAAGCAGAGACAATATCGTCATATTGTGAGGGAAAAATGAATTTAGAAAATATAGCACAAGGGGCAAAAAAATCTTCTTACAAATTGGCTTCATTAACGGAAAGTATTAAAAACAAAGCCTTAGAGGCAATTGCTAAAGCCTTGGAAGAGCACAAAGATGGTATTATGGCTGCAAATCAAAAAGACCTCACAGAAGCCCAAAAACTCATTGACGCAGGCAAAATGAGTCCCGCTCTTTACGGAAGATTAAAATTTGATGAAAACAAGATCCATGATGTGATAAACGGCATTTATGATGTGATTGAACTTGAAGACCCTATTAACAAAAAACTATTAGCAACAGAGCTCGACAAAGGGCTTGAGCTTTATAAAATCAGCTGCCCTATAGGCGTTATTGGCGTTATCTTTGAGGCAAGGCCTGATGTAATTCCGCAAATCGTTTCTCTGGCAATCAAATCTGCTAACGCAGTTATTTTAAAAGGCGGTGCTGAAGCATCAAACACTAACACTGCTTTAATTTATGTCATTAATGATGCTTTAGAAAAAATAGATGAATTCCCCTATGGAGCAATTAATCTGATCCAAACAAGAGAAGATGTGAAAGCGCTTTTGGATATGGATGAATATGTTGACTTAATTATTCCCAGGGGAGGAAACTCTCTTGTGAAATTTGTTAAAGAAAACACCAAAATACCTGTTTTGGGCCATTCTGACGGTATTTGCCACATTTACTTAGAAGAATCTGCAGACACGGATATGGCAATTAATATTTGTGTAGATGCCAAAACTCAATACCCATCAGCTTGTAATGCTGTTGAAACAATTTTGATAAATAAATCCGTTTCTGATTCTTTAATCAAAAAACTTCTTGAAGCCATGCAAACAGAAGGGGTCCTAATCAAAGGAGATGAAAAAATCCAAAGTATTGGTGAAAACATTGAGCCCGCCACACAAGAAGATTGGAAAACAGAATACTCCGAAAAAATAGTATCTATAAAAATTGTGAACGACATTATTGAGGCCATAGACCATATCAATCATTACGGCTCAGGACATACCGACTGTATTATTACAAAAGACAAACATCAAGCCAAAATATTTATGGATATAGTGGATTCTGCCGGCGTTTATCATAATGCTTCTACAAGATTCGCTGATGGATTCAGGTATGGCTTTGGTGCAGAAGTCGGTATAAGCACAAACAAAACCCATGCCAGAGGGCCAGTAGGGCTTGAGGGGTTAACTATTTACAAATATAAACTTTATGGGAATGGGCAATTTGTAGGCAATTATACAGGTCCAAATGCCAAAAAATTCACACATAAAAAATTGAGCTAACTATGATTATCCAAGCTTTTGCAACTTATTTACAATCTTTTGAGGAAGACATTCCTTCTGTAATTTTACTTTCTGGCTGGATTAAAGGCATTCTTGAAAAAGAACCCTCAAACAATATTGAAAGGGTTATTCATCACGAAATAAATCATTCCAAAAACAAAATCGGAATGTTTATGATGACAGGAAAAGGCGAAAGCGGAAAAAGATTGCTTGAATCTTTATACAATTTTGCCTTAAGCTATGAAGGGCAAAAGTTTAGTCGGTGGATTCATGACAAAAACGCAAACGACTTCCAAAACCTTTAGTTTGTAGAATAGCTGTAGAATTCTTTGTTGGTTTTTCTGTAGAATAAATGTAGAATGTTTTTTCTTGTTCATAATGTTGCATTTTTAAGTTTAATTTTCTACAATAAGTTAACAAGGTTTTTGTTTTAAGTTTATTGAGTTGTAGATAGTTTTCTACAAAAAACAACCGCCTTTACTATAACTAATTATATAAATATATTATATTTTATAATATAATAATTAAACAAATTTCACACAGGACTGGGGGAGTAATGAAATTCAATATAGAAAAAAATGATTTGTTGCATGGTTTGAGAATGGTTGAAAAAATAACTGTTCAAAGAGGCATTCAACCGGTATTGGCAAACATTTTAATCGAAGCAATTGACGGAAGAACCTTAAAATTCACATCAACGGATTTGGATATTTTAATTGAATGCCAAATTAAGGCAAACATAAAAACCCAAGGCAGCATCACGCTTCCTGCGAAAAAACTTATGGAAATTGTTTCAAAACTTCCTGATAAAACAATAAGCTTTGTCCTTGGCGAAAATAATATTGTCGAAATTACATGCGGAAATTCAAAATTTGATATCGTGGGTATTGACGCAAGCGAGTTTCCACAGGTTTTGGATGAAGAATTATTAAATTCACCCGACAAAATAGATGTTGAAATAAGACCATTCTTAAAAGCGGTAAAACAAACAGTTTTTTCAACGGCATCTTATGATACAAACAATATTTTATCCGGCGTGTATTGCAAAATTATAAATAACGAGCTTGAAATGGCAGCAACAGACGGAAACAGGCTTTCAAGAATAATTGAAAAAATCCCAGTTGCAGAAAACAAAGATATTTCTGTTGTTATTCCTTCAAAAACGCTAAACGAGCTTTCAAGGCTTATAACAGATAGTGAAGATAAAAAACTCTCAGTCGTTGTGAAAAAAGGACAAATTTTGTTTCAATTAGACGACAGAGTTCTTTTAGCAAGACTTTTAGAGGGGCAATACCCAAAATATCAGCAACTTATTCCTGAAAAAGGTGAAAAAGCAGCGATTGTGAACAGAGAAGAGCTTATAGCTGCTCTCGACAGGGCTTCAACGATGGTTAATGAGAGAACAAGTATTGTAAAATTTACCTTTTCGGATAATAAATTATTGCTGAAAGCAGACACTTCAGATGCTGGATCGTCAATGGATTTGGTAGAAGTTGAATATAAAGAAGAAGAATTAATAATTGCCTTCAACTACAAATACGTTCTCGAGGCCTTAAGAATAATGGATTCAGAAAAAGTTAAAATAGACTTGAGCAGCTCTTTATCTGCAACATTGTTTAAGCCTGTAAACGACGAGAACTATATTTGCTTAGTAATGCCTGTTCAAATTCGATAATTTGATAGGCGTATAAAATGTTTTTGCAAAAATTAGAGTTGAATAATTTCAGAAATTATAAAGAATTCAGCCTTGATTTTAATGAAAAAAAAACGCTTTTTATCGGTCAAAACGCCCATGGTAAAACAAATATTCTTGAAGCTATTTATTATTTATCCATTTTAAAATCCCAAAGAGCGCAAAAAGACAGCGAATTGATACAGTGGGAGCAAGAGTTTTGTAGAGTCAAAGCAGAGGTTTTGAAAAATGATATTGAAATTGGCCTTGAGGTTTTAATCAACCCACCGAACAAAAAAACTATTAAGTTGAACGGGATAAAAAAAACAAAAGCCAAAGAATTTTTTGGGAATTTGGTTGCGGTGAACTTTTGTGTGGACGATTTAATGCTCTTAAGAGGTGCCCCAGTCGACCGCAGAAGCTGGATTGATACTTGTATCTCCATAATCTACCCAAGCTATCAAGAACGCCTTCAGAAGTACAACAAAATTAGAAGTCACAGAAATAATTTGCTCAAAACCTTAAAAATTCAAAATAATCTCGAAGAAAGCCTTCGTGTTTGGGACGAGCAGCTGGTTATCTCTGGCAGCAATATTATTTATTTAAGGCTCAAATACCTTAATGAAATAAAAGACGTTGTACAGGAAAAATACAACATTATTGCCCCCGAGGAAGAATTATCTTTGAGTTACAGCTCCACGGCTTTGGGAGAAGTGGACGATTTTGTGAAATTTTCGATTGATGAAATTGCCGAAAAATTTAAGCAAAAAATGCAAGAGTATAGACAAGAAGAATTGATTAGAGCCAAAAGCTTAATAGGTCCTCACAGAGATGATGTTGAGTTTTTTATTAATCAAAAAAACGCCTTAAACTTTGCCTCTCAAGGGCAGCAAAGAACGATTGTTTTGTCTTTAAAATTAGCCGAAATTGATATTATTAGACAAAAAATAAACGATACGCCGATTTTGCTTTTGGACGATGTTTTAGCAGAGCTTGATAAAGCAAGGCAAAATTTTCTTCTAAAATCAATTGATGAAGACATTCAAACAATAATCACCTCAACCGATACAGGTGGTTTTGAAGCAGAGTTTTTAAATGATGTTAAAATATATTATGTAAAAAAAGGAGAAATTTTTGAAGTATCATAATTTTGATAAATTAGGCGATGTTTTATCAAGCGTGGCAAAACAATCTGGTATGAATTTTGGCATAAGCCAAATTGCCCTTTTTAGCCTTTGGGCAGAGGTTGTGGGGGTTCGTTTTAAGAAAAACACCAAAGCAATCAAAATAAACGGTAAAACACTAACAATCGCAACAAAATCCTCCACGGTTACTCAAGAATTGAGCATGTTTAAGGCGGATATTTTGAAAAAACTTGAAAATATGACAAAAAACCTTGATATAAAAATAGACGATATTATTTTTAATCACAAAATTTGGAATGAAATCAACAAAGCCTCAGAAAAAACAGAAGACGTTCAATACCGCAAATACCTTCCTGCACCGAGTGATTTTGAGGTTGAACAAATTGAAATCCCTCAAAACATAAAAGAAGACATCGAAAAATCTTTTGAAAATACGCAAAATCTTTCAGAAGAAATTAAACAAAAAATTGTCAAAACAATAATCAATGATATTAAAAGACAAATTTGGCGAAAAGAACGAAATTACCCAGTTTGTTCAAAGTGTTTTGTTCCGATGGATTACATAGAAGAAGGTCAAGAACTTTTGTGCCCTGTGTGCAAAAGTTAAAAATAATTTTGTTTAAAACAATTCTTCGTGATAAATTCCGCCGCCACAGATAATTTCGATTACTTTTAAAATAAACTCTCTAGGTGCATCGGTATGGTTGATTGGAAACTCTTTATTTCCAAGGTGTTTAATTTTTATAATACAATTTTTGCTTGTGTCTGCAGGAATGTACAAAGAAGCAATTTCAGCCTCTAAAATTTCAGGGTAATCAGCCTCTGTGATTTTTTTGTTATTAAAATCGCCGCTTAGCGCCATAATTCTTCCGGAAAATAACGGAGCGTCAATTTCTCTTTGAAGTGCTTGCGGTTTGTAATTGCCTCGCATTTTGAATGTAATTGCATGCCATAGAATATTGAGGACAAAAGACGTTCTTTCGTCTCCAAGTTCGCTATGGATGTGTTCTGATGAAATACTTCTTGATGAAAAAGAGTCTTTAAGAGAATTTACGACGGACTCAGATTCTTTCCAAATATTGTAAAACATTTCTTTTGTGTTTTCAGTCGCACTCTGATGATCGAGGAATTGTTTATACATGTGCGAAGAAATAAGAGAAACCCTCTCTTTTATTACGGAGGCTTTTCTCAAATCATTTTCGAATTCTGTAAAAGTTTCGTTTAAATTACTTCTGTTTTCCAAGATGGCACCATATTTTTTTACTTATCCATTTTATCGTTTAAACAAAAAAAATAATAGTCTTTTATTAAGAAATGATGTTTTTTATTTATAAACTTCAATTCAAACCACAAAAACTTTTTGATATTTGATGTTAAATAAGTTCTTTTTTGCATCAGGTTAATTTTTTAAAGCTCCCCTATAGACCATATGGTCTAAAAAATATTTCAACCAAAAGGTGGATGATACAGAGCTCTCACATGGTGTAACTTGTAATTGAGGGGGAATATGCCTTCTCATAGTAAGTGGGAAATAGGGGAAATAGTTGGCGGTATGATGATAACCGGCTTAGACATTGCATTACAAAGAATGAACCAGATAGAGCGTAATTTCTCTGCTATAACGCAAGAAACAGAAGCTCCGAAGGTCGATTTCAACAGCATTTTAAATGACAGGCTGAATAACGGTACGTCTTTTGTTAGAGGGAACGGAACTGCTAATGCGCACTATGACAGCAAATTCAGTGATTTAATTAAACAGGCTTCCCAAAAATACGGAGTTGATGAAAATCTTATCAACGGTGTGATTAAAGCAGAATCAGGGTTTAATCCAAAAGCTAAATCGCCTGTCGGTGCAGCAGGGCTAATGCAACTTATGCCTGCAACGGCAAAAGGTCTTGGCGTGGATGATGTTTTTGATCCTGCCCAAAATATCGAAGGCGGAGTCAAATATTTAAAAAGAATGCTTGATAAATATGACGGCAACAAATCACTTGCACTTGCAGCATATAATGCAGGACCGGGAGCGGTAGACAGATACGGCGGAATTCCTCCTTATCGTGAAACTCAACAGTATGTAAAAAGAATATTAGGCGGTTAAAATGCTAAGAAGTTTTACAACAATAAGAAACGGTATAGAAAGAGCGATGGACTCTAACGATGTTATTGCCAATAATATGGCTAACATTAACACTATTGGCTTTAAGCAGTCTAAAATTTTGTTCAAAGATATCAGAGAAATTGAAATTCAAAAACTTCAATGCAAACAAGAATTTGATCCAACGAATACAGATAATAGAACAGCAGGGAAATTGAGCCTTGGGCCCGAAGTTTCAAAAATGATGATAGATTTTTCTCAAGGTGATTTTTTGACAACTGGCAATAAGCTTGATTTCGCTATTAATGGAGAAGGTTTCTTTACTGTTCAAGGGCAAAATAACGAAGAATTGTATACAAGAAAAGGTAATTTTACCATTGACCCCAAAGGTTTTTTGGCAACAATAGACGGTCAAAGGGTAATAAATAGAGATACAAATGCCCCTCTGAAGATTGAGGCAGAAAACAAAAGGCCTGAAGATATTTTGGTTACACAAGATGGGACAGTAACTTTTGGAAGAGAAAAAATCGGGGTCTTAAAAATAGCTGAATTTAAAGATAAAACGAATTTGATTCCTGTGGAGGGTGCAGCATTTAAAAATTCTAAGCCTGCGGCGGCGCCAAATATTATGAGGACTCCAAATGTTATGCAGGGATCTTTAGAAACATCAAACGCAAATTCTATTACAACAATGCTCAAATCACTTGAAGCATTAAGATCATATGAATCAATGGCAGGGGCAATGCAAACAACAAGCGACACATTGCAAAAAGTAGTTAACCAAGTAGGCAGATTCTAAAAACAAGGTGGAGGAAACATAATGTTAAGAGCTTTAACAACAGCAGCAACCGGGATGGTGGCACAACAATTAAATATTGATACTATCTCCAACAACATTGCTAACGTTAATACAACAGGCTACAAAAAAGTTCGTGCAGAATTCCAAACTTTGTTGAGCCAAGTGCAAAAATCTCCGGGAGCTTTGGTAACACAAGGTACAAATCAGCCTGTAGGTATAGAAATCGGGCTTGGTGTAAAAACATCTGCGACCCAAAGAATGTTTTCTACAGGAAACTTTGTTAATACAGGCAACTCAATGGATGTTGCTATTGAAGGCGATGGTTTTATCCAAGTTCAATTGGATGACGGTTTGATTGCTTATACCAGAGACGGTTCGCTTAAAAGAGACGGCAATGGTGCTGTTTGTACATCAGACGGTTATGTAATTCAGCCACAAATCACAATTCCTCAAGATGCATCTAATGTGACAATTACTCCAAACGGAACAGTTTCTGTAAAAGTCGGTAACCAGCCGACCCAAGTAGATGTAGGTGTGTTGCAATTGGTAAAATTCTTGAACCCTGCAGGTTTGTCTTCAATCGGGAAAAACCTTTTCACAGAAACTCCTGGTTCAGGTCAGCCTGTGCAAGGGATTGCAGGACAAGAAGGATTTGGAACAGTTAATCAAGGTTCGCTTGAAGGTTCTAACGTCCAAATTGTAGAAGAATTAGTTGCTCTAATTCAAGCAGAAAGAGCTTTTGAATCAAATTCAAAAGTGGTTCAGGCGGGCAACGATATGTTGAGACAAGCAAATCAACTTAGATAGGATAAGTAATTGAATAAATTAGCAGTAAACATAATTTTAATAATGATTTTATCAGCGCTATCAAGCACTTATGTTTTTGCTGCTTTTGTAACTCAAGAAAAATTGACAGCTTCTATCGAAAAACAGGTTGTTTCCAAATTATCAAAAACAGTCTCAGGCGAGATTCAGGCAAAAGCTCTTATGTTGCCGGTTGCCAGTTTAGAAATTCCGCAAGGCAAGCTTGAGATAAAAGTTGATTTGGATAACAACAAGTTTGTACCTAAAAAATATACTATGGTTACACTCAATGTTGACGGGCAAAAGGTTAGAAAATTTCCTGTCCCTGTTACTTTGACTTTGGAGCAAAATGTTTGGGTTGCAAATGACAACATATCTAAAGACAACACATTAAATTCTGCTAGTTTTAATCTTGAAAAGAAAGATATCACAAATAATTACGCACTCATAATCGGTGCGGACAAAGATTTGAGTGATTATGTCGCTATTCGAGCCATTAAGCCAGGCGAAGTTTTGGATAGAAGATGTGCAATGCTAAAACCTGATGTGTTCAAAAATTCTATTGTTTCAGCAATTTTTGATGCCGGCGGAATTAATATAGCCATGGAGGCAACAGCTTTGCAAAATGGAGTGATAGGCGATTCAATCAGAGTTCATAGCGAAAAATATAAAAAATTCTACACGGGTGAAATTATTGGTCAAAATAAAGTATTGGTAAAAATTTAAAGGGGTTTATCGATGAAATTCGGGGTCAAAAAAATATTTTTAACATTAATAATCCTAAGTTGCTTTGTGGGAAAGGCTTCTTGCGAGTCTTTATTCGCGGCAAGAGTTTCTCAAAATGATTATATTCAGCCAAGATCCTTGTTTTATAGTCCAAAAGCTAAAACAGTAGGCGATATTGTCAGTGTTGTGATTAAGGAAAAATATCAAATTACAGACAACCAAAAATTAGGGACTTCAAAATCATCAGCAACAACAGCAAGTTTTGCTAATTTGCTCAATAAATTATTGCCTGGAGTGCCTATTAATCAAGATTTTGGCGGTTACGGCGGCGATAATTCAGTCAGCAATAATGCTCAAACTCAAAGACAATCATCTTTTTCTGACACTATTACAGCGCAGGTTGTCCAAGTTCTTCCAAATGGCAATTTGGTAATTCAAGGGCACAAAACACTTATTAATGCAGGAGAAACAACAAATGTTCTTTTAAGCGGAGTTGTGGATCCTAGAATGATAAATCAATCAGGGCAAGTTGATTCTGCAGAAGTTTCAAATTTGCAAATCGCATTTAGCGGTAGCGGTACTGTCGCTCGTTCAAATCATGAAGGTATTATTAACAAGTATGTTAAATATCTGTTCTAATGTGGGGATAACAAAAATGAAAAAAATATTCAGTTTAATACTAACTATATTGTTTATGTCAGTGTACATTATGCCTGCTTTTGCGGCTTATGATGCGGCAAGAACGGTCAGAATAAAGGACATTACTCACTTAGATGGTGTACGTGAAAACCAAATTGTCGGCTACGGTGTTGTCGTAGGTTTGGCAGGGACAGGCGATAACTCACGTTCAACACAAATCACCAACCAAATGATGTTACAAAACTTAGGTACAGTAGTTGCTAACGCAAATGATATCAAAAAAGGCAACGCGGCAGCTGTAATTGTTACAGCAACAGTTCCTCCTTTTGCAAGAAACGGCGACAGGCTTGATGTAACGGTTTCTTCTATAGCAGATGCCAAGAGCTTAGAGGGCGGTGTTTTGGTCTCGACTCAATTATTTGCGCCGAACGGCGAAGTCATAGCAGTTGCCCAAGGACCTGTAAGCACAGGCGGTACAAACGTTGATTCCAGTGGCTCAAAAGTCAGAACGGCACTTACAAATTCAGCCAGAATTCCTAATGGAGCGATGGTTGAAAGAGATATGCAAACTCAAGTCGGCGGTGAATATTCAGTCAAACTGGTTTTGAACAAATCAGATTACACCATGGCTTCAAGAATTGCCCAGACAATTAATGAGAGTGTAACTCAGGCAAAAGCTATTGACGGGGGTACTATAGAAGTATTTTTCCCTGAAAGATACAAAAATGACAGAATTCCTTTTTTGGCAATTCTTGAAAATATGACAGTAAAATCAAACAGCGGTGTTGCGAAAGTTGTTATTAATGAAAGAACAGGTACTATCGTAATAGGTTCTGATGTAAAATTGCTTCCTGCTGCTGTGGCCCACGGTAATTTGACTGTTACAGTCACAACTACAAATGAAATCTCTCAGCCTGATGCCTTTTCAGGAGGGACCACTCAGGCAGTTCAAAACAGTAATATTAGTGTAAATAAAACTCCCGGAAAATTCATTGCACTTCCTGCAAATAGTAATTTGAATGATCTGGTAAGGGCATTGAATACAATCGGAGTCGCTCCTTTTGATTTGATAGCAATCCTTCAGGCTCTAAAAGCAGCAGGCAGTTTACAAGCTTCAATCGAACTTATATAAAAGAGGAAAAAAATGCAACCGTTAAATAATTTAAACAGTATGAGCAATGATTTTAATACAAGGGATATGAGTTCCATAAATATCCAAAATGTTGTTGGGATGAAAATTTCTGATAAAGAAAAATTGAAAAAAACAGCACAAGAATTTGAAGCGGTTTTTATCTCTCAACTGCTTAATACAATGGATTCTACGGTAGAAAAATCAGGGTTTTTATCAGGCGGTACGGTAGAACAAAAATTCCGCTCAATGATGAATCAATATATAGCACAAGATATTTCAAAAAGTCCTGTTTCTAATTTTGGACTTGCAAAAAATATTTATGAACAGATGGAAAAACAGATGAAATAGTGAGTAAGGGGTTCTAAAAATGATAAGTGGTATAACAGGGGGAAATTTCACAGGAGCACAGGCATTAAGGGCATTAGATGCTTTCAAAATGGACGAAAATATTGTCAAAGGTGTCCAAAAACAAATTGAAGAGGCAGCGCCTGAGCAAGTGGCTATCCAAGAAGATGTGAATCTGTCTTTGAGAAATGATATGTCAATGCAAAAGGCAAGTGAAATCAAACAATACGGGCAAATGTTCGATATCAATATTTCGAATTCTGATATAAATTATGCCCTAAGCTACGGAAGAAGTGTAATAGTCGATTATAAGGCTTAATGGAGAAGGTAATGAAACAATATCTAGACAACATAGAAGAAATTCTTGATAAAGAAATAGACGCTTATAGTGTTTTGGAAAAACATGTCAGTGATAAAAAAGAATTGTTGGTCCAAAACAAAGTTGAATTGCTTGAAAATGTTGATACCGAAATTATTCAGCAAACAACGAAAGTTGCTAATTTGGCAAAAGCAAGACAGCAGCAATGTATTTATGTTGAAAGAATTGATTTGACTTTCAGCGAACTTATTGCAAAAACTTTTGAAGTAGATGAGGTTCAGGCTGAGCGATTTACAGAAAAAAAAGATAAGCTTGAATCAATCGTATTTAATATCCAAAGTAAAAATAATATTAATGCCAAATTGATACAAAACTCGTTGTTAATTATGAATAAGACAATTGAATTTATCTTAAAAATGCTTGCGCCGGAATTAGATTCTTATAATCAGCTGGGGCAAATGAAAAAAACTAATGAAAATTATAAAATGAGCTCTATAGAACAAGAAGCCTAAAAAAATTAGTGGGGGAGAAAAAATAAATGGTTAATATATTGCAAAGTTTATATTCAACGCAAGATGCTTTGAGAGTTAATCAAGCAGCGATGAGTGTTGTAAGCAACAACATTGCAAATATGAACACGGTAGGATACAGCAAACAGAGACTAGATCAGGAATCCGTTACTTTCAGAGCAGGTTCTATTAATGGCTTGATAAACATGCAGCCGGGGTCTGTTGCCATTGACAAAGTCACAAGATATCAAGACGAATTTTTGAACAGTTTTATTATGCAAGAAAATTCTTCTTTAGGGTTTCATTCCAAGACAGCAGAAGCTATGCAATCTTTGGACGGGTATTTTAACGAAATTCAAGGCACTGGCATAACCGGGGCTCTGAAAGATTATTTTGCTGCCACACAGACTCTTTCGACTGACCCTATGAACAAGGTTGTCAGGGCGAATTTTGTTTCAAAAGCTGATGATGTCGCTAAGGCATTTAACACTAAATATGCACAATTAATGGACTATAGAAAATCTTTAGTTGGTGATGGAGTTTCAGGTACAGCGTTGGGCAACAGCCAATTAGGCAAATTGACTGCGGATATTAATTCCAAGATAAAAGAAATCACCGAATTAAATAGGCAAATTGCTGTTTTGACAAGTGAACAAGGCGCTCAGCCAAATTCATTGTTGGATAAAAGGCAGGTATTGCTTGAAGAGCTTTCTCGTCAAGCTCCAATCACCACAAGAGTGGAAGGGAATTCTGTCAACTTGTATCTCGGCAATGTTCAGCTTGTAAGTGATGGGAAACAATTAGCTAAATTTAAAGCTACAGTGAGCGGTGCAACCACTGCTGCAACCGTTAGCGTTGTTGATTTAGAAACAGGCGGTAATTTGGTTGCTGATTACAAAGCTGCTTTTCCTCAAGAACAAGGGGAGCTAAAAGCTTTATTAGATGCAGGAGGAAACGGAACAAACAGCATTTTAGATTTCGTTACTCAATTAAACACACTTGCACAAAAATTTGCAAAAAGCGTGAATGATATTCAGCTGAAGCAGACTGTTAATGGTGGCGGAGTTGTCACAGATGCAAGTTTGAAAACAAATCCGACTACAAATAAACTTGAACTTGCAACAGAAAATATCTTTTTAAACGGAGTAACACCTGCCCCATACGATCCTACGACTATCACAGCAGCGAATATTGTTGTCAATCAGGTGGTCAAAACTAATCCGTATGAAGTTGCGACAGCTTTTGCTCCTGTTCGAGCCGGTGTAGCACCAGAACCCCCTATTGTTCCTGTGAACTCAGATGCTTTGGGCAACAACACTAATGCTTTGTCTTTTGTAACAATGAGAGACGATACAGGTGTAGGTTTGGGCGGAATTACTGTTGAAGATTATTACTATTCGATATTGTCAACTGTCGGAAATAATACATCTTTGTCAAAAAACAAATATGAAGTGCAGCAGGATTCTTTGAATCAGCTGAACGATAAAAAACAATCATTGGTGGGGGTTAACTTGGATGAAGAACTTGTTGATTTGATGAAATATCAAAAAGCTTATGAAGCTTCTGCGCAAGTAATGTCAGCAGTAAATCAAATGATGTCAGTAATAATTAATATGGGCAGATAGTGAGAGGGAATAACACATGCTTTCAGGAAGAATAACAAATTCATATTTAACTCAATCAATTGTTAATAATACAATGAGAAATCAAGAAAAATATATCAATTTGAATATGCAATATTCGACTCAAAAAAAGATAAATAATTTGTCTGATGACCCTCTTTCTTTGACCAATCTTTTTGATGCAAAAAACAATCTGAGCAGAATAGATGTTTATAATAAAAGTATTGATATAAATATTGCCGAAATGGACGTTTGTGAAACCACTTTAGATCAAGTAAACAAAGAGATGCAAAGAGTTTTCCAATTAACTACTCAAGCAGCAAACGAGATTAATTCTTCAGGTTCTACAACAGCAATCGCTAATGAAATTGAAAGTATTCTCGCCCATGTTGTAACTTTGGCAAATACAACTTATGAAGGGAAGTATATTTTTTCAGGAGCAAATATTAACACACCCGCATATTCTGTATCCGGCGATGATTATACATATAAAGGCACAAGAGATGCCGATGGTCAGAATGTTAAAGTTCAGGTCAATAACAATTTGATTATGAGTTTAGGCGAAAATGGGGATAATATTTTTGGTGAATATTATGTTAATGGCGCAGGAGTCCAAGTAAGTACAGGGCCTATTGGTCATATAAAAGAACTTTTAAAGGATCTAAAGCCGGTTCCGCCTGCTACTACTGCTAATTTTGCGGGTATTAGGGCCAAAATAGATGTTTTCACAAAAGATTCAGATAATGTCACTTATTATAGGACACAATATGGTACAAATATTTCTTCTTTAGAAAAGGCGAAAGAACAGCTTTCTCAGCAAAAAATTAGTACCGATACTCTTAGATCGAGAATTGAAGACGCTGATTTAGTAGAAACAGCTTCTAAAATGCAATATCAAGAATTTGCTCTGCAAGCTTCTTTGCAGTCCTCGACAAAAATAATCCAAAATTCTTTGTTGAATTTTTTAAAATAATTAAAATTTACCAATATCACTTACTATTTATTTTTTAGCGGGCATTTTGCCCGTTTTTTATATATTTGCAGGTATATAGGCAATTTTTAGTGTAGAAATTCAGATTTTATAGGGGAAATATTTATTGGATGTGGGCAAAATTATGATATAATTTTTTTGAGAGTCCAGTTTAATAAAAGGTTTTTGCATATGGAAATAGGTTTTATTGGCGCAGGCAAAATGGGCGGGGCGATTTTAAAGGGCCTAATTGAGTCAGGGTTTGTTTCGAGCCGAGAAATAATGGCCTCAGAAAGAGACGAAGAATCAGCCCAAAAAGTTTCAAAAGAATATGGAATAAAAACGGTTTTTGATAATAATCAACTTGTTCAAGAGTGCGATGTAATTGTAATTTGTACTAAGCCTTTTGTTATGAAAGAAGTCCTAGAAGGAATCAAAAACTCTGTAAATACAGGGAAGCTTGTTATTTCAATAGTAGCAGGTGTAACGACCGAAAAAATGGAAGAAATTCTTGGGGCTATTCCTGTAGTTCGTGTTATGCCAAATACTCCGGCTTTTTTGTCTTGCGGGATGAGTGTTCTATCCAAGGGCAAATATGCGGATTATGAGCACTTAAACTTTACGCAAGAAATGTTTTCGCAAGTGGGCAAAGCCATTATTTTAGAAGAAAATCTTATGGATGCTGCCACAGGAATTTCAGGCTCAGGACCAGCTTTTATGTACCTTTTTATAGAGGCTTTGGCAAAAGGCGGTACTGATTTGGGGTTAGACAAAGATATTGCTCTTGAATTGGCCTCGCAGACAGCTATAGGTGCGGCTAATATGATTATGCAAACAGGAAAAACGCCTGAAGATTTGCGAATTGAAGTCACCACACCCGGAGGATGCACTGCTGTAGGTCTTGATGTTTTGGCGGAAGGAAAAGTTTTTGATACTTTGGTTGAGACAGTTAAAGCGACTGCAAAAAAAGCATTTGAATTAGGAGGGTAAGAACCGCAGTGATAAGCCGGCGGTATTACTTTGGTACTAGATATTAGGGCAAGCGGATTAATCTGTATTCAACTTTTAGTACAAAAATGTTTAACACCATTGATAGATGATAGGGTAATGTTAAAACAGACATAAAATTCTATACTCGCACCTATGATGATAGTCAGATTAGGGAGAGATATAGATGACACCTAGCTTGAAAATTTTGATGACAACAGATGTCAGCAATAATAAATGGGACTATACCGATGCTCTTTGCCAAAGTATTTTGTGTTCGCAAAAAGCTCAAATACTTCTTGTGTCGACAGGAAGAAGTTATGAGCCTAAAGACATTGATTATGCCGAATGTATAAATAGCGACATCAGCGTTAAATGGGAAAATAATTTCTATAAATTCAAGTCAAACAATGAAAGATTTGGCTCTTTTATTGATGAAATTGCAAAAGATTTTCAGCCTAATATTCTGCATCTAAATCATTATTGCAATAATATTGAGACCCCTGTGACCAAGATTTTGACAACGCATGGAGATGCTCTCAACAATATCAAATGGACAAGTTTCAATATGCATTATCATCCTTATAAGCAATATATTCAGTCTTGTTTGGATAATTCTAATCGAATTGTTGCCACCACCAAAGTTCTGGCTAAAAATCTTTTGAGCTCATACGAGCTGAAAAAACAAATCAATCTTATTTATAACGGTGTTCATTGCGAGCCTTATAACGGCGAAAAATCAGGCATGGTGCTTTTGACATCATCAAAGTCGTTGCTTAAAAAACACAATTTGGATATGGTTTTGAGAATTTTGCAAAGATTGCCTGATGATATGAAAATTTATGTCATCGGCTCGAAGCCCGCCTGGCTCAGATTACCTGAAAAATTAGAATTTTTGGGGCATCTGTCAAATGATGAGCTTAAAAAATATTACGATCGAGCCTCAATCTATTTGGCGTTGTCATCTTGGGATGTTTTTAATATGAATACTTTTTATGCGGCATGTTCAGGATGTGCTTTATTGGCTTGTGATAGTCCTATATTTAAAGAAATTTGGGGCGATAGCGCACATTTCTTTGATATGGACAGCCCTGATAATTTTATGCGTAATTTGAATAATTTGCTTGAGAATAGACTTTTACTCGAAAAAGTTACGCAGAATTGTAAAAATAAAGCTTTATCTACATACAGCCTCAAAAGAATGGGCTCTGAATACTTGAATTTATACAAAAAAGCGTCTTCTGATGAAAAAATTATTCCTAAAAAAGTTGAAATCAAAGAAGATATTTTTATTCAATAATTTTGATACCGTCTTTTTTTAGGTCGCTAAGCATTTTCAATTCGACAGTTTTAGTTTCATAAAGTCTCAAAATTCTTGTAACATTTTTTCTGGAATCATGAATTCCGACAAGATAATTAGCGTTAATCTCCTCGGGGAGGTCGATTTTGGCTTTTTTAATATCTATCAAAAATAATTTCGCATAGTCTTGAGGAATATTCAAAATTTTCAGCATTGGTTTTATATCATCTTCCAGACGTTTATAATTGAGATTGGGCTGATTTTTTAGCAAATATTTGAATTTGTCTTCTGAGAAGCCTTTAGCGACTTCTTTGACGTGTTTTTTTATTTTTTCAGAATCTCTATTTTTGAAAAGCATCGATGCGAGAAAAGTGGAAACGCCAGTTTCTCTGAGCAAATTTTCATTGACTCGATAAAAAGCATCTTCAGCAGGCTGCGTGAGACAGTCTATTGAAAACATAGGTTTAGAATTAGATTTGCTTGGCCAACTTTTAGTTCGCAAGCTTTTTGCCATTGCCATTTGAATACCTTTTTAGAATAACCTTAACTTATAACCGTATATATATAAAAACATCCTACGGGTAAAAATTGCTAAATTGGAAGGAGCTATCGTAAAAATCCAAATTTTTCAAATTTGAGGTTTTTGAGATAGCGACCTTGCAAAGGTGAAAAACGGCGGAAACATTGAGTTTTACTTCAGCTCTTGCCTGAAAGGCTTAGAGACGATGATACTCGAACGGGTACGACGTTTTGACACTAGCCGACTATAGGGTCGTTATTTTCGTTAACATGTACTATATAAGGCTTGTATCTATCAAGCTCTTTTTCATCTAAAGAAGCGTAAGCCACAATTATGACCTTGTCACCTTTTTTGGCTTTGTGGGCAGCTGCACCGTTTATACAAATATCTCGGCCGCCTGCTTTGCCTGTTATTACATAAGTTGAAAAACGCTCTCCATTTGTGATATTTAAGACATCGACTTTTTGGTATTCTCTGAGATGGGCCTTTTCCATTAATTCTTCATCAATTGTAATTGAGCCGACATAATTCAAGTTGGCGTCAGTTACGGTTGCTCTGTGGATTTTTGAAAACATCATTTCAAATTGCATGATAATTTCCTTTCAACGATGTTTAATGTTAGCACAAACGAAAATAGGGTAAAAGTTTTTTGTTGCAATTCAAAAAATTCGTGTGAAAAGATACAAAAATTAATCTAAATTGAAAAACAATTGTTTTTTGAAAATAAGCACGAATTAGCAACAAAAAAAGATTTCAATAGTTCGTTAAGAATAGTAAAACTTTTTTATGTAAAAATTTTTTAAAAGCAATTAAGCCCAAAAATAGTTAATTGCATCGATTTTTAAAAAAACAATTGTAACTTTTTAGGCGAAACATTGCTTCAACACAAGAAATTTGTTTTACTATTAGTTAAGAATCGTTTATGAGTCTAATTTCTTAAATTTTATATAAAAAATCTTATGGTTTGATTGACGCTTTGGTTTTTTGCAAAGTGTTTTTTTCGCCTCTAAATTTTTTAAAATAGTATGTGTTAGTGGAGGATTATTCACCTTGTTAGAAAATGGTTACATTCAGATTTATACCGGAGATGGAAAAGGGAAAACAACTGCATCATTGGGATTGGCTCTAAGAGCATTGGGACATGGTTGGAAAGTTTTAGTAATTCAGTTCACAAAAGGTGAACAAGGGGAAAACTATTATGGGGAGATGGTGTCTGCTTCTAAATTTTCTAATAATTTAGAAGTAGCTCAATTTGGAATGGATAGAGTTGTGTATTCGCACAACGTTTGTATCGAAGACTTCAAAGAAGCAAAACGTGGCTGGCAGTTCGCCAAAGAATCAATCAGAAGCGGCAAGTACCAGCTTGTTATTATGGACGAAATCAATATTTGTACGGACTTGGGGATGATAAAAGTTTCTGAAATCAAAGACGAGCTTTTGAATAAGCCAAAAAATTTGGAGATTGTATTGACCGGAAGAAGAGCGCACCCTGAGTTGGTGGCTCTGGCTCACCTTGTTACTGAGATGAAGCCTATCAAACATTATTTTGATATGGGAGTAATGGCTCGCCAAGGGATTGAGTATTAATTTTATTTCGACTTGAGGAGTTTGAGGGGATAAAAGGGGCTTTTTTCAAGCTCCTTTTTTATATGGAAACCAAGGCACAAGTTAGAAAATGAGAATTTTCAGCTTGTGCCTTGGTTGACTTTTCGGATGTGAAAAATGGCTAAAATTTTTTAAGTTTAGCCATTTTGATACTGGACGACTTTATTTTAATATTTGTAAAGATAATTTATAGCAAATGGCAACTTTATATTTGTACAGGTATTCTATAGATATAACTTTTTATGAAGGAATCAAAATGTCAGTACAAGCTATAAACCCTCAGGTTATGAATCCTCCACAAATTCAAAAAAAGCAGCGTTATCCTTGGCATGCAGTTGCATCTTTTATGTTGCCTGGCACAGGGCAGTTTATTAAAGGCGATAAGAAAAAAGGGAAAAGAGACTTAGGGATTGATATAGGTGGCATTGCTGTAGTTGTTGCAACACAGGGGTTTACGGCGTTTAAAGCATTTGATTTGATGGCAAAAGCAAAAGCCGGTAGTATTGCTGAAGAGGCATTAATGCATCAAGCAGAGAAGTTAAAGACAATAGCGAAAATAGTAGGGATTGTTAATATAGGTATTGTTGGCGTTATGCTGATAAACGCAATTCAATCTTCTGTGAATGCATATAGAAAACAGCCACCTGCAGCAGTAGAAAAAAAATAATTTTTTCGTGTTATAATCCTCTGGTAATTGATTTTATAGAGGTTTTAGCATTATGAAAATGTCACAATTATTCGTCCAAACTTTAAGGGATGATCCTTCAGATGCTGAAGTTGTAAGTCACAAACTTCTTGTGAGAGCGGGTTATATTCGCAAATTAGCAAGCGGAATTTATAATTATTTGCCTTTAATGCAAAGAGTTTTGAAAAAAATTGAAAATATTGTGCGTGAAGAAATGGATGCTAAAGGAGCTCAAGAGCTTTTGATGCCGTTTGTTCAACCAGAAGAATTATGGCAAGAATCAGGCAGATGGGATGTTTACGGCAAAGAACTTATGCGCCTCAAAGACCGTCATGACAGGGGCATGTGCCTTGGTCCAACTCATGAAGAAGTTATTACATTCATTGCCAGAGAAGGAATTCACTCTTATAAGCAATTGCCTGTGAATTTATATCAAATTCAATCAAAATTCCGTGATGAAATTCGTCCGCGTTTTGGGCTTTTAAGAGGACGTGAATTTATTATGAAAGATGCTTATAGCTTTGATATCGACCAAAAAGGCATGGAAGAATCTTACGAAAAAATGGCGGATGCTTATACTCGTATTTTCTTGCGCTGCGGGCTTGAAACACGCTTGGTACAATCAGACAGCGGTGCTATCGGCGGAAGCGTAAGCCATGAATATATGGTTTTGACAAATACTGACAGTGGCGAAAATGATGTTTTGTACTGTGAAAAATGTTCTTATGCAGCAAATTCAAATCATGCCACATCTCGCATGCTTCCTGCGATTACCGATAGAGGTTTCTCGAAAGCTGAAAAAATCCATACGCCTAATACCAAAACCATTGAGCAATTAGCAGAATTTTTGAAGGTTGCACCAAGTGTAATCTGCAAAACTCTTGTTTATATCGCTGATTCTAAGCCTGTATTTGTTCTCATCAGGGGCGATAAGGCGGTTGAAGAAATCAAACTTTTAAATGCTTTGGGTGCAAATGAAATAAGAATTGCAACGGAAGGTGAAATAAAAGAGATTTTGGGCAATAACGGATTTAATTCAGAAGCAGGGTTTATTGGGTCTGAAGGGGTTAAAGATGTTAAAATTCTTGCGGATTTGAGCGTAAAAGAGCTCAAAAACTTTGTTGTCGGTATAAATGAGACAGATTATCATCTAGTCGGAGCGAATTTTGGCAAAGAAATTACCATGCCACAAGAATTTATTGATGTTCGTCTTGCAAAAGCAGGCGAAGGCTGCCCTGAATGTAGCGGCAAATTGCTTATTACAAAAGGCATTGAGGTTGGAAATATTTTCCAATTAGGCACAAAATATTCAAAAGCTATGAATGCAACTTTTACAGATATTGATGGGGCTGAAAAACCTTTTATAATGGGTTGTTACGGTATAGGGATTACAAGAACGGCTGCCGCTGCTATTGAAAGATACCATGATGATTGGGGAATTATCTGGCCTATTGCGATTGCGCCTTATCATGTGGTTGTTACGCCCGTAAATGTGAAAGATGAGCAGCAAATGAATACTGCACAGCAAATATATGATGAGCTTAAAAAACAATGTGTAGAAGTTGTTTTAGACGATAGAGATGAACGTGCCGGGGTCAAATTTAAAGATGCCGATTTGATAGGCTTTCCGTATCGTATTACTGTTGGTAAAACAATTGTAGAGGGTCTTGTAGAATTTAAGGCTCGTTCAGTTTCAGAAGTCGAAAAAATGACTCCTGAGGATGCCGTTTCTAAAATTATCGAGATAGTAAAAACTATCAATTAGTCTTACGTCCGAAAAAATAATAGCCCGATTGTCTAAAAAAAAATAACTTGTAGGGCGTGGTTTGCCATTAGATAAAATGGTAAGTTTGAATGTGGGATTTTTTGGAGTGGTTATGATCGAAAATTTAAACAAAATGATTATTATACTTTCTATCATCTGCGGATTGGGAATTTCGGGGTTGTCTTATAGTGCTCCTTTTGCCAATCAGGATGAAAAAGCGACTATTAATGTATATGAAAAGGCTAATCCTTCTATTGTCGCTGTTGACGGTGAGCTGCTTTTGAACAATATGTCGAGCGGAACGGGTGTTATTATTGACCCTAGCGGGATAATTTTGACAAGTTCACATGTTGTGCTTGATGTATCTAAAATTGATGTTACTTTTTATGACAATCAAAAGGTAAAAGCAAAGCTCATTGCGCTAATGGGCGATAATAATGACCTTGCTCTTTTGAAAGTGGATGTCGATAGACCTCTTAAGGCAATCAAATTAGGCGATTCAACCGAAATAAGAGTCGGGCAAAAGGTTTTGGCTGTAGGCAATCCTTTTGGCTTTAATGGGACTTTAACAACAGGCATTATTAGTCGAATTGATTATGACAGAAATCGTATTCAGACAGATGCAGCAATCAATCCTGGGTCTTCAGGGGGTCCACTTATTAATATGGAGGGCGAAGTTATTGGGATTAATCAGTCAATTTATAATCCTGATAATAATCAGTCAAATATCGGTATAGGCTTTGCGGTTCCGATTAATACGGCCAGAAGATTTATAGGCGAGTACAAAAATGACAGAAAATTTGCCGTTAATCCTACAAATCAAATTAATTAGAAGTCATCTCAAAAATCCAAATTTTTAAAATTTGAAATTGTTTAAAAAATTTAAAGAGCCCCGTGTTGGGGCTCTTCATAATATCGTATGAACGAAAATTTTTAAAACAATGGTCTTGAAGCCAGGTAAGAGTTTATGTTGTCTTTAAATGCCGATTGCTCATCCCACTTCGCTTCATTCCAGTTTCTTTCAGAAACTTTTATTTCGCCGTGAGTTTCGCTTGGGCGAGTTTCGCTTTCGCTCACTCTTATCGGATTTCGCTAAGCGAGGGACATTCCGCCGCCGCAGTCACCTCCGCCGCCGCCTCCTGAGAAACCGCTGCCAAAGATAACTTCTCCACCTGCTCCAGCTCCATTATTTTCAAGAATCATTCCACCGCCAAAAAGCGATGCAATTTGTCCTGAAGTTTCCACGTTAGTGGAAGAGTTTGTAGAAAAGAGTCCAGCAATCATACTTTGCCCTTCAGCAGAAGCAACCTGTCCCGATGTTTCCGTCGGGGCTGAGTTATTTCTAGAATTATTAAAAGATGATAATCCTAAAGCCATTGATTTGTACTCTCCTCATTTATGTCTCTTATATATATAAAAAAAAATATATACTATTTATTGCATTTTTTTGTGATTTTGTAACATGTTTTAACATGTCAGATTTTATTAGCATTTAGGTCTTATTTTGGAGCCTAAAATCAAGGTTTTTAGGGAGTTAAAATTTAATTAAATTAATATTTATGCAAAAAAAACAAAAAGTTGTTAAAATATTTAGTAAATAGCTTTTATTATTTTGGATAAATGTCTTTACTAAAATAATTATTTGAAATAGTATAAGGTAAGCTAAAAAATATGTGTATTAATAGATAATTAAGATAGAAAAGGGGTCAAAGAAGTGGACAGAAACTTTGGACCATTGAAC
>CAYUHE010000021.1:23988-35530 GCA_964444415.1 uncultured Gammaproteobacteria bacterium
TAATTAAGATAGAAAAGGGGTCAAAGAAGTGGACAGAAACTTTGGACCATTGAACTTCAATGAAGAACCATCATCATCATCATCGTTATTTGATTCTACTGCAAGGATTTCAAGCCATGCCAGTATTAAAGTTATTGGTGTAGGCGGCGGCGGCGGAAATGCTGTAAACCGTATGATCAAAGCAGGGTTACAAGGTGTTGATTTTTGGGCAATGAATACCGATGCTCAAGTACTTGAAATGTCTTCAGCTCCGAATAGAGTTCAGTTAGGGTCAAAATTAACAAACGGACTAGGTGCTGGTGGAGACCCAGCAAGAGGCGCAAAAGCTGCCGAGGAAAGCAGAGAAGATATAATGTTGGCATTAGATGGCGCTGATATGGTATTTATCACAGCGGGCATGGGCGGTGGAACCGGTACCGGTGCTGCTCCTATTGTGGCTCAAATTGCAAAAGAATTAGGGGCTTTAACTGTAGCTGTTGTAACAAAGCCATTTAGCTTTGAAGGCAGACGCAGAATGAATCAGGCTCTTGAAGGTCTTGAAAAATTAAAAGAAAATGTTGATACTTTGATTGTTATACCAAATGACAAGTTAATCGAAGTTGTAGAGCGTAGAACTACAATCAGAGAAGCTTTCTACGTTGTAGATGAAGTCTTGTTGCGTGGTGTTCAAGGTATTTCTGATATTATTACAGTACCAGGGCTTATCAACGTTGATTTTGCTGATGTTAAAGCAGTTATGTCAATGTCAGGTTCGGCTCTTATGGGTATTGGACGTGGTTCAGGCGAAGGAAGAGCGATGGAAGCTGCAAAATTGGCAGTCAATTCACCACTTCTTGAAACTTCAATCAATGGTGCAAGTGGCGTAATTCTTAACGTTACAGGCGGTCCTGATATGACATTGCACGAAGTCTATGAAGCTGCAGAAGTTATTCATTCTGCTATTTTGGATGATGCAATTGTCACCTTCGGTGCTGTTATTGATGATAGAATCCAGGGCGAAATCCAGATTACTGTTATTGCAACTGGTTTTGAGTTGCAAGAAACTAAAGGATTTTCTTCTCAAAAAGAATTTTCCAAAGTTGATTTAAATGACTTCTTTGCAGTCAAAAAGAAAACTGCAGATGATTTTATTTCACCACCACCTAGTTCTTCTAGTTCTGGTGGGTTGGATATTCCTGATTTCTTACAAAAATAAACTTACGGATGTAAATTTAAAATCCCTCAAAAATTATTTGGGGGATTTTTTATTGGCAATTTTTTGGCTAAACATGTTTTTATATATTTATATGGGCTAAGGTTATATTTTATGAATATTACAAATTTTACAAGGAAATTTATTCCGTTAGTTTCTGCCATTAAGGCAGAGAATATTAAAGCTGTCCAAAATATTCCTGAACAGAGGTTAGCACAGGCAATTCAAGCAGGCGACAAAAGTATTGTTCATGTCGGGATGAATCAGACTGCAGCCGCCAGAATTTTGCCTGGTGGAATAAATACAGTTTATACTGACGGGCTGGCAGGATGTAATGCTACTTTAGTCCAAGCAAAAGGCTTAGACGGAAACCCTATTGCGATTATGTCGCATTATACTCCTTTGGCGCAATCCAGAGCGAATAATGTTGAGGCAATACAAAAACAATTAGAAAAGTACGGATATTATATTGACCCAAAAAGTAAGCCCAAAGTATTTTTCAATGTAAAAGGTGAAGAAGTTGATGGGGTTGTAAAAGAAGTAGAAAATCCTTTAATGAAACAGTTAGAGCCTATTTTCAAAAAGTTTTTTCCGCAAGGTTGGGAGCAAAAAGTTATTCCTTATTCAAACAAAAATACTTCCCCGTTTGATTCAAATGCTTTTATAGCACAGTTTGACAATAACATGATGAAGCTTACGGGAGTGAGAGAACAAGAGCATTTTATAAATTTGGTGGGATAATCACATCCTTGACCCAAAAATCTTGTATAATTTTGCATGCCTTTTGTAAAATGGTATAATTTTTTAATGGGATTGAAAAAGGGATTATTATGCTTCAAGAAGCAACAAAGCTATTAAATACGGCTTTTCACAGCAGTTTTATAAAAAAATTGAGTCAATATTTGCACGATTGCGTTCGTGAAGAGGTCAAAAGTGCCACTTTCCGCAATTTGAAGCAAGATAAAGACAATAAATGGTATTTTATTCCACATGAGGAAACTCTATTAACTCAAGAAGCGAGTGTGCTTGAATTGGATGGTATCAATAGTTTGGTAACAGAGCTGATGATGGGCGCTGCGACTTCTCACAAAGAAAGTTATTTGCTTTACGGGTATTTATTTTTGACAGGCAAAAACTACGGAAATAAACGTGGCGAGGAGTTTTTGACCCCACTTCTTTATGCGCCTTGTAAGCTTGAGAGAGATAAATTGAATATCAATTGCTCTCTAACGGAAGAATTTTTGACTTTGAACACAGGAGCGTTATCTGCTCTAATTCAGACTGATGACGAGGATGAGGCAGACCAGCTTTTTGATGAATTGATTGATGTTGTGCCGGATTTTCCTTTGACAGAGGAAAAAATTCAAATATTTTTAACAACTTTAAAATCTATTTTCCCACAAGTGCATGTGAAACTGGCGATGGAGAGTCCTTTTAATGTCCATGGGGTCGATAGTGTCGAAACTGACTCCGGCGTTCAAATTAAGCCTGTTTCTGCGATAGTTTTGACAAAAAGGCCTTCTATTACGGCAGGTGTTTTGCATGAATTAACTCAAATTGCTGAAAAATCCTCAGGTGCGATAAGAGAGACTGCTCTTGAAATTATTAACGAAGAATATATTCGCTCATCAAAAAAAGAACACAAAATAGAAGATACTGAGCATAAAAAAAAGCCTTCGGCGTTTTTTCCTGTTGTGCCGCTTGAGATTTCGCAAAGCCAAGAAAATGTGATTGAGGCTATCGAAAAACATTCTTTGGTCGCAGTTTATGGCCCTCCGGGGACAGGGAAATCGCAAACAATCGTAAATTTGGTTTCGCACCTTGTGGCAAACGGCAAGACAGTTCTTGTGGCATCAAGGATGGATAAGGCTATAGATGTTGTGGCAGACAGGCTTAATGAGCTTGGAGCACCTTATATGGCGCTTCGTGCAGGGCGGCAGAATTATCAAAAGCAGCTTTATTTTCAATTACAGGATTTGTTATCGAATAAAGTTGATATTGATACGGGTTTTGAGGATTCGATACTTGTATCTTTGGATGATATGAAAAATCTTTTGAACACAATAAAAGATTTGGAAGAAAAATGCGAAAGAATTATCAAACTTGAAAAAGACTGGTCTGATTATCTTGCAGAGCAAGAAAGCCAGACAAAAAATGTGCGTGAACGTATTTTAGAACCCAAGATGAACAATGATGAGATTGCAATTGCTTTTGATGTAATTGAAAAAATTGAAGAATATCTTGAAAGTCGAGGATTTTTGAACTCTATTTTTAAAAGCATGGCTTTTGCCAGTTTGAAAAAGATTTTGGGGCTAAAAAATATTTCGCTTGATTATATGATTTTGCAAGATATTAAAGAAGAATTGTCGTTGCTTGAAATTACAAATAATTTGAGAAGGACGGAAATCGAAATTAACAAAATCGGCAACGTGCATCAGCTTTTAGAAAATATCAGACTTTTGAAGCGTAAACAGCGTAACTTGGCAGTTGATATTCTCAAAAATCAACGCAGAAATTCGCTCAAGCGTGTTATCGGTGACCAAGTTAAACGCCAAAGACTCATTGTCCATTCAAAAGCTTTGATTGAGAGAAAGAAAAATCTTCAAAACAGACTTCTTGAAGAAGAAGATTTTAGACCGCTTTTAGAGACTTTTCCTTGTTGGTCGACTACGACCTATGCAATTTCAGAGTCTTTACCTCTTAAGCCTGGTATGTTTGATGTTGCAATTATTGATGAGGCTTCTCAATGTGATATAGCAAGCTGTTTCCCTGTTTTATTCAGGGCCAAAAAAGCAATTATAGTCGGGGATGATAAGCAACTTTCGCACCTTTCTTTCCTTGAAAAAAGTAAAGAACAATCATTCTTGTCTCAGCATGCAATTCCTGACAGATACCAGCTTATGTGGCGTTTCAGGACAAATTCTATGTTCGATTTGGCAAATTATTATTCGGTTAATCCTGTTTTGCTAGATGAGCATTTTAGGAGTTTGCCGCCGATAATCAATTTTAGCAATGAAGAATTTTATGGCGGGCGCATTCGTATAATGAATAAAAATACTGATGTCAAAGATACTTTAGAACTGCATGTTATAAAAGACGCAAAAGTTGATTTGGATACAACCCGTAATATGGCTGAAACAGAGGCGGTTTTAAAAAGGCTTTCTGAAATTATTGCCCAAGAAAAAGATTTGAAAAAGCCATCCAGTATCGGCATTATTTCGCCTTTTAGAGGGCAAGTAGATCAAATCAAAAAAGCAGTTTCGCAGATATTGGATGACAGAGTTGTTGAGCGCCATCAAATTGAAATCGGGACTGCGCATACTTTTCAGGGTGATGAAAAAGATATTATCATGTTATCTTTTACACTTGCCGAAAACAGTCATTTTCAGAGTTTGACTTTCTTGCAAAAGCCGAATTTGTTCAATGTGGCAATCACAAGGGCTAAGAAAAAAACAATCGTATTTGTTTCTAAAGATCCGAAAGACCTTTCTCAAGGACTTTTACGGAGATATTTAGATTATATTAAAGAGCAGCTTAAAAAAGAGCAGCGTCAAACTGTTATTGGGACGCAAGATATTGAGGAAAATATTTATAATAATATTTTTGAAAAAGAAGTGGCAAAAGCTTGTAAAAAAGAAGGTTATAATGTAATGACAGGTTTTGATACGGCTGGCTATAAAATTGATATTGTTATTTCAGAAGGTGATAAAAAACTTGGAATTGAATGCGATGGTCTCGAAGATGAAGGACAGCGGCCTACAAACCAAATCAAAAAACAGTTTATCTTAGAGCGTTGCGGGTGGAAAATTCTTCGTGTGTCAGCCAGAGAATGGCATTATAGCCAAAAAGTTTGTTTGGACAAGATAAAACAGCAATTTGAGAGCTTGTAAATTATGGGAAGAAAAGTTAAATTACTTGGCGTACAAATGCAATCGGTTTTTGATGATAAAGTGTTAAATTATCAAAAAGTAGCAACAGTTTTGGTGGAAAATGCAGATTTTGAGCCTGATTTGGTGCTGTTGCCCGAGACTTTTAATGCAGGATATCATGCCAAAAGTTTTGAAAAAAATGCAGAGCCTATTCCAAATGACCAGACGTCTATGTTTTTGTCAGGTTTTGCACAAAAATACAATACAAATATTGCAGGTTCAATGATTGAAAAATGTCCTGACGGGACTTTGAAAAATACATTGGCGATATTTGGCAGAACAGGGAAATTGCTGATAAAGTATCATAAAACTCATCTTTTTTCGCATCAAGGCGGCAAGGAAAGCAAATATCTGGAACCTGGTGATAGTATTGTTGTTGCCGAATTGGATTTTGGACGAATAGGCCTTAGCCTTTGTTATGATTTAAGATTCCCCAGAATGTTCAGAAAAATGGCATTGTGGGGCGCAGAAATTGTCATTTGCCCAGCGGCATGGCCTGATGAAAGACGAGAGCATTGGCAAGTTTTAAATAAAGCTCGTGCTATTGAAAACCAGTTTTTTATGTTTAGCGTAAATCAAGTTGGCAAAGTTTCAAAAAAAAGAACAGATGCCGGTTATTCTATGCTGGTCGACCCTTGGGGTGATGTTGTAGCCTCCTTAGAGGGCGAAGAAGGTGTATTGAAAGCTGAAATTGATTTAGATAAAATTGATGAAGTAAGAAATAAATTGCCTGTTTGGCAAGATAGAAGAATTGATTTGTATGAAACTTAAAATTTTATTTTCTTTTTTAATTTCGATTTCACTTTTCTTAGGGGCTTTTGCTCAGGATTTGCCTTCGAATTTAGATAAGATTATCAATTCTGATTTATTATCAAAATCATCTATAGTGTCTGTCAAAATCATTGATAAAAATACAAAAAAGCCGCTTTATCAAAGGGATTCTACCCTTTTGCTTCAACCTGCTTCGACGATGAAAATCCCGACTTCTGCAATGGTTCTTGAAATTTTAGGCCCAAATTATATGCTTAAAACCTCATTGTCAGAGGCTGATGGAAGATTGTATCTTAAGCTTTGCGGTGATCCGACTTTGCTGAAAGAAGATTTGGCGGGGCTTTTTAAGAATGTCGATTTAACAAAATACGATACTTTGGTGATTGATAATACTTTTATTGATAATGAATTTTACGCCACAGGCTGGATGTGGGACAATTTCGCATCAGGAGATAACTCGCCTTATGGGGTTTTTAATCTTGATAGGAATTTGTTGCCAATTAAAATTATTCCGAATAAAAAAACAGGTATAGTGCAGGTTATTGCTGGTTATCCGGTCGAAATTGGCAACGAGCTCAAAATTGGCAAAAGCAATCAAATCAAATTTGAACAGAGACCATGGCAAAATCCTGATGCCATTTATATTTCAGGGACTGTTTGTTCAGCTTTTGTTAAAACAATTCCTGTTCAAAATCCTGAAAAATATTTTCTACATTGCCTGAATCAATCTATGCCGAATTTTTCGGGCAAATTTTATTACGGAGAAGTCCCAAGCAGCGCTAATTTATTAGCTTGCAAGGAAACCAGCGTTTTGGATGTTTTGCGTGAGCAAAATAAAAAAAGCAATAATGTTTTTGCTGAAACAATGTTCAAAATAGCTGCCAGAGAAGCTTTTGGTGCCCAGGGAAGTTTGGAGAATGCCAGAAAATTATTTGACAAATTTTATGGGGCAAATAATTTTGTAATCGCCGATGCTTCAGGGCTTTCGCATAATAATTTATTAAATAGTGATTTTCTTTGCGATGTATTGCTCAAGATGAGCGATAATGATTGTTTTCGCTCAACGCTTTCTGTGGCAGGCAAGGACGGGACACTCAAAAAACGATTGAAGGATGTATCTTTGCAAGGCAAAACAGGTACTATTTCCGGTGTGAGCGGGCTTTGTGGTTATATAAAAACTAAACAAGGGCATGATTATATTTTTTCTATTTTAATTCAAAATTATAAAGGCAAAGCTCATCCTGCAAAGCTTTTAGAGGATAAGATTGTAAGAGAGTTGGATAAGTTTTAAGGGATTTAAAACTCAGCGTAATAATCCCAGCCTTGGTAGATGAAGGCAAAAATTTCTTCTAAATATTTTTTTAGTTCTTTTTCGTCCAAATCTTTTTTGACGAGTTTTTTGGCTGAAGAAAAGAAAAAATCACATAAATTGCTCATAAAAAACTCGCTTGGCAAGCTTTTTAAAATATCTTTATGCTCTTTTGCCTTGATTTTGAGGCTTTTATATTCTAAACGGGAGTAATTTCTCGCCCAGTTATCTATGTATTCATCTAGTTTTGATCCTTTTGATTTGTGCGCCAAGATATTTAAGTTGCTTTTATTTCTCAAAATAAATTCCATAATAGTTTTCGCATGAGTTTGAGATTTGTCAAAATTAAGATAAAGGAGTTTTTTTTGGCTCAAAAGAGTTCTTTCGATTTCTTCAGAAGCTTTATCAAATTCTAACAGGGTCTCTTCCAAAACTGCTTCAAGCAGCGCATCTTTGCTTGGGAAATAGTTATAGATGTTGCTTAATGAGACATTTGCTTCTTTTGCTATTTCTCTGAGATTTATTGATAAAAAATCTTTTTCAAGCAAGGCTTGCCTAGTTGTTTCGATGATTTTTTGTCTTATTTCTTTTTTTAAAATTTGTGCCATAATGCCCTCTTCTCGATGAGTATAAAAGAACAATGTTCTTTTATCAAATATGTTACAAAAGTATTATATTTGCCTCTATGACTGGGGAAAATATGCTATTATAATTGAAAATCCTGCTACATTAAGGGGGACATTATGAAAAATGATGGTCTAGTTAAAGAACTTTTTTATTTTCAGCCTGAAAAATACGATTTTTTGCCTGAAGATGTCCAAAGCGTGCATCTTTTGGGGGAATTTAACAGTTGGGGCGAAGATGAAGAAAAACTTGAAAATTACGGATTGTTCAAAGATAGGACAGGTAGATGGGCAGGCGTTTTTGAAATAAAAGGAGGCCGTGAGCCATACAAGTTTTTGGTAAATCATACAACATATTGTCCTGATACTGGAGAAGTTTATTATTCGACAGTAAAAACTTGCAGATGGGCTAGAAAAGCTGTCTGGTACCAGATTTTGCCCGATAGATTTAATAAAAGCCAAGAAAAACCGAATGTTTTGCCTTGGGATGCAAGACCTGATTATTTTCACAATTTTGGCGGTGATTTGAAAGGAATTGAGCAAAAGGTTGATTATTTTAAGTCTTTATATGGCGATTTAGAGAATTTTGCTTTATATTTGAACCCTATAACCTTGTCTAGTGCGTCAAATCATAAATATTGGACAGAGGATTTTGGCAAAATTGACCCGCAATTTGGCAATGAATCTGATTTGAAAAAACTGATTAAAACTTTGCATAAAAATGGGGGAAAAATCATTCTTGATTTGGTTTATAATCATTCAGGGATTAATCATCCAGCTTTTATGGATATTTTAAAAAATGGTGAAAAATCACAATATATCGATTGGTATCGTGGAGTTTCTTTGAGCGAAAACGAAAAAATTGAAATACCTGTGCTGGAAATTGGCGCTAATGGCAGAATTGATAATATTTCAGTTGAAAATGATCCTCGCAAAGAAGGTTTCGAGCATAAAAAACCTTCATATTTTTCAATTTGGAGCGGTAAATACAAATTCCCGATAGCTCACCCTGCTAAATTTCAAAACGCTACTCTTGAGGATATGATTGAAAGTCAGCCTCATTACAGGTTGGTACATTTTAACAAAAGGCCTAATTATACTTGCTGGTTTGAATTTTTTGAAATCCCTGAGTTGAATGCAGAAAACCCTAAGTTGAAAGAGCATCTTTTTGCGTGTGCAAAAAAATGGATTCGCCTTGGAGTGGACGGCTTTAGGCTTGATGTGCCTGATATGTTGAATGATGCTCACAAATTTTGGGCGGATTTTAGGATTATGGTTAATGAGGAGCTTAAAAAGGCGGGGAAAAAGCCGCAAGATTTTTATATTTTGGGTGAAATTTGGAGCAATGACGAGATAACCAATAGTTTCTTAAATTCTAATCCCGATGCTTTTCCCAAAAGGTTTGATGCGATTATGAATTATCCTATTCGTGAAGTTGTTATCAATTTCTTATCGGGTGAAATTCTTGAGCCAAGGAGCGATAGAGTCCAGGCAGAAGATGAAATTACTGTTTCAGAGCTTGATGAAATTTTGCATAAAAACTTTGAGAATATTTCTTTTAACACTGATAAAGTTCAGTTTAATTGCTTTTCGACCCATGATACAAGACGTTTGAGGAGTGTTTTCCCTGATTTGAAAATGCTTAAGACGGCAATTTCGATGCAGTTCACCTTAATCGGTGCTCCCACAATTTATTACGGCGATGAAATTGGGCTAAAAGGCGGTGTAGACCCTGATAACAGGGGGACGATGAATTGGAATATTGTCAAAGACATTGATAATTGCCCGAGTGCTAAAGAGATTTTCGAGCATTATAAAATGCTGATTCAGATGCGCAAAAATAGAAAATCGCTATCTCAGGGACTTATGTTGACGCTTTTGGTCGATGATGTACGTGAAATATATGCTTATTCGAGATTTTCTGACAATGGCGATTGCGTAATTGTTGTTGTTTCAAAAAACGACGTTTATGAAGATATAGTCATTGATTTGTCGGATACGCCTTTTGAATATACAAGAAAATGGAAAAGTGCATTTGATGATTCCGATTTTGTGAATTTGGATGGTAAAATCATTATTTCTTCTGACAAAATACCCGACAACAACTTGATTTTATTGAATTAGAGCTTTTCTGACATAAAAATTTTCATCGTGTTGAAGTTTTTCAATTACGGTCGAAATTTGTTGAAAGCCAGAATGAAAAAGTTTTTTTGCCAAAAAAGCAATTCTTTCCCTGATTGTATAATCTCTATAATTCGCGCTATTTAAGAGCAATTCTGCCAATCTTTCTATTTGCGAAAATTCATTGGATACAAGATTTTCTAATGCAAAAAAATTCCAATACAAATTAAAGACGTCTTTGTTAACTTTGTGCGATTTGAATTTGATTGCTTTGGTGTTTTCTATTAATAGTTCAAGTTTTTCCAAGATTTTTTCAATCAAATAGTCTTTGTTTCGGCTGAAATTAAGCAATGAGCAAATGTTTCTGCATACTTGAGGATTTACATCATTGGCTGTGCGCAGGATAATATCCGGGCATTTATCAAGAATTTCCATTAAAGCATTGTTTTCCAAAATAAAATCATTTATACGAAAAGAGGCAGTTTCTCTTATTTTTGTGTCCTGGTCCACAAGATTTTGGATAAAAAGAGTTATGTCATCAGGGTTTTTGAGAAAAGTAATAAAAGTAAGTGCAAAATGTTTTTGCTCAAAATCGTCCCCCGATAGAAATTCTAAAAGCGTTTCGTAAGGGATTTGGGTATTTTGGTATAGATTTTCGACTAAATTTTTTTCGTATAGTTTTTTCATAATTAAAATATATCACAAGCTAGGATTACTCACACAGGGGATTAAAAATTTAAAATTAGGTTTAATATAGGATTAAGAGAGTTTGTTTACGAGATATATTAATATTAAGAAATGAGGTGTAGGAATTGTTTAATTTATTTGAAATTTTGAAAGATTTGTTTAGGCCGACAGATGATTCTCTGGTAGGTTTGAGGCGTTTAAATGAGGTTAAAATTGAACCAGAGGTTATAAAGCCTAAAGTCAAAAAAGAGATAAAGATATCAGATTTAATGAAAAAAACAGTTTTGGAATAATTGCTGAATTTTTAAAGCTGGCTACTATTTATTTTGCCTTCAGTTCTATTTTGCCGATATTTGAGTCAGAAAAAACAGAATAAAAAACTTCTGTAAAAAGATTGCTGTTTTCTTGTTCCGACAAAGAGCCTTTGTAATCTTCATTTATGGGCAAATTTTTGATGTTAATGTTATTTTTTTTACAAATTTGTTTTATTTTGATTATCCAATTATTTGCTTCTTTGTCAGGCATATCTTTTCCCAGCTCCTTTTTTAGCAAGCTAAGAACAAACTCATCTGTTAGAGGTTCTGTTTTTATAGTAACAGCTTTGCCCAAAAAGCTGCTTTGGGCTTTGTTTATTCTGGGGCAATATTTTTTTTGTTGATTTTGAATCGTACATTCTGGTTTATTTTGAATTCGCATAATTATTTTTCTCCTTGTAAAAAATACTAACAGTAACTGTACTGTTAGTATCCAAGATTAGAATGAAATAATAGATTTTGGTGCACTAAATATGCTGCTATTATTGGGTTTCCTCAGTCTCGGAGTACTAACAAAAACTTATGAAAAAAGTCTTCCGGCTTTAACGGTTGCGGACCAGCGAGGGATTTGTCACCCTTCTTTCCTTTTTTCAATT
>CAYUHE010000022.1:0-33319 GCA_964444415.1 uncultured Gammaproteobacteria bacterium
GAGGTGCGCTACCAAGCTGCGCTACATCCCGAGGTCATTGATTGCTAAACTATTTAGTTACCAACATTTATAGTTTATCTAAGACATACTTTGATTGTCAAGCTTAAATTTGATAAACTATTATATAGGAATTGAAAAAGGTTGTTTATATGAAAAAAATTATAATTGTTATATTGTTACTATTTAGCTTTTCTCTAAAAGCCAAAATCCAAGCCTCAGAACCTAGACCTGTAGAGCCTTCACAAGAATTTATTCAGGCCACAGAACCTGAAAAAGAGAAAAAACAAGAAACACCATTTGATATCGAAGCTGTTTATAACAAACAAATTCCGTTAGACATAAAATTTGAAAACAATTTGGATCCATATGAACAACAAGACAATTATTCCTATGCCAGATCGCCATATCCCTCAATCAGAATAGCTATGCCGATGTACTCCCTTAAAATAACTATACCTGTTGGGTATTACCTTTTAACTCCTCGAAAAATCGGCGCACGTGATTATTTGCTTTTCAAAGAAGGCGGAAGGGTTTTGTACTCTGTACCGATATTTGAATCCAAACAAATTGACCCCGACAAAGAATACCCGCAACCAAAAGACCCTTATGATAATGCACCTTATGGCCTGAAAAATCTTTTTAAAGGCTTAGGTATAATTTCAGGAAGAAGAACCCATGCACCTATAGTACCTATGCATAAGATCGATTGCTTTGAATATAATGATGAATTTTACGGCATAAACGTATATTATAAAGACAGAATATACAAAACGGTATACAAAATACAACGCTATGAATAATACTTATACAAAAATCAAAGAGGACTTGACCTCAAAAAATAAATTTCATATCAAATTAGGCCTAGAACGTGTTGCGAAGGTTTTAGATTTACTTGATAATCCTCAAAACAAAATCAAAACCATTCATGTAGCAGGTACAAACGGCAAAGGCTCAACAAGTGCCATTCTTGCCAAAATACTTGAAAAATCAGACTACAAAGTAGGTCTTTACACGAGTCCGCATCTTATTAAATATAATGAAAGAATAAAAATTTCATCACAAGATATTTCGGATGAAGATTTATCAGCTTTGCTCAATCAAGTAAATACTCTTTCTTCTGAAAATAATATCGCCCTGACTGAATTTGAGGCGTTAACAGTTGTATCTTTTTTATATTTTTACGAGCAAAAAACCGATATTGCGATAATCGAAGTAGGTCTTGGGGGACGACTCGATGCGACTAATGTGATTACTCCTATCTTTGAAATAATCTCTTCAATTTCCTTAGACCACACAGAACGACTGGGTGATACCCTTGACAAAATAGCCTTCGAAAAAGCAGGCATAATCAAACCTAACTCCATTGTTATCGCCAATTCTAACAACGCTGGGCTTGGTGTTATCCAAAATACCGCTCTAAGTATGGATGCCACGCTAAAAATAGCTTCTGAGCCATCCTGTAAGTCTTTCAGCAATAGTATTAATGAAATTGAAATAGACAAAAAAATATATAAAACAAATCTCTTCGGGGATTTCCAAGGGGATAATCTGTCTCTGGTTCTGAAATCTTTGGAAGTTTTGGAAGAAAAAAAATTTAAAATAAAAAACCTAAATGAAGCTTTGCTTAGCGTAAACTGGCCGGCAAGAATGCAATTTTTGAAAAAAAATCTTATTTTGGACGGAGCCCATAATCCTTCTGCGGCTAAGGCATTAAGGGATACTCTGGACAAAAATTTTTCTGACAAAAAACGTATTTGGTTTTTTGGAGCTTTAAAAAATAAAGATTTTCAAAAAAATATGGAAATATTATTTTCCCCAGAAGACGTAGTCTATTTTGTGAGCTTCGATGCGCCTAATTCGTGCGTATACTCAGATATCATCAACGTCTTCAGCTCAAAAAGTGCTTTTTTTATAGATATCATGCAATTCTTCACGATATATGATAAGATTGAAGATAACAATAAGTTAGTAATAATTTGCGGTTCTTTATATCTGGCAGGGCAAGTTCTAGCACTATCGGCTAATAAATAATAGCCACATGGCTACTATATAAATATAATTTTACTAAGTATTGTAATAATAGGATTAAAGATTATTTACTTTTGAATTTAAAGTGTATTTTTTATTCATCTTTTATGGAGAAGCAAAATGGTAGAAATTAAAGAAAAAGTACTAAAGTTAATTATTGTAGAAGACTACAAATTAACTAGGTTTGGACTAAAAGCGACCTTGAACGATTTTGAAGGCATTGATGTAGTTGCCGAAGCCGAAAATGCAGAAGAAGGGCTGAAACTTATTGAAAAAATGCAGCCTGATGTAGTGCTAATGGACTTAGGTTTACCGGGTATGAACGGCATAGAAGCCACTCAAAAAATCAAAGAATTATCGCCTAATTCAAAAGTCATTATACTTACTTCTCACGAAAGAGAAGAAGAAGTAATCGCCGCGATGGGTTCTGGGGCAAACGGCTATTGTCTGAAAGATATTGAGCCTCACAATCTTGTAAATATAATCTTGTCAGTGGGCGATGGTGCCGCATGGATTGACCCTGGTGTTTCAAAATATATCCTAAATCTTATGCCAAAACCTGAATCTACAAAACTACGAAATTCTTATGAAATCTCTGATGCCAGAGCTCAGCTTACAGAAAGAGAACTTGAAGTTCTTAGACTTTTGGTAAAAGGCAAAAGCAATACAGAAATTGCAAAAGAACTCATAGTCAGCGTACACACAGCCAAAGCACATGTTTGCAGCATCTTGCAAAAACTTTGCGTGGATGACAGGGTTCAAGCGGCAGTAAAAGCTATTAGAGAAAATATAATCTAGAAATTATTCTCAAAAACAAAAATCTGAGCCGAAAACTGCTCAGATTTTTTAAATTTCAAAATTACAATTAAATTGTTTTATGTTTTTCGATAATTTGATTTGCAAGAACATCTAATTTTGCAAAATCATCGCCTTTTGGCCTGCCTTTAATCACAACATATTCCAATTTCTCGGGTCTGATGATAGTCAGCAAATTCTCTAAAATTTTGGTCAAATTTCCGCCCCAGCCGTAAGAGCCTATAATTGAAAAGAATTTTATTTTAGGTTTTAAGGCATTTAGAAAATAAGCACAATAAACAGCAGCAGGATGTGGCCCTGAAAGCACCATCGATGTACCAATAACAAGAGTGGCTGCATCAACTGTTTCCATCAAAAGCTCTCCATTATCGCCGTCAATCAAATCCCAAAGGACAACCTCTATATCAGCGTCCTCGAGTTTTTGTGTCAGATAATCAACCATCATTTTTGTACTTTCATACATAGATACATAAGGGATTACTACCTTATTCTTGACATCATTAGAGGTCCACTCCTCATAGGCTTGAATTACAAAAGAGGGTTTATTATACACAGGTCCATGGCTTGGCAAAATCATTTTTGGAGCCATTTCTTTGACTTGCTGATTATATTTAGAAGCAAAAGTTCGAAACGGCATCATTATTTCCGCATAATATCTTTTAAGAGATAAAAGTAAGTCTTCACTATAATCAGCCATTACAGCACCTTTAGTATAATGTGCACCGTAAAAGTCGCATGTAAAAAGAAACTTCTCCTCTTGCAAGTATGTAAACATCGTATCAGGCCAATGAACAAACGGAGCCAAAATAAACTGTAAAGTCTTGTCACCCAAGGATAAAATATCGCCATCTTGAATGATAATAAACTTATCATCATCAACATGAAGCATAGATTTTATATTTTCTTTGACTCTTTCATTTGTGACTATTTTCACATTGGGATATTTATCCACCAATGCAGGTATAGCACCAGAATGATCTTGCTCGGCATGATTAGAAACAATATAATCGAGTTCTTTAACACCTGCTTCTTCAAGTTTTTCGAGCAATAAAGCTATCTTAGGGGGATAGATTGTATCGATAAGAGCTGTTTTCTCTGAACCTTTTATAAAATACGAATTATAAGTTGTACCTTCAGGTAAAGGAATTAGCTGATCAAACATTGTTCTTTCTTTATCTTTTTCTCCGCAGAAAAAGATATTGTCAGCTAGTTCTATCATTTTCATTTTATTTAGTCCTCTTCAACAAATTGATCCTTGCCTACAAGACATATTGGACATTCCCAATCAGCAGGGAGATCTGCGAAAAGTGTCCCAGGAGCGATATCATTTGACAAATCACCTTCAGCTTCATCATAGATATAGCCGCAAACTAAACATCTAAACTTTTTCATGGAAAATCTCCTTTTATTTCAAATTAGAATTAAATATCATGTAACATCTTAAATAATATACAAAATCATCACATATGTCATTAATAATTTATGTAATTATAAATACAACTTCACAAAATTAACCGGCATTTTTCTTATTAAATCTGTATTTTGTGAACATATTAGATGCGCCTGCAACAAAAAATCCCATAAAACCAAGTCCGAATAAGAATGGAAGACCTGTTATCATTGTTTTTTGCTTCGCAAGAGTTTTGAATTCCGCCTCGATTTTTGTACCTCTTTGAGCCGATAATTTCTTTGCTAATTCAGGCAGTTGTTCAAATTTTGGAACTTCCAAATTTTTACCTATAAGGTCTTTGCATTTATTTGCTTTTTTTAAAGCTGCCTTGAATCCTCTTTCAAGAAGTTCGCTACCTGTAATAATATAAAAACCGACCAATGGAAATCTATAAAGCGTCTCTTTATAATTTTGTTCGCCACGGTCTTTTGCAGCTCCAAAATAGCCCGCTCCGCCAATCAGGACACAAGAAGTCAGTTGCCCTTTACTCAAAGCTAATTTGCCTTTATTATCGGCAAAATCCAAGCTGAAATATTTATTCGTAAAATCAGCCTTTTTCTTACTATTTTTGAAAAGTTTACTCCCTGGGGCAAGAATTAATTCGCTAATATTTTGCAAGGTTTTTGAATTGCCGCCTTTTTTGGAGAGAATCAAACTTCCAGCAAGACAAGCCCCAAAAACACCTGCGGCTATTTTGATATGTCTTAAGGCACTATTTTTAACTTTTTCTTGGTGAGATTGCGTTTCATTTTGTTCTTGCTTCAAATTTGCAATATTATCAAAATCTGCTTGTTTAAAAACTTTTAAAGTCAGAAGATTTTTTACAAAATTTAATGAAAATTCCGCAAGAGGAATAAGCATACAGCTCAATGCAATTGCAGCTTTTACCGGCATAAGTTTTTTGTTGTTTATATTTTTTTGCTTTAGCAAATCAACAGCTTGAGTCGAAACAAGTTTTTTTTCATCTTGAGCCAATTTATTAGAATAAATTTTTCTGAAAACCTTTTCCCCTAGCAAAATAGGAGCATAATAAACAAGCAATGATTCTGTAATTTCCAAAAAACTATTTTCCGCCAAATCTGCCTTGCTTCTTGCAAAAGTGGCTTTAGGAATCAAGTTTGTTGATGTATCTTGAACAAATCTAAGATGAGAAAGTCCTGAAACTTTTTCTTGTGATGATATCAGATTTGCTGCGACTCTCAAAGGTGTTGAAAGTGTATTTATGAGATTTATACCGGTTACCATGATTTTTCCTTGTTAAATATTTTAAAAAAGCCTGTACACAAATTTGTACAGGCTTTTGTCGATAAATTTTATTTTAAATATTTAACGCCAGCAAAAAGCACCTGTACAAGAATACAGTTGCCACCAATTTAAGTTTAATTTTTGCTGATTATTCATTTTGTAACCAATTTACTTTACTTGTAACTAACTTACACTTAATTTAAAACAAAGTCAATCGCAAAAGTTGCTAGTTTATGAAGTTTTTGTAACAGCTTTAGGAATAAAATTTATTAAATCTGAAGCAAGTACGCAGTACTCTGTCAGCTCTTTTGATGCCAAATCCCCACTCAAACCATGTAAATACACGCCCAAAACCGCAGCATCTTTTGGCGAACATCCCTGAGAGGCAAGCCCAGAGATAATACCAGTCAAGACATCTCCTGTCCCTGCTTTGGCAAGGGCAGAATTCCCTGTTTTATTGATTATTATATTTTGATTTATATCACAAATGACACTGCCATAACCTTTTAGGACTATTACGCTGTTGAATTTTTTGCTGGCTTCTTTAGCAAAAAATATTCTATTTTCAGATATTTCTTGCACAGAAACGCCCATGAGTCTTGCCAATTCAACTTCATGAGGAGTTAATATTATATTTTCAGGCAATTCTTTTATTCCCAAAACAGAAATCGCATTAAGTCCATCAGCGTCAATAATTACAGGGGTTTTAGTTGTTTTCAGTAAAGAAATTAATTTATCAAAAAATAGCAAAACCCTTTTATCGGTGCCAATCCCACAACCAACCGAAATTACATCAAATTTATGTATATTTTTTTCTATCAAAGAAATATTGTACAAAGGCGAATCTGATAATGACAAAAAAGTTATATCGGGAGTCAATGAGGCTATATTATCTACAATACTATCAGGGCAAGCTAGCGTAACGTAGCCTGCACCGATTTTGAGTGCACCCATTGAAGATAAAAAAGCAGCACCTTGAAAATTACTACTTCCTGCAATATTTAAAATTTTGCCAAAAGAACCTTTATGTGAAGCTTGTTGCCTCTTTGGCATTAATTTTTTATAATTCATCTGTATTCCTTTAAATTGATTTTATCATATTAACTGATACTATAGAACTGTAAAGGTGTTTAATATGTATCTGAGAAAAATAATCTTAAGTTTTTGCATAAGTGTTTTTTTAGTAAACGCAGCTTTTGCCGCGAATTGGCAAGATACTTTTCCTTTTAATCAAAGTGCTTTTTTGCGTGAAAACGTGAGCTATGCCTTATCAAAAAATTCTTACCCTCAAATTTTTGAAAAAAATCTCGAAAATTTTGAAAATTTTTTATATATGAATAATCTCAAAGACACATCACCTGAAATTCAAGCCATTTCGAAGTTTTTCCCTCCAATTTTTGACCACAAAAAAAATCTTCTTCTTGAGCATGAAAAAACCACACGCATTATAGCTACCTGTCTTTATTTCAATGCCTTAAAAGATGACAAAATTTCAGATCTTCAAAAAGAAAAAATTACAGTATATAAAGAACTTTTTGATATTTCAAAAGAAACTTACGGCTTTAGAGAAATCGCTCAAACAACCAGTGATTATATGGATGCACAAGTCAAACTTCTTGAATACCAGCAAGCCAAAAAACTTTGTTTTAAACATCTAGCGTACTTTTCAGGCAAAGACTTTGAAAATCCTACCATAGATGACCTGAACCAATTCAAAATCAAAGAACCAATTGAAAAAATGCTCTTGCAAAGCTTCAAGGACAACCCTGTCAAAGAAGGTGTTTTGTACAAACTTCGATGCGATTACAGCAGATATAAAACAATCAGCGACAAAATTCAACATCTTGAAAATCCTGCTCAAAAAGAAGCCTATTTGGTTCAATTACAAGACAAACTTGACCTAATTGAACTCAAAAAACGTCAAACTGATTTGAAATTGGCTTGCCTGATTGATTATTTAAGCATTATCGAATAAAACTACAAGCTGCGCTAATCATCTGTTTCTTCTATCGAGCGAGCGAATATTCCTGCAAAAATCAAAGAAAAACCGAAGAATATCATATTAACACCAAATAATATCCCGACTGTGAAAGCTGCAGTATTAGGCCAAAAATGTATTAATAAAAATGCAAAAGCCAACGATAAAAGTCCTGAGAAAAACACCCCTCCCCAAGCTTTGAGCGGTTTTAAATTTAATGCAAAGATTATTTTGGTAATTCCTGCAAGAATAAAATATCCAATCAATAGTGCTGTCAAAAACATCAGCCCTCTAAGAGGATAGACAAGTATAGCAGTACCGAATAAAAGCTCCACTATACTTAAAAATAATGACGGCAAAAAATGAGAATGTTTTCCTTTTCTGAGTTTAATAGCTCGAAAAAGCTGAATTAAACCACCTACAAATAACAAGGCCCCAACTGTTACCACAATTCCAAAAGAGAAAACAACAGGGATTATTATCGCCAAAGTCCCGAGTATCAAAAACAAAGCCCCTTCCGATGCGATGATAGGCCAATTTTTTTGCAATTCTTTCATATTAAAAACCTCCTAATTAGTAAGACATTATTTTAGGGAAAAATAATATCTTGCACATCAGAAATTCGGCTAATTTTTTTGAATACTTTTTTGTGTAAAGAAATATCAAGAAATTTTTGCAACAAAAGCACTTTTTATTTTCAGGACAGTTTTAAAAAATATAATTTAAATCAGAAGAAGAAACTATCATGAAAATTAGTCCGATTATGCACAAAGCAAGAATAGTCGCTGCAATAGCATTAATTTCAGTATCATCTCTAAAAGGAATGGCAAAAACAGCAACTACTGATGTTTTTATAAAGTCTCTTCCTGAGTTGGTCGAAAATACTAAAGTAAATTCTTTTGATAATATGGCTTCTATAACAACAGCAGGGCCTAAAAAACACAAATTAAGCCGCTCTTGCAAGCAAGCTCGCAAAAATAAACCAGGAGTTCGTCTTAATAGTCCCCAAAAAACACATAGAATCAATGATAAAAATGCCTTCGAAATTTTTACGGATGCAATTGCTGATATTTTCAAACCTACCAGAAAACCACCAAAGGGTAACAGACCTATTACTCCAAATAATGAAGGTATGGGTACTCTAAAGATAACCCTTGATGGGTCATTAAAACGCGAAAAAAATCCTGCAAAAATAAATATAGCTTATGAAAATGCTGTTAATAAAGATTTAGTCATTATTCCTCAAAACCCTTTACCAAAAGCACCATCTACAGATATTTATTATATGAATACTGAAGGATGTCCCGTAATGAAATATTAAGTACTCAATGAAGGAAGAAACTATCATGAAAATCAGTCCAATTATGCACAAAGTAAGAATAGGAGCTGTAATAGCTTTAATTTCAGTAGCATCTCTAAAAGGTATGACAAAAACTGCAACTGCTTCAGATATTTTTATAAAATCTCTTCCTGAGTTGGTCGAAAATAAAAATGTTATCTCTAATTTAGATGATGTATTGGAAATTAAGAACATAAAGCAAGGTCCAAGAAATACAGGGGTATCAGGCAAACGAAAAACAGCCGGTAATTTTTTTAAAAGAACTGCACCATTCAGTTGGATTTTTGGTCCCAAAAATAAAGACGGTGGTAGCGCATCTTGCAATAGGATGATTAGAAATAGCCGTGAAAATAACAAATGCAATACCTCCAAAAAAATTGACCGTACATCTCATAATAAACGTCACAAAACAGTAAAAACTAAAAGAGCTGAAACCACTGAAGTAGCTCAAAAATCCGAATATTGCCGCAGTACCAGAAACCCTGATGTTGTATATAAAGTTAAATAAGTTAAATAATCTTTGATTTTATTATGAATTAAGCATTTTTTCTATGTCTATTGTCGTATTGTTCGTGAAAGTCGAAACCACGAGTGACGTATCAACTTGACCGAGTTTTGCAACTTCATCATTAATAATTTTGAACTCATCCATCGAAGCCACCATTATTTTTATTAAAAAATCATTCCTGCCTGTAATTCTTATGCACTCTACCACTTGATAATATTTAGAAAGCTCACTCACTATAGTTTTTTCCTGCTGGGCAAAAACGCCCGTGAAACTTACAAGCATAACTGCTGTAATAGGAAAGCCTAATTTTTCAGAATTTAAATTAATTGTATATTTTTCGATAACACCTTGTTCTTCAAGCCTTTTCACACGCTCTGCAACACTCGATGAAGTCAAGCCGATTTCTTTGCCGATTTCCGTGAAAGACATCCTCGCATTTTTTTGCAAAAGAGAAAGAATTTTAAGTGAAATTTCATCAATATTAATTTTTAGCATAATTTCCAATTTTTTCCATAAAATTTAAGGTAAATAACCTGTTATTGACTTATTTAAGTATGTGATTTAGATAAAATGTATGGTTTCATGTTACTAGAAGATTAAAAGAATAGCAAGGAGAACAAATGAAAAAAATTGGATTATTAGGTGGTATGAGTTGTGAATCCACAGTAGAATATTACAAAATCATCAATTCTGAAGTGAGAAAAGCCTTAGGCGGATGTACATCAGCAGAATTGGTTATGGAAAGTTTTAATTTTAAAGAAATTGAATCCATGCAATTTGCAGACAAATGGAATGAGTTAGGGGAAAAATTGAGTACGGCAGCACAAAACCTTGAAAAAGCAGGTGCGGAATATATTGTGATTTGTACTAACCTGATGCACAAAGTTGCGCCTATCGTCCAAGCAAACATCTCAGTACCTTTAATCCATATGGTTGACAGCGTTGCTACAGAAATCCAAAAACAAGGCTCCAACAAAATCGGGCTCTTGGGAACAGTTTTTACGATGGAAGAAGATTTTTATTCCAAAAAACTTCTTGATGACTATTCAATAGAAACTATAATCCCTGATTATGATGACAGGCAGGAGATAAGCCGAATTATTTATGAAGAACTTTGCCAAGGTGTTATAACAGAATCCTCAAAACAAACATACCTTGATGTAATAAACAAAATGAAAGCCAATGGGGCTCAAGGTGTGATTTTGGGCTGTACTGAAATTCCTCTGATGATACAAGAAGCAAGTCTTCCTGTATTTAATACGACCCAAATTCACGCAATGAGCATAGTTTCAAAAATACTTGAACATGAATTGGCGTTAACTAAATAAAAAATATTTTTTAACTCTAAAACTCTGGCAAAACATACCCATGCCGGAGTTTCTTTTTATTTGTTAGGGATTTCGAAAATGAAAGTAGTACCTTCATTTACTTTGCTCTCAAGCCAAATTTTGCCGCCATGCATTTCAACGAATTCTTTGGTAATTGTAAGACCCAAGCCTGTTGAACTTTCGGTTTTGGTGTAAATATTTTCGACTTGCTGAAACTTTGCAAAAATTTTGCCGTGATATTTTTCTTCAATACCTATTCCATTGTCTTTGACAAAAAATCTTACTTTGTCTCTTAAAATTTTAAATCCAACTTCGATTTCACCATCAGGATTGGTATATTTGATGGCATTACTCAACAAATTGTACAAAATCTGCTGCATTTTTTTGAAATCCGCTTTAATTATGGTTTCAGAATCATCATAAACTCTTTTAAAAGTTATATTTTTTTTAGAAGCCAAAGATCTCAAAATATTTATAACTTCATCTATAGTATTTGCAATATTCATATTTGATTTGTTCAAGGTCATCTGATTGGCTTCGATTTTAGACATATCCAAAATCTCGTTAATAATACCGTTCAAATGTATACCGCTTGCATTTATATCATTTATATACTCTTGCTGTTTTGGGTTTAGCTTCCCGAATAATTCCATTTTTAGAGCATCTGAAGAATTTATAATGGCATTAAGAGGCGTTCTCAATTCATGCGAAATATTTGCCAAAAAGTCATCTTTAACTTTATTAGCATCCATTATTTGCTTGTTTTTTTCTTTGATAACAGCTACGGCTTGAGTTTTTTCCATTATATTTTCTTGTAATATTTTTAATTGAATTTTAAAAACATCCGACAGCTCAGAATCCTTAATGACATATGCTGCGACTGATGCAAAAGCATCAATAAGATCTGTGTCTTCATTCGAAAACTCTTTTCTGCCACTCTTTTCGACGACCAAAATCCCAAATAAAGCATCTTTTATTTTCAAAGGAGACACCATAAAAGACGCGTTTTGGGTATTTTTTATTCCAATTTCTGACACCAAATCTGTGCTGTTTTTAATTTCAGTTTCCTGCTTTTTTATAAATTTTCTAGTTAAAAAACCCATTTCTTTAACTTTTTGAAGATTAAAACTTTCTTCATCACTACAGCCGACCTCTGATTTAAGATACAAACCATTTGGACTGATAAAGAAAATATAAGCTTTCTCATTTTCAAAGATTTCTTTAATATACTTGAAAACCAAGTCCAAAGTATTTTCTGCATCTTCATATTTATTTAAAATTTTCGAAACTAAACTCAGTGTTTTTCGAAATTTATCCTTTTGAGTCATTTATATTAATATCTCCTTATAGTAAAATTATAATTGGTATAAATTAAAATACAACCATGTTAAGGAATTTTATGGATATAGCATTCAGCCTACTCGGACCAATCCTCATAGGAGCATTTTTTGGGCAAAAATTAGACTCAGGTAACAAATTCCCCCTATGGACAATTTGCCTCACTTTTTTAGGCATGATTACAGGTTTTTGGAGCGTTTACAAAAGATATATTAAATGAATTATAAAATTAGAGAATGCCCTGTCATTTCTTTTGGCTGCTCAATACCCATAAGTTCTAAAACCGTAGGTGCGACATCTGATAAAGCACCGTCAGAATGCAGTTTTTTGCCACCTGCATTAATCAAAACCAAAGGCACTTTATTGTTTGTATGTGCCGTAAAAGGCTTGCCTTCATCAGTTGCCATACACTCAGCATTACCATGGTCAGCCGTAAGAAGCATTGTATAACCTTTTTCTTCAACTTTTTTGACAATCTCACCGATGCATTCATCTACTGTCTTGACGGCCTTAATTGCGGCTTGCTCATCACCTGTATGACCTACCATATCAGGATTTGCAAAGTTAACCAAAATAAAACCGTATTTATCAGACTCTAAAGCCTCAAGAACTTTATCTCTTACTTGATAAGCACTCATCTCAGGCTGAAGATCATATGTGGCAACCTTTGGCGAATTTACAAGAACTCTTGTCTCTGTTGAGAAAGGTTCTTCCTCACCGCCATTGAAGAAAAATGTGACATGAGCATATTTTTCTGTCTCAGCAGTACGAAGTTGCTGAACCCCTTGTTTATCTAAGACTTCGCCTAAAATATTTGTTAGATGATGAGGAGGAAAAGTAATCGGCAAGGCGAAAGTTTCATCATATTGAGTGAAACAAACAAAGAATAAATTATTCAAAACTTTTTTTCTTTCAAAGCCGCTAAACTCTTTTAGAGCGATAGCTCTGGTAATTTCACGAGCTCTATCAGGTCTGAAATTGAAGAAAACCACAGCATCATTATCTTGAATGCGCGAATCAGAATTTTCGATAGCAGTTGGCAGTACAAATTCGTCATTTTGAGCTTTGGCATAAGAATTTTCTACAGCTACCACAGCTTTATCAGCTTTTTCGCCTTCTCCAAGAAGCAAGCAATTGTAAGCTTTTTCGACCCTATCCCAGCGATTATCTCTATCCATAGCATAATAACGCCCGCTTACTGTCGCAATTCTTGGCAAAGATTCTTTTGCAAGTTTTTCTTCGACTTCTTTCAAATATGTAACTGCACTTTGAGGAGGGGTATCACGGCCGTCCAAAAACGCATGTACGTAAACTTTTGATAGATTATTTTGCTTAGCCAAATCTATCAGTGCAAATAAATGACCCATTGAACTATGCACACCGCCGTCAGAAACCAGCCCCATAAGATGTAAAGATGAATTATTTTCTTTGGCGTGAGCGACTGCTTTTAATAAAGTTTCATTTTCAAAGAACTCACCTTCTCTAATAGATTTATTAATTCTTGTAAGCTCTTGATACACAACGCGTCCAGCGCCTAAATTCAGGTGCCCGACCTCAGAATTTCCCATTTGCCCTTCAGGCAATCCGACATGCTCACCATCTGCAAATATTGTGATATTTGGATATTTTTCAAGTAATTTATTAAAATTTGGTGCCCCTGACTCATAAATTGCATTGTGTTCATGATGTTCTGAAATTCCCCATCCATCCATAATTGCCAATAAAACTTTATTTTTCATTTTAAATTCCTCTTTTTAGCCTGTTCATTATTTTCATTATCCATACTAAAATATAAATTAATAGTGTTTTTTGAAAAAGGAGCCCAAAATGAACCTTTTTGTTACAGGAACTGATACAGGAGTCGGAAAAACTTTTATAACCGCAGGAATTGCAGCCTCTATGCTAAATGAAGGCGCAACTGTCGGAGTCTACAAACCCGTACAAACAGGCGCCAGTCGTGATAAAAACAAGAATTTTATTGCTGATGATATAGAATTTATCAAAAAGATCGCTCCAAATGTAAAAACGAAATGCTCTTATATTCTTGAAATACCTGCAGCACCCTCGGTAGCAGCAGACATAGTAGATGTAACTATCGAAAAAGATGTTATAAAAAAAGATTTTGAAGAATTAAAAAAATCTTGCGATATTACCATAGTGGAAGGTGCAGGTGGACTAATGACGCCTTTCGGGAAAGATTTTCTGGCAGCAGATATTGCAAAAATGCTTAATTTGCCAATTGTCATTGTCGCAAGAGCTGATTTGGGAACTATAAATCATACCTTGCTTACCGTTGAATATGCGAAGAAAAAAGGTCTCAAAATAGCAGGGATAATCATAAATAATTACCCGGAAGGAACCAATGATGTGGCAATCAGAACAGCACCTATGATTATTCAAAGATTTGCACAAGCCGATTTTTTAGACATTGTACCTAAAAACCAAAACCCTTTCGGGACAGGTATTTTAGAACTTGTTTCAAAACATGTAAACATCCTAGGATTGTTGAGCGCAAAATAATTTTTTGGACTTTTCAAGGGGCTCAACATGTAAATAAATTGTTAAATAAATTGACTCATTTTTTTTAGTTATCTATAATAATTATAGGTAGGGAAAATGAGCAAATATAATCCAAATTTTAATAATATGTACTAAAAAAAAGAAAAGCTTTGTCTTTTCTTTTTTTGTATGAGGACTAAATGAAAAAAAACCACCTTGGGACAATTCAAAATATCAAAGAAATAAACAAAAATGTTTATTCTATTGAGTTTTCAGCTCCCACTATTGATAATATTTCACCTGGAGAATATGTTTCGATTTTGTGCGAAGGGCTTACCCTCAGACGTCCTTTTAGTGTAGCTGATTTTGAAAATGGCGCAATAACTGTTTTATTCAAGAAAAAAGGGCAAGGTACTCAATATATCTCAAATCTCAAAATCGGTGAAAAGATAGAGTTTTCAGCCCCTTTGGGAAACACTTTCAAGATTGAAAACAAAAAAACATTATTAGTAGGAGCAGGAATCGGAGTTGCTCCTTTGTTTTATCTGGAGAAAAATCTCAAAAAAATCGGAGCTGAAACTTTTTTTGCAGCAGGTTTTTCGAGCAAGTCTGATATTTTACGGGATTTTGATTTTGTCTCCACAGATGATGGCTCAAATAGCAAAAAAGGCAGCATTTGTGATTATTTAGAGCAAATTATCAGCGATTTTAAGCCAAAAAAAATAGTTTCTTGCGCTCCGCATCCTGTTTTAAAATTCGTGGCACAAATTGCCCAAAAGCATAGTATCGAAAGCGAAGTAGCTATGGAAAAAATAATGGCATGCGGTATTGGAATTTGTAGAGGATGTGTCATTAAAATCAAAAAAGACGGTAAAATCCAAAACGCAACAGTTTGTAAAGACGGTCCTGTATTCAATGGGGAGGAGGTCTTATGGTAGATTTATCGCTAAAAATAAAAGACTTTACCCTCAAAAACCCTATAATAAGTGCCTCTGGGACATACGGCTACAATAATGAATTTGATGCTTTTTGCGATGTCAAAAAGCTAGGAGCGGTTGTTACAAAAGGAATTACACTTGAGCCAAGGCTTGGAAATGAAGGGCAAAGAATTTTTGAAACTTCTAGTGGCATGATAAACAGAATTGGGCTAGAAAACATTGGTATACAAGCATTTTTGGAAGAAAAAATGCCTGTATTGCAGCAAAATAAGATTGATTTCATTTTAAATATCGCAGGGAACAGTATTGATGATTATATTGAACTTGCCAAAATAGCCCAATCCAATGATATCAAAGCCATTGAACTTAATGTTTCTTGCCCAAATGTCAAATCAGGTTGCATTGAATTTGGCGTAAACAAAGACTCTTTGTACGAATTGGTCTCGAAAGTTCGAAATGAATACAAAAACTGCCTGATTGTTAAGCTTTCACCAAACGTAACCAGTGCCGAAGAAATTGCCTTGGCTGCTCAAAATGCTGGTGCAGATGCTATTTCTGCCATAAATACCGTAAGAGGAATGGGTATAAAACTTGAATTTGCTAACGGGAAATTTAAAAAAAACACAGTAGCAGGAGGACTTTCAGGCAAATGCATAAAACCTGTCGCACTATCTTTTGTGGACAGAATCCACAAAGTCGTTAGCATCCCCATAATCGCAATGGGCGGAATTTATTCTCTGGAGGATGTTCTGGAATTTTTCTCCGTCGGAGCAAAAGCTGTACAAATCGGTACTGCAAACTTCACGCACCCTGACATTTCAGAAATACTGGTGCAAGATATAGAAAAATTTATGTCGGAAAACAATTTTTCGACCATAGATGAACTACAAAAAAACTTAAAGGAGGCATAAAAAATGTCTGATGAAACAATTGAAAAACTTTTAGAAGAATTTGACGGACTCTTGCGGGGGCATTTTTGCCTAACTTCAGGATTGCATTCAGATACATATTTTCAATGTGCAAAACTATACCAACATCCGCATGCAGTTGAAGAACTGGGTAAAATGCTTGCTGAAAAGCTTGCTGATATTGACTTTGATACGATTATTTCTCCGGCAATCGGGGCAATAATAATAGGCTACGAAACAGCAAAACAAGCAAAGAAAAAATTCCTTTTTGTCGAAAGAAAAGAAGGAACTTTGCAACTAAGACGTGATTATCACCTCAAAAAAGGCGAAAAAGTCGTGATTTTGGAAGATGTAATTACAACCGCAAGAACAATAAATGAAACCATCGAAGCAATCAAAAATTTTGAGCCTGAAATTGTTGGGATTGCTTGCCTTGTAGATAGAACTGCCGGGTATACAAATGTAATTTATGACATCAGATCACTTTTACAGGTCGATCCTGTGACTTATGAACCTGACAATTGTCCGCTGTGCAAAAACAGTATCCCACTTGTGAAACCTGGAAGCAGAGAGGCCCAAAATCGTGTTTAAAAACCTAATTGACATAAAAAATCTTGATAAAAGCGAAATAACCGAGGTCATTGACTTGGCATCGGGATTTGAAAAAGGTATTACGATACCTTCTTGCAAGGGCAAACATCTTGCATTGATTTTTTGCGAAAATTCGACCAGAACTCGCTTCAGCTTTGAGATGGCTGCGAATAAACTTGGTATTCATAATTACAATTTTGATGCAAATAAATCATCTTTCTCAAAAGGCGAATCAATGAAGGATACCATTGAAAACCTTTGGGCGATAGGTATTGAAGCCGTTGTAATAAGGCATAGTGAATCAGGAATTGTTGAAAAAACAATACAAGAAGTCGATTGCCCTATGGCTTTTATAAATGGTGGGGATGGCAATAATGCCCATCCTACGCAAGCTTTACTCGATTTTTATACAATTCAAAAACACCTTGGCTCAGTCGAAAATAAAAAAATAGCTATGATTGGAGATATTCGTCATTCTCGCGTCGCTAAGTCAAATATCGAACTGCTCAAAAAATTCGGTGCAAAAATTCATCTTTGCGCACCTGAGTATTTTATAGATGACAAAATAAAAGATGTAATTTGGACAAACAACCTCAAAGATGCACTTAAAAAAGCTGCTGCAGCAATATTTTTGAGGGTTCAAAACGAAAGACTTGAAGAATCAATACCTTTAGAGAAATACATCGAAAATTATGGCTTGACGCTTGAAAAACTTCAAAAATTTGCTCCTAAAGATATCCTGATTATGCACCCTGGACCAGTAAACCGAGGTGTAGAACTTTCATCAGAAATTATAGATGGCAAATACGGCAAAATCATTCTGGAACAAGCCCATAATGGCGTTTTTGTAAGAATGGCGGTCCTTGAACTCCTCTTAGGAGGTATAGAATGATTTTAAAAAATGCCCGAGTTATAAGCCCTGCAAACAATCTTGATGCTGTTGTGGACATAAAAATCCAAAAGGGAATTATTGTCAAAATATCCCCAAATATGATAGAAGGGGGAATGGATTTTTCAAGAATGATAATAACTCCGGGGCTCATAGATATGCATTGTCATCTGCGTGAACCTGGGTTTGAATATAAGGAAACCATCGAAACAGGCATTGAATCCGCCTTGAATGGTGGCTTTACAGGCATTTGCCCTATGGCAAACACCAAGCCTGTTATAGACAATCCCGATGTACTTAATTACACAAAAGAAAAAGCCTCAGGCATAAATTTTTATCCTGTTTCTGCGATTACAAAAAACATTGACGGTGAAGAAATTGTGGATTTTGAAGCAATGAAAGCAGCCGGTGCAATTGCTTTTTCGGATGACGGAAAGCCTCTTTCGAATATGGCTTTATACGAAAAAGCTCTTCAATCAGGAAATTTAATAATGTCTCATGCCGAAGACTCCAGCCTTGGTACAAACCCTCTTTCTGAAGCTGTTGCAGTCAAAAAAGAATTGGAGCTTTTGAGATTTGCAGGAGGCAAAATTCATTTCGCCCATATTTCGACAAAAAAAGCTATAAACCTTATCAGGCAAGCAAAATATGAAGGTTTGAAAGTAACTTGCGAAACTGCTCCTCATTATTTTTCTTTTACAAAAGAAAATGAAACAGCAGACGGCAGATTTAAAATGAATCCGCCACTTCGGACAAAAGATGACTTAGCAGCGGTAATCGAAGGTCTAAAAGACGGCACAATAGATTGCATTGCAACTGATCATGCACCGCATTGTATGACAGAAAAAACAAATCCTTTTGCCCTTGCACCTTTTGGAGTAGTCGGTCTTGAAACAGCTCTGGGAGCTGCTTTAACCAATTTGGTTGACAAAGGACACCTAAGCATTAATCAAATTATCCAAAAAATGTCTGTAAATCCAGCTAAAATTCTTGGACTGCAAGAACAAGGACGTATAGAAGTCGGTCAAAAAGCTAATTTAACTATTATAGACCCTAATATCGAATATAAAGTTAAAGCAAAAGATTTTAAGACTATGTGCAAAATATCTCCTTTTGAAGGGGCAATTTTAAAGGGCAAAGCCTTGACTGTAGTCATAAATGGCGAAATTAAAAAATGGGAGTAATTTAATGCGAACGATAAATAAGAATATAAAAGAAAAAATAGTTCTGGCACTGGATGTTGACACTCTTGATGAAGCTAAAAATCTAATTTTGGAGTTAAAAGACTATGTCGGCATTTTTAAGGTAGGACTGCAGCTATACACCCAAAATGGTAATGAAATCATCGATTTTATGAAATCACAAGAGATTGAGTTTTTCTTAGACGTGAAACTTTTAGACATACCTAATACAGTTGCAAAAGCCTCAGAAAATATCATAAAAAGAGGTGCCAGCTTCTTCAATATCCACACTCTTGGCGGATCCGAAATGATGTCAGCCTGCGTAAAAAGTGCCAAAATAACAGCCAAAAAACTAGGAACTAAAGACCCATTTATCCTTGGTGTAACTATTTTGACAAGTATTTCTGATGAAGTTTTGAATAAAGAACTCGAAATCCATCAAAAAGCCAGCGATTACGTCCTGAAACTTGCAAAACTTGCGAAAAACAGCGGTTTAGACGGAGTGGTGGCAAGCACTTGGGAGGCTAAAAAAATCAAAGAACTTTGCGGACAAGATTTTAAGGTTTTATGCCCTGGAATCAGACCTGAATGGTCACTGAAAAATGACCAACAACGAGCTGCAACGCCAAATGTAGCTATCAAAGAAGGGGCTGATTATCTTGTAATCGGAAGGGCTGTAACTTCCGCTAAAAATAAAATCAAAGCAATGCAAATGATTTATGAAGAGATTGAAAATAATGAAGGAGAAATATAATGAAAGCAATATTATTGCTTGAAGATGGAACAATTTTTGAGGGGCAATCCTTTGGAGCAGAAGGGACTAACTTCGGCGAGATAGTCTTTAACACTTCTATGACAGGTTATCAAGAAATTTTGACCGACCCGTCTTATGCTGATCAAGTTATCGTAATGACTTACCCCGAAATAGGAAACTATGGAATTAATGATGATGATTTTGAGAGTGCAAAACCTGCAGCAAAAGGGTTTATAGTCAAAAACTACTGCGAAAACGACTCCCACTACAAAAGCCAACAAACTTTGTCTCAATATCTCAAAAAAAATGAAATCGTAGCCATATCAGCCATAGACACCAGATCACTCGTTAGAAAAATTCGTGAAAAAGGTTCTATGAAATGCGTTGTAACCACCAAAGAAATCTCGGAAAAATTAAAAAATGAACTCTCAAAATACAAACAAGATAAAGATATTGTCTTAAAAGTTACACGAAAATCTATCGAAAAACGTCCTAATTCAGGAATCAAAATGGCTTTCATAGACTACGGCGCTAAACAAAATATAATCGAAAATCTATCCAAAAAAGGCTGTGATTTGACGATTTTTCCTGCAGATGTAACTGCGGATAAAATCCTTGAAGGGAATTTTGAAGCGGTATTTCTTTCAAATGGTCCAGGAGATCCACAAGATGTGACTTTTGCAATCCAAACAGTAAAAGAATTGACAGGTAAACTGCCTATTTTTGGAATTTGTTTAGGCTATCAAATTTTGAGCATTGTGCTCGGTGCCAAAACATACAAGCTAAAATACGGTCACAGAGGCGGAAATCACCCTGTAATAAACTTACAAACAAACAAAATAATGATGACAAGCCAAAACCACAGTTATGCTGTTGAAGAGGCCAATTTGCCAAAAAACATGATTGTAACTTACAAAAACCTCAACGACGACACGCTTGAAGGGTTTTCGTATCCGATTTTGAATATCGAAGGCGTGCAATTCCACCCAGAAGCAGCACCAGGGCCTATGGATGCAAATGAAATTTTTGATACATGGATAGGTAAAATAAAGAAAGTTAAAGAAGAAAAATGCCAAAAAATACACAGATAAAAAAAGTTTTAGTAATAGGCTCAGGCCCTATTGTTATTGGGCAAGCAGCAGAATTTGACTACGCAGGCGTGCAAGCTTGCAGAGCGCTCAAAGAAGAAAATATTGAGGTAATTCTCGTAAACTCAAACCCTGCAACGATTATGACTGATGAAACTATTGCAGACAAAGTCTATATTCAACCCCTGACTGTTGCAGCGTTGAAATATATCATAAAAAAAGAGCGCCCTGACGGTTTAATAGCCAGCCTTGGCGGACAAACGGGGCTAAATTTAGCGGTGCAGCTCAACGACACAGGCATTTTGAAAAGATATAGGGTAAAAGTCCTCGGCACAAATATTGATTCAATCAAAAAAGCAGAAGATAGAGAACTCTTCAAAAACCTTATGCAGCAAATAGGTGAGCCAGTTCCGGATAGTGCAATAGTTTCAAATTATGAAGATGCTTTGAAATTCGCCGAAAAAATCGGATACCCTATAATAATAAGACCTGCTTATACTTTAGGCGGCTCTGGCGGTGGAATTGCCCAAAATCAAAATGAATATGAGGAAATTGTCCACTCAGGCCTTGCTATGAGCCCTATAAATCAGATTTTGGTCGAAAAAAGTATTGCAGGATTCAAGGAAGTCGAATACGAAGTCATGCGAGATGGCAATGACACTTGTATAATCGTGTGCAATATGGAAAACATTGACCCAATAGGTATTCATACAGGGGACAGCTTTGTTGTGGCACCTTCTCAAACACTTACAAACAAGGAATATCAAATGCTTCGCTCCTCATCTCTAAAAATTATTCGAGCTCTGGAAATTGAAGGCGGCTGTAATGTACAATACGCCTTGGATACAGTTTCTAATCAATATTATGTAATCGAGGTAAATCCTCGTGTAAGCCGCTCATCCGCCCTTGCCTCTAAAGCAACAGGCTACCCGATAGCAAGAGTTACAACCAAAATTGCAGTAGGATATAATTTGCACGAAATCAAAAATGCTATCACAGGCAAAACAGTTGCGGCATTTGAACCTTCAATTGATTATGTAGTTACAAAAATTCCGAAATGGCCTTTTGACAAATTCAGTTACGGAGACAGAATTTTGGGCACAAAAATGAAAGCCACAGGTGAAGTTATGGCAATCGGAAGGACTTTTGAAAGCTCCTTCAAAAAAGCTATAACATCAACGGAAGACAAGCAAACAGGGCTTTTAAATTACAAATTCTCAAAAGTCACGACCGACCAATTGATTGTGGATTTAAATATCCAAGATGACAGGCGAATTTTCCGCCTTGCAGAAGCCTTGCAACGTGGAGTAACTATTGACCAAATAAACAAAATCACAAAAATCGACAGGTGGTTTATTCACAAAATCAAAAATCTTGTAGATTTTGGAGAAAATCTAAAAACAGCTGAGCTTACGCCCGAATTGTACTTAAAAGCAAAAGAAATGGGATTTCTTGATGAAGAAATAGCTGACTTAAAAGACAAAAAACTAAGTGAAATTCAAAAAATCAGAAAAACAAACAAAATTCAGGCAAGTTTCAAAATTGTTGACACTTGTGCAGCGGAATTTGAGGCCCAAACACCTTATTATTATTCGACTTATGGAGAGGAATGCGAACTCAAAAAAACCTCCGAAAAAGAGACTATTATGGTCTTGGGGTCAGGACCTATTCGTATAGGACAAGGGATTGAGTTTGATTATTGTTCGGTTCATGCAGCTTGGAGTATCAAAAATAACGGTTATGACTCAGTTATGGTCAACTCAAATCCCGAAACCTTAAGTACTGACTTTGATATAGCTGACAGACTTTATTTTGAACCGATGAATATCGAAAATATAATGAATATTGTCGAAAAAGAAAAACCAAAAGGAGTTTTGGTCCAATTTGGCGGACAAACCGCTATAAATCTAGCTGAAAAACTGCAAAAAAGAGGCGTAAAAATTCTCGGAACTTCTCTGGAATCTATTGATTTGACAGAAGATAGAGAACTTTTTGGTAAATTGCTGACAGAACTTGAAATCCCTCAACCAAGAGGAAAAGGTGTAAGAACCCTTGTCGAAGCAATTGAGGCGGCTAAAGAAATCGGCTATCCAATATTGGTCCGACCTTCTTATGTAATCGGCGGACGGGGAATGCAGGTGGTTTATAATGATGATGAGCTTGTGACTTACATAAACGAAGCAATCAAATTTTCAGATAACATAATCTTGATTGACCAATACATAGAAGGTCATGAGGTCGAGCTCGATGCAATTTCTGATGGAATAGATATTTTGGTGCCAGGGATAAATGAACACATCGAACGTGCCGGAGTCCACTCAGGAGACAGCATCAGCGTATATCCGGCACAACATATTGACAAAAAAATCGTAGCCAAGCTTATGGAATATACAAAAAAAATAGCTACAAGCCTTCAGACAAAGGGTCTTATGAATATTCAATTTATTATCAAGGACAATGTCCCTTATGTAATCGAGGTAAACCCTCGTGCTTCAAGGACTGTACCGATTATGTCCAAAGTCACAAATATTCCTATGGTGGATATTGCTGTCAATGTTATCCTTGGAAAATCAATCAAAAAACAAGGCTACAAGCCTGGTCTGGCAAAAGAAACTTCATTAGTTTGTGTAAAAGTACCGATTTTTTCATTCCAAAAACTCAACAGAATTGACCCGGCACTTGCTCCTGAAATGAAGTCCACAGGCGAAGTTTTGGGTATAGACAAAAACTATGAAAAAGCTCTTATAAAAGCTTTTATCGCGGCTGGTTACAAATTTCCGATGAATAAACAAAGAATTTTGGTGTCACTGAATGACCACTACAAAAACCCTGCCCTTGAAGTAGTGAGGGGATTTTTCAATGCAGGATTTTTGATTATGGCAACTTGGGGGACTCACAAATTCCTTGAAAAAAATGGTGTCCCATCAAAAATGATTGAAAAATTCATGTTCGATAAACTTCAAAAACGTATGAAGGAAGGACGTTTGTCATTGGTAATAAATACTCCGACACTTGGCAAAGACTCAGAAAGACGAGGCTTTAAAATCCGTACAATAGCAGAAATGTACAGTATCCCTTGTTTTACATCAATAGATACTGCAAGAGCATTTTTGCAAGCAGTAAATGCTTATGATAATGACCCGAAACTTAAATACAAAAGTATCGAAAAATACCGCAAAAAGAAATTTTTCAATTGGTTTTAAAGCGAGCGAATTTTTTTCCAAACGGACGGCAAATAAATTGAGGATTTCTTAAATGAAGCACCGCCTGTTTTTCCGCACTCATAAAAAATCGGCTCAAAGCCAGCTTCTTTAAGAGCTTTATGAACAGGAGATGTATTAAATACTTTTATTTGTTCTTCATTTTGAAAGATAGTATTATAATCTAATGAAACATCTTTAGGTATTAAATGATCACCCGACAAAATTCCAAGGACAAATAGTCCGTTTTCCGGCAAAACAGAATTTATTTTTGTGAATAGCTCTTTGGCAAGATTTATATCAGCATTTTTATAAAAATCCAAACCTCTACTTCCAAAAATATGATAAAGACTATTTTTGAATATTACCATCCCTGTTTTTTGATTGGCTAATTCTTTGTCTATGTTCAAAATATTCGCAACCTTAAAATCAATAACATTATCAAAAACCCCGTCTTTAGCAATGAAATATTTGCCATTATTAGACATTCTTGAGTTTGGATTATAAATATATTCTAAACGTCTTGTTGCCAACTCGATGTCTTGACCTGGTTTTACATATCTTTTGACTTTTTTCTTGTATCTTGAGTCACATATATTAAATTTCTCCCAATCTTTTGGAATTTTTTCAAAGCATTTATTAAAATTTTCTTTTGCTAATTTTTGTTCCGGAGTAAGATACTGAAATGAATAATCACTTACTAAAAATCTTTCATACAAATTTGTCCATTCTGCAATATTAAAAACTCCTTTTCTGGCATCTTCTACAACCTCTGGAACAATGTCATAACCTGTAATTTTGTATTTTTTGTCTTTATTGGAATCGTGCAATAAAACAGCCATGCTATGAGCTTCTTCTCCTCCTGAACAGCCAAAATCAGCTATATTTGTGCCGTTTGGAAAGTTTTTCTTCAGGTAATCCATACTGAAATATAAAGATTCAAAATTTCGCATAAAATGAGATTCATGGATACAATCGCCCATTGTATTGCTAATTTGTACATTTTCAGTCTTGCCGTTATAGCCTCTAAAAAGTATATTGGATGAGTTTTTTATTGCATAAATATTCATAGTAATTGTTTAAAATCCCAAAATTTAAACAATTGCTAAAGTATTAAATTTAATTAACAATTTCATAAAAATACTTCAAGATTTACTGACGATTAAAATTTGATTGGCACCTTTTATTATTTCATAATCGACTGTTAAAAGTTGTGCGGTGTAGTTCTCTTTTAAAAGTACCTTGATAACCGAATCCAAATATTCTGATTTTTTGCCACTAATACTAAAAACAGGAAAAATCCTGACCTCTTTTGCAATTCTAGCCATTTCTCGTATTGAATCTAAATGAAATTCAAGCGTTAAAATATGCGAGTAGGTAAATAAAAAATTCGCACAAAGAGCTATATCAAATTGTTGCGAATCAAATGCCAAATTTGGCAATTCAGCATCAACATATCTTTTCTCGCTTTTCCCCTTTTCATAGTCATTAAAAAAAATTTCCATTGCAGACAAACGCAAATTGCAAATATTATTATATGAATTGAACTCATCAACTGTAGCATTTTCTTTTTTTTCAGCCAATTCTTTGGCAATTATCTTATATGTTTTATTCATTTTATGTTCCAATTTTACTTTTGATAAAGCATAAATAGGATCACAAGATACAATAGAGCCTCCTAAGTTAGTGAGTTCAGAATTAAAACTTGAAGGACCTCCGGCACAATCCACGATTTTTTTGGGAATATCTTCGGATAAAAGCAAAGAAAACATTCTTACGTATTCATATAAATTCCGTCCATATAGGACAACTTCATTAAAATCTAAACCCAATTTCATATCCTTTGGAAAAATAAACTGTACATTAATTTTATTATAATCAAAACTAATTAGCGAATAATTCCACCGAGAGCAATAAAACTCTCTTTATCGCGCTGAGCCTCTGCTTCTAACCCCATTTTTTTGTATAAAGAACCTCGTACTAAATAATAATCAGGGTCCTTAGGTACAAGTTTGATTGATTTGTTAATATCTTCAAGAGCTTCTTTATATTGCCCTTTTTCAGTTAATAAAATGCTTCGATTTGAATAAGCTACAGGGTTTTTGGGGCTAATTTTAATAGCTTTAGTATAGTCTGCCATTGCTTTTTCTAATTCGCCTGTTTTTTCAAACAAAAAGCCTCTATTTATATATACTGTCGGGTTTTTTGTTCCAAGATTTATAGCATTCGTAAAATGTTTTAAGGCTTCTTCGTAATTGCCTTTTCTTGCAAATGCTTTTGCGATAGTGTTAAAAGAATCAGCACTTTTTGGAACTATACGCCTTTTAAATGTAGCAAAATCTTTATCTTTAGGAGCTAGTTCTACAGCTTTTATAGCATCAGCTATAGCTTCTTCAGAATCCCCCATAGCTACAAGCACCCCACCTCTATTGTAATATGTAACAGCATTATTAGGATTAAGCTCAATTGCTTGGTTTAAATCTTTAAGAGCTAATGAATATTCTTTCATAGATTTGTATGTTAAACCTCTGTTGATATATGCTGTAGGGTTCTCTGGTTCAAGTTTTATTGCTTTGTTATAATCTTTCAAAGCTTTTTTATATTGATTTGATTCTCTATATAAACAGCCTCGGTTATCATAATAGCTGAAATTTTTCGACTCAAGTTTTATTGCTTTACTAAAATCTTTTATGGCATCTTCTTGATTGCCTAAAGCTTTATTTATCAAGCCTCTTTCACCATACAATTCATGTTTTGTAGAGTTTTGTTTTATAGCTTGATTTAGTTTTTTCAAAGTTTCCGAAGTTTTTTTCTTGAGCTTTGATGGCTCAATTATTTCTTCTTCAGGCTTATTAATATCCCCTTCTTTAATTTCAGAATTTTTCGGTTTTTCGTCATTAAATCCAGTTTTTTTAGGAGATTCTTGAGATTTTGGTTTTATTTCATTTTTAGCTTTGCCCAATTTACCCTTTAATGCCAAGGCTCCAAGGATTAAAGCTCCAATTATAAGAATTTTGCCCCAATGTTTTTGAATGAATGATTTTTCTTCGTTTTGAGGTTTTTCAGAAACAAATACATCATTATTTTGCTCAAAATTTTGACCAAAGCATACTCTATCCTTGGGACTATAGATTCTTGGTGGAAAATTTGTTTGCGAAATTGCTTTTATCATTTACAAAACCTTAAAAAAGTTATTTGTAAGTTTTTAAAAAATAAAAGTACGCAAAATTGCCTAAATCTACGCCTTATATTACAAAAAATTAATTATACGTATGTTATTTTTTAGTCGTACTACATCTAATCAGCCCAGAAGTTGATAATTTGTCTATTGTTCAAATATGTAGCTTCTTGTTATAATTTCAGCTTCAATAAACAATATTTTGGCAAAAAGGATGACATTTAATGAAAAAAATAATTTTAATTATTTTGGTTTTAATAACAGCTACAAGCATCTCTTTGGCGGAAATTCCTAATAGTGTAGAAGAGACTGCTTTATTCGCTAAAGTTTCTGAAATTAATTTAATGCAAGATGACGAGCAAAAAATAAAAGAATGGGCGAAGTTCAGTTCCTTAGAAAATTACGTAATTATAGATAAAAAGAATTGTTCCGCTACTGTTTATGATAAAGATGGGAATAAAACGAAAAGTTTTGAAGTCGGTATAGGGAAAGAAAAAAGTGATGATTTTAACGATACATTAGGTTTTCTGGGTAAGGCAAAAAACACAACTCCTGCGGGAGAATATACTCTTATCCCAAACATATTTAATAAATTAGCATATGGAGATTTGACACTTTCTTTAGGGGTAAAAGCCAACAAAGTAAAAAATACTGAAAAAGTGGTTGCCCTGCACAAAGTTCCAAAATTTCGTCAAAAAGATAGGCTTAAAAAATTCTATGATGGGGATTTAGCCAACAATAGAATGTCCCATGGCTGTATAAATTTCATTGAAAAAGATTTTAAAGAATTAACTAAATCCATTCATGGCGGTCTAAAAGTCTACGTTCTTCCAGAAGAAGCAGACAATAAATTAATATTGACTAAAAATGACAAAAATGGATTTGAACTTACTCAAACGAAGTATTAAAAAGTTAAGAGCATTATAAATTTTGACTGATTAATTTATAAAACCAAAAATTTAATGACCAAAAATGCTACTATATATTTAAATATAGCCCAAATGGCTATCATTACAAGACTAGCTCTTTGGGCACCGTTATTTTATCATTCTACGCTTAGAATGATAAAGTCATTGAGTTTAACTCAACTGCATTTTTAATAATTAAAGAAGGAGAACTCTATCATGAAAAAACAATTACTAACCTTGGGAGCATTCTTAGTCTTGGCATTAGGTGCATTACCTAGCTTGGCAGCTTGCCCATGTCAATGTCAAGGCTCATGGCAATCAGTTCCATGTTGTCCTGCACGAACTTGCTGTCCAGCAACAGTTTGCTGTCCTGCACCGGCAATAAAACCATGTTGCCCAGCACCAGTTTGCTGTCCTGCACCAGCTTGTTGCCCTGCACCATGCCCGGCTGCTCCATGTCAAAATCCTTGTTGCGAAAAGGCCAATACTTGTAATGATTGTTGCGATTAACGCATTGGTCTGAAAACTAAGCCAATAAGGTATTTGGAAATTAATGAAGTAGTGCATATTGAAGAATATTCGGTATGCACTCTTTATTTAGGGTATTATAAATCCCAGAATCAAGTATAGCAATGAAAAAAGACATCATAAGATGTCTTTTGAAATATGGGCCGGGTTGGATTCGAACCAACGACCAACGGATTATGAGTCCGCTGCGCTAACCGCTGCGCCACAGGCCCTTATTGAGTTTTAGTATTTGACCTGCTCAGCGGTTAGCTTTTTAGCTAACCTACCTCTCAGAAATGATTATTAATCATTCCTTCGGCAGAGTGCCACAGGCCCTTATTGAGTTTTAGTATTTGACCTGCTCAGCGGTTAGCTTTTTAGCTAACCTACCTCTCAGAAATGATTATTAATCATCCCTTCGGCAGAGTGCCACAGACCCTTACTGTTACACTAAAATACCATTCACAAACCCTGCGGTCAAGTGTATTTTTGGATAAACATTTGCACACAAAGAACATTTGTTGCAAAATAAAATCATATGAAAAAGTTTGCTATACATACATTAGGGTGCAAAACAAACCAGCTTGAAAGTGCAACTATTAATGATATTCTTATCGAAAATGGTTATTCAAAAGTTGCATTTTCTGAAGTTTCTGATTTTTACATCATCAACACCTGTTCTGTTACTGCCAAATCTGACTCTGAGTCAATGTATTATATTCGCAAATCCAGAAAAATAAATCCTGATGCCAAAATAATAGTTACGGGATGCTTTGCACAGCTAAAACCTGAAGAAATTAAAGCCGATATAATAATAGGAAATGCACACAAGCTCAATATTTTAGACTACATTAAATCAAATACAAGCTGCGTAAGCGACATTATGCAAGAAACAATTTTCAAGGACAAAAAAACCTCGTCAACCGAGGGTAAAACACGAGCAAATATAAAAATTCAAGACGGATGCAACAATCGCTGCTCGTATTGCATAATCCCTTATGCAAGAGGTAAATCAAGAAGTAACAGCATCGAAAATATTATCGAGCAAGTTAAAATTTATACCCAAGAAGGGTTTAAAGAACTTGTTATTACAGGTATTCATATCGGGCAATGGGGACTCGATTTTTTACCTCAAAAGAACTTTGTTGACCTTTTAAAAGAATTTGAAAAAATTGATAGCTTAGAACGCTTCCGACTAGGCTCTTTAAATCCAAATGAGCTTGATGATGAAATAATAGAATTCCTTTCTAAATCGCAGAAATTTGCTCATCATGTTCATATTTCTTTGCAAAGTGCAGATAATGAAGTCTTAAAATCTATGAATAGGCATTATTCAATCGAAAATGTCAAAAAAATAATGGGGAAATTGAAAAGTAAAATACCGGATATTTCACTCGGTTGCGATGTGATTGTCGGATTCCCTTCTGAAACAGATGAGCAATTTGAGAATACCTATAATAATTTGTGCGAAATGCCATTTTCTTATATGCATGTTTTCCCTTATTCAGTCCGCCCAAAAACTCCTGCTGCAATTATGCTTCAGGTTGATGAAAAAACAAAAAAAATACGTGCAACACGCCTTCGAGAACTTGCCAAAGTTAAAAAACAAAACTTTCTAGAGTCCTTAATAGGAAAAAATATCGAAGTTTTGGTCGAAAAAAACCGTGACAAATCAGGATATCTAAAAGGCGTGAGCTCAAATTATATTCAAGCGACTTTAGAAGGCAATAAAATCCTGAAAAATCAAATAGTTCTGGCAAAAGTTGTATCTGTAGATAACGGCATGGTGCGAGCTTCTTGTGATTTTTGAAAAAATTTCCTCCACTTGAGCGATGCTCTGAAACAATCCTTTGCTAATCAAAATTTTATGACTTATAATAGAGCTAAAGTTTTAATTTAAGAGGATTTTTATATGGATTACAATCGAATTTTGAGCTATATGCCCACAGTAATCGAAAGTTCAGCCCGCGGAGAAAAATCTTTTGATATTTTTTCAAGATTGTTGCGTGAGAGAATAATTTTCTTGGGCGAAGAAGTTGATGATGATATGGCAAACATTATAATGGCTCAACTTTTACTTTTGGATTCCGAAAATCCCGAAAAAGATATTATGATGTATATCAATAGCCCTGGTGGTTCAATCACAGCCGGTTTGGCGATTTTTGATACAATGCATCTTGTTAAAGCAGATGTTTCTACAATTTGTATCGGCGAAGCCGCCAGTATGGGTGCATTTTTGCTTGCAGCAGGCACAAAAGGCAAGCGTATGTCGCTTCCGAGTTCTCGCATTATGATTCACCAACCATTGGGTGGTGCGAGAGGTCAGGCAACTGATATCGAGATTGAAGCAAAAGAAATTATGCGTATGAAAGATATGTTGAATGGCATTCTTTCAACTAATACAGGGCAACCGCTCGAAAAAATCAAGGAAGACACAGAAAGAGACTACTTCTTGAGTGCTGAAGAAGCTGTGGAATATGGCTTAATTGACAAAGTAGTAACCCACGCGGAGAAAAAGCCTAAAGCTGTTGAGTAAAGGATTATTTCAGTGAATTCTATTTTTGATTTTATTTTAGGGAAAATATTAGATAAGCCCTTTGAAATAGCTTGGGGCGTTATTTATTCTTTTCTAATCAAATATATTTGGAATAATTTTATAGGATTGAGAATATTTGCAGGTCTGGCTTTCATTCTAGGCTTTATTCTTATTTGGCAATTTAAAAAGATTAAAACATCAAAAAGAGTGGCTGAAAAACTGCAAAATGATAATAATTTGCTATCGGATAAAATAAATGGATTATTGAATCCTTTCCAAAAAAGATACAAGTTAACTAATGAAGTTTTATATTATTTATATTTACAAAAAGAAGTTAAAGTAATCGAATATAAGCAGTTGATTGATAATATTGAGGGCATAGAAAATATAGAAGATTCGATGGAAATTATTGAAAAACTAGTTGATGATGGCAAGGTTAGGCGTGAGTCTTATAAACCGACTCAAAATAGAACCTTTTATATGTTGATTAATCCTATATTAACTCTTGAAGGACAAGGTTATGTTGAAAATCTTGAGAAATATCGCTTAACACATAATAAATAACCTAGTCATTCCTAACATATTTCGGAATCTTACCAAATCTCACCTGCGCGGTGGGCGGAAACTTTTTACCCAAAAAGTTTCATAAAAACTCTCGCCTGTTATCGTTCATACATTTCTAAACTCATCTCGCTAGGCTCGCCAAACAGTTCTCGCCCTACTTCGCTCGATTTCGCTAAGAAATGTTTATTCTCTTGCCACAAGGCGAGTTATTTTTTGTTTTTAAACTACTCTCACGCCGTGATTAATGCTTTCAGCTAAGAAGCACTCTGCATTGAGTCCTTCAGGAAGTTCGATGTCGTGTTCAAGCAGTCCGAAAACTGTCGAACCGCTGCCTGACATAAGTGCATTTTTGCATCCGAGGCTCATTATATAGTTTTTGAGTTGGCGGATTTGCGGGTAATCTTTGTCGATTGCACGCTCAAGGTCATTTGCCAAAAATGGCGTGATGTCTTCACTTTTATTGATTGCCATAAGCATATTGAAAGTCGCATTTAGCTTGGATTTTTCTTTAAGTTTATCAAATTTTCGGTAGGCTTCTTTGGCAGAAATTCCAAAGGTTTTTGGCTTAATAAGAAGTACTTTTATCTCTGGTGTATCAACTTTTTTGAGAACTTCACCTCTCGATGTTGCAAGCTGTGTCCCGCCAAACATGCAAAAAGAAATATCTGAGCCGATTTGTGAGCATAAATCCAATAATTCTTCGCTCGAAAATACATTATTGAAAATTTTATTCAGCCCGTAAAAAACACCCGCAGCATCAGCACTTCCACCTGCTAGGCCAGCTTCTATAGGGATGTTTTTTTCGATATGGATATGAACTTTGAACGTACCTTCAATTTGTCCTAAAAACAAATCACAGGCTTTGTATGCGAGATTTTTTTCGTTGTAAGGAATTTCTGTTGATGTACCAGATAATGTAATTTCATTCTTGTCAGACGGACTTACTTGAATCGTTATATAGTCATAAAGGCTGATTGCCTGCATTATGCTCTGGATTTCGTGAAACCCATCTTTGCGCTGTTTCATAACTTCAAGCGTTAAATTTATTTTTGCCGGTGCTTTTACTTTTATTGTTTTCATTTTTACCTCAGGTTTATAATTTTGCGTATATGTTCGTAAAGTCATTAAATTGTTCAATAGAAAGCTTTTCACCGCGTATTTCGGGCGAAATTCCCATTTGTTTTATAGTTTCATTAACCTTATTCTTGTCAAAACCGCTTTGAGAAAGAGAATTAACGAAAATTTTTCTTCTCTGAGCGAATGCTCCTTTAACAACTTTTCTGAAAAGTTTTGGATGCTCAAGATTGACTCTTGGATTATCATTCACGGTCAATTTTATAAGAGCGGAATCCACTTTTGGGGAAGGATAAAAAGCTCTTGCAGGGACTTTTTGGATTAATTCTGGTGTTGCCCAAAAATTAGTCAAAACAGATAAAAGCCCATATTGCTTGTTAGGGCTTTCAGGAGTGGCTATAATTCTAAGTGCCACTTCCCATTGAACCATTAAATAAATTTCTGAAATCAAGTTTCGATTTACATGATTTATAT
>CAYUHE010000023.1:0-30857 GCA_964444415.1 uncultured Gammaproteobacteria bacterium
ATCAATGGCGATATCTCCAGAAATCTTTACAAAATGTTTATCGTGGATGTCTTAGATGTAATCGAAAATAGTAGGGCAATTGAAGCTTAATATGAAAATTTGTATTTATTCAGGGACTTTTAACCCTGTACATACTGCTCATGCTAAAGTAATAACTGGCATTTTGAATGAATTTAATTTCGACAAAATTATAGTTATTCCAAATAATATTCCGCCTCACAAAAATGCTGAAAACATTGCTGCATCAGAAGATAGGCTGAATATGCTTAAACTTGCTTTTGATGATGCCCGCATTGAAATCAGCGATATCGAAATTAAACGCGGCGGAAAATCTTATTCGTATCATACTGTTCAAGAAATCAAAAAACAGTACAATATTGACGGCAAAATTGATTTTTTAATAGGCACAGACGCTATTTTAGGCATAAAAAGCTGGTATAACTACGAAAAATTAATTAAAGAAATAAATTTCATCGTGGTTAAAAGACAAAATGAAATAAATATCGAAAAAGCCCTAAAAGACCTCAATTTGCCTGATTTGACCTATAAAATATCAAAAGTTCCTTTCTTGGATATTTCATCTTCTCAAATCAGAAAAATCTTGAACGAAAAGAATACACCTCAAAATATCATACCTGAAAGAGTTTTAGGCTATATATTGCAAAAAAATCTCTACCAAAATCATGACTTTGAAGAAATTCTCGACATCTTAAAAACAGTATTCAATAGTCACCTAGAACATTCCCTTGCAGTCGCAGAACTAGCTTCTCGACTTGCAAAAAAATACGGGATTGACGAAAATAAGGCATATCTTGCAGGAATTTTGCACGATTGCGTCAAATATATCGGTGTCGAAAAAATCAAAACCCTTATCAAAGAAAACAATATAGAAGTTTTTGAACAAGAAACACAAGCCCCCAAAACACTCCATGCCCCTGTAGGAGCATATATAGCCGAACATAAATTCGGCATTAAAGATAAAAATATCCTTGATGCTATCCGTTTTCACACAATCGGCAGATGCGATATGACTTTGCTAGAAAAAATAATCTTCATTTCAGACAAAATCGAACCTGTGACCAGAGAAAAAGATTTTCGAGCCAAAATTTTGCCGCAGCTTAAAAAAAGCCTCGACAATGCCATTTTTGCTTATTTTGAGCTTTTGATAGAAAAATTGAAATCTGAAAATGCGCCAATAACGCCTTACACCCAAGAAGTTTTTGAACATTTCAAAAATCTGGCTAAATGAAACTGCTGCACAAGTCATATTTTTAGACTTTTTTGTCAAAATGACTTATGCTAGGTCTCTGACGTCTAGTGTCGCAAATGCCCGCCAACTCACATTGCCGTGCTTTGCTCACTTTTGTAAGTTCGACCCCTGACAAGCCTCAAAATTAGAAATTTTGGACTTGTGCAGTGGTCTCTAAATAGAAATATCGCCGTCTTTTTTGAGCTTGTCAGAAGCTTTTTTCGCTCCGGAGACTTCTTTCGCGAGGGCAACGACCATATCAATCGCTTCGACTTCTCTTGCTATTGCCTCTCTTAATGACAAAATTTCTTCTATTGAAAGCTGTTTACGCGCCATTATATCTTGCTCAAATGCAAAAATGTTTTTGAACTGCTTAAGCGTCCTTTCATCATAACCTGAAAGATTTTTGGAATACGCCATCCAATGATAAAGATGATACGCCAAAAGATAAGGGCTCAAAACAGTATCTCGAAACACAAACATACCTTGTGTTTGAAGCCCGATAGCGATTTTTTCTTTTGAAAAAATATTTATGAAAAAAGTCAAAGCTAATGCCTTAAGATTTTTTTGCGGCGGAATAAAACCTTCTTCCTGCCCCGCAAACCAAAGTATCGTAGGTGCTTTCTGCAACTTGATTACAGGTGTGCCTTGAGATTTTATATAATCAAAAATCTTTTCAGGCTCATCTAAATTTTCTTTAAAAACACTTTTGGCATTTTCAATCACTTCTTTTGCATCGAGCTTTTCTTGTGCGTTCAAATAAAGTGTTTCGCCAGCTGTGACATAGGTTTTAGATGATGATTGTTTGGTATATTTTGCATATTTAAAATCATAATACCAAGTCAGCACCTTTTTTTGAAAGGTCAAAATCGCATTAATTATTTTTAAAGTAGGATTGGACATAACTCAATTATACAAAAGTTATGGCATATAATCCAACAAGTTAAATTTTTGATGTCTGGTTTCACCCAAGCCACCCTTTGACCAAGGCTGTGCTTGGGCTTACACTTCTGAGGTCAAAGCCCAAAAAACCTCAATTTTGTAAAAATTGGGCTTTTTTGTCTTCTCAATTAAAATAACTGAAGAATTTTTCGAGCCAACTGACTTCCGCTTCCTCATTATGATGCATTTTTTTGTATAACGCATCGATTTTTTCAAGAGCATAAGCATTATCAGGCTCAAGATTCAAAACAAATTGATATTGCTCAAGAGCATCGCTATATTTGCCTGCATCTGTCAAAACCTTTGCCAAATTTAGCAAAATATTTACTATTTCTTCATCATCATGAGAATAATTCAAAGCTTTTTTCAAGCATTCAGCAGAACTTGAGAACATACTTTCGATATAATTAAGTTTTGCCTTTATCAAATAATGATTAATTTTGTCGTCACTATCATAATAAAGCTCGGACAATTGAGTCAAAGCGACAATATTATTTTTGTCTACCTCCAAAATCCTATTGTAAGCGATAACAGCCTCGTCAGTTTTCTCCAAAATCCTTGCAGTATGGGCATATTGCTCATAAATATTTATATCTTCATAGTTATTTTCATACAATTCTTTAAATATATCATATGCTTTTCTATACTCTGAACCATCAAGAAAACACTGTGCAATCCTGTGTTTCAGCTCATTGGATGGGCTCAATTCAAGCAAAATCGAAAAACATTCAACAGCTTTTCGATAATCCTGATCAAGTTCATAAATTTGCCCCAAAAGGTAATTTATATCAGGATTTCTGCCGGACAATTTTATTAATTCTTCCAAGAATTTTCTTGCCTGTACAAAATTTTGCTCTCGAATCAGATCACGAGCTATTTCAATTTTGTCATCAAGATTTGAAAAATTACCTGAAAGAGTATTATCCATAAAGTTCTAGACCTCGCTAAAAATACATTTTCACCTATCTAAGATTACTCCAAAATATCGGGAAAATCTTTAACAAGTGTCTAATTTTGTAGTATAACTTTATTATGAGCAACGAAAATTTTTGTTATATTCACAAGGATACACCCACTCGCATAAGCTGTTCTGCATGCGGTAAACCGATTTGCACCAAATGTGTAATCCCGGCAGCAATTGGATATCATTGTCCTGATTGCGAAACGCCAATTATAAAAACTACTGAAATATCTGCCTTAAGCTGGTTTCATACTATTTTTCAGGCAATTTTAGCAGGAATTGTTCTTGGGTTTTTGTACAATTTTGTCAAACCATTTGGCATGTTCATAAGCTGGGGAAGTGCATATTTAGTGGGTTTTGCCATTGCAAAAACTATAACAAAAAACTCAGGCTTTCAGGAACAAAAGCGATTTATCGCAATAGCTTCTGTAATAACCATCTTGAGCGTCGTCTACAATCCGATTTCGCTGATTTTTACCAGCTTGCAAATTGGCTTAGTGAATGCTTTTGTGCTCTTTACAATGTATTATATTAGCAATATCATAAATTTAGTCGCAATAGTAATAGCAACTTGGGCAGCGATTAGACACCTTAAATTTTAAGCCCAAAAATTAGAATAGAGGAAGAAAATGCATCATTTAAGTATATTTGAAATTTTAATGTTGGTTTGTTTCGGTGCCAGCTGGCCGTTTGCGGTTATGAAAACCTACAAAACAAAAAATGTAAAAGGCAAAAGTATTATATTTTTGAGCCTTGTCGTAATCGGCTATATGTGTGGCGTTGCTCACAAAATACTTTACCACCCTGACCTTGTCGTCTGGCTGTATGTCCTCAACGGCGCAATGGTTTCAGCTGATATCGCTTTATGGTTCAGATACAAAGATAACGCCTAACGTTTCTTATAACCAAAACAACCTTGATCTTTTAAGTCAATCAAGCCATCAAAATCATTGTCCACTCCATCAGAACAAGAACCGATTGATTCGGGCGCTTCTGGCCTTGGGTCTTTTTTGAGCCATTTATTCGGAATGGAATTGTACAGTATCAAAAATTGTTGCTTATATTTTAGAGCCAAATTTGGTGCGTTTTGCACGATTACGCAATTTTCGTCATTAGAATTTTCACCGCTTTTAGAAAAATTCATCGAACCGATTACAACAGTTTTATCATCAATAATCATAGATTTTTGGTGCATTTTGCCAGCCCAATTCTCGACTTTGACAGGTATTCCTGCCAACCGAAGCTCCTTGTGGCGGCTATAAGCATTGCTTGCTGCCACCGCATCGAGCAAAACTTTGACATCAATGCCACGTTTTTTTGCACAAATAAGTGCTTCTGTCATATTTTTGTCCGTCAGAAAAAATATCGGAATATAAATATAATCCCTTGCCCCATTAATCATCGGTATCAAAGCATTTGAGATAGCCCTATCCTGAGGCGAAAAATACACCGACACGACATTATTATTAGCAAGTTTTAAGCAGCATTTATTTTCTATCACCCCTTTGGCTTTATGAAATTTCCCCTCATACATTTGGTCAAATTCTCTTTGAAAAACAGCACAAAGCTCGAGCGATTTTATTTTGACAAAAACATTTGAATTAAGCCCGCCCATATCTGTGTTTGAAAGATTTGCGGAGCCTGTAATGAGGGTTTTGCTGTCAATAATAAAAAATTTATCATGCATAATAGCACTTGAATTATTTTGAACGAAATCGGTCTTGCAATTTGGCAAAATTTGCATGGTTTTTTTAGTATTTGGATAAGAAGAAGCCCCTTTTGAATCCAAATCCGTCACCCATCTGACTTTAACTCCTCTATCCTGAGAGGATTTCAAAGCATTGACGATGGCACTTTGCCCTTCAACTCCATACATCGCAAAATCAATCGAAGTTTGGGCTTCATTTATGCTAGCAAGAAGTTCCTTACAAAGAGCTGTCCTGCAAGAATCTGGGGCATCATCAAATAAAATAGGATTTGTAAAATACAAACTCAAAATCTCGTCAGAAAAATAAGGGGTATTTGCCTCTTGAGAAATTTTTTTTGCCTTTTTTGAATAGGAACATTTTTTAAAACCATACGTATTATTTAAAAATGACGCATATTCGGGATTATTTTGATAATTCATATTTTTACAAGTTATTTTATTATGCAGGTCAAAATCAATAATTCCCGCTGCAATTAAAAGAATTGAAATAATAAAAAGAAATTTTTTCATACAACGATTATAACATTGAGGTATAATTTAAAATAGCTAACTCGGATAGGCCATTGTAATGAAAAAAAATAACAAAATAGAGCTTTTAGCACCCGCCAAAGATAAAATTTCTGCTATTTTGGCAATAAATTATGGTGCAGATGCGATTTATATGGGTGCAAGTGCCTTCGGAGCAAGGGCAAAAGCCTCAAACTCTACTCAAGACATAAAAGAAGTAGTCGACTACGCCCACAAATTCAATGCAAAAGTCTATGTCACAATTAATACAATTTTGAATGATGAAGAACTCAAAACAGCTGTTGGATTGATATACAAGCTTTATGAAATCGGTGCTGATGCAATAATTATACAAGATATGGGGCTTTTGGAATGTGAACTTCCGCCTATTCGGATTTTTGCCAGTACCCAATGCCACAATGATTCGCTCGAAAAAGTACAATTCTTAGAAAAATCAGGCATTTCAAGAGTTATTTTGGCAAGAGAACTTTCAATTGATGAAATCCAAAACATCGCTCAAAATACAAATATTGAACTCGAAGCCTTTATCCATGGGTCTTTATGTGTTTGTTACAGCGGGCAATGCTATCTTAGCTATGCAATCGGCAGGCGAAGTGCCAATAAAGGCGAATGCGCACAACCTTGCCGCAAAAAATACAGCGTAATGGATAGTTATGACGATTATTTAGCACAGGACAAATATCTTTTGAGTCTGAAAGATCTAAATGCCTCAGAACACCTGAAAGACTTGATAGAAGCGGGTATAACTTCATTTAAAATCGAAGGACGACTCAAAGATGAGCATTACATAAAAAATGTTGTCTCATATTACAGAAAAAAAATGGATGAAATAATATCACCTGAGCAAAAAACCTCTGAAGGCTCCATTATCTTGGATTTTGAACCAAATCTGGATAAAAGTTTTAATAGAGGTTTCACAGATTATTTTCTAAAGGGCAGAAACAAAAATATTTTCTCCCCAAATACCCCAAAAGCTCTCGGAGAAAGAGTTGGCAAAGTAAAATATGTCAGCAAAAATTATTTTGTTTTAGAAGAAGGCTCTTTAAACCAATCTGACGGGATATGTTTTTTCAAAGATAACGAGCTAAAAGGCTCAAATATAAACAATGTTGAAAATGAAAAAATTTATCCTCAAAACATCTCTGGGATTGAAAAAGATACAATAATTTATCGCAATCTTGATTTTGAATTTGAAAAAAAGCTAAAAAATTCGACTGCAAAAAGAAAAATTGAGGCAAAAATTTGTATAAAAACAGCTGTCGACAATATTGTTTTTGAAATTGAAGATGAAAATTCTAATAAAACGCGAATTTTTATCGAAAATACTTTCGAAATTGCTCAAAATGAGCAAAAAATGCTCGAAAATATTAAAAATCAGTTCCAAAAAACCGCCGAAAGCGAATTTTCGGTTTCAGAACTAAATATAAGCCTTAATCAAGTCCCTTTTATGCCTGTTTCAAAACTCAATGAAATCAGACGTGAACTTCTTGAAAAATTATCCCTCCAAAGGCTTGAAAATTATGAATTCCAAAGAACCAAAATCGAAAAAACCGACCACCCTTATATAAAAGAGGAACTTGATTTTAGTTCTAACATAATGAACAGCAAAGCAAAAGAATTTTATCAAAGACACCATGCCGAAATCTCAGAAATGGCTCTTGAAACAGGTCTTTCGGCGATGAACAAAAAGGTAATGACAACAAAACATTGCATCTTATACGCACTTGATAAATGTAAAAAAAAGCACAAAACTCCTGAAAAACTTTTCTTGGTCGATGAAAAAGGCCGAAAATACAGACTTAATTTCGACTGCAAAAATTGCCAAATGGAAATTATTTTCTAAGCTATGCAATACTCTCCTAACAGGCAATGAAAAATCCTCTTTTTGAATAAATAATAAAAATAAATCCAAAAGGAGGACTTCTCATGGATGATTATATTAATGAAATAAGACGTGATACAAAAAAAGCCGAAAAGTTTTTTGCCAAGAAATTAGCTTTTACCCTAGGGCCTGTTGAGCTTAATGAAATGATGAAAAAAGAGGGTATAAAACTAATTGATGTCAGATACCCTGATGATTTTTACGAATCACATATCCCTGGGGCAATTTCAATTCCAAAACACGAATTGCAAATAAAACTACCTACTTTATCAAAGCATGACATCCACATTGTTTATTGCTACAATCAGCAATGCCACCTTGGAGCAAGTGCGGCTTTGTTTTTAGCCAAGAATGACTACCCTGTAATGGAACTTGAGGGCGGATTCAAAGTTTGGAAAGAAGATTTTAAGCTTGAAGTAACATAAAAGGATGTTTTCGAAATTCTTCACTCACATCTTTATCGCCGATAATTATATTATCTTTTGGAGAAAGTATTCTTGTGTAGAAATTATCCATTAAGTCATTCAAATTTTGAACATGGCTTTTTGTGGTTTCAGCACAAATATAATGTGTATTTATTCTCGCATCTGAAATAATACTTATGCCGGCGCCACAATTTTTTCTTTGAGCTATCATCGAATAATCCATTCCAAAATTATCTGCAATTTTATCAAAAGTAACTTTTATTGCACCGAACAATTTTCTGCTTTGCTCTGACATACCCTCGCCCAAACCATCTGTTGCCCCTAAAAACCCTTCCAGTCTTGTATTTGACTCTTTAAAAAGAGCTTCTGCCTGATTAAAAATGGCGTCTTGAATTTCTGAAAGCTTTTCTATATTAGGTTTATAGGGATTAAGATGAAACATATTTGTCAGTTTTGTGTCAGGATTAAAAATTGAACCTGCAACACAATTAAATGCCTTGCGGGTAAGCGCTGCAGGTTTTTTGAAAGCAGCTTCCGTCATATTAAATTTAGGGATATCTCCCCCGCTTACAATAAAACAGTCTTGAATTCCGTGAAACCTTAGCCAGTCAAATCCATTTCTGCTCACCAATTTAATAGTGCCGGCAAAAGAAGGCTCTTTTACCCTAGTATATGTTTGGGTCGGATGATTAGTTATTTGCATATTCTGATTAATTTCTATTTGCTACGAAGTTAACCAAATTAAAATACAACAAGAAAAAAAGTTGCTATTTTACATCCAACATTTTTTTAATAGCTGCATAAGCTCTCGCGGAAAGGTCTTTATCCAATTCAACTTCATAAACATCTTTTTCAAGCGAAATCAAAATATCTGAAAGTGTATTCCATTTCATATTTTCACAAACTGTATAAGGCGTAATTAAGAAAAACTCTTTATCAGAGCAATCCCTTTGAAGTCTTTCTACCACGCCAAGTTCGGTTACAATAATAAACTTTTTGGCATCACTTTCCTTGGCAAATTTTATAATTCCAGATGTCGAACCTACATAATCCGCTTTTTCAATTACCTCAATACGGCACTCGGGATGAACCAAAACAAGCGCAGATGGGTGTTTTACCTTCATTTTGTCTATATCATCAGGCATAATCCTCATATGAGTCGGGCAAAATCCCGGGAATGAAATCACATTTACATCCTCTAATTGAGAATTGACATAACCACCAAGCCCTTTATCAGGAACAAATAAAACCTCTTTTGCACAAAGTGACTTGACAACAGCTACAGCATTTGCGCTGGTACAGCATATATCAGAATTTGCCTTAACTTCGGCGGATGAATTCACATAACAAACCACGGGCGAATTCGGGTGCTGATTTTTGAACGCAAGCAAATCTTCGAGTTTTATCATATCAGCCATAAAGCAACCCGCCTCAGGCCTTGGGATAAGGACTTTTTTGTCCGGCGAAAGAATTTTGGCAGTCTCAGCCATAAAAGTTACACCCGCAAAAACAATAACATCGGCATTACTTTCTGCCGCAACTCTGCTCAAATAAAGAGAATCGCCGACATAATCCGCTACTTCATCAATTTCCAGCCTTTGATAACAATGTGCAAGAATAACAGCATTCCGCTCTTTTTTGAGTTTATTTATTTTTTCTATTATATCTGCTTGATTCATTTTAAAATTTCCCCTGTTTTTTCAATATAGCAAAGCTAAAACAGCTTTCGATAATTTATGTTATCACCAAAATAAAAACAATAGTAACGAATCTCAAAAATTGTTTTACAATTTACTTTGATTTGCTAACATGGTTTTGTCCGAATTAAGATAAGGAAAAAGAATATGGGAAGATTATGGTTTTTAGACAAAATATTACCGCCTGAAAATAAAGTGTTTTTTGATAATTTTGAAGCGGCCGCAAAAGTTTGTAATGAAATGGCTCTTTTTATGGATGAAGTCATTGAAAAACATGAAGTCACAGAAGAAATGCTAATTAAAGCTAAAACTTTTAAACATAAAAGCGGAAGTATTGAAAGAGAATCGGTAAATCTACTTAATAATACATTTATTACGCCTATAGATAGAGAAGATATCCAAATTTTATCTTGCAAACTTAATAAAATCACCAAAAGAATGGTGCAAGTTTGTCTAAATTTGAAAGTTTACAGACTCACAAATCATACAGAACAAATCCTTCACCAATCAAAAACTATCTTAAAAGCTACTGAAGAGCTTGTTTATGTTGTTTCTTTGATTAAAACAATATCAAAAACTAAAGAAATTACAGAAAGCCGCAGCAGAATGAAAGAAATCGAAACCTTTGGTGATGAAATTCTTAACAGGGCAATGGATGAGCTTTTTTCAGGCCAATATGAAGCCTTGGATGTAATTAAATTAAAAAATGTTTATAAAGATTTGGAAAATGTCTTGGACAATTGCTTTGGAGTTTCTGAAGAAATCTTAAACCTAGCATTAAAGAATAATTAGTTTTTGTAATGAAATGAGAATATATGGAATTAAGTTTAATTTTATTAATTTTAGTAATAGCTATAGCCTTAATATTTGAATATATAAACGGATTTCACGACTCAGCAAATTCAATATCGATGGTTATATCAACGAAGGCTTTAAGCCCCAGATATGCAATTTTATACGCTGCCGTATTAGATTTTGCTGGTGCTCTTGCCGGGACACACGTCGCCAAGACCATAGGCTCAGGGATTGTTTCTCCTGATTCAATAACACAACTTGTTATCTTAAGTGCGCTTTTAGGAGCTATTATCTGGAATCTAATCACATGGTATTTCGGATTACCGTCAAGCTCATCACATGCTCTGATAGGAGGGCTTTTAGGGGCTTCTGTTTCGCATGCCGCAATAAACTTAAACGGTTTTTATCCCTTAATTATAAAAATGCCTCCGTTCAGCCTTTCGCATCCTACTTTTGATGTTGTAAATACTCATAATTTATATCATAAAGTTCTTGGCCCAATGATTACATCTCCTTTATTGGGATTTGCAGTAGGGCTTACCATTGTATTTATTATTCTGCATGTTTTTCATAAAGTTCGACCTGAAATTTTAAATAAAAATTTCAGAAAAATGCAACTTATTTCAGCAGGATTCTTGGCTTTCAGCCATGGTTCAAACGATGCTCAAAAAACAATGGGGATAATAACTTTATCGCTTATAACTTTTGGTGTTTTAGACGGCAAAAACTTCGAAATCCCGCTCTGGGTAATCTGCATTTGTGCATTGACTTTATCATTAGGCACAATGACCGGCGGATGGAAAATAATCAAAACTTTGAGTTCTAAAGTAATACAGATGAAACCGCCTCACGGTTTTGCAGTCGAAATGGCTTCTGCGAGTATTATTTTGAGCGCATCACATTTTGGCATCCCCGTAAGCACAACTCATATAACATCTGCAGCAGTTATGGGCGTTGGGAGTATGGTCAAGTTCTCAGCCGTCAAATGGGGCATTGTCAAAAATATTATTTTCGCTTGGATTTTGACTATTCCAATGTGTATATTGTTCTCCGGCGGAATTTATTATGTATTGAGCAAAACACCTCTTGCCGTTATGGGCAACTAAAAATAGTAACCTGTCATATTGTGCTTAGAACCTCAAAGGCGTACAATATTCAAATGATTGGAGTTTCTATGAAAAAAATCTTTATTGCATTAATTATCATAATGATTAGTTTAACTGTAACCGTAAAAACCTCTATGGCAGTTGATTTCTGCACTCTTGAAGAAGGTACTCTCGGAAATAATTTCGATTATAAAGAAGTAAGGGCCTGTCATATTTTGGTCAAAACCAAAGCACAAGCAGAACAAATCAAACAAGAAATTGAAAATGGCAGAAATTTTGCTGCTGTGGCACAAGAATACTCTATCTGCCCTTCAGCCTCTGAAGGTGGTGATTTGGGATATTTTTCCAGAGGAATGATGGTTCCGCCTTTTGAAAAAGCTGCTTTCAGCCTCCCTGTCGGAGAAGTTTCTCAACCTGTTGAAACAGAATTCGGGTGGCATTTGATTTTGATAACTGACAAAAAATAAATACCCCCTAACAGGAACATTAATACAATTCAAGCTTGCTTAAGACCTAGACTTATAGCCGTAAGCATCAAGATGCCATTGGGTACACTTACCCTACAAATCACGTCACCCTGAACTTGTTTCGGCATGACACAGATGCATATAATATTAAATTTAGACTTTCAACGCTTGGTCTATATCGGCAATAATATCTTCAATATCTTCAATACCAATGCTCAATCTAATAAAATCTTCGCTAACACCGGTTGCAAGCCTTTGAGCTTCGCTCAATTGCTGATGTGTGGTACTTGCAGGGTGAATCACAAGTGATTTTGCATCGCCAATATTTGCAACGTGTGATAGAAGTTTAACATTATCAATGAATTTGATGCCTGCTTCTTTTCCGCCTTTTATTCCAAAACCTATAATAGCTCCTTGCCCATTTGGCAAGTATTTTTGAGCCAAAGTATAATCTTTGTGATTTTCAAGTCCCGGATAATTTACCCAGCTTACGTTTTCGTGTTTTTGCAAAAATTTAGCCACTTTCAAAGCATTTTCAGAATGTCTTTGCATTCTAAGATGCAAGGTTTCGATGCCTTGAATAATTTGAAACGAATTAAAAGGACTCAAAGCAGCGCCTGTATCACGCAGAAGCTGAACTCTGGCTTTTATAATATAAGCAAGATTGCCAAAACTTTCTGTATAACTTACGCCATGATAACTTGGGTCAGGCTCTACAAGTTCAGAAAATTTGCCTGAAGCTGCCCAATCGAATTTACCCGAATCAACAATAATGCCTGCCATAGAAGTGCCATGCCCGCCGAGAAATTTGGTGGCAGAATGAACCACTATATCTGCTCCAAATTCAATCGGCCTGAGTAAATATGGCGAAGGAACAGTATTATCGACAATAAGTGGAATATTATGCTTATGAGCAACATTGGCTAACCCTTCTACATCAAGGACATTGAGCTTTGGATTGCCAATTGTTTCTGCGTAGACCAATTTTGTTTTTTCTGTAATTGCTGCCTCAAAATCAGCAGGATTATCAGAATCTACAAAAATTGTCTTAATGCCTAGCCTTTTGAGCGTATGAGCAAAAAGATTATATGTACCTCCATAAAGAGCCGCTGCTGAAACTATTTCATCGCCTGCTTTTGCGATATTCAAAATAGCATATGTAATTGCAGCTTGCCCTGAAGCCACCGCTAGGGCTGTTACGCCACCTTCCAACAACGCAACACGTTTTTCCAGCACATCCGTTGTAGGGTTCATCAATCTAGTATAAATATTTCCAAATTCTTTTAAGCCAAAAAGATTAGCTGCATGCTCAGAATTGTCAAAAACATAAGCAGTAGTTTGATAAATCGGCAATGCCCGAGAATTTGTTGCACTATCAGGCTCTTGCCCACCATGCAAGGCAATTGTACTAAATTTCATACTCATTTCTCCACTAACTTCTTCAATCATAATATTAACTTAAGAGTGCTGCTCAAGTCAAAAAATTACAGATTTCCTGCAGTAGCCTTATAAACACTTATAGTGCTGATAAGCTCTGCTGTTTTGGTTTGTGTAAGTTTTTTTTGAGCCAGCAAAAGTTTTTCATTTGTGGTTATCAAATCAATATATGAGCCTAAACCTGCATCATATCTGGATTTTTGCAAATTATAATCATCTTGAATCAAATCATACTGCATTGAAATTTCATGAAATTTCGCCTCATCATTTTTGTAAGCAACCAAACTGTCATTGACTTCTTGGAAGGAAGTCAAAATAACTTTTTGATAACTCTCAAGCAATTGTTCATACTTATATTTTTTCGCCTTTATCATAGCTTTTCTTCTTCCGCCTGTATAAAGCTTCTGCAAAAGGCTACCTCCGACAGAGGCGATGGCACTGTTCCAATCAAAAACCTTGCTCATAGAATTGGCATAAAACCCAAACTGCCCTGTTATACTGATTGTCGGCAAATAATCTTTTCGAGCTACATCAACATCAATTTTTGATTTTTGAAGCTGTGCTTCAGCTTTTGAAACATCTGGTCTGCCAAGAACCACCTCCGATGGAATTTGAGAAGGAATATCTTTTGGAAAAACCACATTATCAATGGAAGCTCTTTCATAATTTTCGGTATTATTGACGCTATCGCCTGTCAAAACAGCAAGCTGATTCAAAAATAAATTTTGCTGTTTTTGAAGCTCCGCCAATTCAGCTTTATTTTCTTGAATACTTTCTTGCACTTGATTTATTTCATCATAAGAAATCAATCCCTGAGCATATTTTGCATTAAAAAGACTTAGTTTGTCTTCTTTTTGGCTAATTATATTTTTTTGAATATCAATTAATTTATCTGTCATTGCAAGATTGAAATAACTTGTCGCAACTGATGAAACAATCGAAATATAAACCGCTTTTTCATCAAAAATCATTGTCTGCGTTTCTTTTTTGCTTGCCTGAGTATTCAATCTGTTTTTTCCCCACAAATCAAGCTCATAATTCGCCGTCAATGGGAATAAAAACGTACTCTGCGTATAACTCCCAGGGTTCATTGAGCCCATAGGCATATTGCCCGAAGTCCGCTTATTTTGCAAAGTTCCGCCCAAATCCAAAGTCGGAAGCTGATTTGCAAACATCACACGAGATAAAGACTCGTATTCCAAAATTTTCAAACTCGCAATTTTAATATCATGATTTTTGCTCACAGCCTCTGAAATATATCCTGAAAGCTTCGGGTCGTTGTAGCTTTCCCACCATTCAGGATTGACCAATTCGGGCCTTTGAGTTTGCACCACTCCTTTTAATTTTCCTGTAGAAATAAAAGACTGGTACTCCTCAGCCAGACAAAAAGCAGGCATTGAAAGCAAAAGAGCGATTATAATAAAACTGATTTGAAATTTTTTCATAAAGTCCTCAAATTTTTAGTTATCAAAAAATACATCGACCTGCTGCCCCACATAAACGGGGAATTTTGGTGGAGCAAAGTCATAAATTACCTGTAAAACCCTTACATCAACACGCTCTGTGGACATGCCGCTAAGATTGGTTTTAGGTACCATATAAGGCTGTACTCTGACGAATTTTATCGGAAATTTTTTGCTGGAATCTCCTTTCAAACTCGCTATGGCCTTGACTCCTGGGTGGTAATTACTTGCATTGATTTCATCAATATCAATTCTTATTTGAAGTTTGTTACTGCTGCCCAAAATCAATGGTGAAAAACCCGTAGAATTTGTTGCAACGTATTCGCCTGCTCTGATATTGACCTTCAAAACTTCTCCATCACGAGGGGCTTTAATAACAGAACGATTAATTTGGATTTTGTTTTGTTTTATTTTTGCCCTTAAAGATTTATAATTCGCATCAGACTGTTTCATTGCATATTGTTTTTGACTAAATTCATCACGGCTTATTGCCCTTGGGTCTGACACATTATTGACCCTATCCCACTGAAGTTTGTTATTTTCATAATTTAATTGTAATGCAGTTGCATCTGCTTCAAGAGAATCCAAGCTTGCTCGTAAATCCTCTACATCAAGTGCATACAAAGGATCGCCTTGTTTTACTCTGGCACCTTCCCTAACAAAAACCTTAGCAATTTTACCGCTATAGCTGGGTGCAACAACTATATTTTGATCTAAAGACTCAATTATACCCAAGCCCGCAAGCGTTTTCACGTAAGGCTTTGAGGCAGGGTCTCGGACAGGTGTGATTTCGCTTGTAGACTTCGCAGAACTTGCCACATAATAAAGTGCGAAAATAAAACCCACCAAAGATACAAAAATCACCTTCGGAATTCTCTTAAAATCAATATTTTTTATTTTTTCAATTATTTCTTTAAATCGTTCCATTTTTAAATATTCCTTATATTTTCTACTGAATTAATTCTGCCATCTTCCATTTTTATCATTGTATCGCCATATTCAAAAATCCTGTTGTCATGCGTTACAACTATCAAAGCTTTATCCGTGGCAGCGGTTGTTTTTTTTAAAAGCTCAACAATTTTTCGCCCCGTATGCCCATCAAGTGACGCTGTGGGTTCATCACAAATAATCAAATTGGGGTTTTTGACCAAAGCCCTTGAGATCGCCACTCTTTGCTGTTCTCCGCCTGAAAGTTTATTCGGCAATTCTTTTGCCTTAGAACTTATTTCCATAATTTCAAGCATTTCCTTAGCTCTTGCGATAGCAAAATCATACGGCTCATTGTTTATAAGCAAAGGAATAGCCACATTTTCTTGCACTGTTAGAGTGCTAATCAAATTAAATTGCTGAAAAATAAAGCCCACATTATTTTTTCTGAACTCTGTTTTTTCATCTGAATTCATTGGATTAATGTGATGATTAAGAGTTACAACCTCTCCTGTATCAGGTTCCAAAATAGCCCCGATAATACTTATAAGAGTGGTTTTGCCGCAGCCTGAAGGTCCTACAAAAAGAGTCATTTCGCCATAATTTATATCGAGTGAAATATCATGTAAAACATGAATTCTTTCTGATTTTTCACCAAAACTTTTATTTATTCCATTTAATCTTACGGCACAGTTTGTCATCATCACCCCCTAAACACAGTTGCGGGTTCGATTTTACGAATTTTTATTATGCTAAGCAAACTTGATGCTAAACAAACCCCTATCATAAGGAAAAAAGCAATTATAAGAAGCTGATAAGGCGTATAAAAAGCGAGTTTATCGGCTTTTTTGAAGATTGTACTAGCCACCATAGCAACCCATCCAATACCTAAACCATAGCCAATCAACCCAACACAAAGACTCTGGAGCAAAATCATCTTGGTTAAAACTGAATTTGTAACGCCGAGAGCTTTTAAAGTCGCAAGCTGTTTTATATTTTCGACAACAAATGTATAAAAAGTCTGTGCGGTAATAGCCACACCGAAAATTACACCAAGAGCCACTGTCATTCCCATATTTATTGGAATTCCTGTATTTTTGACATACCACATAATTGTTTTCCAAATAAAATCACCCTGACTCAATGCCGCGAGTCCGGTTCTTTCATTAATCCTTCTTATAACTTCTTCTTGGGGCAAATTGGAATTGGGTTTTACCAAAACATAAGAAAGCAAATTTCTTTGAGGAGGAATATAATTTAGAGCCTTATCATAAGTTGTAAAAACCATAGGCGCAGAAAGAGCATTAGACGGCATATCAATTATGGCAACCACTTTTGCCCTTTGGTCATTAATTTCAAAAATATCGCCAAGTTTCGGATTGCCGAAACGCTTTCTGTTATTTTTGTCGATTGCAATAGCATCTGGCAAATTGAGATCCTTAATATCGCCTTCTTTGACATGTGGAGGAATCCCTATGAGAGTTGAAGCATCAACCCCAACTATATTGACCGTCTGACGTTTACCACTTTTAAGCTTCAGCTTGGTCATTGAATTTGCCAAAGGCATTGCCCATTCAACCCCGTCAACATTGCGAACACGCATAAGGGCATCATTCGTCAAAGGAATAGGTGCATCAAGCATTTCGGTGTTTCTATCCATTACCCAAATAGGAACTTCTGTTGAAATTATTTGCTGCGAAAATCTGCCCATCAGTCCGCAAAATATCGAGCCAAGCTGAGTAATTAACAAGACTGAAAATGTCAAACCTGCTATAAGCGAAAAGAGTTTGATTTTGTCACCAAAAAGCATTTTTAGTGCTATCAAGTACATATTAAGTCCTCTTTTGAACTAATATTATGATAAATTTTGTTCAAAACATTTATTGTAGTTGCCATTTCTTCTTGAGAAATACCTTCTGAAAAACTCTCTTTTGCTTTGACCAAAACTTGCAATAAATTCAAAACCGTATTATTTCCTTCTTCCGTCAAGAATAAAAGATACTTTCTTCTATCAGAAATATCTGGCTGACGAGAAACTAAATTTTTTTGCTCCAAATCATCAATAATTCTGGTGATATTAGGTCCTTGCTTAAAAGTTTTTTCGGCTATTTGATTTTGAGTCAAAGCATCATACTTAAAAATACGATACATCACTCCCCACTGCTCGACAGTAATATCAAAACCGTTTTCTTTAAACTGCTTTAATAAATGCTGTTTGATGCTGAGAGATGTTCTATAACATACAAATCCTATTGTTTCTTCGGGATCAGGGAGCAAATTCTTATCTAACATGATAAATCCTTATTATATTAATCGTTAACATATTAATTATTAATATAATACTATATTATTAAAAATGCAAGATTTTTTTGACCCTTTTTTGTATTTTTTTAAATTTTGTTTTAATTTCAAATAAAAGTGTATTTTTTATTTCTGGAGTGCTATATGAGGGTGGAAGAAATACAGATTGGTTATTTTCATCAATTTCATATAATTGCTTTATATATTTTTTATTTTCACCTTGTAAATGCAATGCATTAAAACGCATTTTGCTTTTGCTTTTTTTATCTATTTTATATAAAACTCCTCTTTCAATTTTAAAAATAGAAGCGAAATGATTATGGATATTTATATCATAAAGAGAGCTTTCAATAGGTTTATGTAAAAAAGCAACTTTATCTATACCAATATAATTAGCATAATAAATTAAAAGACACATATCTGAAATACCAGCATTAATCCCATTCAATTTGTTTCTATGATATTCTCCTTTTAGAATTGTCACAGAAATAATATTTTTATATAATTCAATCATAAAATCTATTAACCCTTCCAATACTTTATGATTTTTAATATAACAAATATGTCCCGAATACAATGTCAAAGTAAAATCATAAAGTACAAATTTTTGTGCTTCTTTTGTTACATCACAAAAAAGCATTACATCTGAGTCCAAACATAAAAAACTAGTTATACGAGGATCCCTTTTGCATAATTCATTTATTAAAAACCATCGTTCATAACAAAAAAGTTCATACGATTGGCCATTTGGGCTTAAATGAACATATAATGATTTAAATTCTTCAAGCTTTTGTGAATTGAAATCCTCTTGCATATAATGCTCTATAAAATCAACACAATTTTTATTAGCTTCATCACCAATTAAAATTATTCTTGAATTAGGGTTGTATTTTTTTGCTTGTTTTAAAACAATAGCAAGATATTCTGGGTTGCCCAAATGCACAAATATAATTGGCAATAAATATTTTTCTCTATTATTTTCCACTTGTTCATGAATTATTTTTTTCATTTTTTCTCCCTTATAAATTTATATCAAAATAAAATGAATTGCTTCCAAAAATCATAATCATATTTTTCAAAAGCATGGCATCCAAATGGGAGTTTATAATCATTCATTTGATATAACCGCTTTGGTTGAACCTCAAAAGAAAATTTCATTGCTACCTTTGATGGGGCTACTTTAAATCCTTGGCAACATAAAGGTCCTATTGTGACAAAAGCATAATCTTCATATAATTTTGTATCCTGCCAATAATTTTTAGTAAATTGTAGACAATATTTAATAAAATTAACAGGTAAATTTATAATTTTTGCAACTAATTTCTGTTTTTTATTCCCAAATAGACTTTGCTTCAATGATTTCCTGTATTTTTTATTTAAAACTTTTAAAATAGCATCGATTTTACGAAGAGAAAATCCTCCATTACCTGCAAAATCAAGCATTTTGCTAGACTCATCCGCCTTATGGAAGCCTTCGAACCAAGGGGCACCTATATAATCATAATTTTGATTACACCAATATTCTAATTGATCTTCAAATACCCAAGCATCAAGTTGATATATAAGCATATAGTCATATTCAATAAAATTTTTGTAAAATTCTTTGTTTAACATAAATTTAGAATACTTATTTAAACTAAGAAAATAATTATCGTCATATCTTTGAAAACAAGCTTTTATATTTGCACCTTCCATAATCTTTTCATACCGTTCTGTATTTAATGATTGTGGGCAAATAAATTTAATATCGTATTCCCAAAGAATTTTAATACATTGCTCCAACGACGCTTGCTCAATTCTATTTATTTTTTGTTTATAGATAGGTATTACAATTACTACTTTTTGCATAATTTTCTTATTCTATTTTTTAAATATGAATATATTGAATATTTTTTTCGTATTTTTTTTATTAATTGAATATTTGTTTCATTTAATTCAATTTTATTGGAATCTCCTATATTCTTGAGTATTTCTAATTTTAATATATATTGATAGACATAAGACTCATCAGATTTTTTTAAATAATTTAAAACCCCAATAGGAAAAGAAAAAATATCGACAGGTTCATAATATGTGGAAAAAGGAATAATAACTGCATTATTTTCAACAATATTAAATTTTAACTTTGTCACCAATTCGTTTATAGTATTTTTAGTGAAAAATCTAATATGAGTTCTATCAAGCAACCCCATTTCTGTATAATTAAATTCATTTTTTAAAAGATTGAGTTTTATCGAACCATGAACAATATTTGGAACAGATAAAATAATTTTTCCTTCTGGTTTTAAATAGTTTTTAATTTTACTTAATAATTCCTCAGGACTATAAATATGTTCTATAACATCTGCTAATAATATATAATCAAAATAACCCTTGTAAGAATCTAATTGCGAATTTAAAATATTTAAATTAATGTTAAATAAATTACTATAGCAACCTTTTTCTTCACAAACTTTTATAAAATCCTCCGAAAAATCCACACCAACAACTTCGCAGTTTTTTTCTTGATATAAATATTCCCCTAACGCTCCTACGGCACATCCTACATCCAAAACTTTAGAATTCGAACTAATAAGTTTTAAACATTGCGTATGGGCATTATTTTCAATAGTTATATCAACTTTATAATCATAATTCATTTTTGTACCCACCCTATAAATTCATTCAATATTATATCAGGATTAAAATCATTGTTAAATAAAGCTAAAGCATTTTTTGAATATTCTTCATAATTTTGTGCTATTTTTTTAACTGCTAAAGACAAATCATCCATTGACTGTAAACACACACCCGCCCCATGTTTTTCCAAAATTTCACCTAAATTATTTGGACCAAATGCTATAACTGGTTTAGCAAGTCTTAAAAATTCCAACAATTGTCCTGAAGCTCCATACATAAATTTACAGTTTAACTCATTAAGTTCACATCCTACAAAACCTATATCACTTTTTTTTATGATTTTATACAATTTATTTGGATTTATTGTTAAAGTTGATAAAATTGGAATTTTTTCACAAGTATCAAAAACAGATGTAATATTTGCAGCTTCATACATTAATCCATGAAGATATAAATCATAATTGTTATCTTTTTGAAATTGTTTTATAAGTTTCGTGGTGTATCTGCAACCATCAAAACTGGTTGCTTGCATCAAAATAAGAGGTTGATTATTAATTTTATGAATTTTTTCTATTTCAATCACAGATATAAAAACAGGCATTAAATGAATATTCTCTTCGGGAATTTCTATCTCTAATGTTTTTTCTAATACACTTAAACGTTCTTCATTCTGAATAATAATTTTACCATTATTTTTCAATAATTCCCTGTTCTTTTTTAAAATAAATTTAACAATTTTATTTTGAAAATATTCAGTATCAAAACTAATAATATCAAACGACCAAAAAATAATTTTATTTACTGGGAAAATTAAACTGGCAATATAATATGCGAAATGATCAATTGCAATAATTTTATCATATTTATTTCCACTGTTTAATCTTATTAATCTCTTACAATCTTTCATAAGATCAATAAACATTCTAAAACTAAATTTGTCAAATGTATAACCACGTTCTCTTAAGCAAAAATAATTGGTTTGAAAAACTTCTTTTAATGAATCTAAAATTAATTTAAGATGAGGATACATAATATTATTATCTGGATAAAAGCCAATTATTAAAATATTCATTGTTTCACCCCCACAAAACAAACTCCCCAAGTCTTTATGCCTATTTTTCCACCACTAAGCCATTCTTCAAAATGAGCGAGATGGAAGCCTGCATTATTTAACATTAATTCTATTTCAGGTTTAAATAGATATCTCATCTTATGAGTTTCTTGAAGCCGAGTATTTTCTTGTGTTGATTTATCTATTATAGAAATATCATATATTATATCGACAATATTTTCATTATAATATATTATAGGCGTGGCTTTACGTTCAATTTTTAAAAAATTATTTTCAAGACTTTTTGTTCTGTTTTCAGGTTTTTCATTTAAAACCGCCGGCCCGTACCAAACATCAAAGATAAATATACCATCTCTTTTCAAATGTTTTGATGCTGTTTCAAAATATTTTTTTAAATCTGCATTTTTAGTTTGGTAACTTGCTACATGAAATAACGATAAAACAGTATCAAATTTTTTATCGACTTCAAAATCTCTAACATCCCCCTTTTCAAAATGAAGGTTTTTATTCTGAAATTTAAAAGCCTGATTGAGCATAGTATCACTAAAATCTATACCAAAAACATGCAACCCTTTTTTACTTAAAATACTTGCATGTTTTCCTGTGCCACAACCAAGCTCAAGTATATATTCAGTTTTGCAATTAAACTTTTTTATCAAATTATAAATATATTCTGACTCACCTTCATAATCTTTATCATGATAAAGCAAATCGTAATATAAAGAATAATCACCAAAAACACTCATTAAAATAATTCCTTAACTCTATTTGCAACGGTCTCCATTTGACTTTCAGTTAAATTCAAGCCGCTTGGAATATAAAAACCTTTTTTATATAAATTCTCTGACACCAATCTTATTATATTACCATCAAGCCCCATTTTTTTAAATACAGGTTGGAGATGCATCGGATAAAAGAAAGGCCTTGTCCCTATTCCATTAGCTGCAAGTTTTGCCATAGCTTCTTTAGCATCAAATTTTACATCCTCATTTAAAACAATCCCAAAAATCCAATAATTATTAATTGAATAATCCATCTTTTCTTGCGGCAATTGAACTGGGATCTCGGCCAAAAGTTCTTGATACATTTTACCCATTTGTTTTTTTTTCTCGATAAACTTCTCTAATCTTTCTAGCTGGGCAACTCCAACAGCTGCTTGAAGATTAGACATTCTAAAATTCCATCCTAATTCTTCATGTATAAATCTTTCTTTCGTGAAACAAAGGTTTCTTAATGAAAAACATTTTTGGGACAAGACATCACAAGAAGTCATTACCATTCCTCCTTCGCCTGTTGTAATGTGTTTATTCGGATAAAAAGAAAATGTGGAAATATCCCCAAAACTGCCACATTTTTGACCTTTATACTCTTGCCCATGAGCTTGAGCTGCATCCTCAATTATTCGCAAATTATATTTTTTTGCCAAAGCTAAAATAGGCTCCATATGAGAAGGAAGTCCATAAATATGTACCACCATAATAGCTTTTGTTTTTATGGTAATTGATTGTTCTATAAGATTAGTATCCATATTCCAGGTTTTTGCTTCAGCATCGATAAAAACAGGCTTCAAGCCTTGATAAACAACACCTTGGGCACAAGAAATGATTGTAAAAGAGGGCATTATAATTTCATCGCCTTCTTGCCAACCATAAACATCTTTCAAAGCTCTAATTGCTACATCTATTGCAACAGATCCATTAGCAACCGCTATGCCATATTTTTGACCGCAATAATAAGAAAATTTTTCTTCAAATTTTTTTACAAAAGGCCCCTCTGAAGAAATCCATCCTGTATCAATACATTCAGAAAGATATTTTTTTTCATTACCATCTAATAATGGTTCATTCACAGGTATAAAATCCATCTTTCGCCTATTCATCTATTACTGCCTGAAGACTTGCAATGCCTTTGAACCGTATTTTGTCATGTTCCCCGACATAAGGTCCTTGTTTGATTTCTATCATTTCGCAATTTTCTAAAATCTCAAAGCCATGCCCTCCATAAGCAAGCAAAATAACATCTCCTGCTTCAAGTAATGTGCTTTTGAGGTAATTTTTCTCATCATCATAAAAATCTACTCGTATTTTGCCTTTTTGAATTAAAAGAACTTCTTTAGTAAAAAAAACCTCTCTCTTTACTGAACTATGGATATGTGCTTCTATAATTTTGCCTTTTTTATGACTCATATAAGCTAATTGCTGAGAAAATTCATCTGGTGTGAAAAATTCAACGCCATCTTTTTGATAGTCTTTTTTTATTACTATCGCCAAAATCTTATCATTGTGTATTATGTTTTTTATCATTTCCATTTTTATTCTTTATTTTAATAAATAATTCAAGATTGCCAATGCTTCTTTAGAATGTTTCTCTATACTATAATTATTTTCAACATATATTTTTAAATTTTGTGCTATTTTTTGAGCAAAATCTGGATTTTGTATTAATTTTATAATAGCATCAGCAAAATCTTGCGCTTCATCAGCAATTAATATATTTCCCCCTGTTTCTACTTCTATGCCTTCAGCCCCTAAAGTAGTAGAAACTAATGGAATATTGCAAGCAGCCGCTTCTAATATTTTAAATCTAGTTCCTGATTCAAATTTTAAAGCAACTATAGCTATATTTGCATTACATAAATAAGGTAAAACTGAATCTAAACGCCCTGTTATAGTTATATTTTCATCTACAATATCAGCTAATATTGTATCGGATTCATTACCTATTATATAAAAATGAATATTTGGAATCCTTTTTTTAACCAGGGGCAAAACATCCTTAATTATCCACCTAGATGAAATCTCCATAGGACAGTCTGGCCAAAAAGAACCTGCAAAATATATATTTGGCGTTTTAAAATTATCCGGTGGCGAAGATTTTTCTTTGTAAGTATCTAAATCAATAACATTAGAAAATATCTTAATCTTTTCAGGATTCTTTGCAATACTTCTATAATAGTCTGCATCCACTTCGGAAACAGCTGTTGTTACATCACAAAATTCTACCCAACTAGCTTCTTCTTGTTCTTTGCTTATTCCATCAATTTTAATTTTTTGTTTGATTGATTCATCTTTTGCAAAAGGTAAGCCTCTTAAAATAAATCTTGACCAAACGCTATCTGTATCACAAATTAATTTAAGGTCAGGAGCCAGATTTTTTACATTTTTCATCAAATCATAAGAGATATTTCCATACCCAAACCAAATGATATCAATTCCCATTTTTTTTGAATATTGTACAATAAATCTTGCATCGATATTATTGGGTTCTAAAGATTTTTTCCCAAAAAATAATTTTTTAATTTTATATTTTAATTTTTGTTTTTTAATTCCAAGACTTGGAGCATATTGGAAAAAATTCGATAAATTTTTATAAAATTTTTCCGACTCATTTCCTCCAATATTTTTTTTAGACGATCTGGAAATTATATGTAATTCACTAATATCGTTTAACGCTTTTATTGAATTCTCAACTCTTAGATATGGCCCACTAATTGCTGGATGTCTCAACTCTGATGTTGTATACAAAATTTTTATCATAAATCTCCTTTTAATATTTTTATATCATTCAATACCATTTCTTCGACAATTGCTTCCAAAAAAAATTCAGACTTCCAGCCTAAGTCTCTTTCTATTTTTGAACTATCCCCGACTAATAACATTTTTTCAGAGGGCCTAAAAAATGCTTCGTTAATTTTTAAATACTTATTATAATCCAAGCCCACAACGTTAAAAGCTAAATCTAAAAAATGTTTTACAGAATTAGAAGTCCCTGTTGCCAGCACATAATCAGTTGCACCCTTAGGATTGTTAAGCATTTTGTGCATTGCAATAACATATTCAGGTGCATATCCCCAATCTCTTTGGGCATCAATATTACCCATTTCTATATTTGAAACCAAACCAAGATGTATTTTAGCAACATTTGATGTAATTTTCCTTGTTACATAAGAAAAACCTCTTCTTATTGATTCATGATTATAAGTTAGTCCTGTACAAGCATAAATATGTTGGAATTCTCTGTAATTTTTTACAACATAAGACCCCGAAGTTTTTGATATGCCATAAATAGAGCGTGGATTATATCTTGTATCTTCATTTTGAGGAGATACATCAGTGTTACCAAACATTTCACTTGAACCCGCCAAATAGAATTTACATTCAGGTGAGATTTCTTTTATACTGGAAAGCAAATAATGGGTAGAGCTAAAATTAGTAGAAATGGTAGATAATTCATCATCAAATTTATAACTTACGAAACTAGCTGCTGCTAAATGATAACATTCATCAGGCTTTACATCCAAAATTAGTTTATATATAGATAAATGATCATCCAATAAACAAGGGTGAATTTTAACTTTATCGAATATGTTTTTTATGTTTATTAAACTTGTTTCATTTTGCAATGAAGAAGGTCTTACAGTACCGTGCACCTCATAACCTAATGAAAGTAGATACTCAGCTAAATAAGACCCGTCTTGACCATTTATACCTGTAATTAAAGCTATTTTACATCTACTCATAAATTAATTCGCTTTTCTTTTAAACACAATTATTTTTCTTGTACTAGGGTGAGATTCTAAAATTTCATCGACTTCAAAATATTTTGAAAATTTTTCTATAAGTATTTCTATACTATAAGTATTTCTATCATATTTATCTAAATTTGTGAAAAAAGAGGGCTCATTTAAAATCAAATCGTCATTTAAATCTATAAATTCTAAAATTAGACTATTTCCAGTTAATTTAAATAAGCTCTCGACTATATTATCAATTTCAATACCCATCCCCAAAACTAAATGATGAAATAGTGCTAAGCACATTACACAATCTGATTTTAACCTATCTATCGGTTTAGAATATAAAACTAAATTATTTTCATAAGATAAAAATTCAACTTCTAAATTTTCAAAAGGAATACACAATGGTATTATATTTTTATTATTCTTTTTAGAAAAACGATACAACTTATCGATGGAACTTTCATCTATCTCTAATGAAAGAATACTCGCCCCTAAATCTTCTGCCAATAATGAAAACCATCCTGTATTAGCGCCTAAATCTAAAACTGTCTTTGGGCAAAATTTTTCAATGATTTTTTTAACGGCTTTTTGTTTGTTTTGCCATTTTGAATCATCAGAAAAATCATAATCTTCTTTTTTAGATTCATAATAATTCGAATACCCACTTTCAGAAGGGCTTAAATTATAATCTTTAATTTCATTATAAAGTTTCTCATAAAAACTTACACCCTTAACAGGATTTGCTTTTAAAAACTTTTTTATTCTACGCTGATAAGAAGATTTATCTTTAGTCTTAAATAAACTCATTAAACGACTCTTAAGCCCCCTGCGCGACAATGGGCCAAACATTCCCCAATTAGGTTTTATGGCTTCTAAAACATTGCAAGCATAACTTGACAACATTTTTCTAGCCAAAGAATATCTCTTTTCAGCAAAAGCAACATAAGGAATTAACATATATGGTAAAAACATTGCTTCAAAAACTGCTTCAAATTCATTTTTAGAATCAGGAGAACATTCTTTAAGCCAAGATAAATTTTTTAAATCTTTTTGTTTTATTAAAGAAGGAATATCTACAAATTTAAATTCATTGAAATTATATAAGATATTATTAGGCAAAGCATCTTTTAATGTCCAGCCTATTTTATTAAGTTCTATAAATAACTCCAAATGAAACAAAACAGCATCTTTAAATAAATTTGCAGACCATTCATACGGATATGTTATAATATGTTTTTCATGTTTTAAAGATTTGGTATTCTCCAATACTTCTGTTTTGACAAAGTTATTATTTATATTACTTACGATTTCTTTAATATAGTCCCAATATTCAGGCTCACACTTTCTTAATACATAATCTCCACAATCATAAACTTTAGCCATATCATCAAATCCAATTATATTTTTCATAAAAACTTCCTAAATTATTTCTTAATCAATTATAACATCTTTAATTAAAATAATAAAATATCTCTATGCTCGAAAAAATACCTCTATTTAAATCCCTCAAGCTAAATATTATAGACATTCGCCAGTTAATGGCGGCCAACGATTTTCACCATAAATTGGTTTTTTATTAATTATTGCATCACAAATATAATCTAAAGCTTTATTTTTACCAGGCAGTAAATCTTCATAATTTTTAAATAAAAAACGAGCAGTTGTGAACATCGAACATTCATCACCTTGAAAAGCTTTGAAATCAATTAAAGAATAATAATAATAAAATAAATAATATTTTTTACTAAGTTCTACCCTTTTATTTTTAATTTCTTCATCTTCACCATTTAAAAGAATCTCATTTAAAATTTGAAAAAATTCTTCCAAATTTTCAGGGTCATAAGTAAAACCTTTTTTGTTATAATGACATAATGCAGAAGAAATAACTGGCTTATTACTCCAAGCCATTTCCATGGCAGTTGTTGAAGTATAAACGATTCCAAGATTAATTAATGGGATTAAGTCAAAAGTAGATATTTTAGAATCCGAATCAATAAATATAATATTATTATTTAATTTTATATTTAAGTTTTTAAGTATAGTTTTTAACTTATAAGTATTTTCCGGAAAAATTTGTTCCCCTGGATGAGCTTTAATTATTAACTGATATTGAGAATTATTATTAAAAAATTCAACTACTTTTTGAAGCATATCAATTAATGAAGTAAACACATCACTCCCCTGAAATACTGCGGCATCAAACGATATATTCGCAGGGAAAAAAACTAACGGCTTATTAGAATCTATGCTATTCAAAAATGTTTGGTATTCTTCAGTATTACAATTTGGTTTAGGATAAGGAGAGCAGTGGGCCACATCTCCATTACTTCGTTTACTTATCACAGTTTCAATAAATTGTTCGGTCTTTATATCAATTTCCATTTTTTTAAAACTATCCCAAGCTGCAGATGATCCAAAAATAGTAGTTTCATTAAGCGAAAAGAAAAAAGAATTTTTTCTTTCTGCTAATAATGATGAATAAAATGGAATATTATAATTTTGTGCAACCTGATATGGCACGCTCCATTTGTAATAAAAAGGGAAATTAGAAAAAACACTATCTGGTTTAATCTGTTTAAAAATTCTATCATAAGAATCTAATAAATTTATTATATTTTTAGAATGAATTTTATGCTGCTCAATCAATTCTGTTTTATTTTCAAATAAAGGTATACTATTCATATTACGAACTGCATTTATAGAATTCTGGTAAATAGAATAATTTTTATATAGAAATTCAGGATTATTTAAAATATTTTCATTATTTATAAATTCATTTGCCCTGACCATATCCTTTTTAGAACGATTTTTTTTTAAATAAATTGGCTTTGTTTTTAAAAGTTTTTGCCATATTTTTTTTTCAACTAAATCATAAATTTTAAGATTCTCTTTCCTATGCTCATTATAAATCCCACCCCATATAACACATTCCCTATCATAAAAATCTTCTGTAATAACAGGAACTAATTTCACACCTCTTATTAATAATGCCATTGCGATATATATATCAATAATTCTAGGAAAAATAGTATGATAAAAAGTAGGAATATAAAGAACAGTCTGATTTATTTTGATATTATTTAATTTTAAATAACTAAATAACTCATTAGAAACCTTAAATATAAAATCATCTTCTTCTTTAGATATTATATAATGCTCTGATTTCACAAGATTTTTAAGAATTTTTCTAAACAACTTTTTCATATAATAACTCTTCTTATCACATTTTAAATTAACTTTTTATACAATTTATTTCAAATCAAACTCTAACATTTGACTACATCTAGGAATAACTTCTAAGCCCACTAAATGATTTATTAAATTAAACAATAATAAATCATTATATCTTCTAGAAGTCAATTGCAATCCAAATGCAAGATTATTAGGTGAATAAAATAAAGGCACACTTACAACAGGCAGATGAGTCAAAGTCCATATCAAACCCGAATCAGGCTTCTCAAAAACACCCCTATCGGGGGCTTCTCCCGATGTAGACAAAGATAACACAGCATCATAATCCTTTAAAAAATCATCCATTATATGACATAAATTTGTCTGTTCATCCAATGCATTATGATATTTTTCAATACTTATTTTTTCACCAGTTTCAATCATTGAATTCATAATAGATGAAATTTTTCCAGAATACTTTGCTTCTTCTTGGAAATAATAAGAAAGAGATTTATCATAAATTATTGAATGTATTTTATGTGAATTTTCTATCTCTACAGGTAAATCTACTTCTGTAATAGAAATCCCTTGAAAATTAGATAATTTATTAACAAATTCTACTATAGCTGTTTTTGCATAATCTTCAGCGAATTCCCAAGTGTGCGTTTTTACAAAAGCAATTTTCCATGGTCTATCAGGAGCTTTATTTTGCCTGTTGAAATCATTATAATATTTATTAACAAATGGATAATTTGGGCCATGTACTCTCAACACATCAAACATTAATTCTAAATCTTCGGCAAATGTGGCAAAAAAGCCAACACTATCCAGACTATCCGTTGTTTTCAACATTCCTGTTCTCGGGATTGTACCGAAAGAAGGTTTACATCCATAAACACCACAAAAACTTGCAGGACGAGTTATTGATGCAGCTGTTTGCGTTCCTGTTGAGATTGGAGTTAATCCTAAAGCCACTGCAACTGCCGAACCTGACGAAGATGTACCAGGTGTTTTTGTTACATCATAAGGGTTTAAAGTTTTATTTAATTCATGCACAGCAAATTCTGCTGTAACAGTTTTGCCTGCAATAATAGCTCCAGCCTGTTTCAAATTATATACAACTCTTGCATCATTCCCAGGCGTAAATCCTTTCCATAAAAGACTCCCCATTTGAGTCGGGAAATCTATAGTATTATAAATATCTTTTACAGCAACTGGAATACCTTCCAATTTTCTTAATATTTCCCCATTTTTAATCCTATTTGCAGTTATTTTAGCTTGTTTTAAAATCATTTCAGAATTAAAGTTTTCCCAAACTTGATACTGAATATTTTTCTCGGATTTTTCTATACACTCTTCGGCTATATCAATTGGAGTTAGAGTCCCTCTTTTATATTCATCTAAAATTTGATTTATACTTTTTGCACTCATTTTTTAACCCTTTTAATTAAACGTCTCTAGGATCTTTTCTATTTCTATGTTTTTGTTGTTGTTTTTGTTGTTGTTGCTGTTGTTGTTGCTGTTTCTGTCACAGTTTCTGTTACTGTCTCTGTTATTGTTGGTGTCGCTGTTGATATCTCAGTTTCTG
>CAYUHE010000024.1:0-25796 GCA_964444415.1 uncultured Gammaproteobacteria bacterium
ACTTCTTCAACCGCTGCTTCAACTTTCGCTTCTTCAGCTTTAATTTCTTCTTCTGAAACATTAGCATCTTTCGCTTTTACAGCTTCTGATTTGATTGAAAAATTCTCAGCTTGTTTAGTGTCTCTGATTTGTTTTCCTTCTAAAATAGCATCCGCTAATTTTGCAGCTATAAGTTTAACTGATTTGATAGCATCGTCATTGCCTGGAATTACATAATTGATATTCTCAGGGTCGCCGTTTGTATCAACAAGAGCGATAACAGGAATATTCATTTTGTTTGCTTCTTTAATGGCAATAAGTTCTTTTTTCTGGTCAACAACGAACAAAATATCAGGCATGCCTCTCATATCTTTGATTCCGCCTAATGTTTTATCAAGTTTTTCAAGTTGTTTTGTCAACATAGAAACTTCTTTTTTAGGAAGTCTATCGAAATGACCACTATCTCTTAGTGATTCGAGTTCTCTAAGTTTATTGATTCTGCCTCTCATTGTTTCAAAGTTAGTCAGCATACCGCCTAACCATCTTCTGTTAATGAAATAACCGCCGGCTCTTCTTGCTTCTTGAGCAACGATGTCTGCAGCTTGTTTCTTTGTTCCAACGAACACAACATTTTTTCCACGAGAAGCGAAATCACGAACAACAGCATAAGCCTGATCTAAAATCTCAGTTGTCTGTTGCAAATCGATAATATAAATTCCGTTGCGTTCACCGAAAATATATTTCTTCATTTTAGGATTCCACTGATGAGTTTGGTGTCCGAAGTGAACTCCAGCCTCTAATAGTTCTATCATTGATGCTACTGGCATTAATATTTCTCCTTTACTTGTAGCGTGTGTAACCTATGTTCAAAAATCATAACATAAACAAAAAAAATAGTGTCAAAAGGAAGTGTAGAAATATTAACAGGCGAATTTTTGTCATGCTGAATTTAGTTCAGCATCTTATATTTTTTTTAGCTCCGCAGGGGATTTCATCCAGAGGTACTTTTTTCCAAAAGTACCCAAAAAGACTCGCCTGTTAACGTTCATAAGTTTTTAAAGCTCATCTCGCTAGGCTGTGGAAAAAGTCCTCGCCCTCTTCGCTCGATTTCACTAAAAAACTTTATTCACTTGCCACAAGGCGAGAGAATTGGGAATTAAGCAAAATCGCCTTGTGAAGTTTTGCCATATTTCTAAGCGAAATGAAGCGCTTAAAAGTGCGCCAGTGCTTTGCTGGTAAAAACTATTGAGAAAATAACGAGCCCGCTTGCGGGTGAGGCATTGCAAGCTTTAGCGTAATGAGCGCAAAGAAATATGAGGAAAACGCAACAGGCGATGGTTTTTGTGAAACTTTTTGCACAAAAAGTTTCCGCCCCACGCGTAGTGGAAAATATGATAGAATGAAATTGAATTTACAAATAAAGGAGGCTTCTAATGACTACGACTTTCATGTTTGATACTAATATTTTGGACAAAATCAAAGACGAAGATTTTATTTTGCCAAACAATTTAGAGGGTGTTTCTTTTTGTTTGACTCATATTCAAGAAACCGAAATTAAAGCTATTCCAGAAAAAGAAAAAAGGGATGAATTATTAAACATCACTTCTAAAATTATAGAAGAACCTGTTTCTTTATTGGTTTGGGGTCAAGGCAACTGGGGGGACAAATTCGGAACTGACTCGACTCATGAATATTATGAGCAAATTAAATTAGAACAAACTAAATTGGATGAAAAGAAAATAAATCCAAAGAAAAAGAAAACCAGTGTCAATATAATAAACGATGCCAGAATTGGCGCAACTTGCCTTGCTGAAAATTTTGTATTAGTAACTGAAGACAAAGACTTAAGAAGAATAATCAAAGAAATAAATCCTAAGCTTATTGTTTTAAATTTCAAAGAATTTAAACAAGAACTTAATACAGTAATGGCTAATACTTAAAATATATCCGTAATCGGCTCACGATTAATACAATCAATCGTCATACTTGCAGTTCTTGCAAGCTTCTCAGGCACATTCGGTATAACCGTAAGCTGTCTGAGCAAGTCCACAGTTCTTTTGAAAATCCTAATTATATCGCCTTCTGCAAGGTCTAGTGTCGCCATCATCTCTTCCCAATCACCGCCATTGACCCAATATTCAATGATAGGGGAGTAGAAAGGATTAAGATTAAGCGGAGCTTCGACTCCATATTGCTTTTGAATTTTGTGCAAACGGCGCAAAATCTGATAAATATCATCAACTGTCTTGCGAGTTGTCTTGCTCAATTTAAATTTGACCCAACAATCTTTTCTAACATCTTCTGTAATCATAGCGCATAAAACGCCCGCTAGTTCTGACGGTTCAAGGTCTGTAATGAGTCCGCTCAAAATAACTTCTGTGAAGAAAAGTTCATTTTCCCCACGAACGGCAGAGGTCATAAAACCTTCTTCTGTTGGATAATTATCTTTTAAGTAGCCTGTTTCTTCAAGAATAGCTGCGTGATTGAGGAATTGACGCCAATAAACATCTTTTTGGTATTCAATTGTCCTCTCAAGCTTCGAAAGCTTGCTTTCAAACCGTGATACAACCTCAATATCTTTGATATGAGTGCGGTATTTTTTGCAATCATTACAAGCTGATTCATGCATTTGATTAAAATATTCTCTTGTTTTCTCATCAAACTCTCTAACCTCGACAGCATCGTGTCTACCTGCGTTTCGAGCTTGTTTTTTGAGGGTTTTGGTAATATTTCGATGCTCAATATACATGTTTTTGTATTTGTTATAATTAAGCAAATCCTCTGTACTCAAGCCATATGGGCATTTATAATTTTTAATATTATAGATAATATCTTCAAATTCTTTTTTCTGCTGATGAAGAGGTTTGAGTCTTTCAGTCGATGAGTAATAGCCAAAACTCTTTAAAATCAGCTCTCTTGATTCTTCCAAAGAAAATCTTTGGAGCAAATTCAATACCATCGAATAACCTGGTGCGAACCTACTTTCAAGCGGATTTGATTTGCTTGAAGCCAAAAGAGCAATCTCTTCAGGCGATTCATAAGGAGAAGCAACTGTAATTACGTGTCCGACTTCATCCATACCTCTACGGCCAGCACGTCCTGACATCTGCAAAAATTCATTTGCATTCAAATTTCTATGCCCGTCATCAGAGCGTTTAGAAATTGAGCTGATAATAGTTGTACGAGCAGGCATGTTTATACCTGCTGCAAGAGTTTCGGTTGCAAAAACAACTTTGATTAATCCTTGCTGAAAAAGTTTTTCGATAAGTCCTTTCCAAGCAGGTAAAAGTCCGGCATGGTGGGCTGCAACACCGAAATAAAGATATTCAAGGTGTTTATTCTTGGTGAGGTAAGGATTATCAATAATATATTCATCTATAATCTGCACTATGCGCTGTTTTTCGAAATCTGAAAGCAACTGTAATCCTGCGCACATTTCCATAAATGTATCACATTTTTTGCGTGAAAAAGCAAAATATATCGCAGGGAGCATATTTTTTTTGTTCAAAACCGTAATCAGCTGCGGCACAGAAAATCTTGGTTTTGATTTTTCTTTGCTTTTTTTAGTTTTTGATTCTGCTTGAATTCTGGCATTTAATTTACCCCCAGGAGCAAACAATGGCGGCAATTCATGAGGACTTGTCGGTGAATAAAAATAATGCCTTAAAGGCACAGGGCGAAAATCTGTAAAAACAAGCTCTGTCTTACCATGAACTGAATTTATCCAATCTGTCAAAGCCTGCGAATTGGCAATTGTTGCCGAAAGAGCTATCAGCTGAATATTGTTCGGGCAATGAATAATGCTCTCTTCCCAAACAGTGCCTCGCTGTTCGTCATTCATATAGTGAACTTCATCGAGAACAACGTATTGAACATCTTTCATGTTTTCTTCGACTTTACCAAAATGTGTTCCGTAGAGCATATTTCGGAAAACTTCTGTCGTCATAATCGTAACTTGTGCGCCACGATTGATTGATGTATCGCCTGTTAAAAGTCCGACTTTTTCTTGCCCGTATTTGACAGAAAAATCATTAAATTTTTGGTTGCTGAGAGCCTTTAGAGGTGTTGTATAAAAAACTTTTTTGTTGGTTTTTATTGCAAGATGTATCGCATGTTCTGCCAATACTGTTTTGCCTGCACCTGTTGGCGCACAAAGGACTACGCTTTTGCCATTATTTATATGTTGAGTCGCCTCAACCTGAAAATCATCTAATTTAAATTCAAATTCCACTTTTACATCCTTGCCTATAAGTATATTTTAGCACTAATCAACATAATTTGCTTGGGATAAATTTGAAAGGAAGGTTTCCTCTTCTTCTTTTGATTGAATATTGCCGTTAATTTTTTCTTTTAAGATATCGCGCAAAATATATCCGAATTCAGGCCCTGGCTGAAATCCTTTATTTATAAGGGTTCGACCTGTAGTATGAATCGTTTCAAACTGCAATTCATTAAGATATTTTTCTATGTAATAAGTTATCGTTTCATCATTTGTAACAGCAAGCGCCATCAAAATCGACTCTGTAAAATGGCATTCGAAAAATTCGTAAACTTCAAACAGGGTCTTCATCCCAAGCAGTTTTTCTTTATTTTTCAAAATTATATTGCCACTAAGCAGAATTTTGGTCTCGACACTATTCAAATTCAATTTGCGAATAGCTAAAGACACATCTTCACTATCCAAATCTGCGAATAAACATCCCAGATAAACAAGCCAAATAAGGTCGTTATTTTTGATATGCTCAATATGTTTGTTTATTATTTCGACAATTTTGTCACCTTGCGAAAGATTATGGCTTTCTTTTTTGATTTTTGAACAAAATAGCCTGAAAATGTCCTCAGATAAAAGCTTATTATAGCATTCTGCCAAATTCAAATTCAAAGTTTGTTTAAGCTCAGATTTGATTCTTTCGCCTGCCAAATCATCAAAAATACCACTATTTAGGCATTCTTTTTGGAGATAATTCGTGGGATTGTCTAATTTATAGCCCAATCTGATGCTAAATTTTAATGCTCTCAAAATTCTTGTAGGATCGTCCACAAAGCTAAGCGGGTGAAGGATTTTAATAGTCCCTTTTTTGATATCTTCATATCCGTCCAAATAATCAATTAAATTGCCAAAATCACTGCTATTCAAGGACATCGCCATGGAATTAACGGTAAAATCTCTTCTTATCAAATCTTCTCTTAAAGCACAGCCTGTTTCTTTGACCACAGGCAAACTTGCAGGAAAGGCATACCCTTCAATTCTTGTGCTTGCAAGGTCAATGAGGATTTCTTCATCATCAATTTTAAAAATAACTTTTGCAGTATTAAAATCATCATAAAAATCTTTTACTGTGCAAATATCAGGGTAAGTTTTTTGCAAAAACTGTGCGAAATTAATTGCACTTTCTTTTACGGTAATATCAATATCAAAATGTTCTTTGCCAAGAATAATATCCCTGACAGCCCCGCCAATCAAATAAAGTGGCAAATCAATTTTGTCCGCTGCCAAAGAACAATATTCAATCGCTTTTTTTGACTTTTCGTTAAGAATTTTTTTATATTGAGCTTTAAGATTGATGTAAACTTCCTGTTTCGCTTCACTTATCACAACATAATCAATATTTTTAGGGTTTTCGCCGATAAAATAATCTTCTTTAGCATTTTCTTGAAGCCCAATATTATATTTGTCACATTTTGTGGCAATCAAACGTATTGGAAAGTTTTCGATATCAAAACGAAGCGCCCTATCAATGTGCTCTGACAAAACATAGGCTGAAATATCTCTATTCTCATCCAAAATCCCGAGGGCGCTATCGCCTGAAAATAAAATTTTCTGACAATCTTTTAGACTCAAGTTATGGTCAACCGAAATAATTTTTCTGATTATATATTCGCTCATAAACCAATTCTACTAAAATATTAGGCAAAAGGAAAAAAATTAAGAAAAGTTCATTAAAAAAGACCAAATCAAATCTCTTTAACAATGCCTTTAATAAGTGCTACAAAATCTTTTTTAATTCTGCGAGAAGTCTCTATCACTTCATCATGACACAAAGGCTGGTTTAAAATCCCTGCTGCCATATTCGTAACGCAAGAAATCCCCAAAACATCAATGCATGCGTGATTTGCGACTATAACTTCAGGAGCTGTGGACATCCCTACAACATCAGCGCCCCATGTTCTAAATGTTCTTATCTCAGCAGGTGTTTCATAACTTGGACCGGTACAAGCGATATAAATACCTTCTTTAACTTCAATTTCAAGTTCAGATGCTTTTTTCTTTGCAATTTCGATAAGATATTTTTTGTAAGATTCGCTCATATCAGGAAATCTCACCCCAAATTCAGTAGGGTTTTTTCCGATAAGAGGATTTGAGCCCATAAAATTGATATGATCTTGAATTAACATCAAATCTCCCGGGCGGAATTCTTTATTTACGCCGCCTGCAGCATTTGTAACGATAAGCTTGGAGACTCCGAGTTTTTTCATGACATGAATTGGCATAACAACATCTTTCATCGAATAGCCTTCATAAAAATGGAATCTGCCTTGCATAGCAATAACTTTTTTACCCTCAAGATGGCCTATAACAAGCTGCCCCGCATGTCCTTCGATTGTCGAAGTGCAAAAATTCGGAATTTCAGAATAAGGAATTTTTATGCCTTCAATTTCATTTGCCATTGTTCCAAGACCTGAACCCAAAATAATTCCTATTTCAGGCTTTATGTTGGTTCTATTTTTGATGAATTCTATTGTCTTTTCCATAAAATCCCCTTCTTATAATGCTACATATCCTGAGTATACAAGACTTGCCCAGTTATTAAAATAACTTATTTGCGTTGCAGAACCTGTCGGAATATAAATTTTATCTTGATGAATCGGATCGATTTTGAGTGCATAACTGATTGCAGACTGAATTACGCCTGAATGAGTAACAACCACGATGGTTTTATATGTATTTGCAAGAATAAGTTCTTCTATTATTTTTCCTACCCTTTTGTCAATATCTATCCTACTTTCAGCGTCTTTTAGCACAAATTCGCTTGGATTTTTTTTGTATTCAGCGAACAAATCAGGATATTTTTCCTGAATTTGCCCATAAGTCAAACCGCCCCAAGCTCCAGCTTTTCTTTCATGCAAGTTATCTAGAATTTCAAAATCTTTCTTGTAACTTTTCGCAATCATTCGAGCGCTTTGAATAGACCTAAGCGCTGAACTTGTATAAATACTGTCGACATCGGGACAAGTTGCCTGCAGCCATTTGATGATTTTTTGAGTTTCTTCTTTGCCAAGTTCATTAAGCGGCGGATAATCTTCAGAATCATAAAGCCTATTTTCTTCTGAATAGCAAGTAGCGCCGTGCCTTATAAAAATTATTTTGCATAATCTGTTGAACATTTTTTTGACCTTTTTTGGATACAAGATTTATTATAACTTATTTTTTAGTAAAAATAATGCAAAAAACTGTCCTTAATCTATTAAGATGATATAATTCTAATAGATTAAAAAACTTATAGGGTAAAATATAGTAAGAGTTTGAAAAGAGAGTACTATTTTGGATAAAAATACTAAGAAACAGCCTAATACTGGTATATCTTCGCAAAATAAATTAATGCTTTTAGGACTTGTTATGAGTTCTTTCTTGATAGTTTTAGTCGCTGCTTTTGTAATCAACACTACGCAAAAGAAAATTTTTGACAGCTATTACAATTTTGGCCTTATGATGACCAAAACTCTTGCCGTACAATCAACAACAACGCCCATCAGTAATACTGCACAATATAATCTTATTAAAGAAAATGCCAGAAATTTAACCAAAAATCATGATGATATTGCCTCGATAATTTTTACGGACAAAAACGGTAAAATTGTCTTTGCTACTCAAAAAAAGGGTAATATCAAAGAAAATAATCTTGAATTCAGCTCTCCTGTAATTGTTGAAACGCCTGATGGCAAAAAACAAACAATCGGCTCAATTCAGCTCGGACTAAGCGGTAAGACCCTCGATGAAGTCAAAACCACAACCAAAAGCTCGATGGTAATTATCTTTATCGTAGCTTGGTTTATCTCGATTTTTGCTGTTATGGTCAATACAATGCTTTTGACTCGCCAAATTACATTTTTAGTTGACGGCGTTTCTAGAATCTCTTCAGGAGATTTTGGCTACAAAGTCAATACCAAAGACCTTTGGGGCGATATTAAACTCCTTTTTGATTCCTTCAACGATATGTCATCAAGGCTCAGACAATATGACGAAAAAAATATCGACAAATTAACATACGAAAGAAACAAGCTCGAAGCTGTATTGATGAGTATTGTCAATGGTGTTGTAGTTTGCGACAAATTTGACAAGGTAATACTTTTTAACAATTCTGCCCTCAAAAATCTGGGGCTGAGTGCTCATAATATTATGAATTCGAAAATTCAAGACTACTACGACTCCGAAGGCGAGCTTTGCTTCAAAAACGAAATCGAACAATTCAAAAACACGCCACTTGAAGATATGGAATCAGCCCAGCCTGAATTTCAGGTCAAAATTGATGAAAAAGTTTTCAAAACTGTCATATCGCCTATGTTCAACTTAAATCAAGAATACATGGGCTATATCATTGTGCTTCACGATATGACCAAAGAAGCCGAAATAGACAAGATGAAAAACAATTTCATATCAAATGTCAGCCATGAACTAAGAACTCCTGTAACCGTTCTCAGAAGCTACATTGACACCCTTTATAACTACGGTGCGGATTTCAATATGGAAACCCAAAAAGAATTCATAGGCATTTTAAACCAAGAAATTACTAGGCTAAATGTAATGGTAAATGATATTTTAGACTTCTCAAGATTAGAATCGCCAAATGTAAAATTGGAAAGAAATTTTGTTAATTTAACACCTATAATTGAGCTTGTAATTTCATCTATCAATATCATGGCCCAAGAAAAAGATATTACTTTTTCTTTAATAATTGAGCCAGAATTGCCGAAAGCTTACGTCAATTCTGAAAGTATTGAACGTACAATCAAAAATCTTTTATCTAATGCTATCAAATATTCTCACAAAGGCGGACGCATCAAAGTCAGAGTCGAAGTGGATAAAGCAGGCAAAAATATTGAACTTTCTGTTGAAGACAATGGTATCGGAATTGCTTCAGAGCATTTGCCAAAAATATTTGACAGATTCTACCGTGTCGAAAATGCAACGCACACAATCAAAGGTACAGGAATCGGGCTTCACCTCGTAAAAGTTGCTATTGAAAAACATCATGACGGACAAGTTTTTGTTGAAAGCCAAGAAAATGCAGGCAGCAAATTTGGCTTTAGACTTCCAATTTATAAAGAAACGCCCAAAGCTGATGCCCCACAAAATGAAGGCAAACACGAAATCACAGCCACGGCAAAACAAAATCCAAATGACGGATGGGAAATAGTTCTGGAGAAAAAATAAATGAACACGATTATATTTTGGCTCAAAGCAGCCAGAGTCTATACTATGCCTATGACTATTATGTCTTGGCTGATTGTTTTTGTTTGGGCATTATCTGACGGAGGCAATATTCCTCTCGGGATTTTGACCCTGTTCGGAATACTATTGGCGCATCTTGGTACAAATCTTTTTGATGATTATTTGGACTACAAAAAAGGCGTCGAAAATGTTCAAAACCTCAAAGAAAAATGCTGGTACCTAAAAAGTGGCGAAGCCACTCTACCGCAAACTTTGGCAGTCGTCTGCATTTATTTTGGATTTGCTGCTTTGATAGGATTAGTTTTGACCCTAAAAGTCGGCATAGGCGTTGCTATCATTGCATTTTTGGCAGGAATTTTGTGTCTTTTCTACAGTCCTTGCACATATATCGGTCTTGGTGAAGTCCTTGTTGGACTTCTGTTTTCGCCATTTCTTTATCTCGGGACATACTATGTTATGACACACGGTTTCTCAAAAGAACTTATGCTTGTTGCAATATCTACAGGGCTTTTGGTGGTAGGAGTGCTTTATACGCATATGATAATTGATTTTGATAATGACAAAAAAGATAACAAAATAACTCTTTGCCGTATTCTCAAAAATAAAAAAAATTCGCTTATTTTACTAACTTTAATGACTGTAGGAGCTTATGTGAATATCGGCATTTTAATTTGGCTAAAAATTCTTTCACTCAAATTTTTATTAGTATTTTTGTCTTTGCCAAATGCCTATGAGCTTATCAGATTGATGATAATCCATGTTTATGAGCCTATTGATACAATAACAGAAAAAACCTTCTGGATGGGCCCTATAGATAGTTGGGAAGAGATAAAAGACATTCCGCAAACAAGAAATTTCAAGATGAGAATTTGCACGTCTATTAATCTAGTGACCGCATTTTCACTTTTAATTTGCTTGGCTAAGGTTATTTAAAAAAAACCGAACAAGCAAAGCTGTTAAGACCCTGAATCAAGTTCAGGGTGACGAATTAATTAATGAGATTGCTTCGGGCTTCGCCCTCGCAATGACAAAAAGATTTACAGCTCTTCAGGCGAAGCAATTCTCCCTAAAACAGCACTTGCAGCTGCTATTGCAGGAGAAGAGAGATAAACTTCAGACCCTGTGTCTCCCATTCTGCCTACAAAGTTACGGTTTGTAGTCGAAATGCATTTTTCGCCACGAGCAAGAATGCCTGCGTGCCCACCAAGACAAGGTCCGCAAGTCGGTGTTGAAACCGCTCCGCCTGCTCTGACGATAGTTTGTATGTAGCCTTTTTCAATTGCTTCAAGATAAATATCCTGTGTCCCAGGGAATACAAGGAGTCTTGCATCCTTGTGAACTTGACGCCCTTCAAGCAATTTGGCTGTAACTTCAAGGTCAGAAATTCTGCCGTTTGTACAGCTTCCGATTACCGCTTGGTCGATTTTGATATGACCCACTTGCGAAATACCTTTTGTGTTTTCTGGCAAATGAGGGAATGCAACCTGCGGTTCAATTGTAGAAACATCGTATTTTAAAACTTGGCAATACTCAGCATCTGCGTCGCTTGTATAGAATTTGAAAGGTCTTTGCGCTCTGCCTTCAACAAACTTTCGAGTGGTTTCATCAGGAATGATGATACCGTTTTTCGCGCCTGCTTCAATTGCCATATTGCAAAATGTGAAACGCCCGTCCATAGACATGTTTTCGATTACGCTTCCGCCGATTTCGAGTGATTTGTACAATGCACCGTCAACGCCGATTTGACCAATCAAAAATAATACCAAATCCTTTGCTGTGACCCATTTTTGAAGTTCGCCGTAAAACTCAACTTTGATAGTCTCAGGAACTTTAAACCAAGTCTCGCCAAGTGCCATTGCACAAGCAAGGTCAGTTGAACCGACGCCAGTTGAGAAAGCACCAAGTGCGCCATATGTACAGGTATGAGAGTCAGCACCGATGACCAAATCCCCAGGGCCTACGATTCCCAAATCAGGAAGCAAAGTGTGCTCAATGCCCATTCTGCCGACATCAAAATAATTTTTGAGCTCTTGCTCACGGGCAAATTCTCTAATCATTTTGGCTTGTTCGGCTGATTTGATGTCTTTGTTTGGAACAAAATGGTCAGGGACAAAAACAACTCTTTGGTTGTCAAAAACTTTTTTAGCACCTGTTTTGCGAAATTCATTAATCGCAACAGGTCCTGTAATGTCATTAGCAAGAGTAATATCAACTTTTGCGCTAATCAAATCGCCCGGTTTGACGCTTTCAAGTCCTGCATGGTCTGCTAGAATCTTCTCTGTGATTGTCATTGCTCTTGTCATAATAAAATCCTCTATGTGCTTAATTCATAGAAGTAATTATAACAAAAACATTTTGTTTAACTAACCTGCAAATAATCTTCCCAAAAATGCCCCGCATCTTCTAAACCATGTTTTTTCATTTCAAATTCAAAATAATCATTAGGGCGATAAGGTTGATTTAGAAGTTTCATCCCAGCTTCTTCAGGAGTGCGATTTGCTTTTTTTTGATTGCACTCAGGGCATGCCGTAACGATATTTTCCCAAGAATAATCGCCGCCTCGAGATTTCGGAAACACATGATCAAGAGTCATATGCTTGTGTTGCTTGCCGCAATATTGGCAAGTATAATCATCCCGTACGAAAATATTATGCTTGCTAAAAGGCAGCTCCTGCAAAGGAACTGCCACATAGTAACGCATTTTTATTATAGAAGGAATTTGAGACTCTTGTTTATCGATATAGCTATCGAGATAACTGACTTCGTCTGCTTTCCCCTTTAAAACCAGCATAAAAGCCCGTCGCCAAGTGCATACCCGTAAGGGTTCATCTGATGCATTCAATAGCAGGACTTTTTCCATAATGTCTTCCGTTTCTAGCCGATTTCAGGCTTTTTGTTAAAGACTTTAAACTATTATATAATATTTCTCCGATTATTTAATACTACACTTATAGTATTCCACTTTACCAGATTTTTAAACCTCAAAACATGTCCACATAAAGCGTTTATGCATGATTTTATACAACGCCCAAAAACATATTTTTAGCCAAGTATTACAAAATGTAAACATGGGTTTTGATGCCAAAAATCATTGCAGCCCAAGCATTTTTAAATATCAACCCATTTTTTGCCAAATTCTCTTAGCATAAATTTTAAATCAGCTATTTTATATCGTAAAAAGCAAAACTTAAGAAAGGAAATTTCATGAATATTCCAAAGCATACCGAAGATTATGTACCAGATTGGACAGTGCTGAAAAAAGGCCAAGAACCTTTAAAAGAAGTAAAAGAAACAGCAAAACAAATATTTTTTGACCATACAGTCGCTCCTGTAGTAGAAAAAGAAGTGAAGCCGACTCATCTCCCTGAAAATTCAACATTCAGCCATTATTTTTAAAAAATCGCTCTAACAAAAATCTTCGTAGTATAATGAAATAAAGACTACTGGGAGATTAAACTTGAGTAAAGATTTGATTTTTAAAACAGCAAATGAACAAAGAAAAGCTCTTTTAAATAAAGATATATCTGCAAAAGAACTATTGGATTTGGCTTACGAAAGAACAGAAACTGTAGAGTCAAAAGTGGAGTCTTTTAATTCTTTAACAAAAGATTTAGCTTATCAAACAGCCCAAAAAGTTGATGAAAAAATTGCAAAAGGCGAAGAATTACCTCTTTTGGCAGGAATTCCTTTGGCGCTAAAAGACAATATGTGTGCTAAAAATTCTTACACAACTGCAAGCAGTAAGATTTTGGCTAATTTCGTATCCCCATATAATGCAACTGTTGTCGAAAAATTAAATGAAAATCTTATCCCAATTGTAGGCAAAGCCAATCTGGATGAATTTGCAATGGGCAGTTCAACAGAAAACTCTGCCACAAAAATCAGCAAAAATCCTTGGAACTTAGACAAAGTAGCCGGCGGCTCCTCAGGCGGTTCAGCCTCTTCTGTCGCATCTTGCGAAAGCACAATTGCTCTTGGCTCAGACACAGGAGGAAGTATAAGACTCCCTGCGAGTTTTTGCGGTGTTGTAGGTATAAAACCAACTTACGGAAGAGTTTCAAGGTATGGCTTGATTGCTTTTGCAAGCAGCTTAGACCAAATTGGACCTTTCGGACGCTGTGTTGAAGACGCTGTATCACTTTTACAGGTAATCACAGGTCATGACACAAATGATTCAACTTCTATACATCTAGAAGTCCCCAACTACCTTGCAGCACTGAAGCAAGATATGAAAGGGGTGAAAATCGGTGTTGTAAAAGAACTTATGGGCGAAGGCAACCAAAATGAAGTCAAGGCTGCCCTTGAAAATGCCGTCAAATCTTATGAAGCAATGGGAGCTGAAATTGTTGAAGTTTCAATTCCTCATATCAAATATTCAATCGGCGTGTACTATATCCTTGCAACGGCAGAAGCCAGCTCGAATTTGGCTCGCTTTGACGGTGTCAAATACGGCTATCGAACAAAAGATTCTGAGACACTTATGGAAATGTATACAAAAACTAGAGCAGAAGGTTTCGGAGATGAAGTTAAACGCCGTATTATGCTTGGGACTTATGCGCTTAGCTCAGGCTACTATGATGCTTATTACAAAAAAGCTCAACAAATCAGAACTCTTATCAAACAAGATTTCGTAAAAGCATTTGAAAAAGCTGATTTGATGATAACCCCGACTTGTCCTACAACAGCTTTTGACATTGGTTCAAAAACCGATGACCCGCTTGCTATGTATTTAATGGACATTTGCACTATTACATCAAACTTGGCTGGCGTGCCTGCAATGAGCTTGCCTTGCGGATTTGATAATCAAGGAATGCCCATAGGGCTGCAAATCATTGCCCCTCTTTTAAGAGAAGAGAGAATGATTCAAGCAGCTTACAGTTTTGAACAAGCAAATGATTTTAATAAGATAGCTAAGCTTTGATTTCAATATCTTCTTGAAGTTTTTGCTCGGCTAATTCTGCTTGAATTTGCTTGAGTTTGATATGGTATCTAAACATATAAAACAAACCTGTAATCGCCAAGAAAGTTATTATTATTGACTGTGTGACAAATGCCATTGCAATCGCCATTTCTTTGTCAACTCCAAACACACTCATAGCAAGGATAAAAGCACATTGATAAGGCCCTGTATGTATTGATAGAGACGGTATCATTGAACTGAAAACCGTCAAACAAAGCAAAAATACTGCCGCAGAAAAACCTAAGCCAAGCCCAAAACCTTTGATTATGGTAAATAAAAATATAGCCTCAACGCCCCAAAGAGCAATGGTCAGCAAAAAAGAATCTGCTAAACACTTAGGTTGATTCAAAACCTCAAAACCGTCAACAAAAGATTTAATATGTTTTGTAGATTTTTCCATTCCATTAATAAGTTTTTTGGGAACTCCGAATTTTTTAGATAATGCTGTAATTTTTTTGAATAATGCCTCAATATTTCCGAATTTAACAAGCCAAAAAATAACAGCGAAAATTCCTATAAAAAATGCCCCCGCACTAAAAGCAACTTTATAAAGCCATGGCTGATGATAGAAAAATACAATTACAAATAGCAAAAATCCAAAAACCACCATGCCATCAAGAATTCGCTCAAGCAAAATCGAGCTTACAACACTTACTCGGCTAATCCCAAAAGAACTCCCTGCCAAATGAGCACGATAAAAATCCCCCGCTCGAGCAGGCATAAAACAATTTATGGCATAGCCTATGAAGGTAATCCCCATAAGTGTCATTGAGCGGAGATGTGGCAAGCTTAACATAAGAGTTTTCCACCTTTTTGCCCTAATTGCGTAGCCTATAAAGTACAAAGGCACGCTAAATAAAAGGATTTTGACGTTAAAATGCTTCAAATTGCCCAAAATTTCTTGGAAATCCAGTTTTTGAAAAATCCAAAAAAGCAACGCCAAACTTACCAATCCACTGATATAGCGTTTTTTAATCTTTATTTTCATTTTTCACCTATTATGTTATCTAAAGTTATTTTGATTATACCTAAAAGAATTTATATATGCTTTTTTGTAAACAGGACTAATTCATATAGGCAATAAATGTCTAGACACCTAGAAGGCTTGAAATCCTTTAAAAACAGATATAATTTAACTTGTAGCAATTTAAAACGGAGGTTTTGCCATGAATAAAGAAGATTTAGTGAAAGAAGTCTCTAAAAAAATTAGAATTTCACAAAAACTTGCATCTGAAGTTATCAATCTAACCTTGGAATCTATCGAAAAGGCTATTTCTAAAGGTAAAAAAGTTACATTGGTAGGATTTGGAACATTTGAATTACGCCATCGTGCAGCTAGAATGGGCCGTAACCCACAAAACGGGAAAGAAATCCATATCCCTGCCAAAAAAGTTCCAACTTTTGCTGCAGGCAAAAAATTCAAAGAAATGGCTAACGGCTAATTCTTTGAATTACTAAAAAGCGGAGTCTCTCGGATATACGAGAAAAACTTGGCTTAACCCGAAAAATATGAAAGGTGATGAAATTTTTTCGTCGCCTTTTTTCATGCCGTCCAGTCACAAAATGTCGAAAACTAATCGTTTCCGCCATTTCTCACATCCACAAGGTCAACCTCTGCGCAAGCTGAAAATTCAATTTTCTAGCTTGCGCAGAGGTTTCCTTTTTCATGCTAAAATTTAAGAATGAAAAATAGCTTAAAAGACATCCAAAATCTAAAAGACACTAGAGGCGTTGACATACAAAAAGTCGGCGTTAAAGATGTCGAAATCCCACTAATCATTCAAAGAAAAAATGCTGAAGACCAAGTAGTTAGAGCCAAAGCAAGAATGAGTGTTTCTTTGCCAAAACATTACAAAGGGACCCACATGTCACGCTTCATAGAAGTTTTGAATGAATGGGGACAAAAAAACCTTTTAAGCCACGACATCGAAGGCTGCTTAAAAGATATTTTACATCGCTTAGAAGCAAAAGCTGCTGAAATCAGATTCAATTTCAAATATTTTATAGACAAAACAGCCCCTGTGAGCCAAAGTGTTTGCCCAATGGGCTATGAATGCTCTTTTGAAGGCATTATTGATGAAGAAAATTATAACTTCATCCTTGGTGTTAAAGTTCCATTAACCACTCTTTGCCCATGCAGCAAAGAAATCTCGGACTTTGGCGCCCACAATCAAAGAGCAATTGTACATGTAAGAATAAGCTACCCCTCATCAGAAATGATTTGGATTGAAGATTTGATTGAAATAATAGAAACCTGCGGCTCAAGCCCTGTTTATCCTTTACTAAAAAGGGAAGACGAAAAATTTGTGACCGAAAAAGCTTATCAAAACCCCAAATTTGTTGAAGATGTAATCAGAGATGTGATTATAAAACTTCGCGACAAAAAAATTGTCAGCTGGTTTGAAGTTGAATGCGAAGCATTTGAAAGCATCCACAATCACAGCGCATGGGCTTATCAAGAAGAAGGTTTATTTTAAGACCCCCAAATCGAATTAGTCCCCTTTTCGCATGTATAAATTCAAAAAACACTCTTTAATCTAAATATGATGAGAGTGGTCGCCATTATACTGTTGTGTTTTTTATGCATTGTACCAAAAGCCTTGTACTCCGAAGCTTTTCAGCTCAATGGCGGGGTTGAAAAGCAAGAAATTTTTAAAATGAACACCGTTTCTGACAAAGCTTCAGGCTATGCTGTTGAAAATGCCCAAATTTCTATCCCCTCAAATGATTTTGTCACTCAAAGCGACGAATCAGGGAAATTTGAAATGCCAAAAAATATCTCCCCGCCTTATATCTTGTCTGTCAAAAAAGCCGGCTATCAGCCATTTTCTTTAACAGTCAGGTCATATGGAAAAGTCCCCTTAAAAATTGAGATTTCCAAAAACTCGTCAAATAAAATCATAATATCGGAAGATTCTTTTCACTTGGGAGATAATTCATTCTCCTCAAGCTCTGCGAATGCAGGGGATTTTAAGATGAAAAGTGTCGGAATTTTTTATCAAAAAGATTTTTTTATCAAAAAACTTAATTTAGGGGAAGATGTAAATTTGGTCCTCGGCTCAATCATCGGGGTGGATACAAGAGAAGCCAAAGGACTCGGGCAAACCAATGTAATCAATGCTTACAGCTCTCCTGTTGAAATATTTTTTAATTCCAAAAAAATCGCAGACATAAAAGTCAACGGTGACAACCAAAAAATTGTAATCCCAAAAAATCTAATAAAACAAAACGCCGAAAATACCGTAAAAATCGCATCAGGAATAAATATGACGCAATTTCTGTACACAGATTACGATGATTTTGAATTTACAAATTTATTTTTGGAATATAAGTAAAGCTCCCTTAAATAATCTGTTCCCTTTTTTAAAAATAAGATATAATTACTTTAATAGACAAAAAAGGTGCTAGCGTGAGAATTCTTCTTATCGGATATGGCGAAATGGCTTCCTCATTGCTCCTAGGGGCATTGGAATCAGGGCACAAAGTTGTCGGAGTGATACGCCACAACACAATAAAAATGCACCCTTTTAAAAGATTTTTTAAAGATATTTTTAATGCAGAAGAGTTTTTGGTTCTAATTCGACAATTCAAAATCCGAGAAATCAAAGCCAAAAGCATCAACAGCGATGAATTTTTTAGAAAAGCTCTACAGCTTCGCCCTGATATCATTTTGGTCGGCTCTTGGAGTGAAATGCTAAACAAAAGGATTATAGATCTCCCCTCGATAGCCTGTATAAATTGTCATCCTTCACTTTTACCAAAATACAGAGGCCCAAACCCTTATATAGAAACTATTCGGCATGATGAAACTCAATCAGGCATTACATTCCACCTGATGAATGAAGAGCTTGATGAAGGCCCTATTTTGATGCAAAAAACCATAGATATTAACCCCGATGATACAGGAGGGATGCTTCGCTCCAAATGTATTTATACCGCAAGACAACTGCTCCCTGAGGTTTTAGCGGGATTATCAGAAGGTACTACTTTCCCTCTCAAACAAAAAGAATCTGCGGCAACTTATTACCCCAAAATTCAAATCAAAGATACTTTGATTGATTGGAAAAATGAAGCAAGTACAATTTATAATCAAATTAGAGCTTTAAACCCTTGGCAAAATTGCTTTTTCTTACATAAAAATGTATTTTTGGAAGTAAATTCATCCAAAATAATTGATATAAAACAAGGCATCCAAGCAGGTACTGTCGTCGGCAAAAAAGGCACTAAAATAATAGTGTCTACAGGCACTAGCGGAAAAGGAATTTTGTTTGAAAAAACAAAAGTTTTTGGGCTATGGGGGGCAATATTTGGAAACATTTATATAAGAAGCCAAATTAAAGTAGGCGATGTTTTGGAGAAATTGGATTATGTTCATTAATTTTCATTTAACAGGTTGTTTAATTTCACTTGTTTTAATGTTTTTTATTTTTTTAACATTAAAATTTCTGCATTTTTTCTTTTTGCCGATTATTTTATTATTTGGCGGAAGCAAATTATTTGACTACTTCAAAAACCGCCCAAAACCTTTCAAAGAAAAAAAAGGCATAACTTATAAACAATGCCCTTTTTGTGGAATGAAAGCAGACAGAACTGCTATCAGATGCCCTCGATGCAAAAAAACTTTTGAACGCTAAACTTGCCCGACTTGATTACGCCCATTTTCTTTGGCTTTATAAAGCCCTTTATCCGCAAATTCAATCAATTCAGCAGGCGTTTGCCCATTATCAGGAAATGTCGCCACACCAAGGCTTATCGTTACATTTTTTGTAACTTTTGAATTGAGTGCGAAAGGTGTTTGTGCAATTTTATTGCAAATTTTTTCCGCCGCAATAAAAGCATTCTCAAAATCATTGCTAGGCAAGATAATTGCCATTTCTTCACCGCCATATCTTGCAACAATATCTGATGTTCTGACAGATTTTTTAAGCAACTCCGCCACTTGTTTTAAAACCGCATCACCAGCTTGATGCCCATAATTATCATTAAATTTTTTGAAAAAATCTATATCAATTAAAAGCAAAGAAAATTTTGCATCATACCGTTTTGCATTTTCAATTTGCATAACCATTTGCTCTTGAAAAAATCTGTGGTTGTAAAGCCCTGTCATACTATCAGTGGTGGCCAATTTGTAAGTTTGTTCGAAATCTCTAGCCTTGTTTTTAAATTTGACAACATATGAGAAAACAAAGGTCAAAAATACTGCCAGAATTACAAAAATCATATCCACCCAAAGATTAAAATAATTTAAAAGAAAAATAGAAGCCACAATATAACCGCCTAAAAGCCCCAAGCACAAAGATAACGAAGCGAAAGCAGTATAAGACTGCAACGTGAAAAGCCCAATGATAACAGATAAAACAATTGCTGTTATCAAAGTTGTAGTATCAGAAGTTTTTTTGATAAAATTATTATCCAAAAAATTATTCAGCATTGTACTTTGAAGCTCAATTCCAGCCGCATTACGGTTTACAGGTGTTGTTTTGATATCATACATAGAAGTAGCAGTCACGCCAATAAAAACAATTTTGCCTTTTAACTCATCTTTAGCTTTTTCAAGCTTCCAAAAAGGAAGGACCTTGAAATTATCGTCATACCAATTCAAAATCATAGAACCGTTTTCTTGCAATGGATAATTATTTTTGTTTAAAATGAGCTCATTTTTTTCATTAATTTCATAATTATTGACCCCAAAATAATCCGCACTCGCCATAAGCCCTAAATAAGGATAATATTTTCCTTTATATTTCAAAAAACTCGGCGTAGTTCGAGAAATTCCGTCAAAATCTCTTTGGCAATTAAGCATTCCGACATTTTTAGAGCCTGTCATTATTTCTCTTAAAATCGGCCGATAATTTGTATATGTCGGGAATTGTATAGAGCTTTTGTCAATAACATCAGAAGCCAAGTCAGCGGGCATAGGCTTTGTATTTATATCTTCCCTGTTATCAAGATTCATCCCGACAAAAACATTTTTGTTCTGGTTGACGGTTTGAATCAAGTTATAATCTGAAGGCATGTTCTTAGAACGGCTGACAAACATCAAATCCAGAATAATTTGTCTTGCCCCAAATTTATTCAAAGTATTTATCGCATCAACATAAGCCTGCCTATTCCAAGGCCAAGAGCCGTATTTTTTTTCTAAAATTTCTAAACTATTATCATCAATTGCCAAAATTACAATATTTGGGTTTACAAGTTTTTGTTTAAGATTGATATTTTGCCTCAAATCATAACTTTTCAATTCAAAAGCGAACAAAATCCCTTTAAATACAGGCATTGAGAATAACAAAAACAACACCCCGACAAAAACAGCAATGTAAAAACTATATAAAAAATTCTTTTTCATTCAAAACTCGCCAAAACTCTACTTAATTAGTATAAACTATTCATCTAGCTGTAGGCAACTCGGTACGACAATTGCTTTGCCATATTCAAAAAAATCGACAAGCATTTCATCTTCAATACACTTAATAATCACTCCTTTTGCAGCAAGAGGAATTGGACCTGCCTCAAGACTTGTAAAAGTTTTTGCATAAATAATTTTTTGCCCATTTTTAAACACTATAAAATCCCTAAAATACGATTTTTAAAAAATAATTTATGAATTAGGCAAACCGCCTGGCTTCCTGCATTCAACATACAAACTGAAGTCAGGATACAAATCAAACATCTCGCCTCTAAGTTCTTCGTCCTCAGAACCCCTATATGTACTTCTTTTTATATTTACAAAGCCTGCAGCATCTAATTTTTTATAAAGTTTATCAAAATAATGAGCGTTTATATGTGCAATATAAGGTCTATTTCTGTCTACCTGAGAAATACACCAGCGGAGGAATTCTTCTTTCTCAAGAGTTTCAAATTTTTCCTTAACAATTTCATCAGGGACTTTAGGTCCGCCTTGCTCATAGCTTACAAAAGTATTCATTAACATTTTTTCCATAGAGTCTTGAACAACCCAAAAAAACCAAGCTTTATTGCCTGCTCTATAAGCCTCAAGCGCCTGATCTGCATCAGGGCAGCTGAATCTTAATATTCCACCGGGCTGCATAGTGCGGTATAGTTCTTTTATCAAAATGTCCAAATGCTCATCTTCAATATGTTCGATACAATGAGAAGAAAAAACTTTTTCCAAAACATCATCTCGCAAAGGCAAATGTGTCATTTTTCTTAAATCAATGTTGAAATTAGTCAAATTAGTATAGCAATCAAGCCTTTTCCAGCCCTTTTCAAACCACTTTCCAGGACCTATATTTAATTTTAAAGAACCTCCTGTGTATTCTTCAGGGATAATGGTTTCTATAAGTTTTTTTATTTCATCAGTCAAATTAGGTGCAACTTGCTTATACCCTTTAATAATATTAAAAGTTATATTGCAATCTTTTGTATAAACTGTTGAAAATGCTTCTATTAATTGAGAGGTTGTAGTAGTGATACATACATGTTGCGAACGAAGTTCATCCGAAAAATCAACTAGCTCTAAAATAAATTTGAGAATTTCGGCTCTCAATTCAAGCAATATCACTTTACCTAATAAATTTTGGGCAAAAACTTTAAACTCATAACCTGTCCCCATGCCTATAAGAATATGTATCGCATCTTCGTTGTCTTGGTCTAATATTTTTTTTACAAGCTCTTGAGCCTCTGCCACAGGGTCATCTATATTATTGAGAGCAAGCCCTCGATAATATAAAACCGGGTCTCCTGCACTAGAATTTTCAAAATTGAAATCATTGACATCAACTTCTATATTTAAATCTGCATCTATTCTATTGTGATATCTTCTTATGTAACTTAAATTTTCTTCTAAAAAACTTTGAGCAGTTTCCAATTATAAACTCTCCTTAATATTTTTACGAAACAAAAACTCCATATTAATATTATCTTTCACAAATAAATATTTTTTCAATTGTTCTAATGTTTCATCTAAACCTTCCGGGTTTTTCAAAAAATGCAGTAGACATTCCTCATTTAAATTCATCGAATTAAAAACTCCAAATCAAATTTCCTAAATTTATTATAGAGGCTCTGCTATTTTAAACATCCTCCATAGGATGAATTTATAAAGGTCTAGAGTGGTTTAGACCATCGTTTTTTTAACGTAGATAATGTTTTTTTCTAATATTTTTAGCCTAAAGAAATCAATAATTCATCAATAGCTTTTGATTGTATTTCAATTTCAGACAATCTCTCTTTGGTTTGAACCAAAACACTTTCAGGAGCATTATCAACGAATTTTTTATTGCCCAATCTGCCATTAAGACTTTGCGCTTCTTGATTAAGTTTTTCAAGTTTTTTCTTTTGTTTTGAAATTTCTTCATCAATATTAATAAGCCCTGCAAGCGGAACAAAGAGATTGGTATTGCTTACAACAGCTGTGGCACTTTGGCTCGGGACTTCTTTTGTAGAATTTATTTTGATGCCTGATACTCTCGCCAAACGTTTGATATAATCTTGAGTTGCCGCAATAATCTGTGTTTCGCCACTTTCAGAATATGCCTCAACTCCTATTTCAGTCGATGGAACTATATTCAAACTTTGACGAATATTTCTGATGGATTTTATAACTTCAAAAACAAACGTCATTTGGTTTTCAACTTCTTTATTCTCAAAATCAGCATCAAATTTTGGATAATCACTTTTCATAAGTGCTTTTTGCCCGTCTTTATAGGTCTCTCCAGGGATTATTTGCCAGATTTTTTCTGTAATATGAGGCATTATAGGGTGAAGAAGTCTCAAAGTACGCTCCAAAACATATCTTAAAACCCTTTGAGTATTCGCCTTTTGCTCGCCTTGAAGCTGAACTTTTGCAATCTCTACATACCAATCGCAATAGCTGTTCCAGAAAAAATCATACAAAATATGTGCAACTTCGCCAACACGATAGTTTTTTATATTTTCATTTGCTTCAAAAGCTGTTTCATTTAACTTATGTAAAATCCACTTATCCGCTAAAGTCAAGGCTTTTAAGTCGATTTTCTTTTCATCAACTCCATCAATATTCATCAAAACAAATCTTGAGGCGTTCCAGATTTTGTTGGCAAAATTTCTGCCGAATTCAAATCTTTCATCAGAAACTTTGATGTCTTGAGATCCGTATGTCAAAAGGCTTGTAAGGGTAAATCTAAGAGCGTCTGAACCATATTTATCTATAATTTCGACAGGATCAATCGTATTGCCTTTTGATTTGCTCATTTTTTGACCATGCTCATCTCTTATCAAACCATGGATGAAAACCGTCGAAAATGGCGATTTGTCTGTAAATTCATAGCCCATTGTGACCATTCTTGCCACCCAAAAAAAGATAATATCAAACCCTGTAACAAGTGTTGTTGTCGGATAGAATTTTTTGAAATCCGCTGATTCTTTATCAGGCCAGCCCATAGTTGAAAACGGCCACAGTCCTGATGAAAACCAAGTATCAAGAACATCTGAATCTTGAGTAAATTGCTCACAGGCACAATCAGGACAATTCTTAGGATAATCAACAGAAACAACCATTTTCCCGCAGCGATGGCAATAATATGCAGGAATTTGATGCCCCCACCAAAGCTGACGAGAAATGCACCAATCACGAATATTTGTCATCCAATCAAGATAAATTTTTGTCCATCTTTCAGGAATAAATTTCAATTCCCCTTTATCCAGAGCCTCTATCGGACGCTTTGCAAGAGGTTCCATGCGTACAAACCACTGCTCTGACAAATAAGGCTCAATCGTGCTGTCGCAACGCTGGCAATGCCCTACGTTGTGTTCATGGTCACGAATTCTGACCAAAGATCCTTGCTGGCTTAAAAATTCAATAGCTTTTTTACGGGCTTCATATCTATCCAGCCCTCGAATCGGTTCAGGCACAAGGTCATTGTCTACCATATGACCTTTGTTATCCATAATCCATAATGGTTTTAGACCATGGCGTTTACCGACTTCATAATCATTAGGGTCGTGCGCAGGAGTAATCTTTAAAGCCCCAGTCCCAAAACTAGTGTCAACATAATCATCCGCAATAATAGGGATTTCACGTCCTGTAAGCGGAATACAAACTGTTTTGCCTATTAATTCTTTATATTTATAATCATTTGGATTAACAGCTATTGCAACATCACCAAACATCGTCTCTGGGCGAGTTGTAGCGATGACAATTGCACCTACTTGATTTTTTATAGGATAAGAAATCTCCCACAAATGCCCTTGTTCTGTCTGATATTCTGTTTCAATATCAGAAATAGCACTCTGACAGCGTGGACACCAATTTACGATATATGCGCCTTTATAAATCAGGTCTTTATTATAAAGAGACACAAAAACTTCTTTTACAGCTTTGGAGCAACCTTCATCAAGGGTAAAACGCTCTCTTGATCTGTCAAAAGAGGCCCCTAAACGCTTGAATTGAGTCAAAATCTTATCTCTGTGGTCATTCGCCCAGTCCCAAGTAATCCTCAAAAATTCTTCTCTGCCAAGGTCAAAACGGCTTTTGCCTTCTTCCCTGAGCTTTTTTTCTACAACATTTTGCGTTGCGATGCCGGCATGATCGGCCCCTGGAAGCCAAAGAGCCTCATATCCCGCCATTCTGTGATAACGAATAAGAATATCTTGCAAAGTTCCGTCAAGAGCATGCCCCATATGTAAAACACCTGTGACATTTGGTGGTGGTATAACTATCGAATATGGTTCTTTATTTGAAGTCGCATCAGCTTTAAAAAGCTCGTTTTCTTCCCAAAATTTATAAATTTCGGACTCAGTTTCACTTGGACTGTAAGCCTTTGCCAGATTGCTCAAATCTTCTTTTATCATTTACTCCGCTCCGGATTTAAAACATTTCACGTTCACATAACTTAAAAATACCACAAAAAAGGTTCAAAAAAATTCTTTAAAGACTTAAACTTGAAAACAATACCGAATATAGAAAGAAATTTATGCGAGTAAATAATACGACATCACCAAATTTTGGAGCAATAAAATTATCCGAAAATTCTAGGAAATTCGGGTACAAAATAGCAAAAAAACTTGAAAAAGCAGGTTTTGATAATATTGAAACAACAGATTTTTTAAAAAAACATGATACCGTCGATAAACAAGCTGCAACTGCAAATTTTTTAAGAGAAGGCGATATTATTGGGCCAAATGAATTTGCGACAATATTTTTTAATGGAGACAAAGAATGTTTTGTCATTGGAAACAACATAGTTCTTGAACACAAAATGCTTCCTTATGTCCAAAAACATGACCCCGGTGCAAGATTAAATCTCGGGATATAAAGCTTCTCTATATCCCATTTTGTATTGACTTAGGGGTCTTATCGAATTAAGATAATGTAATCAATCCATGTCGGAGTGGCGGAACGGTAGACGCGCACGCTTGAGGGGCGTGTGGAGAAATCTGTGAGGGTTCAAGTCCCTTTTCCGACAA
>CAYUHE010000024.1:25896-27885 GCA_964444415.1 uncultured Gammaproteobacteria bacterium
ATGCTTGAACGTTTTACAGAAAAATCAATAAATGCAATGGTTACATCGCAAGATATAGCTAAAACTTTTGGGCATAACAAACTTTGCCCACTACATCTTTTCTTAGGCATCGCCACTTTAAAAACTGGTATTTTGGCCCGTGTTTTAAAAGTTACCAAAATTGACCCGGATATTTTTGTTGACGACATAAAAAAAATACTAAAAAATCACGAAACAAAAACCCCCCCTGAAATTATGCCCTTCAGCACACAAGTCAGAGACATTTTAGACGGTTCTTGGACTGTTTCAAGAGCTCTTGGAACAAACTATATCGGGCCTGAACATATGTTTTTGGTTTTAACTGAAGATAAAGACATCCTTAAAGTTTTTGAAAATCACAATATTGATATTTCAAGAATTAAATCCACCTTAAAAAGAATTGTAGAAAAAAAGACAACCAGCCTCAAACATCCTGAAGGAGTCAAGGTTGAAAAAGAAAATTATTTTTCTATCCCAAGTATTTTTAATGAGGCACAAGTCGCTGACATCATGAATGCAGCTTTAGAAAAAATGAATGACAAAAACCTCGAAGCACTTGGTACAGAACAGGTTTTGCAAGCTATTTTAGAAAAAAGCAATATGGGTGAATTTTTAGCCCAAGAAAAACTTACTTTGGAGAAAATAAACTCTGAACTGACAAAGCATCTCAGCAGAAAAAATGAATTTATTGATAAAAATATTTTTTGTACGCCAAAACTTTATAATGTACTAAATCGTGCTTATGAATATGCCAAAGAACTTGGCTCAACAGCACTTTTACCTGAACATATCATGCTCGGCATTCTAACGGAAAAAAGTGGTCTGGCCTATGAAACAATCAAACATATCAGGCCAGATATAGAAACCCTTTTTGAAAAAATAATAAAACCGATAGAAAAACAAAAACCGACTACGTTTACTATTTTAAGCCTTGCAAAAGAAGAGGCTAGACGCCTTGCCCACCAGCTTTTGGGGACAGAGCTTATTTTGCTTGGAACCCTAGAGGAAGGCTCAGGAATCGGAGCAATTGTATTATCAGAACTTGGCGTAACCATAAAAGATGTGCGCCTTGAAATCGAAAAAATACTGGGTTTTGGTTCAGAATATGAAGCAAATGAAATTTATTACACTACACGTGCCAAAAGACTCCTCGAAATGGCATGGATTGAAGCGAAAAAATACAAAAAGCCTAAAATTGAATCGGAACATATCTTACTAGCCATAATAAAACTTAAAGACTGCATTGCAATGAAAGTTTTGAACAATCTCGGAGTGGACGCTATTGAAATAAGACAAGGCGTTTTGTCTAAAATTAATCAAGAAAAAACCCCTGAAAATCAGGGGTGAAAAATTTTGCATTAAACTTTAAGTAGAAATATAAATTTTTAAAAAACTTTTCTTTATCGCCTTTGCATCAAAGTGCTAAGCGAAGTTCGAAGGGTCGAACCCAGATCTAGTTTTTGAATATCTTTTATCGTCTCTTTGGTCATCTCCGTTATAACCTTATGCAAAGGCAAACTGTCAATATGCTCAAAGGCAATATATGTAGGGTCTTTGCTCTTTTCAAAAACCATTCGCCTGTCTGATTTGGCAAAATTAGCAAACTCTAATATATTGGATTCTTCAGTCTCTCTCCTTCTTCGTACGGGTCGATACTGGTTTTGTCCACTATTTGAAAAATTTCCAGACGAACTAGTCGCCTTAAATGATAAAGCTGTTGACATTTTTTTCTCTCTAATTCCTATTCATCTCTACTAATAAGTTTTCTATGCGTAAACTATCCGCATAAGCAAAATGTATGGTTTTTTTGGGGGGGTTCTCTCTTTGTATATCTCTCAGTATATCTTATGTATATATAAAAACTGTTTAATGAAATAAATTGCTAAATTGGCTTGATTTATATTTTGTTTTGTTAATATTTGTTTACATAAATCTGTTTCTCTTGTAAAATATAGCCTTGAGAGGCAAGCA
>CAYUHE010000025.1:0-27647 GCA_964444415.1 uncultured Gammaproteobacteria bacterium
AGTTGCTGATTGCTTGGGTCTGATAGCCTTGCATTTCAAGGGTTGTAGAAATCAAATACGCCATCGCCGCGTCTTTTTCGATAATAAGAATTTTATTTTTTGGTGTTATATTGACCGCATCAGTACCTGAAAGTTGCAAAGTATCTTGGACAATATAAGACCCAACTTGAGCTTTGGCGAGTTTATGAGTTGTCAGTAAAAGACACAAAATATCTTGAGAATTGCTGTATCTGCGATGCTCATTGCTGATTATGCCGATACTGGTTGATACCAAAGGAATTCGCCTGCCTGCTGTCGCATCAGAAAAAAGACTGATATAACCTTTTTGCGCATCTTCTTGCGTATAAAAACGGTTTGAAACCTTATCAAAAGCGAATTTTAGCAGATTTGCAATTTTTTGTGCCTGCTCAGGGTTTGTGATAACGACAAAATTGTCATCATCAAGATGAGTCAAAATATCTCTTTCATCAAGAGTAGTCTTTATTATAGCGCTGTACGTCTGAAGCATTTTATTTGCTGCCAAATCACCGTATATTTCACGATACTGCTTGAAATAATCAATATCGACAAGTATCGCAGCCCAAGTATTATTAGCATTTAAAGTCCTTTTGAGAATTCTAAAAAGACTTTTTGAGGATGCAATATGAGTAATCAGATTAAGACCTTCTTCCTCACTACGTCTGAGGTGAGCAAGTATTCTGGCAGTAAATTCCTCATTTTCGATTGGCTCCGAAATAAAATCATCCGCACCGCGGTTCAAATTAAGTAATTTGTCATCAAGATGACTCGACTTAGATAAAACCACTACGACAGGGCGGTAATTTTTGACTTGAGTGCGTATTTGACAGCAAAGCTCATAGGCCGGTTCCTTTATACTGTCAGAAATTATTATCAAATCTGGCTCGAATTTTTGAATATAATCAAATATTTTTTCACTCGAGTGCTGAATACTTATGGTGCAAGCGGATTTGTGCTCAATAAGTCTTTTGTATTTAAAAGACAATTCTTTTCTCTCATCAATAATCAAAATATTCAAATTATTTGACTGCATTTTGCAAAAACCTCTGTTTGGCTTGAGTTTCAGATGTCGCCACGGGGAATTTTACGCTAAACACTGAGCCTTCATTCTCTTTTGATTTAACAGAAATCTCTCCACCCATAGATTCTATAAGGGTTTTGGTTATATAAAGCCCCAACCCTGTGCCTTGAACTTCTCTGGTCAAAGGGTTATCGATGCGCAAAAATTTACTGAAAATTTTACCCAAATACTGCGCTGGAATTCCGACTCCTGAGTCTTTTATAGCGATTTCGACAAAAGCATTATCGGCAGAATTTTTGAGTGAAATCTCGATTTTCGTCTCCAGATAAGAATATTTCGCCGCATTATCTATGATATTGGTCAAAATTTGATGTACTTTGTCATAATCTGCCCAAATTTCGGACAAATTCTTATGTGCGGAAATTTCAAATTTGTGAGAATTATGTTTTGATTTGATTTCGTCAATTACAACTTTGAGCAAAGCGTCTATGTCTACTGATTTGTAGACTTCTTTTATTTTTCTGTTCTCAAGTCTCGAAACTGTCAAAAGATTTTCGACAAGTCTTGTAAGTCGTTCTATTTGCTGTTTTACAATTTTTAGAAACCTATCTTTTTGCGAAGAATCGAGCTTATCCCCGGCTGTCAAAATTGTATCAACAAAGCCTTTCATACTGGTCAAAGGTGTGCGCATTTCATGGCTTACTGTGCTGATAAAATCATTATGAATAACATCCAGACAAATACATTCTTTCAAAAGAGCGACTAAAATCACATAACCATCGTCAATTTTCTTTGTATTAACTTTAATTGCAACTTTTTCGTCATCTACAATTGTGTCAAATTTTTTGATTATGTAGTCTTTTTCCGATGTTTCATAAGTATAATTTTCGATAAAATTACTTATTTTGCCCTCGATTTCATCTTTTTTTATAAGATTTTTGAACCAGTCATTGGCAAAAATCACATTGAAATCCGCATCTAATATCAAAACTCCCTCGGGAATTTGGGTCAAAACTTTTTTGTATAATCCACTTTTCATAATTTGATTATAGCAGGATTCTATTAAATTTTGAAAAAATAGCTAAAAAAACAATTGTAATCGAGGTGATTTTCGCAGAAAATATAGAAAAGATAGAATTTTAAGGAGTTTATGATGCCAAGCGTTGTTGTGGTCGGAGCCCAATGGGGCGACGAAGGTAAAGCCAAAATTACAGATTTATTGGCAGAATATACAGATTTAATAATTCGCTACCAAGGCGGCTGTAATGCAGGACATACAGTAGTTGTCGGCGGTGAAACTTACAAATTTCACCTTATCCCATCAGGAATCCTGTACGAAGGCAAAACCTGTATGATCGGTGCAGGGTGTGTGATTTATCCTGAAGTTTTGATGAAAGAAATCAACGACCTGATTGCAAGAGGAATCGAACCGAAAAACCTGAAAATAAGCCCTCTTGCACACATCACCATGCCGTATCACATAGATATTGATGGCTACAGCGAAAACTCTCTGGGAGAAAACAAAATCGGCACAACAAAACGAGGTATCGGCCCGACTTATACAGACAAAATGGCAAGAATTGGTATCAGAGTAGAAGATTTGTATGATAAAGATAGTTTGAGTTCAAAATTAGATGTAATTTTACCCCAAAAAAACAAAATTCTCGACAAAATTTATGGGATGAAACAATACACAAAAAATGAAATTTTGGATTATTGCAACAAGTACGCAGAGCTTTTAAAGCCTTTTGTTTGTTTCGATGCTCTTGAAATTATTCAAACAAATATTCAATCAGGCAAAAATATTCTTCTTGAAGGTGCTCAAGGCACTATGCTTGATATTGATTATGGCACATATCCTTATGTTACAAGCTCAAACCCAATCGGTGGCGGTGCAGCAGTAGGAAGCGGTGTCGGACCTGTACATATTAGAGATGTTATTGGAATTTCAAAAGCTTATGTAACAAGAGTCGGAGAAGGTCCATTTATTACAGAGCTTTTTGATGAAATCGGCGAAAAAATCTGCGAAATAGGACATGAATACGGAACAACAACAGGTCGAAAAAGACGCTGCGGATGGTTTGATGCTGTTGTGGCAAAATATGCAGTATGGGTCAATGGCCTAACAGGTATGGCGATTACAAAAATGGATATTTTTGATAATTTTGAAGAAATAAAAATTTGCACAGCATACAAGGATAAACGAGACGGGACTATTTATCAGAACTACCCAACAAATGTGGCAATTCATAAATATCTTGAACCTATCTACAAATCTATGCCGGGTTGGATAAGTCCTTTGTCCGATATAAGAACTTTTGAAGGGCTCCCAAAGCAAGCGAAAGAATATATCAAAGAAATTGAAAAACTTATCGGCTGCCCTGTTTCTATAATATCTGTTGGTCCTGAAAGGGAGCAGACCATAGTCTTGCAAAACCCTTACCTGTGATAGTTCCAAAAAAACGGTTGACGTACAATTATGTTATTGGTATCTTAATTGTACAGACAAACGGCTAGCCGCAAGGCAAAGTCACAGGGAGTCTAGATGCGCTTGTAGCTCAGCTGGTAGAGCACTCCCCTTTTAAGGGATAGGTCGCGCGTTCGAATCGCGCCAAGCGTATTTTTTAATACAAAAATTCAGAAGGGTTTTTTGCCCTTTATTTTTTTATCTTTAAAAGTGCAGGATATTTATTTTAATCTAAATAAAGCTCCAGCTTGAACTTCGGTATTATTACGCCCTACAGTTCCTTTTACATTACAAAAACCGAAAAATTTGCCGACAAAACGCTGTACAATACCTGCCTTAAAACCAAGTCCTGGTTTTTGTCCGCTTTCAAGAGCCAATCCTGCCATTGCAGTGCCTTGAAAGTCTTTATTTATACCTGGATTAACCGTAAATAAAGGTCCTAATAAATTTCTTATCTTGGACGGATTTTTAAATGTCATTTCGCCAGTGTCATAAGGATTAGCTGGGTTACGTTTAGTTGAATCCAAGCTTGTAAGAACTTTTTCACCCATCGTGAATTCTGTGAAGTTTGACAATCTCAAATCAGCTCTTCTTCGTTTCAATTCCAAAAATGGTTCTGATGTTATATCAAGTCCAGCTTTAAAGCTTGTTTTAACTCTGCCTAAAAAATCTTTTTCTAAAAATAGTCCTGCAAAGTCCAAATTTATACTTGTTGGGTCTTTAGATGCTTTGCCTTGGCAAGAACGACAGCCCATATCATTGAAAGTTACTAATTTAGGTATTCCAAGCCCAAATCCCAATGTATTAGACTTAGAACTTTGTTGTAGATTATACTGTCCCATAAAATCAATGCATTTGCCCTCAAATGTTCTTATTTGATGACCAAAAATTCTCGCATGCGGCTGTTTTTTATGCGACATAGTGCCTGCTTTTTGTGCAAAAGAAGGTGCAGTTATTGTAAGCAATGATCCTGCTATTACTCCTATAAGTTTTGGTCCTACTCTCATTTTGAATTGTCTCCTTTTTCAAATTACTTTATGGAATTATCTTTTTTTAAGATTTAATCTATAAGCAGCCCCTGCTTGGAATTCAGTTTTATTACGCCCTATAGTTCCTTGTACATTACCAAATCCGAAAAAATTATTGAAAATACGTTTTATAAAACCAGCCTTGAAACCAACCCCTGCTTTTTCTCCACTTTCAGAAGCCAATCCAATCATTGCATTAGCTTGAAAACCGTTATTTCTACCAAGATTAATATTTAGCAGCGGTCCGAACAAATTTTTTGTGCCGGAATGATTTTCATATATATATTCTCCTGGGATATTAGATTTCGTTGTATCCATTCCAGTAAGAACCTTGTCACCGGCAATAAGTTTGAAAAAATTTGAAGCTCTTAAATCAAAATGCTTTCCCTTTAAAAATGGTGCTGTTGTAACATCGGCAGAAGTTGTAAAACTTGGTACAGGCTTACCTTTATAATCTTTTTCGAACGCTATACCTGCAAAATCAAGATTTAAGCTTGCAATTTCTTCTCCTGGACCCAAACATGCACATTTTACTCTATTAAATGTAATAACTTTAGGAACTCCAAACCCTAATTCTAATGTGCGAGAATTCGGTTTCAAGTTGCCATTTGCCATAAAATCTAATCGATCACCTTGAAAAGTACGGAATTTGTATTCGACAAGCTCTTGCATCCATCTTGGTTTTTGATGAACTATTTTCTTTTTTATAGCTTGTGCAAATGAAGGTGTGGCTACAGTAAGCAATGATCCTGCAATCACCCCCATAAGTTTTGGTCCTATTCTCATTTTAAATTATTTCCTTTTTAGGCTTTTTTAATCAATCAGATTGTTTTAAACATTCTCAACAAAAAAATTTGTTATATAAATTCAGATTAGTCTTGATTCGTTTACAAAATCCTTACAGGACAAGAGTTTATGCTACAAAATCAGTCTTAATAGTTTGTAATATTACTTTTTAAATAATTTGCGAACATATTTTTATTGCATAAAAACAATACTATTGAGCATATATTTTGTACTAAAGGGGAATGTTTTAATTTTCAGGTTGGAGAATAATTCCATTGTCTAACATTTTGGGTTAGATGTATTAAAAGGAGAAAAATTATGAAAGTTAAAATATTACCAGGCTGTACTGCTTGTGGTGCATGTGAAGCTACTTGCAGCGATGTTTTTAAAGTTACAGACAGAGTACATGTAAATGAAAATAAAGTAAGAGGCAACGAATCTTGCTGCAAAGAAGCAGCAAAAAGTTGTCCTGTTAATGTAATCAAAATTTTATAAACAATTTTGAAAACCTAAATCCCTGCCATTTGTTGCTTGGCAGGGATTTTTTATGTCAAAGAGAATGATAGTAAAGGATAATAAATTCCTATCGAATTATACCCTAATAGGGGATGAGGTTAATTTGTGTATGACTGATACTATGAAAGTAAAATTCAGTTTATTGGTTTTAACAAAGGAGAATTAAAGAATGAAAAGATTTTTGGCCACTATAGGCTTATTAACATTATTGGCACTGCCTGCGACATTAGCAAATGCAGCTTGCTGCAACAGTTGCAACCCTTGCATTGGATCTCCATGTGCTTGTTCTTGTGACCCTTGCGGTGGAACTTGTTCAATCCAGAGCGTTACTCTTCCTAAGAAACATTTTTGGAACTTGAAACGTACAGGATATTATACTTCTTGTCCTTGTGTGACAGGCGGAGCAGCTCCTGTATGTCCTACTGCAATTGGTGAATGTGCATCATCTGCTTGTGGACCTACAAAATGTGTAGTTATTCCTAAAAGACATTTCTGGGAAAAAGAACGTGTACAAAACATGCCAATTTCTTCTTGCAACAGCCCATGCTGTGCACCAAGTTGTGGCTGTGACCCATGTTGCAAATAACAGAATAATTTCATTTCAAACTAGTTATAAAAAAGAGGGCCTTAAAATTCCAGGCTCTCTTTTTTATTTGAAAAATCTTCAATAAGAATATCCTCAAGACTTTTTTGAGGAAGCCTGAAACCAAAAGTGTTCCCATTCACCTCATCACTTTGAGCAATAACTTCTCCATTATGAGCAATTATAATTTGTTTAGTCAAATATAGCCCCAATCCTATACCGGGTTGTTGAAATTTTGAAGAATTAGACACATATTTATTAAACACTTTTTCAAGTTGATGCTGAGGTATTAGTTTATTATGGCTGTTGACAAGAAACACAAGTTCATTATCTGCTTCTTCCATTGATATTTCTATTTGAGAATTTTCAAGAGAATAAGAAATAGCGTTCGAAATTAAATTAGTGATAACCCTTTTGATTTCCAATTTATCCGCACAAATAAATTCCTTAACCAAATCATTTTTAATTATTAATTTTTGCTCTTTTTCTTTTGCGAGGCAGGTAATTTCATTACAACATTCGCTGACCAAAGCAACAAAATTAAATTCTTCGTAATTTATTTTTTTGATTCCGTCTTCATAACGATATGTTGAAAGTAAAGTCGAAATCATATTAAGCATATATCTGCAGGAATTCAAAATTTGACCAAGGATATCATCTTGATATTTTGAAATCTCCCCCGCAGAACCATTAAGTAAAAGTTCCAATGCCTTTATTTGAGCAATTGTAGGGACTTTCAAATCATGAGTTAATGTGGCGACAAAAGTTTCTTTTTGAGCTTCTATCTCTTTAAACACTTCAATATCTTTATGAACAATAACTATTCCTTGAACAACTCCATCATCATCTACAATAGGACTTTTTATGACTTCTGTCCATTTCGGTCCTGATGGAGTTTCCATATGGACTTCTCTTTTGATTGTTTCTTTATTCTCAAGCACCCTTTTATCATCTTCTAAAAACTGTTCGGATATTTCAGAAACGAACAAATCTCTAGAATCCAATCCAATCATAGCTTCAGCTTCTAATCCATGTAATTCGATACTTTTTTTATTGGCACGAACAATTTTTCCGTTAATATCCTTCATGCAAACAAAAAATGGCATATTTTCCAAAATAGAAGTGATTTGTGTCTGTTTTTCTTCAAGAGCTGTTTTCAGATTTCTTTCAAATGTAATATCTCTGGCAATTCCAAGAATTCCCACAACTTCGCCATTCTTTATTAATGGCGACTTAATCATATTGAAGATTTTTGACTCTCCATTATATACAATATGAGTTATATCATAATTAGTAGTTTCTCTGTTTTGAATAATTAATCTGTCATAAGCAAAAGCTCTTTTCGCAAGTTCGGGTTCTAAAAAATCACAATCATTTTTATTAATAACCTCTTCAGGCTTAACAGCAAGCATTTTGAAAAAAACATCATTACAAGAAATGTATTTCGAATTACAATCTTTCAAAAAAACAGCATCCGGAGAATATTTGAAAAACTCTCCCAATAATTCATTATTATTTTTTTTAAATAATAAATCACTTAATTCTTTATTTTTGGGATACCTCGATAATAACAAAATAAAAATAAAAACACTTAAAAAGATTTCATAATAACTCAATCCACGATTATAAATAGTAAATAACCCTATAATAAAAATAGCCATGGCCACAAAAATTATTTTTTTTACTATTTTTTTATTTAACATCCTTATACCTTTACTTATTAGCCTGAATTGCTAATTGGCTGAAATAGTTGATTTTACTTGTTCGTCATTCTGAACTTGTTTCAGAATGACTTTTTGTGTTTTTGACATAAATATGCCATTTAACTCCATATATATTCATGTATATCCGAAAGAAAATATTATAAAATTGCCCAGTTGGGTATATTTACAAAAAAATAATCAGCTTATTTCCCTTATGTTGCTTTGCATTTGCCAGCTTGACTGTGGGCAAACGCTTTTACAGATTGAACATCCGATACATTTACTTGGGTCTGATGTATAAATTTTTTCTTCTGCAGAAATAGCTTTTTGAGGGCAATTGTTTAAGCAAATTTTACAATCGCAACAATTTGCTTTATCCCAAATAGGTATATTTAGGCGTCCATCTCCTGTTGTTGCCAAATCATAAACTTGGAAATCATCTTCGATAAAATCACCAAAAATTCCACCTTCAACCCATTGCGTATTTCGAAATTCTTTCATAGAAGGCAAATTTTTATTATTAGAATTTTTATTTGGAACAATTTTTTTCCATTGAGAAAAATCTTTTAACTCGTCTTGAATTGCTTCTTTATCTATTTCTGCAAGAAATTTTTTCAATCCTGCAGTCAAAAACTCTTCATCAGAAGCTTCTAGTGATGAGACTTCTACACAATCTGCGATATTTTTGTGATTCCCTCTGAAATAAATCGTCCCGCCAACCATTCCAACGCAAGAACGTTCGCCCAAAACAGATTCGAGATTTTCGCATCCATAGCCGCAAATTACGGCAATTCCGCCACCCATAAATTCAAAACTGAATGAGCCTGTATTTTTAAGCACCCAAAATTGCGGCGGGTTAAACTTCGGATCGTGCTTCATCATTGCACCTGAACGAGTTCCAGTCCTGCCTGCAATATAAATCTTTCCACCGGCTGCACAATGTGCAGTTGTATCGCCACCATCACCTTTTACAATAATTTCTGCACCCGAATTTAGCCAGCCGACATCGGCAGGGGCAGAGCCTTCGACAATGATTTTAGTTCCCTTCATTGCCATTGCACCTACTCTTTGCCCTGGGTTTTTGACTTTAAAAGTCAATTTTTCAAAATCTTTTGACCAAACAGAGCCGCCTATATTGTGCTGTCCACAAGCATCAATTTCAAAATCTCTATAACCTTCTTCGATTTTTTGATAAATAATCTGAAGAAGCTCTTGTGTTGAGAGCCTTTTATTGTCTTCTAAAGTCTGTATTTTGAAATTTTTATCCATTTTCACCTAACATATATGTTGAATATCTAATCTTGTCGATATGTTTTTATCAACGCTAATCAATGCATCTGAACGCCCTACAGGCAAAGAAGAATTGCCTATCGGAGCCATAAGTTTTTTGAGTTCTATATCTGTGGCGACAAAATAATTTACCAAATTCTGTGCAACTTCGTCTATATCAAGCCTTTTGGTTAAACACAAATCTTGAGTCGCAATGCCTGAAGGGCATAAACCACTATTACATGCATTACATTTACCTGAATCATTTCCTATACATCCTGCTATTTGCAAGAGTAATCTGCCTGTAAATACACCATTTGCACCCAAGCAAATCAGCTTAAAAGCATCCGCTGCAAGGCTTCCGCTTTTACCAAGTCCGCCGCCTGCAAAAAGAGGTATTTCGCCTTGTCTGCCTTGATGTACAGCTGCAAGATAACAATCTCTGACTTTTGATACAATCGGATGACCTGTATGATCAAGCGAAATCTCGTGTGCTGCACCTGTTCCAGCCGCCAAACCGTCCAAGAAAAATCCGCCCACTATGTTATAGGGGTCTCTAAGTAGATTGTTATAGACAGAAACGCTTGTAACAGAAGCTGCAACTTTTATTGCGACAGGCACTCTAAATTTGAATGCCGAATTCAAAGAAAGAAACATTTTTTGGACACTTTCCTCGATTGAATATAAACCTTGATGTGTTGGAGGACTAAGCAAATCAGCTTTTGGAACGCCTCTGATTTCTTGAATATAACGAGCTACTTTGTTTGCCATTAGAAGCCCACCGTCACCGGGTTTTGCACCTTGACCTATTTTGATAAGAATGCCTGCAGGGTCTTCTACCATTTCTGGCATTGCCTGAATAATTCTATTCCACCCGAAATGTCCTGAAGCAATTTGTAAAATCATATACTTCAAATATCTTGATTTCAAAAGTCTTACAGGTACACCGCCTTCGCCTGTACACATTCTGATTGGAATACCCATAACCTCATTGAGATAAGCAGTAGCTATTGCCATAGCCTCCCACATTCTCCAAGAGATTGCCCCTATTGACATATCACCCATCATAATGGGATAAATCCATTGATTTGGAGGCAAAGGAGTTGATTGAAGGTTCATTTTACCGTCATTGATGTCAAACTGAAGTTTATCTGCTGATAAAACTCTTCCAAAAGGTGTCCGAAGCTCAAAAGTATGACGCAAAGCATCTAAAGACGGGTCGGTCATTTGAGAAATACGCCCGATTTTGATTTTGTCTAGGGTTCTTCCTTCTGTATTAAGGTTTGAACGTCCGCCTTTTTTGAGCGAATCGCCAATATCTGCACGATATCTGAGGGCATATCTGTCTTCTTCATTTCGGACTGGCTTGATTGCGCCATTAGGGCAAACATAAGCGCACATTCCACAGCCTTTGCAATGGTTTTTGTGCGAAACCACCTGTTTTATAACCACAACTTTTTCAAAAGATGATTTTTGGGCTATAGAACTTTCTTTTTTACGTTTTTCTATTTTAGGTTCGATTGAATTAAAAGAACAAACCGCTGTACATTTACCGCATTGAATACATTTTTGTTCATCATATTCAATGAGCCAAGGTAAATCATCCATATGTAGCTCGTTAACTTTTACTGCTGCCATCTTGTCACCGTTAAATCTTTTTCGACTAAAATCATTTCTTTTTCATGTGGATAAATATCCTTAGAAACATCACGATTTGGCATCAAATCATTAATACCCGTAACTTCAGAGGTCATAATTACAGTATCTTCATCTTGTCCAATCATAATCGGTCGGAGTTTTTTGGAATCACAAACGCACATCAAATCACCATCTGGGCTTACACCCAAGATTGTATTAGGCCCGTTAATTTCCAAATGACCCAAAGACGCTTTTATGCGAAGTAAAACATCTTTGTCATCTCTTTTTTCAATTTCTTCAAAGGGCAACGGCGTAATTGTATGTTTAAAATATTCAATAGGCCATTTCAAAATCTTATGAATGTAGTGCAAAGTATACAAAAAACATTGAGAATCGGCTTCAAAGCCTATATAACCTTTATAAAGTCCCTTCTGGAACATTCTGTTTTTTTCAAAAAAAGTATTTTCACCATTGACCAAAACTGTATAACCTTCTAAAAAGAATGGATGTGCGGCATATCTTACAATATCATAATTTGTATTTTGCCTGCATTGAGCAGTAATTACCTTGGCGCAAAGCTCGCTATTTTCGTCCCAAAGACCAAAATAAGTCCCAATATCTCTTGGATTCCCGATTTCTTTCAGGGTCAAAACATCCGGCCAAAATGAATAAATGAAACCTTGTTCATCTTTGTCCAGTTCTCGTCTTAGAAGAAGGCAGGTCTCGACCAAAAGCTCTTCTTTTTCTTCTTTTGTTGCATATTTATGGCTTTTGGGATACTTGAAAACCTCAAATATATAATTCGGCATAGCATCGATTTTCAGACCTTTTTGCGGATTAATATCAGGCGACCACTGCAAAACCCTTGTAAACCCTAAAGAATGAAGAATATCCTCTGCACGCCTTGTACCTTCAACAGTCGCCGCCATGGACAAAGTCGGAAGGTCCTTGTAAGACTCAAAAATTCCGCCCAAATCTTGCATTACAAAAGCGAACCCGGAATTGTCATGACCTTTTTGCTGCGAACGCATAAGTTTCAGGGCGATTGAAGGGTGTAAATACTTTTTGGATTTTATAGCACCTATTCTACACATATTTTTGCCTCTTTATATTATTACAGCTTACATTCAAGGCGTATTTTGTGTCAAGCCCTAAATTTTTGGCATAAAATCAAAAAACTCCTATTTTATATTTTTTATATTAAAATACTCCTATAAAATATCAAAAAGAGAAAAATAGCTAAATGATAAAAAAACGTTTTTTCGTAACTATTCTGATTGTGTTTTCAAGCTTTTTTAATGCAGTGTATGCACAACAAACTGTATTCAACGTACCAAGTGCTGATGTTACAGAAAATAAACACATTTTTTTGCAGCAAGAAGCTCAATTTAGAGCTTGGCAGCCGGGACCTTTCTTCTTAGGTTCAACATATGCTTCTTACGGGATAGGTCATAATACTGAAATAACTGCAACTTTATTCAATGTAGGAGCTCCTGCTACAAATAATATTACGCTAGGAACAGGTTTCAAATCAGCAATGCCCATTGCAGGACTAAAAGATAAATACCCAAAAAGAGAATATAAATTTACACTCGGCTCAGAAGTTCTAAGCTCACTTGAAGGGCAAGGAGCAGGTAATTGGACGTACGGACACCTAAGTGGGAGGGTGCCAAAGGTTAATACAAGACTAACAGGCGGTGTCAGCTATGGCACAAAACAAGTTTTCGGGACAAACCAGGCAGTATTCATAGGAGCAATTGAACAGCCCGTTACTAAAAGATTAACTTTGATTTCTGACTGGTTCTCAGGCAGCGAGCATTTTGCAGGGTTCCTTATTACAGGCGTAAGCTATGCTTATCCTAAGGATAAAACATTATACGCTGGCTACCAAATACCAAACAGCTCACAGTGTGGGAAATCAGGTTTTGTAATTCAATTTGCGAAGATTTTTTAATTAATCACTTTAATCTTCAAATTTTGAATAGGTTCTTTTTTGATAAGTTTTTTAAGATTTTCTTGAGTATTTTTGACTGCGACCATCCACCCTGTTTTTGGATTTAGAAACAAAAAATATGCAGCATCTGAATCTGCTAATTTTTGAACATCATCAATCTCTAACTCACCTTTATCAGACAAGCTAAAAAGACTAAACGACAAAGGATCAGAAATACTGCTGTCAAAAAAACAATCGAATTTCACTTTAGAGATTTTAGAAGTATCTTTAACTACAGACCTGTCTTTTTTGGTGGAAAACCAATTCCAGAGAGCATCAATCAAGGTTTGAACTTTAATATTACTCATTATTCTTCTCTTTGAAGAATCTGAACAAAAATTTCGACCAAACGTCCGTCCCATTGGGTATTTGCACCAGCCATAAGGATTTCTAAAGCCTCTTTTTTTGTATAAGCCAAACGATATGGTCTGTCTGAAATCAACGCAAAATAAGCATCAACAATAACAATAATTCGAGCACCGATAGGAATACTTTCACCTGAAAGCTTGTGAGGGTAGCCTTGTCCATCCCATCTTTCGTGATGCGATTGTATCATAGGCAAAATTTCATCCACTTTTTGTGTCGGTTTCAAAATTTGCTTCACGGCCATTGTCGGATGTTCGCAAACAAGCTTTTTCTCTTTGTCATTAAGAGGACCAGGCTTGAGCAATATGTCATCAGGCAAAAGCAAATTGCCCAAATCATACAACAATACTGCAAGTTTAATTTTGTCGATTTCCTCAGCATCGAGCTGAATTTCTTGAGCAAGCTTAATTGCCAAAGACACTTTTAATTTTGTCGTACCTTCAGATTGCAGAGGGTCATAGTTTTTGACTATTTCATCAACAATCGTAAATATTTTATCCGAAGCACGTTTTTCGTGTGTCGATATTCGTTTTAAACTATTTAAAAGTTTTTTGTCCAGCTTTGCTTTATCATTTTTTTCGATTATCTCCAAGAATGTTTCAAGAGCAATATCGAGCCAATTTTCTTTATCTTCTTTTTTAGCAAGCTTTACTCTATTTCGTCCTGATTTTTTGGCATCATACATAGCCTTATCAGCCATTTCCAAAAGTTCGTCTATGTTTTCGGTGTGTTCACCAAAAGTAACAACACCTATACTTGCCGTAATTTTTTTGACCTGAGGTATAGGTTCAGCTTCAATTGCAGCTCTAATTCTCTCAGCTGCCAACATTGCACTTTTGGAATCAACGCCCGGCAAAATAACTCCGAATTCTTCGCCGCCAAATCTTGCTGTCATATCTATTGCACGAGCTTTTTCTTTAAGAACTTTTGCAATTGTCGCAATCGCAACATCCCCAAGGGCATGCCCAAAAGTATCATTTATATACTTAAGATGGTCTAAATCCAATGTTATCAAAGAAAATGGCTGTTCTTGTCTTAGAGCCCGTTCAGATTCTTTCACAAGGCAAAAATCGAAATGTCTGCGGTTATAAAGCCCTGTCAAAGCATCAGTTACAGCTTGCTGCTTAATAGTTTCAAACAAATCTGCAATAGTGACACCAATCTCGATTTGGTGAGCAAATAACGTCAAAAAGTTTTTTTCTGTTTCCAAAATATCCGTACGGGGCGAAATAACGACCAAAACGCCAAAAAGATTATGTTCTTTTTTTATAGGAAGTGTCAAAATCGAAAATCTTTTAAATAAATCTGAAATTGCCACCTTTTGCTTGTCATCTATTTTAAAATTAGAAAAATCAAAAATCGTATCGAATTTTTTTATTCTTTCAAAATACCCCTCATTTATATATTTTGTAATAGGATTCCTTTTTTCTTCAAGAGGGATTTCAAGAAGTTCAAAAGGTTTGCCCAAAATATTTTCTATCTCATTTGTGAGTTTATTATCAGAAATGGCACGAATTTTGAGAAATTTGCCATTTTCATTTTCTTGAACTCTAAATATCAAAGAATACACATAGCCCAAATCAGTACAAACACCATTGGAAATTCTTTTTAAAACTTCTTCCAATGGGCTTGATGAATTTATTGTATTCAGGATATTATTCAAGGCCAAAATACTTTTGTTGGCTTGCCCCAACTCTAAAGTTCTGTCTTGAATTTCTTTTTCAAGTATTAAATTTCTTTCATAAATCTCGAGAAAGTTCTGTTTTTCCTTATCAACAGAGGATTCTATTTCGGAAATCTGCCTTGAGTAATCCTTTATTTTACTAAATAAACTATTGAACATAAATCTCCTTTGGGACAGAAAGCTATTATACTACAATCTTCACGATTAATTAATATTAAATTTGCAAATTTTAATATAAATTAAACTATTGCTTACTAATTCACTTTCTACATTATGTATTATTCCCAATTCTCTTATCTTTTGCCCATTTCAGAAGATATCTTTACATTTGTTACCAAGTTTTTTAATATACCTTTACAAATTTTCAAAAATATTCATTCCTTTAGACGATAATTTTTTCGATTACATGTTCTAATATGTTATTAATCAGTCAAGGAAATTTATCGATATACAGTCAAGAAAAAATGGGGTTTGATAAACTATTATGAGAAATGCGAATGAGCTTGAGCTATATATTGGCGCTTTAGGAGCTCAAATTAATACTTTGCGTAAAAATGCGGATGAATCAGAGATTTCCGCAGAAATTTACAATAGACTTGTCGTTAAAAAGGCAATTCTTGTAAAACAAACTCAAAAAGATGACTCGAACAGTCTCTTTAATCGCTTACGAAGAAGGGTCTTGAATAAGGCCAAGCTTATTTGCGATTATTTTTAGATTTTAAAACAATAGGGAACTAACTTAACTAAAAACTTCTAAGGAACGGCAAAACAAAGAGAAATCTGGAATTTTGCCTTTTTTTTGTGGAAATCTTCACTTGCAAATTTGTGACATCCCTAAGGCTTTACTTGAAAATATATTTCTTTTTGTATATTTTATAGTTATGTTAACTATGTAGGTAGCTTATGAACGAATTTTCCAATGAAAATCTCGCTAGGTTAGCAAAAGAGTTTCAAATAGCCTCTGGGCTTAAAACAGATGTGCATATTGAGCTTCTTGAAAAAATAAAAGAATATCCTGATGTGGTAGCTACTGCAATATACAACAATTTTTTAACATTAGAAACCAATCCTTCTATTCTTTTATATTTAGTCAAAACTATTGCTAGCTACAATCAAGAATCAAGCATCGACATCCTAATCGAACTTCTTCTATGGAAGGAGAAATTTAGTGCGTCAGGCAAAAATCCTGATGACTATATAGAGCTAAGAAGTTACATTGCAAGGGTTTTAGGGTACACAAAAAACACAAAAGTAACTTTACCGCTTTTGTACACTTTGAATAATAAAAATGAAAACTACAAGCTTCGTCTCAGTTGTGCAGATGCACTGGGGCAAATGGGAAGCAACTATGCCGTATGTTCATTAATAAATGTTGTATCAGATAACGATGAAAAATCTGTATACCTAAGGGAGACAGCTGCCAAAGCATTAGGAAAACTTCGTGATTATAGAGCAATTGAGCCTTTGGTTTCAATACTTGAAGGAAAAGAAGGATTTGTAAATAAATTTAGTTTTTTCAAAGAACGAATTGTTGAGGCTCTGGGCAATATAGGTTTGAAAGATAATCGTTCCCTAAAAGCACTAAAAAGCGCACTACTTGATGAATCACCGTATGTAAGACTTAGTGCAATAGAAGCTTTATCCAAAACAGAAGATGAACAAGTTGCAGCTTTGATTAAAGATTGTCTGTTCGATGAAAATGAAGAAGTTGCAAAAAGTACTGTTATAGCTCTTTACAATATGCTCGGAAAAGTGGTTTTGACGGAAATATTAGAAACTGAAAAAATGCCTTTTGTTTGCAAAGAAGAAGCAAAAGCCATTTTTGAAGAATATGAAAATGATGAAGAAGATACAGAAGATGCAGAAAATGAAAAACATGTCTAAATCAGCTTTGATTATACTTTCAGGAGGATTAGATTCGACCGTAAGTTTGGCATATCTGCAAAAAGAAATGCCTATAAAACTTGCCATAACTTTTGATTATGGTCAAAGAGCTGCCAGAAATGAAATATCTGCCTCTAAAAAAATTGCCGATTTTTATAATATTGAACATAAGGTTATCGAACTTCCTTGGCTGAAAGAAATAACAAAAACAGCCTTGGTAAATACAAAAAACGAAATCCCAGAACCTGACATAACAAAAGATACAACTGAAGCTATGAAAGCTGTTTGGGTTCCAAATCGTAACGGATCTTTTTTGAATATTGCCGCAAGTTTTTGTGATTCTTTAAATATCGACTATATTATTTTTGGCGCAAATAAAGAAGAATCATCGACATTCCCTGATAACAGCCAAGAATTTATCGACAATATAAACAAATCGCTTGAATTTTCGACTTTGACCAAAACAAAGGTGATTGGACCTCTAATAGATTTTGATAAAACTCAGATAGTCAAGCTGGGGGCTGATTTAAATATCCCTTTTCATTTAATAATGAGCTGTTATAATGAAACTGAAAAGCATTGCGGTAAATGCGAATCTTGCAAACGTTTCAAAAATGCTCTTGAAAAAGCAGGGTTAAACGAAATTTCAGAAAAGGTTTTTGATGCAAAGTAAATTTCTTGAAAATGAAATAAAATATACAGGTTCAGAACTAGCTCCACATTGGATTTATAAAAATTTTAATCTTCAATCAGATGCCATAGTGGGGTTTTGCGGCGAATGTGATGTCAAAATCACCGAAATGGTAGATATTGAAGATGTTTTGGATAATACTCCGATCTACAGCAAAAAAATGCTCCATTTTATCATTGAACACTTCAACATGGCTCTTCCTGAAGGAGTTGTGAGACAAAGGCTTTTCATAAATATAATAAGAGAAAAAATTCTTGAAAATCTCCCAAAAGGCAGCGAAATTTTTCGTTATGGAGATGATTTATTTTTTAAAGAAAAAAAATTATCTGTATCAATTGCAGCCAAATCAATAAATTCTGTCTTGATACACACAGGCCTAAACATAATCTCTGAGGGCGCTGCGATAGAAGCTTCAGGACTTAGTTCAGATATGGACTTGCAAAATATTCATGGACTTGGTAAAGATATTATAGAAGCTTATTCTAAAGAATGTGGTGATATAATATTAGCAACAACCAAAGTCAAAGGAGTATTATGAAAAGCGAATATTCATTTGAACATTTTCAAAAAAGAAGAGAAGAAATAAGAAAGAAAAATAGTCGTACGAAACAAACTATTTTAAGACTATTTTTGACCACTTTTTCGATAGTTTTATTTTCATTTTTAGTTCTGGCAAGTATTATGAGCCCGAATTTAAACATTCCTGCATTGAATGATGATACCAGCGTAGATGACATGAGCAGTTCGGATTTCAAAAGCAGAGTCGATTACAGACTAAAGCAAATTCAAATGGATGATGGCACTTCCAAGCCTTCAACCAGTCAAGAACCTGCTCAAGAAAACGGCAAATTACAAAACATGATCTCTGGTGCTCAAAAAATGCAGGAAAATATAATCAGAGTTGATTTATCAACATTTGAAACACCTCAATTGCCTAATAAACCTTATCCGATGCAAAGTCCGACTTTTAAAAATGACCCTGCGATTGCGGAACAATATGCACCTCCAAAACCAAAGGCTTTAGCTACGCAAACTCAACCGCAAGCACAACAACAACCTGTGCCTCCACCTTATGTTCCTAAAACCCCTCAACAAAATTATTCAAATTCAAAAAGCTATAAAATATTAGTAGGAAATTATTCATCACCAGATGAAGCACAAGGCTTATCTGATATGTTTTCAGCAAATTCCGCAGGGAAAACTCATATAAAAAGTTATAACGGTATTTATTGCGTACAAATCGGTTCATATTCAGACTTTACAAAAGCACAAAATATAGCAAATGCTTACAGAGCAAAGAATTACAAAGTTAGAGTTGTTGAGGAGTAGACTCCATCTCTCTTTTCCTTGCCACTTCTTGAGCAGCCATATATTTTTTGTAAATAATACTACCTGCCAAGTTCAGCAAAACACCTGTTCCTACAGAGGTTGCTAATCCTTTAACACCATTAAATTGAAGTGCGAGAGTTCTTAGATATACAAGCATCCCGCCGATTAGAGGAATGCCCAACTCTAGACTGGTACCGACTTTTTTGTCTTTAGAATCAGCATTACCCAAAGCTATTCCAAACAAAGCAAGCGGAGATAACATACCCAAAACATCAGCAGGACCTGAACCCAGAGTAATATCTCTTTGCTTATCAAACATATTTATCATTCTGGTCAAAGACAAATTCAAATCTTTTTTATGCTGCTCTCCTGTTTTTTTTATATTAATATCAAATTCTGACTTATCTCCCCAAGCTTTACCGGCTAAAACCCTTATATCTTCAACGACTCCAGGGTTGTGCTGCTTGAATAAGTCATCATATTCATTAATATGTAGCATTAATTTTTTCTTAACATCACCGTCTATAAGCAAATCAACTTCTTTTTTAAAGTTATCAAAATTAGTTTGTATCGCTTTCAAATTCGGCGTTCTGGTTTCTTTAACAGGAGACTCTTTCACATATTGCTTTAGACTGGTATCAAGTTTGAGCGAACAATCTCTCAATTTTTTTTGAAGTTTCGCATCTTTTATAGAATATATGACTAAATTCGTTTCATCTAGTTTAGTTCTGGCATATTCGCTCAAATCTTCAAAAGAATATGAAATACTGTTTTTATTATCAAAAAGTTTCTTAGCATACTTACTGCGTCTTTCAGCTAAAATACTCTCGGGGACAAAACCTTGCAAGGATTCTTTAGAAAAAAGTCTTTTAAAGCTCATTTCTTGAGACAAAAATTCCATATCTTTGTGCATTACAGATTGAGCATTTTCAAAATGGTTAGGCAACAAATATTCAGGACTGATTGTTGCTGTTTCCTTCATTTTTAATTTTAATGCTTCAAATTCCGCTTTATTTTTAATCAAACTCGGATTATTCTCAGTATGTGCTATTGCCTTCTCTACAGAAGATATAAAAGTATTATAAGACTCTCTGGATTTAACCAGACTTCTTTCTACAGATTTAACATTTTCTTTATTGAAAACTCCTGTAGCAAAATCTCTAAAACGTCTGGTTATTTTTGTTTTTCCGAGTACCTGATGCAGAGTATAATCCTTTATAGGGCTTGAATTGGTGACAATTTTGCCGAATTTTTCAAACACTCCAAAGCTTGTGGTTAATATTTTGTGCAGGTGTTTATCTGTAACATTTGAAAATTTAGACTCAACGCCGCCAAAAAGATGTTGAATTTTTTTAGAAAATTTTTGTGATTTCCCTGTCAATATTGCAATAAAAGTAATGGCAGCTACTGTAGCCGTACTGCCTATAGCGATAAGACTGTTTATTCTTCGCTTTTTCTTTTGCAATTTTTCATAAGTATCCTCTTGTAAATTACGTAAAGTGAATTTATTATTTTCTTTTTTTGCATAAGGCGAAGGCTCCTTGTTATCAGCAATAACAAAGGGTTTAAATGTTTTATTCGTATTTTCATTTAAATAAATATTAGACATAAATCACCTTACACATTTACTTTAAAGCAAATGTGTGCGAAATATTGCCTAAAAAAGCGAGATTTTGTAAACCTCGCTTAATATTAATTGATTTATGATTTTATTATTATTTCTAAGCTATATCTTCTTTAATTTCCGGAGTTTCTTCTGTTTTTTTAGGAAGAAGTTCAACTACGTTTTTTCTTTTCTTCACCATTTCAGCAGTAATATTAAATTCTTTGATATCGTCACGAGAAGGAATCTCATACATAATATCAAGCATTAATTCTTCAACTATAGAACGAAGAGCTCTTGCGCCTGTTTTGCGTTTGATAGCTTCTTTGGCAATTAAGCAAATAGCTTCTTCTTCAAAACTAAGTTTGACACCATCGATACTTAATAGTTTTTGATATTGCTTCAAAATCGCATTTTTAGGCTCTGTCAAAATTCTAATCAAAGCTTCTTCATCTAAAGGATCAAGTACTGAATAAACAGGAATTCTGCCAATAAATTCCGGTATCAAACCAAATTTCAGCAAATCATCAGGAACAAGTTTTTTGAGCATTTTTGCTTCTTCATTTTCTTTTTCCGATTTACTCTTACTGGCAGTTGCGCCAAAACCTAGCGAACTTCCATCAGCAGTACGCTGCTCAATAATTTTATTCAAACCGACAAATGCACCACCAACTACAAAAAGAATATTGGCAGTATCAATCTGTATAAACTCCTGATGAGGGTGCTTTCTTCCGCCTTGGGGAGGGACATTAGCAACAGTACCTTCAATCATTTTGAGTAAAGCCTGTTGAACTCCTTCACCACTTACATCACGAGTGATGCTTGGGTTTTCGGATTTACGGGCAATTTTGTCAATTTCATCAATATAAATAATACCTTTTTCGGCTTTTGCAACATCGTAATCGGCACTTTGATAAAGTCTCAATAAAATATTTTCGACATCATCACCGACATAACCGGCTTCTGTCAAAGTCGTAGCATCTGCAACAGCAAAAGGAACATTGAGCATTTTTGCCAAAGTCTGTGCCAGAAGTGTTTTACCGCTCCCTGTTGGTCCTACTACTAGAATATTACTTTTTTGCACTTCTACATCTTTAAGATTGGCATCGCCGCCTTCATTATGTATACGCTTGTAATGGTTGTAAACAGCCACAGAAAGAACTTTTTTTGCTCTATCTTGGCCGATAATATGTTCATCCAGATAAGCTTTTATTTCATGAGGCTTTGGTATCTTTGTGGATTCTTTACTTGGCTTGTCACCTTGATCTTTATCCTTTTCGTCAAAAAATTCTTCATCCAAAATCTCATTGCACAAATCAACGCATTCATCACAAATATAGACCTCTGGTCCTGCGATAAGTTTTTTGACCTGATCTTGTGTCTTTCCGCAAAAAGAACACTTTAGACGTGAACCGTCGCGTTTAGTCATAGCTTTCTCCTAAGTTAGTCTTCTTTCTTAACCGGCTTTTCAGCTTTTTCGATTACTTTGTCAATCATTCCATATTCAAGAGCTTCTTGAGGAGTCATAATATAATCTCTATCTGTGTCCTTCTCGATTTTCTTTAGTGACTGACCGGTATTAGTGGCCAAGATATCATTCAAAGATTTTTTCAAACGTCCGATTTCTGCGGCTTGAATTTGAATATCTGTAGCTTGTCCTTGCGCCCCGCCTAATGGTTGGTGAATTAACACTCTTGAGTGAGGTAAAGCCATACGCTTACCTTTAGCACCCGCTGCCAAAAGAAATGCACCCATACTGGCTGCTTGACCTAAACAAATAGTAGAAACATCTGCTCTAATATGCTGCATAGTATCATAAATTGCCAATCCTGACGTAACACTGCCACCTGGGCTATTAATGTACAACATGATGTCTTTTTCGGGATTTTCTGAGTCCAACAACAACAGTTGCGCAACAATTATATTTGCGACCATATCATCAATTCCTGTTCCCAAAAAGATAATACGTTCTCTCAATAATCTTGAAAAAATATCAAATGAACGCTCTCCTCTTGAAGATTGTTCGATTACTACTGGTACAAAGCTCATCATTTTTTCCTTTCAACAAACTCTTATAATAAAATTTTAACAGATTTTTACTTAGTTAGATAGTTTATTTTATTATTTTCAACTAAAAAGTCGGTAATGCTCTGACTAATTATCTGTTGCATAATAGATTGAACCATCATAGGATTCTTTGAAATCTGAGAATAAATCGTTCTTTCATCAGTTTTGTACAATTTTGCCATTTCAGAAATTCTACTCTCAAATTCGCTATCATCAACTTTCACATCTTCTATTTTGGCTATATGACTCAACACTAATGAATTTTTGATTCTTTTAGTAGCTTCATCTCTTAAGCCTTCCCAGATTTTTTCTTGCCCTTGAGAATCCAGGAATTTTTCCCACGACATGCCTTGAGAAGTGATTTTTTGCTGGAATTCATCCATCAAAATCTTGGCTTCTTTATTCACCATGCCATCAGGTATTTCGACTTCGGCTTGTTCGATAATTTTTTCCAAAACTGCGTTTTGTACTTTTACTTTATTTTCCATATCGGCTTGTTTGTCGATATAAGATTGAATATCTTTTTTAAGCTCATCAAGACTTCCGAAAGGTCCGACTTTTTGGGCTAATTCATCATCTATTTCAGGATATTTTTTTGATTTAAGGGAATTTATTTTAATTTTGAAAACAGCCGGCTTACCTTTTAGGTTATCTTCCTGATAAGTATCAGGGAAAGTCACATAGATATCAAAGCTTTCGCCAAGATTATGCCCTACTATTTGATCGGCAAAACCTTCAATAAAATTGCTGTTGCCTAAATCAAGCTGATAATTTTTGGCGCTTCCGCCTTTGATAGCTTCGCCATTTACAGAACCGTCAAAATCAATAAATACAACATCTTTAGCAGTGGCTGCTCTACCTGTAACATCTTCTAGTTTTGTGAAACGCTGTGCGATATTTTCGATTTCTTTATCAACTGCTTTTTCATCTTTTGCAGGGATTTCGACATCAATTGTCAAACCTTTATATTTTTTCAGAGTTATTTCAGGTTTTAATTCAATTTTGGCAACAACTTTGGCATCTTGACCTAGTTCGAAAACATAACTTTCGACATAAGGCTCTGTTGCTATATCTAAGTCATTTTCAGTTATAGTATTAGCAAAAACTGCCGGAAGGATTTTACTTAAAGCTTCGTTTTTAATTCTATCTTCTCCGACATGCTTTTCGACCATATTTCGAGGAGCTTTTCCTTTTCGAAAACCTGGGATTGAAATATTGTTGCTCAAAGATCTGCAAGCCTTAGAATACTCTGCCGCAGCAGCTTCTGCATCAATTGAAATCTCAAGTTTGAGCAGATTTTTTTCTAACTTCTCTATTTTTACTTCCATCGTTCCACTTTCTTTATTAAATTACTACTAAATTTTACTTACGAATTTTCATTTTACAGAAGCTATTATAAAACAAATATACCAAAATTGCACCTATATATAATTATGCTTCTCTATCAACTTTTTTCAACAATAAAATGTACCCGAACGCACTTTTGTCATTCATAAAACCGAAATAAACACACAGCAAATACTTATAACATATTACTCCAAAATGATGATGCCTTTTCAAAAATACTGTTTCTCTATTACTCCCTTGATATGAAAGTGTATTTTGGGTATTGACAAGCTCAAATGTCGGAAAATATATGTTTTCGGGACAAAGTAGACCATGTGGATTAAATCTTTTCGTAGACCTAAAGTAGGTCAAATTTAAACCTTTTAGTGGATGAGGAGCTCATCCAAAAGAAGGTAATATGCTTAGTGTAGAAAAACATTTTTAGAAAACTAATTACTTGGGAGTATAAAAATAATTTGGGGGGAGGCCTAGAAAATGAGAAGAGTGGAATTTAAAGGTACGGCAAAAGTTGTAGTGGTCGATGACAATTTCGAACACGCAATGGGTATCAAAGAATTAGTAAACTTGGAAAGTCCTTGTAACGTCGTAGGTGTTGCAGCGAATTCTGATGTTGCAGTTTCTCTAATTAAGAAACACAATCCTAATCTTGTATTGATGGACATCAATATGCCTGATGTTGACGGCATAACAGCCATTCAAAAAATCAGAAAATTCAACAAAGATGTAAAAATCATCGCACTAACAGGCTATGATGATGCGGATTTGATTTTTCGCACAATGAAAGTCGGAGCTAACGGCTACATCCTAAAAACAATGGCATCATCTCAATTGATTTATGCTATTGAAGAAATTTTGGGCGGAAAAATCTACTTACCTTCAGTATTAGCTTCAAAATTCTTTGAGCATTTCCAAAAGAATGCTTTCGAAGAATCCGAAGCAAACTACGGTGATGAAGAAAACTTGTTGGATTTCTTGACTCAAAGAGAAGAAGAAGTGCTTGAACTTCTAACACAAGGTATTACATACAAAGGTGTTGCAAGCAAATTATTCATCTCTGAAACAACAGTAAAAACACACGTAAATAACATATTCCAAAAACTTCAGGTTAATGACAGAACACAAGCTGTTCTTTATGCAATTAACCATGGTATTGGACAAAGAAGAAAAATGAAAGCAAGCGCTTAGTGCCTTGCAAATGTAAGTGATATTGGGAAATTAAAACGGGAGATAGATTGGTGATACTGGCAGAAAAAAACGAAAATAAAAAAAATGCTGATCAATTCAACTGTTTTGAAATTACGGGAACGAAGCAGGCTAACTCTAGTCTGCTTCGTCTATCTCTTGAAAAAGATTTTAAGAAAAAAGCATCTCATACAGCACATGAAATACGAAATCCATTATCTGCAATGGAGCTTCATTCAAAAATAATCTCTAAAAGACTCGATAACATTGATAAAGAATCTATAGAGTCTATGAAATGCTCAATTTATTGCATATTAAATTCAATCGAAGTCCTAAAATCAATCACGGATGGAATATCACAAGATACAAAAGTAAATTTGCAAAAAACAGATATCGCAAAAACTCTTTCAAATGTAGCAGAAATTATCCGTCCTACTTTTGAAGAAAAAAATGTTAAATTAAATCTTCCTGAAACAAAAAATGTCCTATGTGAATTTGATGAAAATAAAACTCATCAAATTATCTATAACCTTCTTAAAAATGCTCTTGAAGCAAGCTGCGAGGGCGATAGAGTGGATGTTTATTTCATTAGAAAAAATAATGAAATCAGCCTATTAATAAAAGATTCAGGTTGCGGAATTTTGAAAGAAAATCTGGCAAAGATTTTTCAACCAAATTTCACAACAAAACAAACTGGGTGTGGGATAGGGCTTTGCGAATCAAAAAAAATAGCAATTGCTCAAAAAGGAGACGTGAAATTAGTTTCAACGGGCAAAAAAGGTTCAATTTTTGAACTTGTAGTGCCAAGATAACAAGAGGAGAGTAGTAAGTGCACTTTATTGACAGTAAAACAATTGATGTAACAACCCTTGCATTAGACGGGCTTATGCAAAAACACAGAACTGTTTCTGCAAACATTGCTAACTCAGAAGTTGCAGGCTACCAAAGACAAGATGTTTCTTTTGAAGACCAACTGAACGATATTTTGGAAAAAGAATATGAAAAAGAAGCCTACAAATCTATGAATTCCAGAATATCTCCTATTGACCCTCAAACAGTAATGAGAAGTAAAGAAATGTCTGCTGTAACAGCCACAAAAGCAATAGAAGCAAAACAAGCTTACGGGGCTTTTAAACCCCAATTCATTGATGATGGTGGCGAACCAATTTCAGACAGCGGAAACAATGTAAACGTTGAAAAAGAGATGGTAGAACTTGCCAAAAACACAAGTAAATATTCAGTTCTTTCAGAAGTTTTAGCAAAAAAACTTTCCGGAATTGGCGAAATAATAAGAGGAGCTATGTAATAAATGAGTTTTGATGTATTTGATATTAGTGCTTCAGGCCTATATTCGCAAAGACTAAAAATGGACACAGTAGCGAGTAATATTGCAAACTTAAATACAACTCGCAACGAAAAAGGGGAACCAATCCCTTATGTCAAAAAAAATGTAGTATTCCAAACAACTTATAAAGAAGCTTTGGAAAAACCAAATATCCCGACAGGAGGATATAGACCGGCTATTGGTTCAACAGGTAACAACATGCTTTTAAAAGGCGGTGTTACATATGATAACGGAAGACCTGTAAATGGAGTTACTATCGAACAAATAGCCGAAAGCAAAGAACCCTACAAAATGGTTTATGAACCGGGTCATCCTGATGCTGATGGGAATGGTTTTGTAAAAATGCCCAACATCAACGCTGTAACAGAGATGATGGATATGATGACTGCAGCAAGAGCTTATGAATCTAACGTAACATCAATAGAATCAGCAAAATCAATGATTAGAGCAGCAATGAAAATTTAGTAATGGAGATTAAGAAAAATGCAACCGATAAATTATAGCCCGATGGGAAGTTTCAACGACATATTTAGTAGTCAAATGAATCAACTTAATGATGATACAATTATGATTAGAGGCGGTGTTGAAAAAACTATAATGCCTGAAATGATACAAAATGACCCTCAGCTTAAAAGTGATTTGAAAATATTAAGCGATGACGGAGCAGGAAAAGTTGCAAATGATTTTAAATCAGCACTCTCAAACAGTTTGACTGAATTAAACAATACCCAAAGAAATGCTGAAAATGCAATCGAAACCTTCGCAACAGGTGGAGATATTGATGTACACAGCGTTATGATAGCATCGCAAAAGGCAAGCTTAAGCATGTCAATGGCTATGCAGCTTCGAAATAAGGCTGTTCAAGCCTACCAAGAAATTTACAGGATGGGTATGTAATAAGTTTTATTAACAATTTTGAAAAAATAACATATTGCTTATAGAATTAAATTAAAGAGGGAAAAAGGGGATTTTAGGTTGAATAACTATTTTAAGTTACTATTTTATGACTTGCAAAAAATTTGGAGAGGATTAGAGTTCTCTCAAAAGACAACTGCGGTTGTATTATTGCTTGCAACAGTTTTTGCCATATCCTATTTCACCGGTAAGGCCACAGAGCCGAACTGGGC
>CAYUHE010000026.1:0-27307 GCA_964444415.1 uncultured Gammaproteobacteria bacterium
ACCCCAACCTCCTCCCCAAGTCTAGTAGCCGCCCACATATGGACGGCTTTCTTTTTGCGGATTTTTGATAGGAGTGAAAGCTCTAATCGGCTAATAATTTTAGTCTGATTATTGAATTTTTTTCGTCAAATTCTTTTAATTCAAACCTTGAATTTCTTGGTAAGAGCAATTCTTCTTCCCAATCTTCCCAACGTGTATGAGGTAATGCCGTTTTCATATCTATAGCTTTAGATCCTTTTGGAACTTCTATTTCTAATATATGTGAGCCGAAGGTGTCTGCTTCGGCACGCTTATAACTGGTTGAAACAAAACCTTTATCTTTATAAATCCCGCCTGATGTAAGGACTTTGTTTGCGGTATTTTGGCTTACTCCACGATAAACTGTAACATTTTCAGGCAATACGGAATTTTCAAATATTCTGTCTAATTCTTTTATAATTTCATTTGATTGAGTTATAAATTCTTTTATTTTTTTATTTCTAATTCTTTTTTTAAAGATATCTTCAGATATTTCATTAAGTTTTTCATTATCTTTTAAGTATGAAGGCAGATGAAAATCTTTAAGATTGCCTATAGGTAGATTTTGTTTTTTTGCTGTAAATGTTTCTTCACCAAGTCTTAAAATTTTGTTTATATCATCAAAATAATAATCAGATTTGAATCTTCTAATATATTCAAAATCCATTTTTTTAGAAAGTTTTTCATAAAGTAATTTGAAATGATTCCTTATTTTTTCTATGGGGGTAATCTGTTTTATTGGATTTATAGTTAATGCTTTAAGAGATTCTGTTGGAATTTCATTTATTTTTAAATACTTATCTTTTTCAAAACAAGGAAGGACTTTTTCTATTATTTCGTTTTTGAAAAAATTATTATTAAATTTTTTGAAATTAGTATCTATTTTCATAAAGTTTTTTAAATCTTAAGCTGTCAAACTAAGATTCTGCCCTACTTGTTTTTCATCTTTTTTGTAATTTTTGTAATCATTTAAAACTTGATATCCTGTATCCGGTTGTTTTGGAATATCAACCAGTTTGGCAGGAATTCCGGCATGGTGGATTTTTGGAACTAAATCTTTTGAGCTTATTACAATAGGTCCTGAGTGATTATCATCAGTATCATTGCAGATGAAATTCACATTACCTTTGGCATCTTTTTTTGAGCCTATTACGGTGATTTCATGGCCGCCCAAAACTTTTTTGTCTTGGTCAAATTCTATTATGCCGATAATTACATTTGAACCTGATTTTAATGATTCAAGAAGGTGGCTTTCGGTTTCTTTGTTATCAAAATTATAGCTTTGAAGTTTTTGGTCATCATCGATGTTTTGATAAACGATAGAGACTTTTGGCTCATCATCCATCACGCTTTCGAGGAAATTCTTTTCAAATTCAGTTAAACCTTCATTATTTGTGCTGAATTTGCCGTATCTTTTGTCGGTGAGCGAGTTATAAGCATTTTGTGAGCCAAGAGTCATAAATGCAGACTGCATCAAAGAGCCTACAGAAGATCTTTCACCGGGGTCTTGGTGATTATTCTGGATTTGTGCTCTAAGCATGGCATTTTTGTCCGGTTTAACAATTACATTCAAGTCTTCCCAATTGTCGGGAGATTTCTTTACGTTTACATTGAAGTCTTTTAAAAGTTCCAAAGATTCGCTCATAGAAGGAGAAATATTCGTATATTTAACTTTTTTGATGAATTGCCCGTCAGGAGACGTCAAATCAGCCGCAATTCTGGCATATTCGGCAGGTTTTTTGTCTGCGATGTTAAACTGCATGCTCGCAGCAGGACAAGTACTGCTGTATTCGACATTAAAATCTTTAGGATCTGTTGTAATACCAGGAGGTGCGTCTTTTTGACCTTCAAGCTGTTTTTCGAAATTAACAATTGGCTGAATAACCTCTTTTGGAATATCGCCAAATTTTTGGGTAATTGAGAATGGGTTTTCTATTTCTTTTACAGTTTCACGAAGAATGACTTTGTTGTCCAAGCCTTCATGGCGTTGAGTTGTGGCAATTTTGTGTAAATTATCTAAGGTACTTGTGCCGTCGTTTGAATTGGCATTCAAAAGACGTCCTGATTTAAGCAGGTTTTTAAGTTTATGCTTAGTTTCAGGATCTGCTATGGTTTTCAGGTCTTCATATTTTTTATTTTTTTCAGGATCTTTTATCTCGGGAGATGAAGAAAATATTCCTGAAAAAGCTATACTTCTTGATAGACTGTGTGCTTGCGGAGTTTGAGTTATCGGTTTTGTTGCAAAAATAGAGGCATCTTGAGATGAACCTGAAACTTCTTGAGTTTTCAAATTCTTATTTTGATAGCTTGTATTTGCTATACTATAGTTGTAATTATTTATTGCACCGATTACCATGTTATAACTTTACACACCATTGCCTACCTTATAAACTTATAAAAACAGGAAAACATAAAATATTGCTCTATAATAGCCAAATGTAAATAAAGTTGAAGCGAAAGATTGATAATAGAATTGCAAAAAATCAAATTTAAAAAAATTTCAGAAGATGAACAAAAAGTTTATCTCAGAAGGCTGAATCGTTTTAAATACCCTCTCGATAAAAGGCAGAGAGTGTATTCTCAGATTTTGACAGCTTATACAATTGAGCCCAAAATCAGCAAAAAAACCTTTGATACGCTTTTGCCTGCTGAAGTGGATGAGCTGACAAGTTATATTTGGAATGAATCTTTTCCTGAAAAAACACATTTTAAGCAAGCTTTTTTCGAAAATGAAGTTAGATGTTTCAACTCTCAAAAAATGCTAGAAGACCTTTTCGGAGTGGCTTTGGATGATGAGCCTGATAAGGCATATCTAAAAAAAATAATTACAGATGCAGGTTATAAATATCCTGTTGATGCCAAAATTTATGATGAGATTTATATTGCTTTGCAAAGGCAGTATGCTCTGAATTTGCCTGAATTTGAGTTTGTGAAGGTGAATAAGGTTCTTTTGGTAGAAGGTGCGACAGAGGAAATTTTGCTCCCTAAATTTGCCAAGCTGCTTGGTTTTGATTTTGAAAAAGAAGGTATTTTCCTTATAGCTTCAGGGGGTAAAAACCAAGTTCTGAAAGATTATTTGGCATACAAAGAAAATTTGAATTTGCCGATGAAAGTGGTGCTGGATTTTGATGCAAAAGAGCAATATGACAGTATTAAATCGATTTTGAGGACGCAAGATGATATTTTTCTTATTGAAGAAGGTGAGTTTGAGGATTTGTTGGACGAAAAATTGATTTTGAAGGCTCTTAATAGAGAGTTTAGGAATACGGCACAGGTTGAATATTCAGATTTATCTAGAGATTTACAGGGTGATTTATCTATGTGCGACAGGCTTTATGAGCTGTATAAAATCAAAGGTTTGGGTGAATTCAAAAAAGTTGAATTTGCAAAAATTATTTTTGATGCAGTTTCGAACAAAAATGAAATAGGCGAAAAATTTCAAAAACTGATGGCATTTCAAATTTTCTAGCTTTTGCAGTGGTCTCGTCCAGTTTCAAAATGCCTAAAAATACACGTTTTAGCCATTTTTCACATCCGCACGGCCGACCACCGCAAAAGCCGAAAAATTTTTTTCTTAGCTTGTGCAGTGGTCTTGTTTTTAGTACAATAATTCGTATAGATATAGGGAAGTTGCAAATGACAGGTCTTAAATACAAAAGAGTTTTGCTGAAGCTTAGCGGTGAAGCACTTATGGGAGAAGAAAACTTTGGTATTTCTTCGGATATAATTAACAAAATTGCTGATGAAATTAAGTATCTTCACGATTTGGGTGCAGAACTTGCTATTGTTGTCGGCGGCGGAAATATTTTCAGAGGTGTCAAAGGTAGTGCCAAACTTGGTATGGATCAGGCAACCGGAGATTATGTCGGCATGCTTGCTACGGTGATGAATGCTTCTATTTTGCAGGGTGTTCTCCGCAAAAAAGACGTTAGTTGTCGCGTCCTTAGTGCAATTACTATAAATGAGCTTGCAGAGCCGTATATCAGATTTCGTGCAATGCGACACCTTGAAAAAGGTCGTGTAGTTATTTTTGCAGCAGGAACTGGAAATCCTTTCTTCACAACAGATACAGCGGCAGCACTTCGTGCATCTGAGATTGATGCACAGATAATGCTTATGGCAAAAAATAGGGTTGACGGAATTTATGATTCTGATCCGAAAGAAAACCCGAATGCCAAAAAATTTGATTATTTAACTTATGATGAAATACTCCACAATGACCTCAAGGTTATGGATGCGGCGGCTATTTCATTGTGCAAAAATAATAATATCCCGATTGCTGTTTTTGATTTTGCAGCAAAAGGATGCATTGAAAAGATTTTAAAAGGTGAAAAAATAGGAACATTTGTAGGAGGTCAAAAATAATGCCAACTGATGAACTTTTGATTAACGGTGAAGAAAAAATGGAAAAAGCCATTTCCAATATGAAAAGAGAATTTGGTAATGTTCGTACAGGACGTGCTAATCCTATGATTTTGGATAAAATACAAGTCGATTATTATGGAATGCCGACGCCTATAAGACAAGTCGCAAATGTAATGGTTCAAGACGGTAAAACACTTGTAATTACGCCATTTGACAAAAATTCTTTGATTGATATCGAAAAATCTATTTCTAAATCAGATTTGGGAATTACGCCAAACAATGACGGTTCTTGCATCAGAATTACCTTTCCTCAGCCAACAGAAGAAAGACGACGCGAACTTGCCAAAACAGTCAAAAAACTGGGCGAAGAGGCAAAAGTAGCCGTTCGTAATATTCGTCGTGATATGGTTGATGATCTAAAAAAACTTGAAAAATCAGAAAATCTTCCTGAAGACGTTGCAAAAGGGCTTCAAGACGATATTCAAAAAATGACTGACAAATATATCAAAATAATCGACAATCAAGTAGATGACAAAGAAAAAGAGGTTATGACAGTCTAGTGAAAAGAGTAATTACAGGTTTAATATTTACTTCGGTAACATTCATTTCAATTTTATTGGGTGGACCTTGGTTAGCAGGTTTTTTGGCACTTCTTTGTTTTATGGGTGAAAAAGAATATGTGAGCTTAAATGAAGCAAAAGGTATTAGACCCAGTATCACTTTTATAGGGCTTTTTGGCTTTTTGATTTTCTTTGCTGCACTTTATAACAGATATGATTTGATGATAGCAATTGTTTCTTTTGCGACAGTAATTTCGTTTTTGGCAATTATGTCAAGGCCAAAACCAACTACTGCAGACACGGCAACAACACTTTTGGGCGTTTTGTACGGTATGCTTTTGCCTGCACATCTGGTGCTTTTGAGAGGAATTGATTCTCACGGTTTAAGATTTTTAAACCATACATTTAATCCAAAAGGTTTTTTTCAGCTGAATGAAGGCTTAGGATATCTTATTTTGGTATTTTGTATAATTGTTGCGACAGATATCGGTGCTTTTTATATGGGTACAAAATTCGGGAAAACTCCTTTGGCACCCAAGTTGAGCCCTAAAAAAACAGTAGAAGGTTCAGTTGGTGGTATGGTTTGGGCTATTGCGATAGCAGTTTTGGTCGGGACAATGCTGCATATTGATTTTCTAAATTGTATCTGTGCTGCAATTGTTTTCTCAATTTTTGCACAACTAGGGGATTTGGCAGAGTCTATGATGAAAAGAGATGCCAATGCCAAAGATGCAAGCGACATTTTGCCTGGACACGGCGGTATTTTAGATAGAGCCGACAGCTTTATTTTTACAGCGCCTATAGCGTATTATTATTTTAATTATGCATATGATTTGATTAGGTTACTTTCTTTAAGAGTGTTTTAATGATTACAAAAAATAGAGAAGAAAATCTTAAGGTTTTTTTGAAGCTACACAAGCTTAAATGTTCAAATTTAGAGCTTTTGGATATGGCTTTGACTCATAGTTCGTTTATTAATGAATTTAATATTAATTCGAACGAAAATTATGAGCGATTGGAGTTCCTCGGTGACGCCGTTTTGAAACTGATAGTAAGTGATTATTTGTTTAATATTTTTGACAAATATGATGAAGGAAAATTGAGCAAAATTCGTTCTATTATTGTAAGTGACCAAATTTTGGCAAGTTTTGCAAGAAAAATAGATTTGCATCATTACATTAATATCGGTCCTGCTGAAGAAAAGCAAGGCGGAAGGATGAGAGAATCAACGCTTGCCTGTGCATTTGAGGCTCTTTTGGGGGCTTTATATCTTGACGGTAAGCTAGATAATTTATATGCTTTTTTGATTGATCTTGCCTCCACAGAAGTTGAATTTATTGATAAAAATGATGTTTTTTATAATCCGAAGGCGATTTTGCAAGAATTTACGCAGGAGCGTTACAAAATTTTGCCGATTTATGAAACTGTTGCTGAAACAGGGCAAGCACATGATCGGACGTTTTTTGTAAAAGTTTTTATAAAAGAACAGCCTGTCGGCGAAGGCAACGGCAAATCAAAAAAAGAAGCCCAGCAAAAAGCTGCTTATGATGCAATCGAAAAATTAGGTCTTATAAAAGATGAATAAAATTTTGGTAGCGCCATCAATTTTGTCTGCGGATTTTGCAAATTTGCAAGCTGATATAAGCCGTATTGAAGAAGGTGGGGCTAATTGGGTTCATATTGATGTTATGGACGGGCATTTTGTGCCGAATTTGACAATCGGAGCACCTGTGGTCAAAAGTCTCAGAAAGACTACCACACTTCCTTTTGACGTTCATTTAATGATTGAAAGTCCTTGGTTATACATAGGTGATTTTGCAAAAGCAGGTTCTGATATCATTACAATTCATCAAGAAGCTTGCGTGAAGAATTTGTCTGAAGTTATTGCTCAAATCAAATCATACGGCATAAAAGCAGGTGTTTCTATCAAACCAAATACAAGTGTTGATGCGATCAAAGATGTTCTAAAAGATGTTGATTTGGTTTTGATTATGAGCGTGGAACCTGGTTTTGGTGGGCAAAGTTTTATGGCAAATAGCTTGCCTAAAATAAAAGAAATACGAAGTCTTGCACCTAATTTGTATATCGAAGTCGACGGCGGAATAAATGCCGAAACAGCAAAGCTTGTGACTCAAGCAGGGGCGAATGTTCTTGTTGCCGGTTCAAGTGTTTATGGGGCAAGTGATATTAAATCAGCGATAGAAAGCCTTAGAGCCTAGCTTTCGCAAATAATGGTGAATACTTTACCATCCAACATTCTTTGTCCAAAAACCAGATAAAAACTTTTAGGTTTTTGAATATGTTTTTTATTTTCATCCAAATAGCACATTAGCGTGTTTTGTTTCGTGTTGTGCTGAAGGTCTTTGTAAAGCTCTATATGCATATTTTCATAAACAGAGATTACTTTTACTTCAGAAGGTTTGACTTTTGCACTTGTGGATAATTTTTGTTTAAATTTTTCAAGTAAACTTAATGAAAGGAAATTCTTATTCATAGCTTCTTTTTCAATGGGGATTCTGTATAAGGCTGATTGATTAATGCTTTTGGTATAAGGCTTTATTTCAACAACTTCTTCTTGAGTCATTAGAGATTTGCGAATGGCAAATCTTTCAGGGGGAATAATTTTGTGTGAAAGCCGTTCTTTTAGGCGAAAATTTTGGAACCCTTTAATTCTGGGAAGCCTTTTTAATGTTGGATATAGAGCTTTTGTCTGAATCATTCTTTTGAAGTTTAGGAGAACCCATTTGACTTTGTAATCAAATTCTAAAGCTGAATAAATTTTTGAAATTCTTGAGGAGAAATCCAATGAGTATGAAAGTTTTTTCATTGAAGACAAATTGACTTCTTCTGTAGGGGCTTTGTCCCTTGGGAGTTCTTTGATTTTTATTGCCGAAAACAAAGGAAAATCAATGACTTCGGGGTAGCTATGGTAATAAAAATAAGTTTCGACTTTTCCTTTATATCCCCAAAAGGTATCTAGGAAATCATCATATAGCCGCTGAGGCATATAACGCATAGGATTTAGCCATTTGACCCAGCTGTTTTTTTTTGTTTTTTTTTCATCTTTTGCTAAAGATTTTAAATTTCCCTTTTGCATATCAAATCAATACTTTTTTGGACTCTGCTCAAAGGTTCTGAAATATCAATACTTTCTCCCATTTCGAGCAATGCGGCTACAATACCGTCAAAAGGCTCACCTTCACAGTTAAAGTCTTTTTGGAATAAAAGTCTTATGGGTTGCTCTGAAAGAGGAATCCGTATTAAACATTCGTTATTATTTATTTTTTGGATTTTGTCATCTTTAGACAAAATCGGATTTTGAGTTGTAGACATTTTCAATATGTTTTTTGCTTCTTTGTACTCAAGTAAAACATCATCGCTAACAATCAAAATATCGTAGTTGCTTGATAAAACTTTTAGTAAGCTGTCTAAAATTACATCGACTTTGAGATATTTTTCGAGGTTGTTTCCGTATAAAACTTTTTGAATTTTTGTAGGAATTATCGGTTCTGTATAGCGAAATTCCACAGGAAAACCTTTTGTATCGCAAATCAAAATTGCGCCTAAAAAACCACCGGAGGCAATTTGTTTTGTTATAAGATAAGCCAGTTTTTTGTCCATTAAATTATGCTCCTATTTAAGGCAGGTGTATTGTGTGTAAGCAAGTTACGAAGTTTCATAATCGCTTGTGCATGAATTTGGCAAACTCTTGATTCTGAAACATCAATGGATTCGCCGATTTCTTTCATGGTCATGTTTTCATGATAGTAAAGAGCCAAAATTACACGTTCTCTCTCAGGTAATCGTGCCAAGGCTCTTTCGAGTTCTTTTTTGGAATCTTTTTGTTCAAGCTGCTCAAGAGGGGTAGTGGCATTTTTATCTTGAATGGTATCAATTAATTCCGCGCTGTCTGAATTTGATAAATCTTTTTTTTCTTGCAGAGACAAAACTGAAACTTTGTGACCGTCTGCAACTATTTCTTGTATTTTGTCGGGAGTTGTTTCTAAATGAGTGGCTAATTCTTCCGTTGAAGGCATTCTGCCTAGTTGATCAGAGAGTTCTTGCGTTGCTTTTTGGATTTCTTTTAATTTTTGTTTTACCGTTCTCGGTACCCAATCTTGGCTTCTGACTTTGTCAATAATTGCGCCTCTGATGCGGGTTAGGGCATATGTTTCAAATTTCGCACCTTTATCGAGGCGATATTTGTTGATTGCATCGATAAGACCTTCAACACCATAGCCTGCCAAATCATCTGTGGCAATAGAACTAGGTAAATTTACCCTGATACGTCCTACGACGTATTTGACCAGCGAAATATACTGAATAATTAGAGTGTCTCGAAGCGCTTTGTTAGCTTCTTTATCCTCTAAATATTTAGCCCAAAGTTCCCTCAGTTCTAACTCTGAGAGCTTCTTGATTTTTTGGTTTTGCCCAAGATTTATTACGTCCATGCTAAATAAACAACCACTAATAACTCCCTCTTTATAATACGATTTTACCTTTTGAGCATGTTTTGTAATCATTCATATAATGGAACTTAATAATATTTAGACCATTTGGCTAGTTTTTGTTAAGATATTAAGTGAAAAATAATTTTACATAACTAATAGGAGAAATTATGGAAGTGTTAAATTGCGATGTTAAAGATTTAGCCTTGGCAGAACAAGGCAAAAGGCAGATAGAATGGGCAATGAGAGATATGCCTGTTATGTGTCAGATAAAAGAAAGATTTAAAAAAGAGCAGCCTTTTAAAGGGCTTAAAATTGGTATTTGCAATCATATTACCAAAGAAACTGCTAATTTGGGCATTACTTTGCAAGAAGGCGGAGCAGAAATTCTGCTTATTGCTTCAAACCCTTTATCTACACAAGATGATGTAGCTGCGTCACTTGTAAAAGATTATGGTGTGGCTACTTTTGGCTATGCGGGCGAAAATTCTGAAACTTATCAAAAGCATTTGACTGAGTTGGTAAATTGGAAACCTCAGTTTTTGGTAGATGATGGCGGCGATGCTGTTTGTGCTTTTCACAAGCAATACCCTGAAGAACTTGGCGGAATCATCGGTTCAACTGAAGAAACCACAACAGGTATTATCAGGCTAAAATCTCTCGAAAAATCAGGACAATTGGCTTGGCCTGCGGTCGGTATCAATGAATCTATGACAAAACATTTGTACGATAACAGATACGGTACTGGTCAAAGTGCTTTAGACGGAGTTATTCGTGCAGCAAATATTCTTCTTTCAGGAAAAACAGTTGTTATCGTCGGTTATGGCTGGTGTGGGAAAGGCTGCGCAATGAGATCAAGAGGAATGGGCGCTAATGTTATTGTAACTGAAGTTGACCCTCTTAAAGCTCTTGAGGCTGTTATGGAAGGTTATTCCGTAATGCCTATGGCAGAAGCGGCTAAGCTTGGTGATTTATTCATTACAATTACAGGAAACCGCCACGTAATCAGCGTCGAACATATGATGTCTATGAAAGACGGTGCTATGCTTTCAAATGCAGGTCACTTCGATCATGAATTTGATGTTGCAGGAATTAAGAAAAAAACAACAGAAATCAAAACAATCAGACCTCATGTTGACGAATATAAACTTGAAAACGGACGTTCTTTGTTCGTTCTTTGTCAAGGTCGTTTGGTTAACTTGGTTGCCGCAGAAGGACACCCAGCAAGCGTTATGGATATGAGCTTCTCAAATCAGGCTCTCGGTGTTGAATTTATCATTAAAAATCGTCAAAACTTAGAAAATAAATTCTATGTGTTGCCAAAAGAAAATGATATCAATATTTCAACACTCAAATTGCAAACTATGGGTATCGAAATAGATAAGCTTACCCCAGAAATGGAAGAGTACCTAAACAGCTGGCAAGTTGGAACGTAAAAGCAAAATTTTACAGTTTGTTAAGCAGCCTCGGTATTTTATCGAGGCTGCTTTCATCTAGTAGCAATATGCCGAAAACTTATCGTTTCCGCCATTTTTCACTTTTGCAAGGTCGTAATCTAAAAAATCTCAAATTTAAAAATTTTGGCTTTTTAGATTATTTCTAGTCAAAAATAAAAAAATATGCAAAAATAAAATTAGTCTTTGCGGGCTTTTAGTTTTGATCCTTCAATTTACTTAAGAGGGACTTCCACGCCAGTGCAGCAAAGTATACCTACGAAACATTAGGAAACGGCGTTCTGCACGGGGGATTACCCACCTGTGAAAAAACCGCAGGTATCAAAACAGGGTTCGCAAAGGCTATTTTTATGCGAAAATTTCTGTCCTGTTTTGATACATAAAGTATGTATTCTTCAGCTGTTGCCTCAGAGGACAGGGTTCGCAAAGGCTATTTTCATGCTTTCTTTATGCTAAAATTTTTCGTATGAATACAAAATTTGAAATTATCTCAAAATCCATAGATGATACGGACAAAATAGCGCAAGCTATTGCAGAAAGCTTGTCTTGCGGTGTTTTAATTTGCATGTATGGCGATATTGGAGCAGGGAAGACTACATTGACCAAGTCAATCGGTAAATATTTCGGTATTAAAGAAAAAATTACGAGTCCAAGTTTCGTTATTTTGAATGAATATCATTCAGGCAAATATTCACTATATCACTTTGATTTGTATCGGCTTGAAACCGAAGGTCTTGAAACTATTTTGGATGAATTGCAAGAGTATTCTACTGATGAAAATGCTCTTACTGTTGTAGAGTGGGCAGAGTTTTCTCAAAATGAACTTCTAGGCGATAGGTTGAGTCTGAAAATAAAATATATTGAAGAAAACCAACGCGTATTTGTTTTCGAGCCTTTTGGCGAAAAGCCCGCAGCCTTGCTCGAAAAAATAAAAGGGGTTTTGGCTTGAAATTATTGACTATAGATTCAACTTTGAATAGACTTTATCTCTCACTTGGCGATGAAACTTTTTTTGAATCCAAAATAATTGAAAGTGATGAAAAAAAATATCATTCGGCCTATATCGCATCAGGTGTTGTCGAACTTTTAAAAAAGCATAAACTCGAGATAAAAAACCTCGATGCGGTTGCTGTAAACATTGGTCCAGGGAGCTTTACAGGAATAAGAGTCGGAATGACTTTTGCTCGAGTAATTGCTCAGGCTCACAACCTAAAAGCAGTTGGAGTATCCTCTTTAGAGGTTTTATCAGTTTTGAATAAGTCTGAAAAGCCTTCACTTGTCCTTATGGATGCTCGAAAAGGCAAGGCTTATGTAGGGATTTTTGGCAAGGAACAACTTGAACCATGTGCAATTGAGCTTGAACAAGCTTTGGAGATGGCCAAAAACGGCAAATATTTTGTTATTGCAGATAAAAATATGACAAAACTGCTTCAAGAGGTAGGTTTTGAGGTCCTTAATTATGAAGAATCTCCAGAGAATTTGGGTAAATGTCTTTTTGATTTGGCACAGTCAAAGCTCAAATCAAATGATGATTTCAATTGGGCAAAGCTGAAACCTTTGTATATCCAGCCGCCGCCTATATCAATGCCTAAAAAATAATTTTTTCAGCTAAAACAACTTTGTTTTTGCCAGAGTGTTTTGCCTTATAAAGTGCTTCATCAGCCATTCTTGTAAGTTCTTGTGCTGATGAAAAATCTTCTTGAGTAGATGAAATTCCGGCACTTATTGTGACTTTTACATCTTGGTCATAAAATTCGAAAGGATAATTTTCAATTTTTGCTCGAATTCTTTCAATAGGAATAAGGGCTTTTTCGGCAGTTGAGTTGGTCAAAACTGCCAAAATCTCTTCTCCTCCGTATCTGAAGGCAAAGTCAGTATTTCTGAGAGAAGATAGGATGATTTTTGACACTTGTTTTAAGACTTCATCGCCAAATTGGTGGCCGTATGTATCGTTAATTTTTTTGAAATTATCAATGTCAAACATTGCTATAGATAGCTCTGTACCGTATCTTCTGGCTCTTGAAAACTCTCTTTCGGCTACTTCTTGGCAATGACGTCTATTATAAAGGTTTGTAAGAGGGTCTATGATTGTCAAAAGTTTTGTTTTTGAATGAAGATGTTTCATTTGCATCAAAAGCTTGAGTTCATTCAAGATAATATTGAAGTTTTTTTGACTTTTGTAATCGATATTTTTGTGTGAAAATAATCCAATTCCGCCTAATAGTTGTTCGCCTATTTTTATAGGTACTACCAAAGAGGTTTGATTTGATAGGTTTTCGCATTGATTAGAAGTGTTTTTTGTTGTTTTGAATTGAATATCATCCTTTTCGATTTCGCCAAAAAGAGATTTGAAAAATTCCAGCGAAATGTTTTGAAGCGCACTTTGATTTTGATTTGAAATAAAGGTAAGATCTTTTTTCTTTTTGTCATTTGCGCTATTGAAAAATATAGCCAAAGAATCAAAATCCAAAATGGAATTGAGAATCGAAAAAAGCTCATTAATTAGTTTTTCTTCATCAACGATAAATTCTGACAGGTTACGAAAATCATTCATAATTGTGGATTCAATCAAAGATTGATCCAAAATTTCATTTATTTTGACATGATAAGCATTTTCTGAGAATGTAACGTTTTTTGTTTCAGTTTTGTTGTGATTTTCAGGGGTATTTTTTAAAATTTCTTGTATTTCACTTATTAGATTTTCAGGCTCGCTTTCTTTGTTCAAAAACTTGTCAGCCCCTGCTTTTAAGCCCCAAAACTTGTCAATTTTTCCATCCAAGATTGTCAAAAGTACAATAGGAATATGCTTTGTAGCAGCATCATTTTTGAGCAATCTGCATAGCTGATAGCCGTTGATACTAGGCATTACAATGTCTGATATAATCAAATCAGGCATGTTTTGGTACGCCATTTCTATTCCACTAATGGGGTTATCTGCAGTGATAACATCCAATCCAGCTTTGGACAAGATGATTTTCAAGCTATATAACTGTGTTTTGCTATCGTCTATTAAAAGAATTTTTTTTGTCATCTGAGTTTTACTCAATTACTGATTTGGTATAAAATGAAATTAGTATTCATTATACCATCTAATGACATCGGGTAAAATATACTAAATTGCGGATAAATATTGAAAAAATACCAACAAAGGATAGTCAATGCAGTTTTCTGACAAAGAGTTTAGCGAAGTAGTTCAAATATTTGAGTCTGAAATTCAGGACAATATTTCTAATATAAATAAGCTATTATTGATTTTGGAGAAGGATAACAACGATTCTTATGCGATTCAGGAGCTTTTTCGTGAGGCACACAGCATAAAAGGTGCTGCAAGAATGGTCGGATTTCTTGATATTCAAAATCTTGCCCATGCTTTTGAAAATGTTATGACAATGAGGAAAAATAATGAAATTGTTATTACACCTGAGATTGTGGAGCTTTTATTTAGTGCTATTGATTATATGGAAATTACAATCGGCGAAATTATTAAAACAAAAGGTCAATATAAAACTGCCGAGCTGGAACAAATTATACGAAAATTAAATTTTTTAGATAAAAAATCTGCCGCTGAAAAACCTTCTCCTGTAGAATATATAGCAGTTAATCAGGAGTTGAAGCTTCAGAAAAAAGAAGATGAAAATCTTGATGAGTTTATGGATGATTTGTTTGGAAATCAAGATAATAATGAGCAGATTCAAAAAATTACAGCCAAATTGCAAAAATTGAACAAAGATTCTCTGCCGCCTATTTATGAAAAATTAATGACTTTGCTTGAAAAAATTCAAATGGTAAATTATAGTCCTGACGATGATTTACTCAAGGAAATCAAAAATGCTTACGGCATAATCAAAGACATTTCAAAGGGAAAAGAGGCTCCAAAAGAGAACCTTTTGCTTCTTGAAAAAAGGCTTATGATTTTGAATGAAATCGTAGGGGTTTCAAAGCCTGAGACACTAGAAGATATAGTTGCCAGTATTGCTGATAATTCATCGATGAAGACACTTAGGGTTGATTCAAATAAGCTTGATAGGCTTATTAAGCAAGTTGGGGAGCTCATTGTAGCTAAAGTCAAAAACCAAGAACACCTCAAAGAAATTGAAAGAGTTTCAACTTTGTTGGAAGGTTTGCAAAAGCAATGGAGCAAAAGCAAATATCAGATTAATCGTAAGACAAAAGATTACGAAAAAATGTATAAAAGCCTTAGTAACGCCTCTGAGGAGGCTATGTATACCGTTGCAGACTTGATTGAGCAAGTCGGCAATCTTTATCGTGTTGTGCAAGAAGATGACACGAAATTGAGTTTTATAGTAGGGGATCTCGAAAATATAATTAAGGGTATAAGAATGCTGCCTTTTTCAACTGTTTTTCATATGTTCCCTCGCATGATAAAAGATCTTGCATCAGAAAAAGGTAAGCAGGCAGAGCTTTTGATTCTTGGCAGCGAAATTACTGCAGACAAAAAAATTATTGATGAAATCAAAATCCCTCTTATCCATATTTTGAGAAATTCGGTTGACCATGGCATTGAGACTCCGCAAGAGAGGCTTGAAAAAGGTAAAAATCCTACGGGAAAAATCATTCTTAAGGTCAAATATGAAAATAACAACATCATTATAGAAGTTTCTGATGACGGCCGTGGATTGAATATTGAGGAAATTAAAAATAAAGTTATCGAAAAAGGATTTTTGAATAAACCAGAACTTGATGTGATGACTCAAAATCAAATTATGAATATTATTTTTTGGCCGGGGTTTTCCACTCAAAACGAAGTTAGTGAAATTTCGGGTCGTGGTGTAGGCATGGACGTTGTTCACAACAAAATTAGCCAGCTCAATGGAAATATTTATGTTAAATCAGAGCAGGATAAGAATTTTGCATTAACAATAAAAATTCCTGTGGCAATGTCGACAATAAACGCTTTGATAGTTGATATAGGCGGTCAAAAATACGCACTTAGTACAAGTTCTGTTTCGAGTGCCAAAAAAATTGATACTTCAAAACTTTTCTTAAAAGACGGCCGCCAAAACATAGCCATAAACGGCAAAAACATTCCTGTTTTTGATATGGCAACTTTGTTGGATATTCCAAACAGAGAAGCCAAAGAGAGCGGCAAGATGACTCTTTTGATTTTGAAGGAAGAAGAAAACGAAGTTGGATTTATTATTGAAAGAATTGTTGGCGAGCAAGAAATTTTGCAAAAAAATCTTGCGGCACCTCTTATGCAAGTCAAAAATCTATCCGGTCTGACAACTCTTTCAACAGGTGATATTTGCTTGATACTGAACTCTCATGAGCTTATCAATATGGCTTTGCATTCAAAACAGTTGTCATTGAGAAAGAGCCAATCGCAAGACCTTTTTAATGCAGGAGATTACAACCTTTTGGTTGTCGAAGATTCCCATACGACAAGGACTTTGCAAAAAAACATTTTGACAAATACAGGTTATAATGTTGATACGGCACAAAGCGGCGAGATTGCTTTTGCTAAAATTTCAAAAAAACAATATGATTTGATTGTTTCTGATATAGAAATGCCTGGAATGAGTGGTTTTGAGCTTTTTGAAAAAATAAATAAAGAAATTGAAAATGGCAAAAAAATCAAAAAAGTCATTGTTTCATTTTTGGATTCTGATGAAGTTCAAAAACAGTCTCAAAAGTCAGGGATAGATGCTTTTATGTCGAAAAGTACTTTTGCACAGAGCGATTTTTTGAATACAATTAGACATCTTTTGGGAGAATAGGCATGGTGCTGGAGAGCTTGATATGTAAGTATAAAGCCCATAAATCTCATGCTGAGCAGGTGAAAAACCTTGCGTTAATTATTTTTGACAAGACAAAAAAGCTCGAAATTCACGATATGTCTGATAAAAAAAGATCAATGCTCGAAATCGGTGCAAATCTGCATGATATTGGCTATTTTGTTGAAGCAAAGAGCCATAATAAGCATTCATCGGATTTAATCAAAAATGAAGATTTTGGCGATATGGATGAAAAACAAAAGAAAATAATAGCCTGTATTGCGCGCTATCACAGAGGAAGTTTGCCTAAGCAAAGCCATGCTACATTTGGGTCTTTAAGTTCTAAAAAACAAAAAACGATTCAAAGATTGGCTGGAATTGCAAGGTTGGCAGATGGTTTAGACAGTTCACATCTTAGTTTGGCGAAGGAGATAGAATTTAAATATTGCCCTAATCAAAATCTTTTATGGATGAAAATAATTGCCAAAGGCTCAGATTTTAAACTTGATTTAGAAGCGGCTATTCGAAAAAAAGACCTTTTTGAAAAGGCTTTTGGCTTGCAGTTAGTGCTTTTGAAGATATAAAAAAATATTACGATAAGTTTTGTTAAAATTGTTCTTTAAAATATTATCTATTTGCCATAAAAGTCATATACTGTTCGTATAAAGATTGTTTGCATCAGAAAAATTATTTTTAAAATCAAGTTAGGGATTGATAAAACATTTCTTTTGACTGTACTGGTCTGTGATTTAATCATAGACTTTTTTTTGCCAAAATTTGCCGTCTTGGAATGCGGACAGCTCAAGCTACTTCACTTCATTTAGCTTTTCTGTAAAAAGCTTCATCCAGCTTTAGCTATCGTTTGGAAGGGTTTCGCTATGCTCACCCTTGTCCGATTCCGCAAAAAAAAGCCGTTGTTCTTTCACAACGGGTCTAGGATAGAATTAGTTTACGGAGTTTATAGAGGAGTTTTATCTGAGTGCCTAAAATCCTCTAAAAATTTTTTGTTGCTATTATATGAAGAAATATTAAGGAAAAGCCCCGAAATTTAGAAATTTATTTTTTGTAGTAAAATTAAGATATATAGAAAAGTAAAAAATCAAAGAGAAGAACTGATGAGAGCCAAAAATATATTCAAAAAATATTATGCATTATTAATGTTGTTGGTTTTTTCAGCGACAGTATTTTGGGGTATATCTGTCACTGTAGTGAAATCGCCTGCTTTAGCAAGTATGCTGTTGCACCCGGATTCTTTAAAGATAGTTCAGATTTCAGATGTACACTATACAACGTCTTCTCCGAATAAAAGCTCAAGAATGCTTGCAAATTCTAAAAATCTGCTTGAGGATGCTGTATTTCAAGTAAATAGAATGAATGATGTTGATGTTGTTGTGTTTTCAGGAGACAGTATTAACAGCCCTGTAAAACAGGATTTAATAAGTTTTGCCAAAATAGCCAACCGCCTAAAATACCCGTGGTATTACGCTCTTGGTAATCACGAAGTTAGTGCATCTGCCGAATTAACTAAAGAAAAATATTTTAGAATAGTTGAAGCTCTCAATTTAAATTATTCTTCTTTGACTGTCCACGATGTTGCTTTGAGACCTTATTATGTGATTGCTCCTAAAAAAGATTACAAAGTAATTTTCTTAGATGGAGTAATTGATTCCAGAATTACTGCCAATGGTGAGTTCACCGAAAAACAGCTTCAGTGGCTCGATGAAAAATTAACTGCTTACAAAAATCAAAAAGTTATAATAGTTCAGCATTTTCCTGTTATAGAACCGTGTAAAAGCTTGGGGCATAGAGCTCTTGATGCAAAAGAATATCTTGCTGTTATAGACAAACATAATAATGTCGTTGCGGTTTTATCGGGGCATTATCATTGCTCAAAAATTACTCAGCGAAATAACGTCTTGCATATATCAGCACCGTCTTTGGTTCAATATCCGAATTCTTTCAATGTGATAACCATTTTTGATGAGCCTCAAAAAATCAAAGTCGAAGTCAAAATGCTCAGTACAAGACTTGAAAATATTAAAGAGCAAAGCCGAAAACAAATGGGTAAAAATGCCAAAGTTTATTCAAAAAATGCCAAAGCGCAAGCTAGTGTTTTCTACCTATCTAAGCCGTAGAGAGTTGCTTTGAATAAATATATAATCTATAGTTTTTTTATGAATATGAAAAGATTGTTTTTAGTTCCATTTTTATTTTTGATATTGGTGTTTAGCGGGTTTACTCAAGATATTGACCCTTCAAGAAACGCTATTTGGCATAATGCTTTGGGTATGGAATATATGAATCAGGGTGATTATGCAAAGGCAATTGCGGAGTATAAAATCGCAATTGCACTAAAGGCTGATACTTCTGTTTCTTCAGCTTTTCATAATAATTTGGGCCTTGTTTATATGAAATTGCGCAGACCTGATTGGGCGATGATTTGTTTTGAAAATGCAATTCAGCTGAATTCAAATACGTTTTATTTTTATGAGAATCTTGTTGATTCTTATGTTATGTCGGGGATTTTGTCGCAAAAAAACAATTACTTTAAGCGAAAAACAGCGGCAAATTTCGAAAATTCTTTCAATTGGCTAATGCTTGGACTGATTCAAATTGAGCGAAAAGAATATAAAGCTGCTGTTAATTCTTTCAATAATTATGTTTTGCTTGAGCCTGAGATAGTTCTTTCTGAAGCGGTTAAGACAAAAATAGAAGAAATTCAGCGATTAAGATTGTAAAAATTGGATTTCTCGCAATATATTTTAGTGTATAATTTCTTTATGTTTAATGAAGAAAAATATATCGAAAAAATAATTCCCAGCCTTGTTTTAGGCTTGGAGCTTTTTGTTTTGATTATCGATAAAAACGGGCAAATTTTGTATCAAAATGACCATTTGAAAAAAAAGTTGGGCGATATTTCAAATTTATCACAGATTGATCATTATTTTTCTTTTGATATTTGTGTGATTAAAGAGGATGAAATCCTTTCATATTCCCCTTTAAAGGCGGCGACTTCAAGTTGTGAGAATTTTTTTGCTGCGGTATCTTTTGAAGAAGACAGGTATGCTTTTAGAAGTGCAATACTGAAGTCATTTTCTTTTAACAAAAATAAAATTATCATAATTTCTTTTGATGATATGGACATAAAAGAAGCCAGATTGGCTGATTTGCAACAAGAAGTCAATGAATTGAAAGCTGTGGTAGAAGAAAATAAAATTCTGAAGCAAAAGGCTGAAAACCAATCGGTGAAGACTTCTTTGATTAACAGGGTTATCTCAATTATCAGAAATTCTTTTAATTTGAATGAAATTATTCAAAAAACACTTTCTGAGACTCTAAAAACACTCGGAGCTGAAGGTATTGCATATTTTAAAAAAGAAGATTTAAAAAATCCGAAATCAAAAATTGATTTTGAAGAAGATATTTCTTTTTATGGAGCAGCTACAGAGCTTGTTCATGATAATCAAAAATTGATTGTGCCTGTTACGCATGAGGCAGATATTGCAGGGTATTTGGCAGTTAAGTTGCCGAATTTCAAAAGAGTTTGGCAAAAAGATGAAATACAGCTTGTCGAAAATATTGCCTCTCAGCTTGCAATTGCAATCAATCAGGTTGGGCTTTTTAATGAAGTCGAAAAACAAAAAAAAGATCTTCAAAAAACACTTGAGGAACTTAAAAAAACGCAAATTCAACTGATTCAGTCGGAAAAAATGGCTTCTTTGGGTCAATTGGTTGCTGGAATCGCTCACGAAATCAACACGCCTCTTGGGGCAATAAACAGCAATAATGATATCATCCAACGCTGTACCGAGAAACTTGAAGAAGGTAATTTGGGAGTTGTAGGAATTCTCAAAAATGTTTTGCCGATTACACAAGATGCAATTGGGCGCATAAATGTTTTGGTCAAATCGCTTAAAAACTTTGCAAGACTTGATGAAGCAGAGTTTCAAGAAGCTTATTTGAATGAAGGAATTTGCTCGACTTTGGATTTGATACGGCATGAAATAAAAGGCCGTATTGAAATTGTTCGAGAACTTGGAGACATCCCAAAGGTGCAATGCAAGCCCAATGCTATTAATCAGGTTTTTATGAATATACTCGTCAATGCGTATCAAAGTATCGAGGGTTTAGGAAAAATAGTCATTACGACTTATTCTGAGAACGATAATGTTTTTGTCAAAATAAAAGACAGCGGAAAAGGCATTTCTCAAGATAATTTAGCGAAGCTTTTTGACCCGGGTTTTACGACCAAAGGTGTAGGAGTCGGCACAGGGCTTGGTTTGTCAATTAGTTATGAAATAATAAAAGACCACAATGGCGAAATAACTGTTACAAGTGAATTAGGGTATGGTGCTGAGTTTTTGATAAGATTGCCGATAGAGCATACATAAAAAGTCCAAATTATACAAATTTGAGTCTTTTTAGTATGCGACCTAAGAAGTGTGAAAACAAGCCTAGCCTTGTAATGGGATGGGCTTATTTGAAACCGGACATTAGCCAGAATTAATCATTTCAATTCCCTGAATTATTTTTTGGCTCAAGCATTTTTCAAGTTCAGGATAGGCTTTGATGTCTTCTTTTTCAATGAAGGCAAAAGCTTCTTCACGAGCAAGCTCAAGGAGTTTTGTATCTTTTACTATGTCGGCAAGCGACAAATCAGGCAAACCGCTCTGTCGAGTCCCCATAAATTCACCGGGCCCTCTGATTTCGAGGTCTTTTTCGGCGATGATAAAGCCATTATTGGTTTCTGTCATTATACTTAGGCGTTGGAAAGTTTCTTCGTTTCTGGAATCAGTGATAAGAATACAGTAAGATTGTTTTTCTGAGCGGCCAACACGCCCTCTAAGCTGGTGAAGTTGTGACAGCCCAAACCTTTCGGCATTTTCGATTATCATAACCGTTGCATCAGGGACATCTACTCCGACTTCAATTACTGTAGTACTTACCAAAATATCATATTTTTTGTTTCTAAAATCCTCCATTACAGAGTCTTTTTCAGCTGATGGAAGCTTCCCGTGTACAAGTCCGATTTTGTATTGAGGGAAAATATCTGTTTTTAATTTTTCAGCCTCTATTGTAGCAGCTTTAGCTGAGAGGGTTTCTGATTCTTCAATCAAAGGAAATACAATGTAGATTTGGTTTCCAGAGATTATTTCCTGTTTTATCAAGTTGTAAGCTTTTTTGCGTTCTCCTGAGCGTAAAAGCGCTGTCTGGATTGGCTTTCTACCTTTTGGCATTTCATCAATTATGGTCAAATCTAAATCACCATGTACTGTGAGTGCCAGAGTCCTTGGGATTGGAGTTGCGCTCATAGTTAGCATTTCAGGGTTTAGCCCTTTTGATTTTAAGATTGCTCTTTGTTTGACGCCGAATCTGTGCTGCTCATCAACCACTACTGCACCAAGGTTTTTGAATTCTATTTCATCTTGAATTAAGGCGTGTGTGCCGATAGCTATGTCCATTTGTCCGTTGATAAGGTTTTCTTTCATTTGTCTTCGAATTTTGACCCCGTGTTTCCCGACAAAAAGTCCGACACTAAGTCCCAGAGGTGTTAACCAGCTTATAAAATTCCTGTAATGCTGTTCTGCCAAAATCTCGGTTGGAGCCATAAGTGCAGTCTGGTAACCATTTTCTATAGCTGAAAGTAGTGTCATGCAAGCTACAACAGTTTTTCCGCTTCCAACATCTCCTTGAAGCAGCCTACCCATTGGCTCAGAAGATTGGAGGTCAGCCATAATTTCATCAAAGGCTGAATTTTGACCATTTGTAAGTGTGAATGGTAAGGATTTTACGAATTTGTCGACCAAACCGTTTTCTTTGATTTCGATTTTGTTTCCTGCGATAGTTTGTTTGTTCATTTTTCGCATATAAGCAAGTCTGAGCTGTACGATAAAAAGTTCCTCAAAAACCAATCTGCGTCTGGCTTCATCGAGAAGTTCCTGTGAGTCGGGGAAGTGGATTTGTTTGATAGCGGTTGATTTGTCCATCAAGTTGAGTTTTTCTTTGATATAATTCGGCAAAAAATCATCCATTTTGCCCGCATAATTCTCAATGACGTTGTTTATGGCATTTCTAAGAGTTTTTATGTGGAGATTTTCTGTCAAAGCATAAACTGGTACAATACCTTTAGAGTGGAGATTTTGAGGGGTGTTTTCTCCGCTAAAATCCCCAACGACTGTGGCTTGGGCGCTGTCTATTGCCATTTTCCCCAAATAGTCGTCGTATTTTACTTTTCCTGAAAGGATTATGTTTGCACCTTTTGGGTATTGGGCTTTGTATTTGTGCAAAAGTCTGGGATTTGCCCGTCCGTAAAACCAGCTTGCGGCAACTGTTCCTGTGCTGTCAGAAACTATTATGGTGATGATGTTTAAGCCTCTTTTGCTTGTGTAGGCATTTGTGGATTTGATTGTGCCAAAAACACAGACATCATCGCCTATGACAAGGTCTTTTATTTTTGTTCTGATTGAATAATCAAGGTATTTGCGCGGATAATATGTCAGCAAATCTGTTGCCGTAAAAATCCCTATTTTGTTTAAAACTCCTGCAAGTCTTGGACCGACACCTTTGATGTACATTACATCTGTTTCATCAGGGTGCTTAGAAAATGTAGCTTTTTCGACAAGAGGGTTCTCGAAAGGTTTTTTAAGCCCGTTCACAAGCTGCCTAATCGCCTTCATTCGATTTGATATGTCATCCATTGGATAAGACTCAAACAGATTGATTAGGGTCTTCCATTTGGGGTTTGTTTTGTCCATTCGCTGAATGTTTTTGAGCTCGCCCAAAATAAATTGCGAAAAAGGACAAGTTCGCCCTCTGATATCGATATATCTGTGCTCGACTTCGACTTCAATCGCTCGTTTTATTGTTTCGATGTTTTCAATTTTCTTGTTCATTATTATCTACGATGATATTTGTTTCATTTGTAAACGTTACGTACCCGAGGTTTGCACTGGGTGGTTTTTTTAGAAATTTTCTTTGTACGCATGTAACATCTACTTTAACAGAATTTCTGGCTTGTGAATAGTAAACTGCAAGTTTTGCAGCTTTGAGCAAAACATTATCGGGGGGCATCTCAATCCCTTGAGGCATTTTTATCAAAACATGTGAGCCTGGAACATTAAAGGTATGCAGCCAAAAGTCATTGGCAGAAGCGATTTTTGAGATGATATAGTCATTTTGTTTGTTGTTTTTCCCGATATAAATTTTGAAATCATCCATTGTGATTGAGTCTATTTCAATTTTTTCTTTTTGCGGTTTTGATTTTTGCTGAGTTTTCAGGAGGCCTTTTTCGGTTAGTTCTTGTTTGATTTCATCGAGAATTTTGACTTTATCGGCTTGTTCAACAGAGTTTTTGATTTCTTCAATGTATTTGAGCTCAATAGTTATTTCATCTATGAATTTTTTGGCGATTACTTTTGCATTTTTGGTTTTGTTATAAAGCTTGTAGTATTTTTGAATATTTTCGTTCAAAGACATTTCATCATTAAGTTCAATTAGTATTGGGGCGTTATTTTCGTAGTAGTTTTCGAGTTCGACAGATTTTTTTGGCATTGTGATTGAATGCATATTTGTGGTCAAAACGTCAGCCCAAATTTTGTATTTTTCTGCTTTTTGGGAGTTTTGGAGAGTTTTTTGATGTGTTTCGATTGTTTTTAGCAGTTTTTTTGATTCTTTTTTGAGAATTTGCATTAAAGCACTTTTTGCATGGCTGATTTTATCTTCAAAAATAAATTCGCCGAAATAATTGTCCAAAACCTCATTTGTGCTGATGTAATGCTGCCATGGGATGTTTTTATCAAGGGCGAAAAGTGAGAATACAGAGCCGTCTTCGCTGATTGCTGGGTCGAGAATTTCAAGTTCTAAAGCTTTTTTGGCAAGTTCATATAAAGTTTTGACATCTTGATTTGATGTTGAAATCAGCTCTTTTGCCAGAGGAATACTTATATCAAAATAAAGAAGATTTAGGTTTTCGGGGTTTATTTCGCCCAAGTGTACGGTTTCAGACAAGTCTACCCTTTCACCAAGGCTAGACTTGTCTTCACACTTCTGAGGTCGGATATGGGAAAAACTCAAATTTGTAGAATTTGGATTTTCCCTATATCCTTCGCTGAAATCCTTATAAAACTCTTCAAAAGATGTTTTTAGAAGATTTTTTTTGTTTTTTTGCTGAGGATAAATATACCGCATTCCACCAGCCAATTCTCGTTCTTTACTTTTTTCTTCGCCGATATTATGCGCGCAGCCAAGAATTATGCTGTTTTCAGCGTTATAAAGAATGATATTGCTGTGCTTGCCCATAAGTTCAATAGCTAGTACCAGAGGGCTTTTTTCGCCAATTTCGTTGTAGCTTTCAAAGTGGATTTCGAAAATTCTTTCATGAGGCGGCTGATTTACCTGTAAAATCCTTGCGCCTTCTAAGTATTTGCGCAAAAGCATGCAAAACATCGGCGGCTGTTTTGGGATTTCTATTTCTCTCCAATCGCTTTTTAATATGCAGATATGGGGGTATTTGGGGTTAATATTTATGTAGAGTTTGTGATTTTCGCCATGGGATCGAATATTTAAAATAATTTCGCGCCTTGTAGGCTGCTGAATTTTTTGAATTCTTCCGGATTCAAGGATATTTCCATATTCGTCGATGAAGGCTTTTAGGCTTAGAGAATCAAAATTAATCATGGTTGTAATGTTTCTTAATAAAAGTAAATTGTTTTGTTTAATTACCGTGAAAGTCGGGAATTAAATCCATGTAAGGTAAGGTGAAAACCTGCTTTACAAATCCTTCTCTCTCTAATTCCTCTCTCTAATATGTGGTAGACTTATCCGGCGCAAGTCGGTTTTTTTTTGAGGATTTTGGCAAGAGTGAGGCGAAGCCGAAACTCGTCTTAGTGAGTGTTTCTATGAAGTGAAAATTTTATTTTTATAAAATTGGAACGGAATGAAGAAATACGAACTGCCAATAATCCGATACGCATCTATTATTTTAAACTAAAAAAAGCGGAAAATGACTTCCGCTTTTTTCTGGAAACTTAAAACTAAACCAATTTAAATTCTATGTTTAATTCTTGGTTAGTAGCATAGTTTTTTTGAACTTTTTGAACAATTGTATTGTATTTTTTGCCAGCGAATGACAATTCGTATACAGAGTCTTTATTTTTTTTGTATGTATTAACAAAAGTATGAGCATCAACTTGAACGCTTAGAGAGTCCATACCTTTACCGTAAATAGTTGCAGGAATTTTGCCTGTAGCTCTAAGTTGTCTTGGGTTTATAGTTTCATCTTTTGTTTCTACTTCAAATATTACTTTACTCATTGTTAGTTTCTCCTTTGTATATTTTTATTTTATGACAAAAATATTTTTAGACAAGAGGATATATGTGTTTATGGGAATAAAAATGTAACTAAATGTTACGTTTTTGATGTTGAAGGCAATATTTTTTTTGTTTGTTTTTTAATTTTGTAGAACGAATGAAAGGAATGTAAAATGCTTATATCTAATAATTCACAATCAGTTGGTTTCAAAGGAGCAATAAAGTTTACTCCTGAGGCAAGTTCTAGTTTTCAGAGACTATTTGATATGTATTATGCTCCCAAGGCGACTTTGGCTTTTGATATGTTTGATAAACAGGGTAATCATTTAGGGCGAAAATATAAGTTTAATAATCAAGTTATTGAACAACAAGCAAGGGAGTTTTGTGATAGAAATAAACAACCTTATATTCCTTTTGAAAAGCATGATATGACTTTGGATGAGTTTATGAAGTTTTAAATAATTCAAATAAAAACTTACGAAAAAAAAGAGCTTCGCAAGAGGCTCTTTTTTAAACTTTAAAAAGTTTATTTGATTATAGTTTATTAGCTACCATCAATACAGTTTCAGCCAATCTTGTTGAATAACCCATTTCGTTATCATACCAAGAAATAACTTTAACCATGTTTTCGCCGATTGCCATAGTCAAAGCAGCGTCAACAGTTGATGATTGAGTTGAACCGATGAAATCTGTAGAAACTAGTGGAGCTTCTTCAAAAGCAAGGATTTTGCCATCAGCAGCTTCTTTCAAAGCAGCATTCAAAGCTTCAGCTGTTACAGGTTTTTCAGTTTCAAATACAACGTCAACAACAGAAACGTCTGGAGTTGGAACTCTCAAAGCGAAACCGTTCAATTTTCCTTTAAGTTCAGGAAGAACCAAAGCAACAGCTTTAGCAGCACCAGTAGTTGTAGGAACGATGTTTAACGCACCAGCTCTAGCACGACGTGGGTCAGAGTGACCAGCATCCAAAAGTCTTTGGTCGCCTGTGTAAGAGTGAGTTGTAGTCATCAAGCCTTTAACAACACCGAATTTTTCAAGAACAACTTTAGCTACAGGAGCCAAGCAGTTTGTTGTGCAAGATGCCATTGAAATTACGTGGTGTTTAGATGAATCATATTGCTCTTCATTAACGCCAAGAACGATAGTGATATCTTCATTTTTAGCAGGAGCTGAGATGATAACTTTTTTAGCACCGGCTGTAATGTGAGCTTTTGCTTTTTCAGCATCTGTATAGAAACCTGTTGATTCGATAACAACATCAACACCTAATTTTGCCCAAGGCAAAACAGCAGGATCTTTTTCAGCGAAGAACAAGATTTTTTTACCGTTAATTACTAAACCATCTTCAGCAACTTCAACTGTTCCGTCAAATCTGCCCATTACTGAGTCATATTTGAAAATATGTGCTGCATCTTTAA
>CAYUHE010000027.1:0-27221 GCA_964444415.1 uncultured Gammaproteobacteria bacterium
TGCAAAGAGCAATCCTAGCTTGAGATAGCATTGATGCTATTTCCGATCTAGAAGCATCTTCACAAGCATTAATCATATTTGGACAAGGAGTGTCTTTAAGCAAATTGCTTTTTAGAGCTTTTGCTATAGACATTTTTGCCCAAGAAGGAACATTACAACCATCTTGATATTGACTCAAGATTTGATCTGCTTCACAGTCAGTCAAGTCGCACTTGAATGATTTTGCGATAGTTGTAATTGCTTCTGCTCTTGAGATAGGAATACCTGGTTTGAATGAACAATCAGGGTATCCTGCCATATATCCTGCTCCTACGCTTCTTTGGATAGAATTGTTAGCCCAGTGTAATGCAGGTACATCACAGAAACTAGCGCTGCAGCTTTCGGCACATCTTGATAATTCAAGACCGTTGGCTATTAAGCTTGCAAATTCTGCTCTAGAAACAGGTAATGTTGGCTTGAATGTTCTGTCAGGATAGCCGGCAATAACATTTGCAGCAACAAGTTTGTTAATATCACAAACTGCCCAATAGCTGTCAGGAACATCACAGAATGCACTCATAGGTGCTGTTGGACATGCAGCCCCTGCAACTGAAGGGATTTCAAATGGTACTAATGATTTTTTCATTGCTTGTAAACTTGATTGAGTTTGGATTGAGATTGGACAAGCAGAACTCTCAGTATTATTGCAGCCACAACCACAAGCAGGACCTGTATTAGTACCACAGCATTCACGATCTACAACTGCACCATTGCTTATGCAAGGCATGGAAGTAGCCGCACCTGTTGTTACTACAGAACCGCAATCACAACCGCAGTTGTTTGCTGTATCACCACAACTACAACCTTTTGTTGTCATAACACCGTTGTTTGTTCCAAATCCGATATTAAACGGATCAGCTTTGACTCCTTTGCAACCGCTGAAGATATTTTCCGGGAATGCATAATGCATTATACCTTCTTTGGTTTTGCCACATGGGGTTGGTGCTAGCCCACATGCTGGCTTATCGCAACATGGTTCCATTACAGGACAAGCTGGTGCACAAGCTGGCTCACAAGGGCAAGCTGGTTGACAAGCACAAGGTTCTTCTAATGGACAAGGACAAGCTGGTTGCGGATCGCAACAAGCTGGGGCACAAGGTGCAGGACAAGCCGGTGCACATTGTACAGGACAAGCTGGACTGACGATTACAGGCATCGGAGCTACATTACAACCGCAACTGCCCGCAAAGGCACCTACTGTTGCAACACTTGCTAAACCGATTGATATCGCAGCAGCTAAGGTTAATTTTCTGAACTTCATATGTTTACCTCCTTACGTAAGAATACCAATCCGAATAAAAATCGGATTTTCATTGTTTATACATTGTTTTCTCATTTGTAAATGTTTTCAGTAAAGTGTTTAAATGAATTATTCTATGATTAAAGGCAATTTAGCACTCTCAACCAGAGTTAGTCTTTTAGGTATTCTTTTTTTATGTAAAAGTTGAAAATCATTTGCCCTAGCATCAAAAATGTAGTATATTAGCTATTAAAGAGAGAAGCCTATGGCAATATTATTTAGAAATAAGCGCTTTTAAGTGCAGAGTAATTGTATGTTTAACTTCAAATATATAAAAGACAGATCCAAACCTGGCAGTTGGAGAAGAGGTTATAATTATTACCAAAAGTCGCAAATCCTTGAGATTGAGCGACAAAAAAACACGATTAAAGCCAAAGTGAAAGGTAATTTCAAATCTCACTACAATATAGAACTAAAACTTTCGCAAAAAGATGTCAAAGTTAATTGTGATTGTCCTTTGGAAGAAGAATGGTGTAAACATGCAGTGGCTGTCGGGCTAGAAGCTATTAAACATCATCTTTATGATGAATATATTACAGAAAAAACAGGTAAAGTCTTTGAATATCCTGAAGAAAATCCGCCTGAAATCAAGGAATTTAAAGGCAGTTACAAATTTATATTAGATCCTAAAAAACGCCCTAAATTTATCAGCCTTCAGATTGTAGATAGGAAATCAGGGCAGGTTGTAAATGACATAGAAAGCCTTTTGAAAGCTGTTTTGGCACTTCAAAAAGCCGGTGAAATGACAGATTTCAATCAAGCAGAAAAAATAGAATTGGGTCTTGTCCAAGAGCTGTTCAAGCAACTTCGACCTACTCAAAAGTACTCTTGGTACGATATCCCTACTAATAAATTTGATACCATACTCAATTTTTTAAGAATGTCGGAAGAAGTAATTGATGCGGAGACTTCTAAAAGGCTTGTTTTCGAAAATGATGAATGGACTTTGCTTTTGTCAGTAAATGTTTCGGCTGTCGGCAATGTTTTACTTTCTCTGCATTGGCACAGACCAAATTCTGAGGATATTTATCCTTTCGAAGAAGTAGATTATTTTTCCCGTACTATTCAATGGGGAAAATACAAAAATCTTGTTTTCCCTTTCTCCACGCCTGTTTCGATACTGCCGCATTATTTAACTAAGGCAACATTTACGGATATTCGTGATGATGACGGCGGAAAATTTGTTTATGAAGAATTACCAAAGCTCAAAAAGCTCATGCCTGTCGAAATTTCTGAAACACTTGAGAGACTTACTTTAGAGCAGCGTCATCCAAGAAGTATTTTGAAACTTAGTTTGAATGAAGAATTGGATTTGAAGGGGACTTTGGACTTTGAATATGATGGACACAGGGTTCCTTATAATAAAGTTGCTCAAAAAACCCCTTATATAACAGTGAAATACCCAAAAGAAGATTTGATTTATTGGGTTAAAAGAAATCTCAAGTATGAAAAAAATGCTTACGATATGCTTATGGAGTGCCGTTTTGCACCTACGCAGACCAATAATTTGAGTATGAATGTCGATGATGCTGTTGATTTTTACAATTTTCATCTTCCACATGCTCCAAAAGATTGGGTTTTTGAATCAGATGAAAATTTTGATGCTTTGAGGCTTAATGAAAACCCTCTTATAATGAATGCTAAAGCTGATTTTGATAAAACTACAGATAGCTTTAATATTGAATTTTATTTTTCTTTGGGTCATAAAAAAATACCTTTTGAAGAAGTTGAAGAATGTTTCAAAAACGGCAGAAAGTATTATAATCCTGATGGTAATGGTTTTACGGAAATCCCTGCAACCCAAATGCTTATGATTACAAAATCTCTAAACAGCTTTGATGCAATAAAAGATATTATTGGTGAAACATATCACATCAAAACCTTTAGAGCGGGTATAATTGCCGAGCTTCTTGATATTGGCGTTGAGTTCAAGATGGGTAAGACTTTCCAAAAATTCTGGGAACAAATCAGTACTTTTAATACAATGGAAGAAGTTTCTTTGCCGGAAGGATTGCACGCTCAATTGCGTGAATATCAGGCGAAAGGCTTGAGTTGGCTGTGGTTCTTGTATTCTTACGGACTGAATGGAATTTTGGCAGATGATATGGGTCTTGGAAAAACAGTCCAGACTTTAGCTTTGATGCAAAAGGCTAAAGAAGAAAACGGACAGATGCCTTCTTTAGTTCTTTGCCCTACGACAGTTGTTTTTAACTGGGAGAATGAGATTGCTAAGTTTACCCCTGGTCTGAAAGTTATCAATCTTACAGGTGCAACTCGTGCCGGATTATATAAAGAAATTAAAGATGCTGATGTTGTTATTACATCTTATGCCCTTGTCAGACGTGATATTGAGCAGCTCAAAAAATACGATTTCAGATTTATTATTCTTGATGAATCACAAAATATCAAAAATGCCGATTCTCAAACAGCACAAGCAGTAAAAAGACTTAAAGGTGTTCATAGGTTTGCACTTTCAGGGACTCCAATCGAAAATAGGCTTTCGGAGCTTTGGAGCGTGTTTGACTTCTTGATGCCTGACTTCTTGTATGATGAAGCAGAGTTTAATTATCGTTTCATAGTGCCAATTACAGAGCGTGAAGATAAAACTGTCGGCGCACGTTTAAAACGTCAAATTTTTCCTTTTATTTTGCGACGTATGAAAAGAGATGTTGCAAAAGATTTGCCTGACAAAGTTGAAAACATTGCTTATTGCGAGCTTACACCAGAGCAAAGAGAATTCTATCTCGAGGTTTTGGATTCCACGAAGCAAGAGATTTTCGGGACTATGAACCAAGGCGGTTTGGAAAAAAATCGCATGTCTATTTTTGCAGCGTTGCTTCGTTTACGCCAAATTTGCTGCCATCCTAGGCTGTTTGATAAAGAAGGTGCAAGAGGACCTATGGAGTCAGGCAAATTTGAAAGACTCAAAGTTATGCTTGAAGAGATTATTTCTGAAGGCGGCAGAATACTGCTTTTCAGCCAATTTGTGGATATGCTTGATATTGTAAGAGAATGGCTTCGCAAAAAAGGTATTAAACATGAATACCTCACAGGACAGACCAAAGACCGTAAAGAAAGAGTCGAACGTTTCAATTCTGATGAGTCGATTCCGATATTTCTAATCAGTTTAAAAGCCGGTGGTACAGGTTTGAATCTCACAGGCGCTGATTATGTAATTCATTATGACCCGTGGTGGAACCCTGCCGTTGAAGATCAAGCTACCGACCGTGCGTATCGTATTGGGCAAACCAAAAAAGTATTTGTTTATCGCATAATCACAAAAGGCACAGTTGAGGAGAAAATTCAAAAACTAAAATCCAGAAAACGTGACCTGGTAGATTCGATTATCTCTGTTGATAGAGATATCGGAAAATCGCTTACTTATGATGATTTGAAAGAGATTTTGTCTGCTGATTTTTGATTTATCGCTATAAGCAGTTAATTTTGTTGACTAAAACTAGTAAAGGGGTTTGAAATGAGTAATTTTAAGCGGAATTTGGAACAATATTTATATGAAATAATAGATAATGAGTTCCCCAATGTCGTAAGACCTTTCCCTGATTTTGATAATCCCGAAACCAACACGAAAACTCGAAATATTATAGATTTTGAAAATACCTATAATTTACTTAGTGATGAATATTCAAAAGATTTATTTATAAAATTAATTTATTATAGGAAGTTCGGCCCCTCAAAAGTTAAGCTTCCCTTGCACGACAAAGCATTGTGGGCGCCAATGTTTGATATATGGAATAAATGTGCAAGAGTAGAAACCCACCAAACAAAGTCATGGAATTTAAATTCGTTTGATTTGATACCGATAGGTAAAAATATAAGGTATTTTTCTTTAATAGAAAGCGTTTTCATAGCTTTAGGGTTGAATGAGTATGGATATAATAAAAATGATGTCAACTTTAAAGTCGAAAAAGGGGATTATGTAATCGAAGGTGGGGCTTGTTTTGGCGAAAGCACGTTGCATTTTGCCGAAGATGTAGGAAAAACCGGGAAGGTATTTACTTTTGAATTTGTAGAAGATAATTTAAATGTTTTTCACAAAAATTTAGAACTCAACCCTCATTTGAATAAAAGAATACAGCTTTTTGAAAATGCTTTATGGTCTAATTCATCAGAAAATCTTTTTATCATTGAAAAAGGCGCTGCTAGTCAGGTGACAATGCAAGAACCATCGGTGTATTCTCAAAAAACACCGTCTAAATCGATTGATGATTTAGTAAAGGAACAGAATATACATAAAGTTGATTTTATCAAACTAGATATAGAAGGAGCGGAGCTGGAGTGTTTGCACGGGGCAAGAGAAACTATTTTGAATTTTAAGCCAAAGTTGGCTATTTGCCTTTATCATGATGTAGAACATTTTATTTCTATACCCCAATATGTTAAAGAACTTGTGCCTGAATATGATCTTTATATAAATCATCATACTGCTTGCCATTGGGAAACAGTTATGTATGCTATGCCAAAAAGAAATATGTAAAATTTTTAAATTCTCTCAACAGGCTTGAAGAAGAATCTGTCAACTTCTGTGTTGATTGAGAAATTAAACCTTACTGAATGTTCATGGTAGTATTTTTGACCTAAAGGTATACCCATATTGACTGCTGCTGAAATATAATCTGTTAGGTATAAATGTAACCCTGTTCCTATACTATTTAAGAAGTGCTGTGGGTAGCCGTATAAATTATCGTGGTCTTTTACATAACCCCAATCGTAAAATGTTGCCCATTGGGCTTTATTATCCCAATTTTTAACTTTTGCAGGTAAGATTTTTTTCAATCCTGGGATAGGTGTTCTGACTTCCATAGTTCCAGAAACGCCCCAATCTCCGATAAGCACACCTGGTTCGTAGCCCCTTAAAGAATAAGGCCCGCCGAGTTGCATTTGTTCTGCGGCAAATAGTCTGTTTGGAGAATACTGGGCGTTTATTCTTGCTATTCCCAGAGATTTTTTTGGTAGTCTTTGAACTCTGGTAATGCCTGATTTAAAACTATAAAAATTAGTTGCAGCCTTGCTGTCTATGCCTGAATTTGCGCCTAAACCGTTAATTCCAAAGTCAGAACCTAAAGAGCCTATCCAACGCCCATAATTATCATCATGAAGGGCATGGAAACCTGTTCTAAAAACGTTTAATTTATAATCGCTTATAACATCATTTAAAGAATTATATTTTGTTTTTGATTTTAGAGAATCAAAAGACCCGACAAAAATAACTTCAGTGTCAGGGGCTTTATATATAGGTTGGGTTATTCTGAACGAACAGACATTGGAGAAGCCTGTAATGTTATCTGATTTGTATTGTTTGCCAAGTTTTATGGATGATGCTGAATAATCAAAGCCTATTTTTGTACCATGTTTACCAACAGGTATTTCATAACCGCCTAAAACACCTCTTGTGCCTTCTGCTAAAATTGCCCCACCGTATATTTTGTCACCGAAACCTGTTAAATTATCATAACTTAAAATAAGATTGGCACGTTGTCTACCCGTCAATTCACGCCCATAGTTGTCCCAAAATACATCAAACCCCACAGGTACTCTGTCTTTTACATTGAGAATCAGCTCTGTATCATCATTTTTATTTTTGGTGACTTGGACTTGTGCTTTTAAATAATCTTGAGTATTTAATTCTCGTAGTGCTAATTGTAGTTTCTTTGCATCAAAAACTTTATTTTGTTGAATTCCATTGGAGGCTAAAACGCCATTTTGTAAATAGCGATTTTTTGTCCATTTATTGCCTTGCATAATAATATTGTCTATTTTGCTTTCGACAATATGGATTTTGATTTCTCCGTTCAAGACTTCTTGAGGCGGAATAAAAGCATAGCTGGTCAAATAACCGTTAGCTTGATAAAAGCGGCTTATTGCAGTAGTTAAATACAAAATATCATCCATTGTCACAGATTTGTTAATAAAATCCGTTGAAAATTTTTGAAGAAAATCATTTGAGTAAAGGTCATTTCCCTCAAAAACCAGTTTATTCAGAACAAATTCAGGGTTATTAATATATTCACCGACTTTTTCATCAATTTTTTTGGGTGCAGCTTCGGGCCTTTCAGGCTTTTTGATGGGCGTTACGTCTATGAATTTTTTTTCTCTACGCAATGAGTCAAATTCTTTTTCGGTGGTTTTTTGTATTGCAGCAGAGTCCAAACTTTTAAGATTGGAACTGTTGAGCGTTTCGGCATTCATCGGTTTATTGAATATTAGTAATATTAATATGGAAACAACGCAGCTATATATATATATACTTTTTCTTTTCATACTTCAATTTCTTTCTATTCATATAATTATATAATAAACCAAGTTTTAAGGGTTGTTTTTCTACTAAATTAAATTAAAAGGATTATTAATTCCTAAAAGGCTAGTAATCTTACAGTAGTATAGATTTTTAGCAAATATTTCGAATTATTAATATTTCCATTGCTAGAATAGCAATTATTTCGAATGTACATACTTTATATATACATTAGAGATAAATATGGAGTTTTTTAATTAATGAAAATATTCTTAAGAATATTTCTAGTTTTAGTAATATTCTTTTATGGATTAAATATTTCTTTTTGCCAAAATTATAATAATGTTTCACAAGATACAAAGATACTGAGTTCTTTAAGGGTCTTTGAACGAACGGGCAATCAAGAAGCATTAAATCTTGTAAAGAAGAAAGACAAGGACTTAAAGATAATTTTTTATGATCTGGGTCTTCTATCATATGATTACGCTTCACATTATGCTCTTGCTACTTCTGACGGGCAAGGCACAGACTATATCTTGATTAATTCGAGGTTTAAGGATGAACCTGAAGAAGCTATTGCGAGTATAATTGCGCATGAATTGACGCATCAATTGGCAAAGACTACCATGGAAGAAGAAATAAAAGCTTGGACAAATGAGGCAAAACAGTGGATTTATTGCAAAAAAACCAAGCCTGACTTGGCATATTTGGACGAGAAAAAATACCCGATGGTCAGGCGACTGAACTATCTTGAAAGACTTTATAAAGAGGCTAATTGTTCGAGTAGGCTGATTGCAGAATTAGTTGAGAACAATACAGCTTATAATAAATTAGCTTTGAGATAATAATATTTTATATTATCTTATGATTTTTTCGACAATCGTGAAACCTTGTGCTGTTTTTTTGTACAAGCCTTTGCCTAAATCATTATCCATTGGCCTTTCATTGGCAGCAAAAGATTTGATATTTTGTGCTAAGAAATTATTGTTAGGCATTGTCAAATTTTTGTTTTCATTTTTACTCGCACCTGGGGTTTTATTAACATCATTTTTTGGTGCTTCATCCAGAACTATTTCTTTCGTATCTTTTGCTAATTGTTTTGCTCTGCTGGCATTATTTGCTGCTTTATCTGAGTCTGCTTTAGCATCTAATGCGGCTTGAAGAGCATCTTGGAGATTTGAATTTGCTTTAGAATCTCTATCGGTAGTTTTTAAATTTTCATTTGAAGGCGCTTTTTTTGCTATCAATGTATTAGCAGATTGAGCCGCATCTGCTGCTGCTTGGGCATTAAGATATGCTAAATATGCTGCATCAGCTGCATTTTTGGCATCTGAATAAGCTTTATCGGCAGCTGAAACATCTTTTGCATCTTTAGCATTTTGTCCTGCAGTTACAGCTAATAATGAAGCCGAATAGGCATTATCTGCATCGCTAAGAGCCAAATTAGCCAGTGCTTTTTGGGCACTTATTTCAGTAGCATTAGTTTTTAAAGCTGCAAAATCATTATTTTGGCTAGCGTTTGTAATACTCAAATTGTTAATTTTACTATTGGCTATGTATGAAAGTGCTTCCGCTGTGTGTACATTATTAATATCTAATTTTTCAATCTTTCTATAAGGATTAGAGTTATAGAAATTTGTATAGTTTGTAATGTTAATATTTTTCAATTCTTTTATATCTTGCAAATAAACCTCGGACAGTTTTATTGGCGTAGGTTGCAAGGAATTATATGAAGAAAAAGCGTGATCCATAATTAAAGTCATGCCTGTAGCTTTATTACTAGTCATGTCTTTAATTTTTATGTAGTTTGTATTTGTTGTGACTATATCGTTAAGTTTTTCATAACCGTTTAAGTATGTATCTGCACTGCCTTTATTTGGGTTATTGGCTATTAATGTAGAAGATTCTATATTAATACCTTTATCATTAACCCTAAAGTCATTTAAAAGTATTAAACCATTTTTTGCTGTAATCACAGAATTGTTAGTTATTGAGATATTATTAGGGTTTTTCACTCCATCAGCATATGCCAAATTCATAGGGTTTTTAAAATCAGCATTACTGCTGCTTACTGACCACATACCTGTTCTTGATAGCTTTAAGTTCCCTGCGTTTCTATAGTATGTAAAGTTTCTTGAGTCAATATCAGCTTTTGCCCATTCTAAATCAACATCTTCTGCAGTTATGAAATTAGAGTTTCCACCGGTTGTGATTTCTCCTCCTTCGATTCTTATACCTCTACCTGCTATGGTTGAATCCCATTTTGTATCTATTTTTCCTTTAATCAAAACCCCTGTATTAGGTGAGGTTGTGAAGGTTCCTTTTGGAGATAAAGTCAAATATGGTTTAGAATAAGTCATCGATGAGACTCCGTTATATCTGGCGTCTAGTGATGTTAGAATAATTGCATTAGTGTTTATATATCCACCACTATCTAGAAGCATGCTATTTGGATTAGATATAATTATGCGAGAAGTATCTGCACCAATTCCACTGTTTGTGATTTGTCCGGCGATTGTGGTCATTCCTGTATTTACTTTATTTAAGACAGTTTGATTTAATCCTGAAAAACTAAAATCAAGAGTTTGATTTTGTCCGACATTCAATTTTTCCCAATTAACACTCGTATTAGCATACTGTACATTGTTTGTAGTTATTGTAGTTTTATCTGTGATATTGGTTATGTTTGTGATTCCATCAGTCGAGGTTATAGATGACCCTCCGACTAATCCACTTGCTGTTAATGCCTTTACATCAGTTGTTAATGCAAAAATACATAATAATATAAAACCAGATATTGTAAAAAATTTACCTTTAAACCACTTCTCCCTTAATGCACCAAATTGAAGCCTCTTTGATGAGGACATTCACAAGTGTTCCTATCATTGATTCATTGCCTTTGGCGTGGACGACTTTTTCGTTGCGAGATTTGCCTGATATTATCTTCACTCCGTCTTGCTCTTTGACTTGGTCGACTAGAACTTCAAGGACTTTGCCAACATATTTTTCGTTTGAGCGTTGAGTGGCTTGTTTTACTTTGTCGTTGATGATTTTGATGCGTTCTTTCTTTGTTTTGGCATCTACAAACTCCCCTTTCCAAGTAGCAGCAGGAGTTTGCTTGCGTGGAGAGTAGGCTGCTGTGTTCGAGTAATCCAATTCGAGTTCATCAATTATGCTCATAGATTCTTGGAATTGCTCCTTTGTTTCGCCGGGGAAGCCCACGATAAAATCAGATGTGATTGCCACATTTGGGATTTGTGAGCGGATTTTGGTGCAAATTTCGATGTATTCCTCGCGCGTGTAGCGTCTTTTCATGCGCTCTAGGACTTCTGTTGAGCCTGATTGCATAGGAATATGAAAATACTCACAAACTTTATCGAGTTCTTTGACAGTTTGAATGAGTTCATCTGAGATATCTGTCGGGTATGATGTTACAAAGCGAATGCGTAAAAGCCCTTCAATATTGTTGAGTTCACGCATCAGACTCGAAAGTGTAATACTATTATCGTCAAAATCACGGCCGTAAGAATCAACAGTTTGTCCCAAAAGAGTGATTTCCTTGTAGCCTTTGGCTACGACATCTTTGGCTTCTTTGATTATGTCCTCTGGTTTACGGCTTCTTTGGCGACCTCTTACATAAGGCACTACGCAATAGGTGCAAAAGTAATCACAGCCTTCAATAATTGGAATCCAAGCGTTGAAACCTTCTTTGCGAAGTGGCGTAAATTGGCTTTCATCAGCTTGATATGGGGTTTTCATAATGGAGCAGACATTAGTTTCTGTTTCGGTTCTTTTTAGAAGATTTGGCAGCTCATATATATTATGCGTTCCAAAAACCAAATCCACATAAGGCGCACGAGCAAAGACTTTTTGGGCATCTTGTTGTGCTACGCAACCGCAAATTGCAATTTTTATATCGCGGTGTTCTTTCATTTGCCCCCAACGCCCCAGTCGGCTATAAGCCTTATCTGCAGAGAGTTGACGGATATTGCAAGTGTTTACGATAAGTAGGTCGGCTTCTCTCAGTTCATCTGTTTCATCATAGCCAATGCTTGATAAAATTCCTAAAATCCGCTCTGAGTCTGATTTGTTCATCTGACAACCAAGTGTCTCTATATAAACTAACTTCTGTGCATTACCCATCTAAGCGTTGTCCTCCATGTAAAAGATTTATAACATAAAGAAGGACGACGAGAAAGTCTGCTTTTTAATACAGTTTACAAAAGTGCAAGACTAGATATTAGGGATTTTTAAAGCTGAGGTGGGAGGAAATATGCTTTCTACTTTGCTTTTAAATATTTTTTTGGCACAAGCTTTACCAAGTGACATTAGCCCAAAAGGGAAAATGGTCCTTAATGGCGGGGTATCAGAAGTTGATAAAATGCCCGTTGAGATTTATGGAAAATGGGCTATACATTCAACTTTGCTTCAAGCTCAAAATAGAGATGAATTCCGTGAAAGCACTTCTGATATGTGGATTTTTTCCAGAATGGGTGATGGAATAACTCTCACAAATCCAGTTACAGAGGCTTCTGCTACTATAAGCGTTGATGAAGTTGTCAATAAAACTGCAAGATTTTCGCGCGAAAGCCAATCTTCTCGTAAAAGAGAAAAAGAAACAGTTCAAATAAAGATTGATGGGGAAAGCTTCTCGGGTATAGATACCTTTGTCATAGAAAAATATAAAAATGGTAAACTTATTTCACAAAATGTAGTAAAATATAAATTACAGGGTACGAAAGTATCCGGTAGCAATAGTATATTTGATTAAAGGATTTATTTATGCAAAATTTAAAATATGATTTGGTAATATTAGGCGGAGGCCCTGCAGGTCTTAGTGCAGCTATTTATGGCGCAAGAGGCAATGCTAAAACTGCTATAATAGACACAAATATGATAGGCGGACAACCTACAAACTATCTTGAAGTTGAAAATTACCCCGGTTTTAAACTTATGGGCGGTTTTGAACTTATGGAACAATTTGAAGAACATGCTGACAAATTTAGCGTCGAAAAATTTCCAATGGAAGAAATTATAGAAATTAAATTTGAAACTGAAAATCATAAAATTAGGACTCTTGATAAAGAATTCACCGCAAAAACTGTTATTATTGCGACAGGTGCAGGTCCTAAAAAACTTGGTATCAAAGGCGAAGCAGAATTTTTGTCACGCGGTGTTAGCTATTGTGCAGTATGTGACGGAGCTTTTTTTAGAGATAAAGTCGTAACTGTAATTGGTGGTGGAAATGCGGCGGTTGAAGAAGCTATGTATTTGACCAAATTCGCTCAAAAAGTTTATTTGGTACATAGAAGAGATGAATTGAGAGCCGACAAAATTGTTCAAGAGCGTGCTTTTGCAAATCCAAAAATTGAATTTATTTGGAACGCGGCTCCTGTTGAGATTTTGGGCGATAAAACAGTTCAAAAAATTGTTATTAAAGATGTTAAAACCGAAGAAATTAAAGAAATACAAACTGACGGCGTGTTCCCTTATGTAGGGTTTACACCGAATTCGAAGCAGTTTGAAGGGCAAATTCAGATGGATGCAGGCGGTTTTATAATTACTAATGAAGCTATGAATACATCACAAGACGGTGTCTATGCTGCAGGCGATATAAGAGTTACACCTTTGCGTCAAATTATTACAGCGGCGTCTGACGGTGCTATTTCTGCAACAAGTGCGGTAAGATATTTAGAAACCGTCGAGTACAAAGTTACAGTTTAATATTATTAAATTATTTATTTTTGAAGTTTGTATTCTTCGTGCAAATTTCTTAAAGTTGCTTGGACTTCTTTTTGATATTTGGCGTTGTGCTGATCTTGTTTAGCGAGAAGCTTCAAGTCTTTTAAGGCAGCTTCTGCCATAGGATTCCCTTTTATTTCAGGGGATTTTAAAACGCTGCTTATAGCACTTTTAGACTGTTGATAAGGTGAACTTCCAAAACTTAAAGTATCTTGCCCAAGCTGTTTTTTCATTTGCGGAGCATCGACTTTTGGCGCTGGCTCTTGAATGGAAATTCTTTCTGATTCTGTCGGAGGCTCTTTGATAGGGGCTTTTGGGGGAGTTATACCTTTAAAACTAATCATAATATATTCCTTTTATTTTTTAGTAATTTCTACAGTATCTTGCTCAAGCTGTCTTTTCATTTGAGGTGTTTCAACTTGTGGAGCTGGCTCTTGAATAGACATTCTTTGAGGTTGAGCTGGTGGTTCTGTTGCTACTGGAGCTGGAGTTACGCCTTTGAAATTAATCATAATATTTCCCTTATAAAACTAACTGCTGTTTTATATAAATAAAAATATCAAATTAATTGCCAAATTTACATTCTAAATGTTAACAAAATTTAAGCAAAGTTTAATAGTACCTTTAAAATGCCCTTTTGGCGGGAGTATTCAAAAGCTTTGATTGCATCTTTTGCATCAAAAGTTTTGTCAATAAGAGGTTTTAAGTTGACCAACTTTTTCTCTAAGAATTTTACTGCAGGGGCAAATTGTCCGCAGCGAGAGCCCAAAATAGTTATTTCATCAATTACTATTGGAGCCATATTCAGGGGCTTATCTCCTGCTACCGTACTTTTTAGAACCAAAACTCCTCGAGGTTTTACTAATGCCAAAGCTGTTTCGAAACCATCAACTGAGCCTGTCGCATCTATTACAACGTCATATTTTTTTTCAATTTTTAAGTCTTTTGATAAAATGGTATTAACTTTTTGTGCAGCAACAATATCAAGCTTATTTTGATGTCTGCCGACATGTAACAAGTCGCAAGGTATTGTGGACAAAGCAAGTCCGATATTCAATCCTAGTTTGCCATCTCCAAGAATTACAACTTTATCTGCAGGTTTTATGTGTAATTGTTCCAAAATCTCAAAAGCAGCAGCAAAAGGCTCGACCAGAGTGGCTTCTTCGTCTGTAAGATTATCAGGCACCAAAACCAGATTCTCGATAGGCAAATTAACATAATCAGCCATACATCCTTCTTTTTGCCAAATTCCGAGGGTTCCACGATTTGGACAATGACGTTCAAGTCCCTTGCCGCACCATTCACAATCGCCGCATCCCGCGTTGATTTCGCCTACGACTCTTTTGCCTATGAGAGATTTGTCTGGAGAATTTACTTCTTCAACAACCCCGACAAATTCATGCCCTAAAATTCCAGAAAAGCCCATATAGCCTTTTGTAATTTCGATATCTGTGTTGCAAATTCCTGCTAATTTTACCCTTATTAAAGCTTCATTAGTCTTTAATTCGGGTTTTTTTGCGTCATTATTCAAAATTATTTCGTTATTTCTAAATTCAACTGCTTTCATTTTGTCCTCTTTCTGGAAATCTGTGATGCTATTTGCCCTAGTAAATAGTTTTTGTTTTTCACATCCGAAAAACTGATTTCTTTGAATATTTTAACAAGCTGATTTTGAGAAGGGAAGTCTTCATTTGAAGCAGCAAGATATTTGTATGGCATACCATCCCCGTGAAAAAGCCTTCCCACGAAGGATACCCATAAATACATATAAGGTTTGAAGAAAATATTTAAAAATTTATTTGGTTTACCAAGGTCAATATTGATGAAATAGCCATCATTTTTCAAAACTCTATAGATTTCAGCGAGGGTTTTTTGAATATTTTCAGTATTTCTGAGCCCAAAAGAGATGACACACAGGTCAAATTGCTCATCTTGAAAAGGTAATTGAGTACAATCAGCTTCGACAAATTCAATAGCAGAGTGTTTTTCTTTTGCGATTTCGAGCATGTTTGCTGAAAAATCCACACCGGTTATTTGGGCTTTAGGATAATCTTTTTTCAAAAGCCCTGCTAAATCGCCTGTCCCTGTGCAAAGGTCGAGAATTTTGGCATTTTGATTAAGTTTGAGATTTTTTATAGCATCTTTTTTTACAGTTTTGTGCAGCCCAAAGCTCATAATGTCATTCAATCTGTCATAATCATTTGATATTAAGTTGAATAAATTTTTTATGAATTCTGGTTTTTTAGAAAAGGTTTCCATGAGATAATTATAACAAGAAAGTAGCAGGATGGTCGCGGATTTTGAAAAAAATCTGAGGAAAGTCCGGGCTCCACAGGGCAGGCTGCCGGATAACGTCCGGTACGGGCAACCGTCAGGCAAGTGCCACAGAAATGTTAACCGCCGATGGGGCATGTAAATGCTCACAGGTAAGGGTGCAACGGTGAGGTAAGAGCTCACCAGCAACATCGAGAGGTGTTGGCTAGGTAAACCCCAGCTGGTGCAAGGAGGGAGAAAGTTAAGGTGCCCGCCGTTTTCTTCCTAAACCGCTAGAGGTGTTTGGCAACAGACATCCCAGATAGATGGCCATCAAGGTCTTTTGACTGAACAGAACCCGGCTTATATGCTACTTTCTTTTTTTATGAAACCACTGCAAAAGCTAGAAAAATATTTTTTTCAGGTTTTGCAGTGGTTGAGTTATCGGATGTGAAAAAAGGCTGAAACGTTGAGTTTTAGCCTTTTTGAAACTGGACGTCTTACCCCAAACTTAATCCTGCACAAATATTCAGGCTTTGCCCCGTAACTCCTTTTGCTGATTCAGAAATTAAATATTCTACCATTTTGGCAATTTCTTCAGGCTCAATAAATCTTCTTTGCGGTACGCAATCAATTTCTTCTTGCAAATTGAGCCCTGAATTTTCGAGCAAATCTGTTTTTACCCAACCGGGGTTTATCACATTTGCTGTTATGCCAAATTCTGCCAACTCGAGAGCGAGAGCCTTTGTCATGCCTATCAGACCTGATTTTGAGGCGGAATACAAAGACGCATTAGCTTCGCCTACTGCTCCAGAGATAGAGCCGATGTTTATTATTCTGCCCCATTTTTGGTTTTTCATACTTGGCACTGCTAAAGAGATTAGCTTGTAAGGGATTTGCAGATTTAATTTGAATATTTTTTCGATATCTTCATCAGTAGTTTTTTCGATTTCTGACCAAACATAGTCACCTGCATTATTAATTAAAATATCTATATTTCCGATTTGAGAAATAAGTTTTTCACAAGATTTTTCTTCCAGCAAGTCTATAGCAAAATATTTTGCATTGATTTCTTTGGCGATTTTTTGCAGGCGAGCTTCATCTCTGCCTGTAATAAAAATTTCGAAATCAAGCTTGGATATCTCTCTAGCGATGCTTTCGCCTATGCCTTTGGAGGCACCTGTTATTAATATTTTTTTCTTCATAAGCTAATTATAGTAAAAAAATAGATTTTTTAAATTTTTTGTTTAATAATGTTTATGATTGGTCCAAATTATTGTAAGAGGTGGCATAGATGCGTTTAGTAGGTCTTAGCGGTTTTTTAGATAAATTTATAATGAATAGTTTGTTTAGTAAATTGAAACAAGTATTCAATATTGAAAGTATTTCTCAAGAGCGCAAGGATTATATTGAGTCATTGGTCAGAAGGTATGGGTATTTGCCGTATTCTCACATAAAGGCTCTTGAAGAATTGACTGATGCAGAGGTTTTGTTTGGTATTTTGCTCAAAATGGAGTTGGCAAATACATTTGCTGATAATGAAATCCGTTTCGAAAAACTATCGCCACTCGCAAGATATAATATTGATAATGCGGATTGGTTCAAAACTGAACAGCACAGCGTTAAATTGATTAATTTGGCAGCTTTGGGTAATGGTAATAAATCAGCAGATACGGGTAAGTTTGCTCATTGGCTTCGCCAGTTGCTTATTTTGCCAGCAGGAAGACCTGATGGTGCTGTTTTGGGCACCACTGTTTATTTGACGCCATTTCATCCGAGAGAATTCGGGTGTGCATATTTGCCTGCTCATAGTGGTGTTTCAGAAAAAATCAAATGCTCTATATTATCCGAAAAATTAGGTTTGGATGCAAAAGAACAAGTAGAGCTATTTTTGGCTACTGCTCAACTTTGCAATCACCCTGTAATTTATGATGTTTTGCCCCAAACAGCAAGATTTTCAAAATTGGTTCTCTGTAATCCTCACATCGCACGTTGGTATGATATCCCAGCTTTAATAGATGTTTATCGTGACAGTCTGGAGACTATTTGCGAAGAATATGATGATGTTGATGATGTAAAAAGACTCATCAGAAAAGAGCTTAAAGGTAAATATGGAGATGTTCCCGAGGCTTTAATTGAAATAAGTGAAGAAATTGAAGCAAAATTTTTGGAAGTTAAAAAAGAGCTTTCTCGAAAAATGACTTTGCGTGAAAATCAAGAAATTTTGCATCAAAGAGTCAGAAATATAATTCAAGAAAAAGCTGGTTATCCTTTTGACAAACAACTTAGTGAGAATGATATCAAAAATCAAGGCGAAATAATCGGAGAATTGATTTCACAAGGATTATGGCCGGCTCCAGGTGGGGCTTGGTGTTCAGCAGGAGTCCCTGTTTTTGACAAAATGAACCGTGGGGCAGAGTATCCTATGTTTAAACATTTTGATTTCGAAGATAATGATGTGACTAAGTTTGCTAATTTGGATTGTCAAACACCTTATTACTTCACGTTCCTAGAGTCAGGTGAAATAAACGAACCTGTTGTAGATATTTTTATACAGTCTATGAAACAGCTTCAAGCTGATTACAATTTTGACGGTTTTAGAGTCGATCATATTGATCATATTGTAAACAAATTTTCTGAAGACAAAGATCAAAACCCAATCAGCTACCGTGCTCCACGCAAAGTTTTAACACGTTTGAACGCTGAGTTAAAGCAAATGGAGCCGCATTTTGCATCTTTGGCAGAATATATGCTTTGGGATAATTTCCTTGAAGAGTACCATAATATGGGCTTTGATGTACTTTGGGGGCAAGATATTGTTTCTCAGCATGACAAAACTGTCGAACAAATTTTTGAGGACCATAAACAACTTGAAGAATATAACGAGAAGCTTCAAAATAGACTCAGCATTTTGAAAACATATAATAATCAAGACGGCGAATTTGAAGCTATAAATAGATATCCTGGGCAACTTGGCAAGCCAGGCGCTATTTTTAAATGGCTGAAATTCAAGCTTATAGTTGGTGGAATAAACGCTCAACGTCCTTGTATGTATGTTGATGGCGATGAAAGTTTCACAAAAGTCGGTATCGAACGCATTATCGGAGAAGAAGTTTCAATGGTCAGAAACAATGATGACAAGTTTTTTGCCGAATTTGACGCTTTAAATCGTTTCGCTATGAATTGTGATGTTTTTTGCTTTGGGAAATCAACTCTTATTGATAATGACGAAAAATTTGTGTCTTGGATAACCGAAAAAGAAGGATGCGATGAAGCAATTTTGGTAGTGGCAAATGAAATGCCGCCTAAACAAAAACTTATAATCGAAGAAGAATTAGTCGTAGAAATGGGTTTAGCTGTTGCGAATAAAGTTGCAACTATACCTGAAGGTTACAGGGTTGTCGCAAGGTATGAGCTGCAAGGTTTCGATATTGTCGAAATACCTTATGAAGTGCCTGATTTGACTTTCGAGAGGCTTGCACCTTCAGAGTATTATATTTATAAGCTTGCAAAATAGTTTTTGGAATTATTCCCTAAATTCAAGTTCTGAATAGGCTTTTTTGAGCTCTGATTTTATCGTGGCTATTTCTTTGTCGACAATTTCATCGGTCAAAGTTGCTGTTTCATCTTGGAGATGAACCCTGTAAGCTAGGCTTTTGTATGCATCTTTGACGTGTTCGCCTTTGTAAATATCAAAGATATCACATCCTTTAAACAGTTTGCTCGATGCTTTTTTGATAATTTTAGCTATGTCTTGATTTGAAATATCTTCAGGCAATATAAATGCCATATCTCTATAAACAGCAGGGAATTGAGGTAACTCTTTAAATTTTGCTACGGAATTATTTATAGTTTCGAGTAACAAATCTAAATCAATTTCTGCAAGATAAACATCTTGATTGAGTTTGAATTTATTTTTCTTGCTCGGATGAAGTTCGCCGAATGTGGACATAACTAAAGGTTGTTTTCCCAAAATTACAGCTTGAGCTGATTTTCCTGGGTGGAGATAGTTTGTATCTTCTGCGACTACGTATTGAATTCTGTTTTCGATTTTCAATTCTTTGAATAGATTTTCCAAAATCCCCTTTATTGTATAGAAGTCAAAAGGCTTTTGATTAGACCATTTTGAATTATTCAGATTGCCGGAAATACCTATTTGGAGCGTTCGCTTTTCTTCCACACCTGTGTTTTTGGCGTTAAATTCACCTGTTTTCAGGTATTTTCTGCCAATTTCATAAAACATTAGATTTTTTTGGCTGTTATCAAAGTTATTTTTGATTACCTGCAACATATTAGGCACAAGCGATTGGCGCAACATTGTATGGTCCTCAGATTGAGGATTTGAAACCTTTACAGCTTGTTCTTTTGAATAATTTATTCCAGCCCAATCAAGCATTGGTTCGCCAATTAAAGATGATGTAACAATCTCATTCAAACCTTTTGCAAGCATAATCTGGTTGATTTTGTTCAGGTTTTTGCTCTCTTGGCTGATTGTTGGCGCAAAAGTTTTTGAAGGCAAAGTCGGTTCGATTTTGTCATAGCCGTATATTCTGGCTATTTCTTCAATTAAATCAATTTCACGAGTTACATCTTGTTGACGATATGAAGGTGTTAGGAACCTTGCTGCCAATTCATTTCCCCCTTGGCGTTCAAATCCAAGATTTTCTAGGATTTCTATACATTTTTCTTGAGAAATCTCTATTCCTAAAATACGTTTGATTTCTGAAAACCTTAATGTTATTGGCATATCTTGAAGTTTACCGTTACCAACTTCTGCTACACCAATAATTTGGGCATCAGCAAATTCAATGAGCAAGCCAATTGCGCGCATAAGTGCAGGTTTCACATTTTCTATATCTACTCCACGCTCAAATCTTGCACAGGCATCGGTTCTATGCCCGACACTTCTTGATGAACGGCGATTTTTCGCAGGTGTGAAATACGCTGATTCAAGGGCAATATTTGTTGTATTTATGTCGATTTCAGAGTTATTTCCGCCCATAAGTCCTGCCAGAGCTACGCCTTTGGTTTTGTCTGCAATCAAAACTGAATCTTTTGTAAGTTTACGTTCGATTTCATCTAAAGTTGTTATAGTTTCGCCTTCATTGGCGCGTCTCACGCACAAATAACCTTGTAACTTATCCAAGTCAAAAGCATGCAAAGGTTGTCCATACTCAAGCATAACGTAGTTTGTGATATCTACGATATTATTGATTGAGCGAATCCCTGACGCTATGAGCCTGCGTTTCATCCAATCTGGAGACGGCTTTATTTTGAGATTTTTCATTGTGGCTACAGTGTAATATTTGCAAGTGTCTTCATCCAAAATTTCAAGCTCAAAATTAGGGTTTGAAAGGTCTTTTGTAGTTTCTATTTTAGAAAAATTCAATTTTTTATTAAAAATAGCCGAAAGTTCTCTTGCAACACCGATTACAGACATTTGGTCCCCACGGTTTGCTGTCGGGGCAATGTGGAATATGATGTCTTTTTTAATGTTCAAAACATCTTCAACATTCATTCCAGGCTTTAAATTCGAGTAGATTTTGTGCAGCATCAAAATGCCGTCTTCTTCTTGAAGTTTTTGCTCGGCTACACCTAATTCATCGTCAGAGCAAAGCATACCTTGAGATTCAACGCCACGGATTTTGACAGGTTTGAGTTCAAATTGCTCGACTGTTTTTCTGTCCAAAACCTTTGAACCCACGCTAGCGTAAGGTATTATAGCTCCTTGAACAAGATTTTGTGCTCCGCAGACGACTTCTCTTTTTTCTGTCCCGTTAAAAACTGTCACAAGGCTGAGTTTGTCAGCCTCTGGGTGTTTTTTTATTTCCAAAATCTCTGCGGTTACGATATTTGTAAATTTCGCCTCAATTTTTTCTATATCTTCTACCTCTAAACCGCTCATAGTTAGCTCATGCGCAATTTGCTCAGGAGTTACATGTTTGAGATTTATATATTCATTTAGCCATTCTAGCGATATAAGCATTTTTTTGTCCTTTTCGAAAATTTAAAAACTGGTTAAAACTGGTTTAAGAATCTAATGTCATTGTTGAAAAATAAACGTATGTCATTTATTGCATATTTAAGCATAGTGAGTCTTTCGACCCCCATTCCAAAAGCAAATCCTGTATAAATATCCGTGTCGATTCCGACATTTTTCAATACGTTAGGGTCAATCATTCCTGCGCCGAGGATTTCAAGCCATCCTGACCCCGAACATGTCCTGCAACCTTTACCCTGACAGATTATGCATTGAACATCAATCTCTGCACTTGGCTCTGTGAAAGGAAAATAACTTGTTCGAAAGCGTGTAGGTCTTGTTTGACCAAAATAAATTCTTATAAATTCGTTCAAAACACCTTTAAGGTCGCCGAAAGTGATGTCTTTGTCGATTACCATTCCCTCGATTTGGTGGAAAAGGTTATTTTTTCGGCTGCTAACAGTTTCTGCTCGATAAACTCGTCCCGGTGAAATTACACGCATAGGAGGATTTTTGCCTTCCATTTCGTGAATTTGTGAGTTCGAAGTCTGAGAGCGAAGCACAATATTGGGTGCAATTTGCGTATAAAAAGTGTCTTGCATGTCTTTTGCAGGGTGGTCCAGCGGAAAATTAAGCATATCGAAGTTGTAGTGTTCTGTTTCGACTTCGGGCGAATTTTGTTTTTCGACAAGCGAAAATCCCAGACCTTGAAAAATATCAACAATTTCATTGACTGTCGCTGTTAGAGGGTGGAATTTTCCTTGTGGAATGAAGTCCCCAGGTAATGTGATATCAATTTTTTCAGATTCTAGTTTTTCGTTGATTGATTTTTCGTAGAAAAATTCGTGTTTTTCTTTTATAATTTCTTCAATTTGCTGGGCTATTTGGTTTGCAAGACCGCCAATGATAGGTTTTTGCTCATTTGGCAGGTCTTTAAGGCTTTTTTTTATTTCGTTCAGTTCACATTTTCTGCCCAAAAATTTTATATTAATTTCGTCAAGTTCTGCTAATGAATTCACCGCCTCAAGCTCTTTTAGGGCCAAGGTTTTTATGTTTTCCAATTTCTCTTTCATATATTCCTCACGTCTAAATCATTTGCTTTAAAAATTGCAAAAATCACTCAACTATTCTACCACAATCAACAAAAAGGGGCATTTTTTCAATTTCAAGTTCATAAATAGCTTCAGGTCCTAAATCTTCATAGGCAATTAATTTTGAGGATTTGACACATTGCGCTAAAAGTGTTGCTACACCGCCAATTGCACTAAAATGGACGGCATTATGTTTTTTTATTGCATCAAGTGTTTGGGGAGAACGCTCACCCTTTCCAATTGTTGCTAATAGCCCTTTTTCTAACAATTTTTCGGTATAATCATCCATTCTTGAAGATGTGGTCGGACCGATTGGTCCGATGATTTCATTAGGTTTTGCGGGGCAAGGTCCGGCATAAAAAATAATTGAATTTTTCATTTCAAAAGGTTTTGCGCTATTTGCTAAAAGTCTTTTATGGGCTTCGTCTCGGGCTGTATAGATTTTGCCTGTAAGAAGAATTCTTTCACCTGCTTTAAGAGCTTTAATTTTTTCGATATCAGTTGTCAAAATTTCTTTTACGTTCAAAGATTTTGGGATTTCAAAAATCTCATATTCTTCAAAATTGTAAGTTATATTTTCGTCAATTATTGCACTTGTATGTCTTGCCGCATGGCAATTTAGAGCTACTGATACAGGAAGAGAAGCTATATGGCAGGGAGTTTCTATGATTTTCAAATCTAAAACCGTTGTAGTTCCGCCTTTGCCTGAAGCACCTATGTTTAGGGCGTTTACTTTGTCCAAAATTTCTTTTTCGAAATCTGTTTGAGCGGTTTCTAAAAATAGTGCTTTTTTGGCATTTATTCCTGATTTTTCAAGATTACCGCCTATTCCAAGACCAATTACCAATGGTGGGCAAGCTTTTAGCGAAGCTCGTTTAACTGTTTCTAAGACAAAATCAATAACACCCTCTTTTCCTTTAGAAGGTGAAAGCATTTCACTTCTGCTCATGTTCTCTGAACCTCCGCCTTTTAGGCATATTGAAATTTTGATTTTGTTACCATCAACAATATCAGTATGAATTATTGCAGGTGCATTATCTTTCGTATTATGTCTAAAGAGACTTGTGTTTATTGATTTTCGAAAATAATTTTCTTTGTAGGATTCGCCAACAGCTTCATTTATGGCTTGTGTAAGGCTACCACCTTGGATATGAACATCTTGCCCGATTTCCAGAAAAACAATAACCTGTCCTGTATCTTGACAAATTGGACGTCCAATTTTGTTTGCAAGAAAAGCATTTTGGAGAATTTGCCCTAAGACTTCTTTTGAATTTGTGTTTTTTTCTTTTTGATAGGCTTCAAATAAAAGTGAGTAAGTCTTTTTATCCAGATTTATCGCTGCTTTTTGGCAGAGAGTTTTGATTGCTATTTTGATTTTTTTTACATCAATACTTATCATTTTTACCTATTTTTGTAAAAATCTTACCAAAATTTTAACTTTTCATATAAAATTATATTATAAACGTAGAAATTTTATAAGGTGAAAAAATGGGCGTTAGAAAAATTTTAGTTTACGGAGACGAGACCTTAAGAAAAGAGTCTAAAGAAGTACATAAAGTTTCAGCTAAAATAAAAGCTTTAATTAAAGATTTGAAAGATACAATGTATGCTGCAAATGGCGTTGGACTTGCCGCACCGCAGATTGGTGAAAATGTAAGAGTTTTTGTAGTTGATGTTTCGCCTGAAGATCAACCGCATAATCCGATAGTATTTGTGAACCCAAAAATCATCCAAAAATCAGGAGCTATTAATAGTTATGAAGGTTGTTTGAGCTTTCCTGAGGCATATACAAATGTGAGGCGTTATGAATATGTCAAAATTAAGGCATATGATATTAATGGGCGTCCATTTTTATTGGAAGCTTTTGATGGGACTCTTTTGGCACGTGCAATTCAACACGAATTTGACCATTTGGACGGGGTTTTATTTATTGATCATTCAAGAAATCGTTTTGAAGCTGATATAGAGCTTTTGGATAAGAATTTGTTGCCTATCAATCCTGATAAATTGATTAATGAACCCGAACTTGAAGAAGCTATTGCCGCCAAAGTAGAGGTTCAAGAATAATGAAAGTTGTCTTTCTCGGGACGCCACAAATTGCTTTACCGTCTTTGGAGTATCTTATCAAATCCTCTGCGGTAGATGTTTTATCGGTTGTAACCCAACCAGACAGACCATCAGGGCGTGGGCATAATCTTACACCGCCACCTATAAAACTTCTTGCACAACAAAATGGTATTCAGGTTTTTCAGACAGAATCTATCAGAAAAGACAAAGAACTCATTGAAAAATTGCGCTCTTTAAACGCTGATTTTTTTGTTACGGTGGCTTTCGGGCAAATTTTGTCGCAAGAAGTTTTAAATATTCCAAAATACGCTACAATTAATCTTCATGCATCTTTGCTACCTGAATATCGTGGTGCGAATCCGCTTCAGCGCGCAATAGTTGATGGTAAAAAATATACTGGCGTAACCACTATGTTGACTGTCTTAGAGCTTGATGCCGGCGATATGCTTTTGAAAAAAAATATTGAAATAACAGAAGAAATGACTATGCCTGATTTGGCAAATATCGTTTCTGATTTAGGCGCAGAGCTTTTAGAACAAAGCATAATAGGCTACGCAAACAAAACAATTATTCCCCAAAAACAAGACGAGTCGCAGGTGAGTTATGCAAATAAATTCAAAAAAGAAGATGGATTTCTTTCTTTTCATTGCACATCTGTTGAAATTCACAACAAAATTCGAGGGCTTTTGCCTTGGCCTTGTGTTTTTGTGGATTATCAAGGTTCGCTTATCAAGCTTTTAAAATCAAAAGTAATCGATTTCGAAAGTATAGGAAAAGTCGGTGAAATATTAAAAATTTCTAAAGACGGAATAGAAATCCAAACAAAAAAAGGTATAATCTTAATCAAGATGCTTCAGCCTCAAAACAAAAAGACAATGAATGCTTTTGATTGGGCTAATGGAACGAAAATTAAAGTCGGCGAGACTTTTTAGGAGGAAAAAACATGTTTTTTGATAGTTCTTATATGATATTAATTGGTTTTGGCCTTTTGTTGACAGCTTTACCTCAACTTTGGGTCAGGAATACTTACCAAAAATATACCAAAGTTCCAGCAAAAATGGGTCTTACTGGAGCTGATGTGGCAAGAAAAATTTTGGCAGAAAATAATATAACTGATGTTTCAGTAGAGTCTGTAGCAGGCGAGCTTTCAGATCATTACGATCCTTCAGTTAAGGTTGTTCGTCTTTCAGAAAAAATCTTTAGCGGCAGAACAGTATCTTCAGCAAGCATTGCAGCTCACGAAGTAGGACACGCTATTCAGGATAATAGAGGTTATTACCCAATGAAAATCAGAGCCGGACTTTTCCCTGCAGTTAATTTTGGACAAACTCTCGGACCTTGGCTTATGATTATAGGTATTATGTTGCGTTCTTCGGCACATTTTGGGTTCGGAGATCAGATTGCAATTTTGGGCTTAATGTTTTATGCAAGCGTATTTTTGTTCCAAGTAATTACTTTACCTGTAGAAATTAATGCATCTTTACGAGCTCTTAAAGCTTTGACTGATGGCGGATATCTTGCTGAAGGCGACGAACTTTCGGGTGGTAAAAGAGTTTTGACTGCTGCTGCTTGTACCTATATTGCAGCTGCTTTGTATTCTTTGCTTGAGCTTGCTTATTGGGCTTGGAGAGTTTTTGGTTCAAGAAATAGAGACTAAGTTTCAATAAGTTTTGAATCGATTTTTTGACCTTTGATAAAAACCGCATCATTTGGTGAAATTCTTATAAATTTGAAGCATTTTTTTATATTTTCAGGCGTCATTTTCATATGTTCTATATTTACGAAGTATTCGTCTGTAGAATTGTCATACAAAAAATTTATGAGTTTATCACTGGAAGGGTGTTTGCCTTTTACTTTGTGAACGTTTTGCCCGTAAAATATGGAAAAATCTTTATTTGGAAATTTTTTGAGCATATGTTTTAGCCTGCCAAATAAGTCTAAACTTTGTCTTGGGTTGAAGGTTTGGCCTTTTTCGGCGCAGTATAATCCGCCTATCAACAATCCTTTTAGTTTTTCATTTTTGTTTATTTTACTTATTTCATTTTGGGCTTTGGAAATCCCTGCAATGGTATTAGGTGGGTATAAATGAAACATTAATGAATCATCTGCTTTTTTAAATAATCCACCTAAACAATGAATTATTCCATTTGTGATACCTTTTTCATTTTTGTTCAAATTTTTAACTTCATCAATTCCGCCTTCCCAAATTTCTTTGACATTGGGCTTTGTTACTATAATTTCGGATGTTTTATTTCCATAAGTACTATAGGCCATTTTTTTTAATTTTTTGGCAGATACAAAATTTATTCTTGATGAAAATGAAATATTTGAAATATTATTCATAACAATTGAATAAGTCTGCTGAATGTTATTAAGTGCTAAAATATTAATAAAAATTAAGTTGTAAACTAGGAGACTTTTTTTTATAATTAAAGTATATTGGGACGTAGCGCAGCCTGAGCGAGCGATAAGCTTGCGATTATCTAAATAGCACTT
>CAYUHE010000028.1:0-24398 GCA_964444415.1 uncultured Gammaproteobacteria bacterium
GCAAAAAATTTGGAGAGGATTAGAGTTCTCTCAAAAGTCAACTGCGGTAGTATTATTGCTTGTAACAGTTTTTGCCATATCCTATTTCACCGGTAAGGCCACAGAGCCGAACTGGGCTTTATTATATAGCGACCTAAATGACACAGATGCCGTAGCTGTTGTCGAACACTTAAAACAAGCGGGCTATACTTACAAGCTTAGCGATGATAAAAGATCGGTATTTGTTCCTGACAACCTCAAAGAAGAATTACGAATTGAAGTAGCCGAAAATGACATAATCCAAGACAGCAACCCAGGGTTCGAGCTTTTAGACAAAGTTAACTTCGGGGCAACGGATTTTCACAACCAGCTTACCAAACAACGAATTTATCAAGGTGAAATAACAAAAACCATTGAAAAAATCAGTGGTGTAAAAAAAGCCAGAGTTCAATTAGCAGAGCCTGAAAGGTCAATTTTTGCAGAAAAAGATGAGGACCCTTCAGCTTCTGTCATGCTCATTTTAGAACCGGGATTTAAACTAAAAACAGAACAAATTAAAGCTATCAAAAACCTTGTGGCATACGCTGTACCAAGACTGAAGCCTGAAAAAGTATTTTTGACCGATCAAAGAGGCGATAGCCTTTCTGATGATATTTCAAAAAATTCAAATGATATCGAATCATTCAGAACAAGTTTTGAAAATACTACAGCAAAAAAAATTACCAGCGTTTTAGAAACAATCGTCGGCAAGGACAACGTAAGCGTTGAAGTCAGTGCTAAAATGAACTTTGATTCAGCGAGAGCAACTATCGAAAGCTACGTTCCGGTAGGAGAAAATAACAGTAATTTGTCTTCAAGCTCTGAAGAAAAAGAAATTTATGACGCCGGTAAAGCTGTCCCCGATGCAGCCTCTGCTAATACTGCAGCAGCTGATGCAGAAAAGAAAAAACTGAATTATTCAAAAATTAAAACATCAAATAACTATAATGTTTCAAAAGAAGTTAAACAAGTGGTTTATGCCCCTGGAACTGTTCAAAGAATGACCATCGCTGTCGCTTTGAATAAAGTGCTGACCGACAAAGAAAAAGAAGAACTGACAAGCCTTGTAATGAGTGCAAGCGGCGCAGAAATGGCAAGAGGCGATGTAATCAACATAACAAGTATGCAATTTGCTGATGAAAGCAAAAATCAGCAAATAACTCAACAAATATTGGATGAAGTAGAAAAACAAGATATGATGAACTTCATTGTGTCAAAAGTAGCACCATTCATCGTTGTTCTTGTATTAGGAATTCTAGCTCTAATGACAATAAACAACCTAATCAAAAAACCTCTCGAAGGCTACGCTTTGTCTGATGGAAGTTCAATGAGAAGTATCAATATTGATGAAGAAGTTGCAGGATTATTGGATTCAGAAACTATGACGCGTATTGAATCACAATTAGATCCTCAACTAGAAAAAATGAAGTCTGATATTAATGATATTGTATTATCAGACCCTCAAGAAGCTGCTAGATTACTTCTGACATTTATTAAGGATTAAGGAAATTAAAAAATGGCTTTAGAATTAGGGAAAATGACAAACATACAGAAGGTAGCTTCTTTGCTAGTTGTACTAGGGCCTCATGCTGCGACTGAAATTTTAAGAAACATGTCTGATGAAGACATGGTGGAATTAATAACGCTTGAAATCGCGAACCTTAACAAAGTGTCTCCTGAAATTTTAGACAGTATATTAGAAGAATTTTATTCCATATTCCAAGCAAGCAGTTATCTTACTCACGGCGGTATGGAATATGCAAAAACTCTATTGCAACAAGCATATGGTATGGATAAAGCCGGAAGTATTCTTGATAAATTGGTAACTATTTTGAATAGTACGCCATTCCAATTCTTTAATGAGGCTGACCCTGAACAGCTTGCTACATCATTCCAAAATGAAAATCCTCAGCTTATTGCGCTTGTTCTTGCCTATCTGAAACCTGAAAAATCCGCACAAGTATTGAACAATTTGCCATTCAACGTACAAGCAGCTGTCGCACTCAAGATAGCAGAGATGGATACAACAAATCCTGAAATTATTTCTGAGATTGAAAAAGTTGTAGAAAGCAAATTCTCCTCTGTAGTGGCACAAGATTTCTCAAAAGCAGGCGGCGTAGAAGCTTTGGCAACAATCTTGAACAGAACAGACCGCACAACAGAAAAGAAAATTATCGAAGTTCTGGAACATCACAGCAATTCTTTGGCAGAAGAAGTAAGAGAATTGATGTTCGTATTCGAAGATATCGTATTGCTTGATAACAAATCAATCCAAAGAGTCTTGCGTGAAATTGATACAAAAGACCTGTCACTTGCGCTTAAAGGATCTAATGATGATGTTAAAAATGTCATTTTCTCAAATATGTCAGAACGTGCACAAACCATGCTTGCAGATGATATGGAATATATGGGACCGGTAAGAGCGAAAGATGTTCAAGAATCACAAACCAAAATTGTATCTATAATCCGCAGACTCGAAGAAGCCGGCGAGATTATGATCAGACGTGGTGGTTCGGAGGACGAATACATTGACTAATCAAGGTCCTTTTGATGATATTCACAAAAATACCCTCAAAAGTCATGAAATCAAGATAGGTAAATCTTTTCGCATTGGAGAGAGTGCTAATTATCAGCCAACCAAAATTGACGTTACTGACGAAGATTTTCTCAACAAATTAACACCGGAGCTTTCTGGCAAAATTAGGCAAACTGTTTCTATAGCAGAACAAAAAGCCCAAAATATAATATCTGATGCTATGTCACAAGGTGACACTATCAAACAACAAGCTCAAGAGCAAGGTTTGCAAGAAGGCATTGTTCAAGGGCAAGAACAAGGTTATCAAGACGGCTACAACAAGGCCGTAAATGACGTCATCGAAAAAGCCATAAGCCTTGATAGATTTATAAATAATATAACAAATGCTAAATATGAAATTTATCACGCAAAAGAAGATGAACTGCTAGAATTTGTAATGTTAATTGCCAGAAAATTGGCTCATACTCAAATAATGTTTGATAATGAAGCACTCAAAAATATAATTATCGAAGCATCCGCTGAACTTAAAGAAAAAGAAACGCTGAAAGTTCTTATACACCCGTCTTTGGCACAAAAAATATATTCGATTTCAGAAGAAATTAAAACCGCTATTTACGGACTCAAAAGCCTCAAAATAATCGAAGACAGAACAATTTCACCTGATGGAGTAGTCATTGAATCGCAAGACTCAAGGGTTGATGCAAGACTTTCTACCCAAGTAGATCTTCTGATTGCCAAAATGCTTAAAGAAAAACAAGAAACACCTATTTTAGAAAATAAATTTTTAGATGACAACTTTGATGATAAAACTGAATGAATACAAAAACATAATAGATAACGCCGACTCTTTCAGAACTATCGGTAAAGTCCTGCAAGTAATAGGACTGACAATCGAAGCTGACGGACCTGAATCGAGCATTGGCGATCTTTGCCATATTTATAACAAATTGGGCGACCAAAAGTTTTTACCGGCAGAAGTTGTAGGTTTTAGAGAAGAAAAAATCTTGCTTATGCCACTTGATTCTATGGAAGGTCTGAAACCCGGTGCTGTGGTCATAAATACAAATGATCCTATCAAAGTAAAAGTCGGCCCGGGACTTTTAGGAAGAGTTTTAGATGGACTGGGAAACCCTATTGACGGGCTGGGCGAGCTTCGCGCAAAAATTTATCGCAATACACAAGCACATGTAATCAATCCGATGCTGAAAAAACCAATTGATGAAGTGCTTTCTTTCGGTATTCGTTCAATTGATGCATTTATGAGCGTTGGAAAAGGTCAAAGAATGGGGGTTTTTGCAGGTTCAGGGGTCGGAAAAAGTACCACCCTTGCGATGATTGCACGAAATACCGATGCCGATGTCAATGTCCTTGCCCTAATTGGTGAACGCGGACGTGAAGTCCGAGAATTTGTAGAAAAAACTCTCGGAGAAGAAGGCTTGGCCAAATCAGTTGTTATAGTTGCAACATCTGAACAGCCGTCTTTGGTAAAAATCAAAGCAGCCTTTGTAGCCACCACAATTGCCGAGTACTTCAGAGATCAAGGAAAAGACGTACTTTTCATGCTTGATTCTGTCACTCGTATTGCTATGGCTCAGCGTGAAGTCGGACTTGCAATCGGTGAACCTCCTGCTACACGTGGCTATACGCCATCAGTCTTTGCTTTAATGCCCAAACTTCTTGAAAGAACAGGGACAAGTGATAAAGGAACTATCACAGGACTTTATACAGTCTTGGTAGAAGGAGATGACTTTAATGAACCAATCTCTGATACAGTCAGAAGTATCCTGGATGGTCACGTTGCCCTTTCAAGAGAATTGGCACATAAAAACCACTATCCTGCTGTAGATATCCTACAAAGCATCAGTAGGGTCATGACAGACATTACAAGTGATGACCACAAAAAAGCGGCTTCTAACATACGTGAATTACTTGCAACTTATCAAAAAAACATCGATTTAATCAATATTGGTGCTTATGTCGCAGGTACAGATGCCAAAATTGACAGAGCTATCAATTTAATTGATGAAATAAATTCATTTTTGTGTCAATCTATTAATGAAAAAACGTCTTATGAAGATACGATTTTTAAGCTGATGGATATTGCAGGAAAATAATGAAAACAAGAGACTTGGAAATTTCTAACGTCAAATTAAAAGGCGAAAATTCTATGCCTTTTGTTGAAGTAGATAAAAATAATTTTAAAACAGCAATAGAAATAATCATGAAAATCCCAGAAGGCTATCAGGAAGTTCTTAAAAAAGCCTGGGGCAACGCATACAAAAACCCAGTCGAATACGCAAAAGCTGCTTTGAAAAAAAAATCTGATTTTTTGGCAATAAAATTCAATCTTACAGAAGAAGATATCAAAGACGGAATTGATGAATATATCGAAATCCTGAAAGAAATTGAAAAAGAAGCCACAAAACCTCTCATAATAACAGGCTCAGAGAACAATGAAGTGGATGAAATAATTCTTCCCGAAATTATAAAAGCACTTGAAAAACCTGCTATTGTAGGCAGCGTAAATGAAAAAACTTACAAACAAATCATTCCGTACTGCGAAAAACACTTTGTTATCGCAAGAACGCCAATCGACATAAATTTAGCAAAAGAATTAAACATTTTAATTTCAGACACGGATTTTTCTTTGGACAAAATTATAATCGACACAACCATAGGAGCTCTGGGCTACGGTCTTGATTATGCTTACAGCGTTATCGAAAGAATCAAACAGGCAGCCTTTGACGGTGATGAATACCTCAACATGCCTATCATTGCTTTTGTAGGTGATGAAGTTTGGAAAACAAAAGAGACTAAATCCCCTGATTACAGCCATTCTTGGGGGCAATTAGAGGAAAGAGCAATCATTTGGGAAATAGCCACAAGCGGTGCAATAATGTCTGCAGGAACGAATATTGTGGTTGTAAGGCACCCTAAAACCTTATCAACATTAGATAAATTGATTTCCAAGGGGTAAAAATGGCATTAACAGGACTTCAAATATTCAAATTACTCCCCGGGGGGAAAAAAGAAAAAGAAGCAAATTGCAAAAAATGCGGCTTCCCGACCTGCATGGCTTTTTCAATGAAACTTGCTAAAGGGGAAGTCTCCGTTGATGAATGCCCATATATTTCTTATAGTCTAAAAAATCTTTTAGATGAGCAAAAACGCCCTTCGCAATTTGAATATGCCTACGGCACGCCAAAAACACAGCTCAAAATTGGCGGTGAGACAGTACTTTTCAGGCACGAAAAAACATTCCACAATCCGCCTGCAATAGCTGTTACCTTAAAATCCAGCGATAGCGAATTTAGACAAAAACTCAGAAAAATCAACAACTACACAATAGAAAGAGTTGGCGAAAATTTCGAAATCCAGTCCGTAAATTTGATTGATGACAGCGAAGATTTTATTGAAAAAGTGAAACTTTTAACTAATAAAAACATACCTTTGATTTTGACTTCATCATCTTCAACAAGGATTTTAGAAGCCCTAAAAGCCGCCGGACTGAACAAACCTATTGTGAATTTGACCTCAAAAAATTTAAACACAATCATCAAAATTCAAAAAAAACACGATGTAATTGTGGTTTTAAACGGCAAAAGTTTTGAAGAACTCGAACAAAAATCACAAGAATTCAGAAATTCAGGCGGAAAAAAAGCTGTTTTGATGCTTACAACTTCACTTTCAAAGCCTTTTGAATTTGTTCGTGATATGACAAAAATTCGCAAACGCGCCATGAAGAAAAAAGATGAAAATTTTGCATACCCCCTAATGACGCAGATAAATTTCTCTTTTGACAAATATTATGACTCGCTTTTGGCTACAATTTCGCTTTGTAAATACTCAAATATTCTGGTTTTGCCTGAGTTGGATGAAGCAATTTTGACAGCCTTATTTACTTTGAGCCAAAGTCTCTATACCGATCCGCAAAAACCGCTGCAAGTTGAGGCAAGACTTTATGAAGTCGGTGAACCCAACGATAAGTCCCCTGTTTTCATTACAACAAATTTTGCATTGTCTTATTTTGCAGTTGCAACAGAGATTGAAGGACTTGATAAAGGTGCTTACCTTGTTGTCACAGATTCTGACGGAATGAGTGTTTTGACTGCGTGGTCAGCTTCAAAACTTACAGGTGAAATCATTGCCAAAGCCATAAAAACCTGTGGTATAGAAGAAAAGGTTTCGCACAGAGACCTTGTCATACCAGGCTTTGTAGATGTTTTGAAAGAAGAAATCAACATAGAACTTCCTGATTGGAATGTTGTAATAGGTCCAAATGAAGCGGCTGACTTGCTGAAATTCCTTAAAAACTACGGTAAATCTTAGTATATATTGGTTTTTAGTTTTTTTTTACCTGAAATATTAATAGAAAATTAAGTTTAAAAAAAATGAAATTGTTTGATGTAAAATTAAACTATAGAAATAAAAGGTAAGAAAAAATGTGGAACTATTCAGAAAAAGTAATGGAGCACTACCGTAACCCTCGCAATGTTGGAGAAATCAAAGACGCTTCTGCAATAGGGAAGACAGGCAACATAAGCTGCGGAGATGCACTGACTTTATATTTAAAAATTGATGAAAACGGAATAATTACAGATGCCAAATTTCAAACATTTGGATGCGGCTCTGCTGTAGCATCATCAAGTATTTTGACCGAAATGATTATCGGAAAACACATCGATGAAGCTGCAAAAATTACAAACAAAGACATAGCTGAAGAATTGGGCGGATTGCCTGCTCAAAAACTTCACTGCAGTGTTATGGGTAAAGACGCCCTTGATGACGCAATCACAAACTATACAGGTATAAAACCAAAAGAGCCCGACGATAAAATTATTTGCAAATGTTTTGACGTAAAAGAAAGCCACTTAAAGCAGCAAATTTTGGATAATAATCTCGATACAATCGAAAAAATTCAAAATTATACAAAAGCCTGCAGCGGCTGCCAGCATTGCAAAGATGATATAGAAACACTTATGAGAGAAACCCTCCACCTTGAAAAACCTCAAGAACCTGAAAAACCTCTTACCAAAACTCAACAAATTTTAAGAGTTAATAAAATTTTGGAAAATTATATCTCAGATGAACTCAGAAAAGACGGCGGAGATATTGAGCTTATTGATGTTGAAGGAAATAAAATTTTTGTAAAACTTCAAGGTGCTTGCAAACACTGCCCAAGCAGTAGCGCAACCCTCAAAAACTTCGTTGAAAAAACTCTTCAGGAACATCTTTCAAAAGATATCGAAGTTGAACAGGTGTAGCCATGGAAAAAGTAATTTACGTCGATAATAACGCCACAACAAAAGTCGATGAAAGAGTTTTGCAAGAAGTCTTACCATATTTTAGCGAAAAATATGGCAACCCCTCAAGTATGCATACTTTCGGTGGGGCTATAGCAAAAGATATCGAAAAAGCCCGCAAAAAAGTAGCAAAACTTGTCGGCGCAAGCTCACCGACTGAAATTATTTTCACTGCTTCAGGAACAGAAAGTGCCAATATGGCAATCAAGGGTATACTTTTTGGAACACCTCGCAAACATCTTATAACCACAAAGGTCGAACACCCATGTGTTATGAATACTTACAAATGGCTTGAAAAAAGAGGCTATAGCGTAACTTATATCGATGTAAACTCTGAAGGCGAATTGGACCTTGAACAACTCAAAAAAAGCATCACCGATGATACTGCACTAGTCAGCATTATGTGGGCAAACAATGAAACAGGTGTGATTTTTCCTGTTACCGAAATTGCAGAAATCGTAAAAACTAAAAACTCTGAAACAATGGTTTTTGTAGATGCAGTGCAAGCTGCCGGCAAAATTCCGATGGATGTCAAATCAACCAAAATCGATATGCTGTCAATTTCAGGCCACAAACTTCACGCCCAAAAAGGGGTTGGAGCTTTATATGTCAAACCAGGTGTCTTGATTAATCCACTAATCATTGGAGGACACCAAGAAAGAGGTAAGAGAGCAGGAACAGAGAATGTTATAGGCATAGTAGGACTTGGAAAAGCCTGTGAATTAGCTTTAGAGTACCTTGAAGATGAAGATACAAGAATAAAAGCCCTTCGAGACAAACTTGAAACAGGTATTTTAGAGAGAGTCTACAATGCAAGAGTCAATGGCGCTAGAGCAAACAGAGTGCCAAACACCACGAATATCAGTTTTGAATATATAGAAGGCGAATTAATTTTGCTTCACCTAAGCGATGCTGGAATTTGTGCCTCTTCAGGTAGTGCCTGTACTTCAGGAAGCCTTGAACCAAGCTACGTTTTGCGTGCAATGGGAATACCTTTGACAGGTATGCACGGCAGTATCAGATTCAGTTTAAGCAGATTTACAACAGAAGAAGATATTGATTATATTCTTGAAAAACTTCCAGCGATAATTTTCAAAATAAATGGTTTTTCACCATACCAAAAAGAGCTTGAAGAGTTAAAAAGAATCCGAGAAAATTAATAAAAAATAAATTTTACAAAATTTTGACAAATATGCTCTAAAATAAGAATAGTTATGGAGGTATTCTATGTTTAATTTTGAAAAATTGACTAAATCTGGGCAAAAAGCTTTTTTAGATGCTCAAGAGCTGGCTATAGAAAAGAAAAACCCCCAATTGGACACAGAGCATATCTTGATTGCACTGCTAAATAATGAAGAGAATGTCGTATCTGAAATTTTAAAAAATCTAAATATAAATACAACTCTGATAAAATCTGACCTTAAAAAAAATATCGACCAAAAGCCAACAATATCAGGGTCTTTTGATGCAAATCGTCTTTATGTTTCATCAGAATTAAACAACGTTTTGACAGCTGCCAACAAAGAAGCCGAAAAATTCGGTGATGCCTATATCGGCTGTGAGCATATATTTTTGTCAATTCTAAATTCTCCAATCGGAGCAATACTTACCAAACAAGGAATTCATGCGGACAAAATTTATAAATCACTCAAAGAAATCAGAGGCAATGTGACTTTGGACTCACCTGATGCTGAAAATAACTATCAGGTACTAAAAAAATATTCAACAAACCTTACAGAACTCGCCAGAATAGGCAAACTCGACCCTGTAATAGGTCGAAATGAAGAAGTCAGACGCATAATCCAAGTCCTAAACCGCCGCACAAAAAACAACCCAGTCCTAATAGGCGAACCGGGAGTCGGCAAAACTGCAATTATAGAAGGACTTGCTCAACGAATAGTCAAAGGTGATGTACCAGAAGGATTGAAGGACAAAATGGTTATCTCAATAGATATAGGCGCTTTGATTGCAGGGGCAAAATTCCGAGGAGAATTTGAGGAAAGGCTAAAATCGCTTCTCAAAGAAGTTGAACAAAGCCAAGGTCAAATAATAATGTTCATCGACGAGCTTCATACAGTTGTAGGTGCTGGTGGAAGTTCTGACGGTTCAATGGATGCAGGGAATTTGCTCAAGCCTATGTTGGCTCGCGGAGTCCTAAAATGCATCGGCGCAACAACTTTGAATGAATATCGCAAACACATCGAAAAAGATGCCGCTCTTGAACGTCGTTTTCAGCCAGTTTTGGTCGAAGAACCGACTCTTGAAGATACAATAAGCATTCTCAGAGGGCTTAAAGAAAAATACGAAGTCCACCACGGAGTGCGGATAAAAGACAGTGCTCTTATCGCTGCTGCAAAGCTTTCTGACAGATACATCACGGATAGATTTTTGCCTGATAAAGCAATCGACCTCATTGATGAAGCAGCATCTTCTCTACGCATAGACATCGATTCTATGCCAGCTGAAATAGACAAACTCTGTCGCGAGATAGTTCAGCTCGAAATCGAAAAAGAAGCCCTCAAAAAAGAAACTGATGAAGCTTCTATCAAAAGACTATCTGAGATTGAATCCAAAATCACACAACTAAAACAAACCGAACAAGAGTTGAAAACTCAATGGAATAAAGAAAAAAATTCCATTTCAAATTTGACCAAAATCAAAGAAGAAATTGAGCAAACCAAGCAAAAAATTGAGATTGCTGAACGCGAAGCAAATCTTGCTTATGCGGCAGAACTCAAATACGGCAAACTTATTGAGCTTGAAAAAGAACTTCATCAAGAAGAAGAACAACTTTCCAAAAAAGAAAAAAATTCGATGCTCAAGGAAGAAATTTCCGAAGACGAAATCGCACAAGTCGTAAGCAAATGGACAGGAATCGAAGTCAGCAAGCTTGTTGAGAGCGAAAAACAGAAACTTCTAAGTATGGAAGATGAACTTCACAAAAGATTAATAGGTCAAAATGAGGCTGTAGAAATAGTCTCTGATGCCATCAGACGTGCAAGAGCAGGTATCAAAGACCCTAAACGCCCTATCGGCTCATTTATTTTCTTAGGCCCTACTGGCGTGGGTAAAACCGAACTTGCAAAAAGCTTGGCGGAATTTTTGTTCAACACAGAAGATGCCATCATCCGAATTGACATGACAGAATATATGGAAAAGCATTCTGTGGCAAGACTTATCGGAGCACCTCCAGGGTATGTCGGATATGATGAAGGCGGACAGCTTACAGAAAAAGTCCGCAGAAAACCTTACAGCGTAGTGCTTTTTGATGAAATCGAAAAAGCGCACCCCGATGTGTTCAATGTGATGCTTCAAATCCTTGATGACGGTCGTCTTACAGATTCAAAAGGCAGAACAGTCGACTTCAAAAACACCGTAATCATTATGACAAGCAACATCGGCTCGCATTTGATTCTTGAGAACACAATCTCGTCATTATTTTCGCAAGAAAATTTTGACAAAACCAAAGCTGAAGTTATGGATATTATGAAAACTCAATTCAAGCCAGAATTTTTGAATCGTATTGATGAAACCGTATTCTTTAAAGGGCTGACTTTAGCTGATTTGAACCAGATTGTTGACATTCAGCTTGAAAAACTCAAACGCCTTTTAATTGAACAAAATATGCAATTTGAGATTACTCAAGAAGCCAAAGATTGCCTCGCAAGGCTTGGGTATGAGCCTGCTTATGGTGCAAGACCTCTCAAGCGTGTGATTATGCACGATGTCGAAAATCCGCTTTCTAAAATGCTCCTCAAAGGTGATTTTGCAAGCGGGGACACTATTTTGGTTGATGTCAAAGATGATTTGTTAGTCTTTGAAAAAGAGTAATAAATTCTATTATACGAACTTTCGTCATCCTGAACTCGTTTCAGGATCTTACAGATGAAGAAATATTACTGATAAACCCAAAAACAAAAAGGGGGGTTGTTTACTTTTTATGCTGGTAAGATGGCAAATCAAGTTCGGTATGACAGCCTAACAATAAGGTTTTCAAAATATTCCTTAACAAAACTTAACAAAAAATACATCAAAAAAGCAATATTTGTACAAAATAATTGTTTATATAAACATAGGGACGAAGTTTATATTATCAATAGACGATTTTTTAACAAAAAGCTACAAAGCACAACGTGCTCAAATGGGCTTACTTTTTATGGGAACAATTACTAGGAAATAAAGGGGTTATATTATGGAAGTAAATCAAAATTATTCACAAGCATTGAATTCTGTGCCATACTACAATGTTGCACAACAAGACACTACAAGGTATGCAGCACAAGACACTACAGGTTATGCAGCACAACAAGCTCCAATTGCTTTTGGTGCAGCTCCTAGAACAGAAGTTCCTGCAGAAGGTGGCGGGCTTTCACTAGGCAAAATCCTAGGTATAGGAGCTCTTGCAATTGGCGCAATTGCAACTCATAAAGGTTTCAAACTTAATAGTATTATGCAAGAAGCTGTAGAAAAAGGTGTAATAACAAAAGAAGCAAAAGTCCCAGGTTTATTAGAATCTGTAGGTAGAAACTTAAATCCTCTTAACTGGTTTGGAAATAAAGAAGCGTTAGAAAAACTTGCAACAAAAGAAAGTGGCCTAGAAAAAATTGAGGGCTTGACATCAGGAAGGTTATTCAAAAATGCAGAAGGTGACGTAATTGTTTTCAACCATAAAAAAGATATCTTCAACTCAAAAACAGGCGAAGCTTATGATCCTCTTAAAAACATCATAAACAAAGCTGAGGAAGTAACACCAGGGATAATAAATCAAGAAGAAATTAAAGTTGGAGAAGACTTAGAAAAAAGAATTCAAGCGGATTTTGCTAAAACCCAAATAAAAGAAAATATTATGAGAAATATTGAATCTAACAGAGTCGCTACTGGTGGAACAGGAGCAGTAAGTGGAGTTGTTAAACTAGACGAAAAAATATTAAGAAAAGAACAACTTAGAGAACAAATCCTTGCAAATATTAAATCTAACAGGGCAGCTACTGGTGAAAAAGGAACATTAAGTGGAGTTGCTCAAGTAGACGAAAAAATATTAAGAAAAGAACAAGCTTTAGAAAATGCAGCTAAAATCAATAGACCTGCAAAGACTTCAGCAGAACTTATCAATTCAAGATTCGGCATAGGCAGACAAGAAACTGGTGCAAACATGATATTAAGCAACTTAAATACAACAATAGAAGAGTCTGCTCAAAGAATTGCAAGAACTAAAAGTTTAATAAAAGAATCAAAAAACCCTCAAGAAATTGTTGCACTAAAAACTGAGCTTGGAATATATACTCAAGAACTTAAAAATGCGCAAAAAACCATATTAGAAATAGATCCTCCAACTTCTAGCTTAAAATTCTTAGACGACATTTATGAAAACATCGGTCGCTCTTAATATAAAAAAACTAAAAAAGCGGGTCACACGACCCGCTTTTTTTATGCAGATATTTTAATCTTTGATACTTTAAGGTAAGATTATTATATTCTGTCATTCTGAACTTGGTTCAGAATCTTAGCAGAAAAAATATATAATTAGTTATTTTATAGCACAGTTTATAATACCTTTTTAAAAGATTGAAAGACCCTGAAATAAATTCAGGGTGACACTATTACACCCCCTATCCCAAGGAGAAAAACCATGAACGAAACAACCCAAAACATTCTAAACAGAAGAAGTGTAAGAGTTTTTTCTGACAAACAAATAGACAAAAACGAACTCACCGAAATCCTAAATGCAGGGATTTATGCACCAAGTGCACATAACCAGCAACCATGGCATTTTACGGTTATTCAAGACGAAAAATTGATTGATGAATTGAACCTTGAGACAAAAGTTGCAATGTCAAAGCATGAAGACCCAACAGTGCAGCAATATGGGAATAATGAAAAATATCATATTTTTTATAACTCACCCACAATTATTGTAGTTTCAGGCGAAAATTCCGCCCTTGTTCCAAAAACCGATTGCGCTGCAGCCACGCAAAACATGTTGATAGCAGCAGAATCACTCAATATCGGAAGTTGCTGGATTGGACTTCTTATGTTCTTGTTCCAAAGCGAACAAACAGATAAATATATCAAAAAACTTGAAATCCCTGAAGGATTTACTCCTTATCATGCAATCTCTCTAGGATACAAAAAAATTGACAATCCCAAAGCCCATCAAAGAAGAGAAGGTACTGTAAATTTCCTATAAAAGAAACGTCGAAAACTAATCGTTTACGCCGTTTTTCACTTTTGCAAGGTCGTTATCTTAAAAATCTCAAATTTGAAAAATTTGGATTTTCAAGGTAACTCCTAGTTATTCGGCTCTTCCAAATCAGGTAAGTTATCAGGCTTTCCGTCTTTATTTTTCAGCTTGATATAAGCAGAATCTTCCCAACGCAAATCTACATAATCTATTTGAGTATTGAGATTGACCGTTTGAGGCAAAATTGCACTAATTTTTTTGAGTCGTTTAAATACACTTCTGTTCAGCTGACCTAAACGGATAGAAACACTTTGGAGTTTAATTCTTGCATCATCTGGATTACGAAGATCGATATAAAGTACTTTTTCATTCGAATAAGTCTCTGCTGTTTTCGCCAAAAATTGCAAATATTCTATTTGCTTTTTGTTCCACTGGTAATAATCTTCATACGTCAAAACCTTGTATGTGTCTATTTGCAAGCCGGCCGGCAAAAACTCTTTTGAGATAAGCGTTCCATCATCAGCAAAAACAGCCAAAGGCAAAACTTCATCATTCGGCGCAATTGATACGACAGGAACCTTTTCTTCTACAACAATCTTCAAACTTGCAGGGAAAGCAAAACGCTTAACATAAACGTGTTTCACGGGCGAAAGTTTTTTAATTTCGTGCTCAAGTTGAGTAATTTCCATGCGATAAACAGGTTTATTCTGGATTTTAACTTTTCTAACAGCATTCAGCAAATTTATATTCGAAACAAGTGAATTGCCTTCAAATTTCAAATGCTCATTAGGGTAAGTGTTAAAAATATCTTTTGGCAAATACCAGCCTCGGCTCTTAGCCAAAAATATAAAACAAAATGCCAAAAACACAATAGCAGCAAGTCTCAATATTATGCGGATTCTTGAAAGGAATATTTTAAACTTATGCAATTTACGTCTTTTTTTGAAATAGTCAAGCTGACGTTTTTGATTTGCTACAATTTTTCTCTTACCATATTTACCTGGTTTTTTTTCAGAAGTATCGATTATAGACTCATCAGCAGAAACATCTTGAACAGTTGCTTCAAGCTGCTCAGGATTTTTTTTGTTGAGTCTTTCGTTATCTTCGTTCATTATTTTCCTTTAGTGTTTTTTCAAAGTTGCACTATTCAAAATGATTTGAACCAAATCATTATAAGAAATACCTATAACCGCAGACTGCGCCGGTAAATCGCTTGTGTCTGTCATCCCAGGAATAGTGTTGATTTCAAGCAAATACGGAACATCATCGACCACCAAAAAATCTACTCTGCTCATACCTGAAGCCATAACCGATTTGTGAGCTTTAATCGCATAATCTTGGCTCAATTTTGTGACTTCAGAGCTCAGTTCAGCCGGCAAAATAAATTCTGTCATCCCTTTGGTATATTTGGCTTCATAATCATACCATTCGGTTTTTGGGCGAAGCTCTAAGATAGGTGTGGCTATGGTTTCGCCATTCATATCAAGAACACCTATAGTAATTGAAGCACCTACCAAAAATTCTTCTATCATAACACTGCTTGAACATTCAAAAGCCTTAGCAACGGCACCTAACAAGTCCTCAGGCTTCTCAACCTTTGTCATTCCTATGCTTGAGCCCTCTGTGGCCGGTTTAACCATTACAGGATATTTCAAATCAATACAATTTTTGATATCAGAAAGCTCGTTTAGAGTAACTGATTTTATCAAAGGAATTCCGCTGCAACAAAGAGCTTGTTTTGTCATATGCTTATCCATCGAAATCGCACTCGCCATAGGGCCGCAACCCGTATAAGCAATGCCTAAAATCTCGAGCAATCCTTGTATACAGCCATCTTCACCATATTTTCCGTGAAGAGCAATGTAAGCAACCTCAATAGCTTCATCCATAAGGTTTTTAGCAACATTTTTGTCAACATCAATCAATTCAACATTTTGATAGCCCAAACAAAGCAATGCATCATAACAATTTTTGCCTGAGCGAAGCGAAACTTCTCTCTCATTTGACATCCCACCATATAAAACACCGATTTTTGTTTCTTTTGAAATCAATTGTTCAATTTTTGCCATAATATCTCTTCTTTCTCGCTATTTCCTATATATTTTACTTCAGGCTTCAATTTATAGCCATACTTTTTTTGCACTTCTTCTTGAACTAAAAACATTAAACTCAAGATATCAAAAGAAGTCGCATTAGCGACATTTACAATAAAATTTGCATGAATTTCACTGACTTTTGCACCGCCTATACAAGTACCTTTTAGACCTGCAGAGTCAATGAAACGACCTGCCACTTCACCCTCGGGATTCCTAAAAATACTCCCAGCATTTGGTGTTTTCATCGATGGATGATTTTTGTTTCGATAAGCTTTATTTTCATCCATTCTTTGCTGAATAAGATTTTTAGGTGATGGTTTTAACTCGAATTTAGCTTCGAGCAAAATATAATTTTTGCTCTGCAAAATTGAACTGCGATAACTTAGTTCGAGCTCATTTTTTGAAAGTTCCAGAATTTTTTTTGTACCCAAATCAAAGACTTTGGCACTCACAATCACATCTGAAATCCACTGTTTATGAGCAGATGCATTCATAAACACAACCCCGCCTAACGAAGCAGGTATACAAGTCAAAAACTCAAAACCGCTCAGCTCATGTTTATATGCTTTTTTAGCAAGCAAAGCTGTTTTGGCTCCGCTTTGTGCCGTCAAAAAATTGCCTTCAAACTCAAATTTATTGATTTTTTTGGTCAAAATCAAAGGCAAATTAATACCTTCTGATGAAATAATTGTATTTGAACCAGCCCCTAAAACTATAGGATTTGAGAGGGTTTCGAGCAAATTACAAAATTCTTCCAAACTCTCGGGCAAATAAACGCAATTTGAAGTACCGCCTACTTTAAAAGTGGTTTCTTTTGACAAATCATAATTTTGGCAAGCAACTATTATTTTTGACAAAGCTTATACCCCAATTGAGTTATATCCCCTGCACCTATAGTCAATACTATATCATCAGGCTTAATACAAGGGCTTATTGTATCTTTTATTTCATCAATACTGCCTTTGAGATAGATTGCATTGGGAATTTGGTGAGCAAATTTTTCCGAATTGAAATCCGGCAAAAAATCTTCTCCTGCGGCATAAACATCAGTCACCACAAGCATATCAGCATCTTTAAAAGATTCTTTAAACTCATTCCAAAAGCCTTTAAATCTGGAGTATCTATGAGGCTGGAAAACAGCTACAATTCTTTGCCCTAGCTGTTTTGCACTATTTAAAGTAGCAATAACTTCTGTGGGATGATGTGCGTAATCATCATAAATTTTTGCTCCATTAAATTCGCCGACAAATTCAAAACGTCTTTTTGTTCCGCCAAATTGTTTTATAGAATTTTTTATTTCTTCAAAAGAAATCCCGCACTCAAGAGCTGATATCATTACAGCCAAAGCATTTGAAACATTATGCTCGCCGGGAACGCTAAGTTCTAAACTACCTAAAAATTTGTCTTTTTTATAAACATCAAAGGTACTTGAAAGCCCGTCTAAAATGATATTTTTTGCATAAAAATCCGCCTGTTTTGCGTCTTTTGTCGAATACAAAATCACTTTTGACTTATCTGTAAATTTATAAAGCTCAATACAGCCCTTATCATCAGCATTAAGGAGTATTTTGGCTGTATCAGATACATTAGCTGCAACTTTTTTGAAAGTCTCTAAAAGTTGAGTAAAACCGTCTGTATAATGATCAACATGATCGACTTCTAAGTTTGTAACAACTGTAATATCAGGTGAGTAAAGGACAATGGTCCCGTCACTTTCATCAAGTTCTGCAATCACATAACCGCCGTCGCCTACTTTGGCGTTTGTATTTAATTGCGGCAAAATTCCACCGATTACGATGGTCGGGTTTTTGCCTGAAAGCTCAAAAACCAAGCTCGCCATACCTGTTGTGGTGGTTTTGCCATGTGTTCCGGAAAACCCTACAGAAACTGGCTTTTTGGGTTGTCCAAAACCTCTTAAAATAGCCTCCAATCCGTGAGAACGATGATAGATAGGAATATTATTTTTTTTAGCTTCAATCACCTCTGGATTATCAATTTTGATTGCTGAGCTTGCGATAATAAGCTTTGCACCATTGATGTTTTCTGCGTTATGCCCGATAAAAATCTCTGCTCCCATTTCTTTTAGAAGGGCTGTATTTTTATTTTCCTTAATATCAGAACCCGAAACTTTAAAACCAAGCTCCAGAAAGCACTTTGCTATTGCACTTACACCAATCCCGCCTATCGCTATAAAATGTATTTTTTGTGATTTTTCGAAATTTTCAGGGAATTTTTTGCCTAGGACTATCTCTATTTTTTCTGTCATTTTTATTCTACCTCTATCAACTCTGATGGGATTTGTTTTTTAGTCTTTGCGCCCAAATCCTGCAACCTTTGAACCTGACTTGCCACACCACCATGCCCTTGTATTTTAGACATAGCACCATCTAAATTCTCTTGGATTTTTCTGACACCGCCTGAAATTCCATCCATATTTTCTACAAAGCCAAAAAATTTATCATACAAAGTACCTGCGACTCTGACTATTTCCTCAATATTTTTGGTTTGCTTTTCTTGTCGCCAAAAAAGTGCAATCGTTCGTAGCGCAATCATCAAAGTCGATGGACTCACAAGCAAAACACGTTTTTTCCAAGCATAATCCATAATGGCATCAAACTCAGACACCATAAGATTAAAAGCCCCTTCAACCGGCATAAACATCAAAACATAATCGGGCGATACTATATCATCAATATCCTGATAAGCCTTTTTATCAAGCGTATCAATATGGTTTCTGATTGAACGCTCAAGCTCTTTGAGGCATTCTTTTTGGGTTTCTTCATCATTTGCCTGATAAAAATTTTGCAACGGAATCAAAGAAACTTTTGAATCAATTACCACATTGCGATTTTCGGCCAAATTCACTATACAGTCTGTCTGATACCTTGAACCGTCAACGCTAAAACTGTCTTGCATAGTGTAATTCATACCCTCTTCAAGCCCTGAAGTCTCAAGAATTCGCTTCAGCAAAATCTCACCCCAATTACCTTGAATTTTAGAACTCCCGCGCAAAGCCTCTGTGAGGTTTTTGGCATCTTCTGATAACGTGGCGCTTGAGATTTTTAAAATATCAATTTGAGTTTTGAGTTCAGTATTCTGAGTTTTGACATGCTCCATTTTTTGCCCGAATTCAAAAAGATTTTCTTTAAACGGTTTGAGCATGGTTTCTATCTCTTTTTGGTTGGTCTGGGCGAAATCTACCGTATTTTCTTTCAAAATTTTTGATGCGATATTTTCAAAAACATTAATCATATTCTTTTCATTTTGCTCATTTTGAAGATTGGTTGCCTCTAGTTGATAAACTTTTTCTTTCAAAGAATCCTTTAATAAATTTTCTTGCTCTAAATTGGACCTGAGAGCCTTGATAGTGGTCAAATTCAACACCACATAAGAAACTATCCCCCCAACAAGCAGAAAAAAACTATAAATTAAAAAATCCATAAAAATACCCCTTAAACCTTATAATACTACTCTAATACAATGCACAAGACTACGCAAGGCTAATTAAATAATTGTTAATTTCTTCTAATGGCATATATTAAGATTTGTAATTTTTTGCCCCCCGAAAGGCAGACCTCTATTGTATTTGAGGCAAAAAATTGCAATAATAGTCAACTGTGGACTTGATGAAAAGTTAATATTTCTTAAAAAAACTCTAGCAAAAAAGCAATTATCAAGTATCAGCACCTTTTATTACAGTAGAAAATTATAGTGGGCAGAAATCATAGTTGGTGTAAAAAATAAATGCAAGTAAATAATGTAGGCAATAACAATTGTAATTGCAACAATTGCAAAAATGATAAACAGGCACAGCCAAGTTTTGGGAGTGCTGGTAATCCATTTGTAGGTTTTGCTACTTTCATTGAAAGCAACGGGTTTTTGGGCGAATTCTTAAGCGTTGATACATTTGGAATGACTGCACCTCGTACAATTCAAGGGTATAATCGCAACAAAAACGAACTTGGCCACCCAAACTATAAAGCAGGATTTGAAGAACTAGTGAGAGAAGCTTTATCAGGACCTGCCTTCTTCTTCGTCCCTGCTGGTGTTTTAGCCGCTGCAGCTTTGATTAAAGGTAAAACAGCAAAAGTAACGACTCCTACTTTAGATTCGTTCAAAGTAATTATGCAAGATGCATCTAAACATATAAAAGATTTGAAAAATTCTAAAGATATCAAAGAAACATTCTTAGATACATTTACAGAACATGTTTTCAAGGGATATGAAAACAAAAGAGAAAATATTTCAAAAATTAAAAATATTTTATCCGACGTATTAGACCCAGATAAAAAAATATCTAAAAAAATAGCCAAAAAAGATATTGAAGAAGCTTTGAGTTCTTTAAACAAAGCTAATGGCAAATTTATCGACGATACCTCAAAAATCAAAATTGGTGAAAAAGAATTGAATATCTCTGATCTTATAAACGATATTCCAAATTATCTTGATGATTTTACGAATAAAAGTCAAAAAACTTCAGAATCTACATCAAACTTTATCGAAAAATTCCACGAAAAAGCCAATATGGTTCGCAAAACCTCAAACATCCTTGCGGTTGCAGCTTTATCTGCCTTCTTGGTAATGATTCCTAAAATGTATCAAACTGACAAAAAATTCCCAGGCTTAGAAGGTTTGGATACAAGCAACCCAAGAACAAAAAAACACAAATCTAAAGAAGATGAACAAAATAGCAAACAAAGTGTTTCTTTCTCAGGGAATCATAGCAGTAAAGGAAATAAGCTTTTCAACTGGGTTGCAGAACAATGCAACGTAGGCAGCAAAGGTGATTTATCACGTAATATGTTTCTTGTAATAAGCTCTATCTTCATGGTAGGTGCCAGATTCAAAGATTCAAGAGGCAACGATGAAAAAAGAGAAATTTTGACAAGAGACATCCCTGGTATATTGTTAGCTGTAAGCGGAGCACCTATTTTGAATAGTGCTATGGCATATGCCACTACCAAAAAAACAGGTATTCCAATAATCCAATTTGCCAAAGAGAACGAGAAAAACATTGAAAATGCAAAATTCGCATCTCAAAAACAAGTCAAAGATTGGTATACAAAATTTGATGAACTAAAAAATCCGCTTATTACTTTCACCGAAACAATCGAAAAACACGGCGGAAATATCAAAAAAGTAATGACAAAATTAGGCTTAGAAAAAGATCTTGAAGCTATCCACGACAATAAAAATGCAACAAACAAAGAAATAATCGAAGCATTGAAAAAATCTCAATCAACCAGCAGCAAAGCTTTCGAAACTCTTGAGAAAAAACTTAAAGAACTTAAGCCTGATAATGCTGTATTCAAATTTGCTCAAAAAGCACAAGCAAGTGTTAAAATTGCCGGTATCTTATTCACAGCAGCACTTTTGGGCATAATAATTCCTCGTTTAAATATCATAATTACAAAGAAAAAATATCAAGGCAACGAAAATGCCGGAAATCCGCAACATGACAAACAAAAAATGAAAGCTTAATTCAAAATTTATTTAGATGCCGTTTTATTTTTTTCAATAAGTAAAATTGCATCATTGCCCACAAGCTGCTCTAGGGCAGCTCTTTTTAATAACAAGCTCTCTTGGGCTTGTTTTTGTCTTGTCAAAGCTTCTCTATAAAAAGTGTCCGCAATAACTATAGTTTCTTCTGAAACATTGCCCAAAACATCGCAGAGTTGCTTACGATTTTGAAGATTTATATCAGCATACGCAAGAATTTTTTTTGCTGTAATATACTCATAATAACTGGTTACGAGCTTATTTTGCAATTCTTCGATAGCTTTTGCCAAAATAACCAAATCCGCATCGGTGACTTTTTCAAGACGTTTATTATATTTGTCCTCATTTAGAATATCGTTCAAAAAAGTTCCGCCAATAATACTTCCTCCTGCCGCCATGGCATTGCCTGCGGTTGCCGCAACAAAAGGAGTAATACCTGCAATAGGCTTCAAAAGCTTTTTTACCTTGCTTTCATCAACATTTTTTAAATCACCTTTTGGATTAGAAAGTTTATAAATGGCAAATTTAATAGTTTCACTGTTTTCAACTGAGTACTGCCACAAAATCCTTAAATCACTAAGAATTCCTTCTTCTTCATCCTTAAGCTCCAAAGATGCTTCTTTTGCGATTTTTCTAATATCAACGCCTTGAGAATTGGCTTGTTTCAAATCAATTTGGGATTTTTTCACACCTACAGAACCAACAGCAAAAACCATTGGCGTAACCAATATAAAAATCAATAAAACAAGAAGAATTTTAAATTTCATTTCTACAATCTGCATTTAGTACAATTTTGCTCAAATTCAACTGTTCAACGGCCTCATGACCTGCCAAACGCTCAAGTTTCAGCCTGTTCAATTTTACTCTTTCTTTAAGTTGAATTTCTTCTAACATCTTATCATCATACATAGCAGAAGACACAATCATATAGAATCTATTGTCTTGATTTAAAGCTCTGCTGTAATTTTTTTGTTCGACAATAAGCTTTTCACGGCAATCTTTTAAAGAATTTATAGAACTTTTATAGTCGTAATAATTTTTTACCACTTCGTTTTGAAGCCCTTCAACCAAATCTGACAATTGTATCAACTCAGTATCAGTCAAAGGCATAGTTTTTGGCATGTCTTTATTCGCCATAAGCCTATTAGCTATCTGTCCGCTTGCCAAAGAAGCCGACTGCAATCCGAAGTTTGCTCCAACCATAAACGGTACTAAAGATGCACCATTAATAAGCGTGGAAATGGTTTTTGCCATCATTGAAGAATGTATTTTTCTTTGTTCTGCAGGAGAAGAAAGTTTTTGCAAAGCAAATTTTATCGCGCTGTTTCTCTCTACAGTTGCTTTCCAAAGAGTTTCCAAATCCTCGACATCTTTTTCTTTTTGAAGTTTCAAAATTAGCTGAATTCTCTCAGGGTCATTATCTAAAATTTTGTCATTAAGATATTTTGTTTTTGTTGTTCTGACTTTTAGTACGTTGTCTTTTGCATCTATAGATACAATATCGCCATTAGCAGTATCAGATGCAAAAGCAATGACTGAAGTATTTGCTAAAAAAAGCAAAAATATACATATTAAAAATAATCTTTTCATCAGCTCCCCAATTCGAAAATCAAGCTTGACTATAATTATAACACACAAAAAACATGACAAGCAAAAGCCCAAATTCAATAGGTTTTTAGTTTTTTTTGCCCTTATTGTTAATAATAATCGCTTGGAGTCTCATCATCTTCATCTATTGCATCGGCAACGTATTCAGAATCAAAATCATCTGGCAAGTTAGAGCTATCAGGCCAAACTGTATAATTATCAAATTTGCACATCGACATATTCACAGCCAAAGTAAAATCTGACTCAGCAAAATCTCCATCGGAAAAATCTGCCCCTGAAACATCTGCATCTGTAAAATTCGCCTGACAGTTTGAACCGACAAAAATTGCTCCATTTAAGTTTGCACCAGTAAAATCAGTATCTACAATACTTGTTCTTAAAAAACTTGATGATACTAAATCAGAACCTGAAAAATTGACTCCTTCAAGTTCCATTTCGGAAAAATTTACACCATTCAAATCTGCTAAACTTAAATTTGCTCCTACCAAATTAAAATTGGTAAAATCGACTTCACTAAGGTCTAATAATTCATCTTCTTCATAAGGTCTAGCTGCATTGAATTCTGAAATCTCACCGCCAGAAAGCATTTCTATCGCCGTCTCTTTTGTAAATGCCATTATTGATCTCCTTAAATCAATATTAATCTATCAAATTCATCTGAATTGCTAATAAAATAGCCTGAGTTCTACTTTTTACGTTTAATTTTTTGAATATTTTATTCATATGGCTTTTAACTGTTGAATTTTGCAAAATCAATTTTTCTGCTATTTCATGGTTACTAGCACCTTTTGCAGCCAACTGCAAAACACTTTTTTCTTTAGCTGACAAAGGTATAATATCTTCTGAATAATCAACAAAATCCATTTCAAGATTCTTTTTATCATCCTCTTTATTCCAAGAACTTCTTCTCAACAAAGCATCAACTCTGGCAAGCAAATTCGGAAGAGTGAACGGCTTAGTTATGTAATCATCTGCGCCTGTTTTCAATCCAAGAACCTGTTTTTGCTCTTCATCAACTGCTGTAATCATAATAACAGGGATTTCGCCGTAATTTTTATTGTCTCTAACTTTTTTGAGAGTTTGCCATCCATCCAAGTTTGGCATCATAACATCAAGAAGAGATCGGAAGAGCACACGTCTGAACTCCAGTCACGAAT
>CAYUHE010000029.1:0-23594 GCA_964444415.1 uncultured Gammaproteobacteria bacterium
GGCTAATTTTTTTGTATTTTTAAAGTCTTCTGCAACTTTAGGCTGCATGAATGTTCTGCCCAAAGAATAAGTATTATCCAGTAAGTCCTTGGCACTAAGCTTGATTTCTTCAAAGCTTTTTTCGCCGTTTTTTTCTATAATTTCTTTTGTTTTATTTGTTAATGTTAAATGTTCCCCTGCACCGGTGGCGTGTATGATTTTTCGGACTAAATCATTTTTTTTATCTTTCGGAATTGTGTAGTCAGTTTTGTTTAAAAGAAGTTCGCTTAATTCGTCAATAAGCTCTTTTTTAACAGCGTTGTTATCGTTTAAAGATGTTTTGGTGCTGCCGTTCAAGCCTGAAACAGAGCTAAATACTTCGTTTAAGTAAGTGTTTATAGTGCTTTTTTTGTTTGTGAGTTCTCTGCCATGTTTATCTAAGGCATTGCCCCAACAATTCGCTAAAGACTCAATAGTAGAGCTTCCTGCATTTATTTTTGATATCGGAATGTCGTATTTTTTCATTTTGGAAAAAGCGTTAATTACATATGCAGCCCCTAAGCCGAAATAGCCCATAACAGGATATAATAAACAGCTTGCCATCTCCCGTCTGCCTGTCTCAAGACCTGCTTCAGGAGTTCTTGTAGAGTCAATCACTGTTCTGGGGATAACCATAAAACCCATATCGGTAGCAGTGGCACCAAGTGCTTGATTTGTAGCCAAGAAATTCATAGCACCGTTGACTATAGCTGCATTTCCAAACGCAGTTTGAACTGATGTTTTGTTATTATTGTTTCTTACAATCATTTACTTAATTAACACTTTTTCCGATATACTAACTTGCCTTTATAATGGTGCTGATCTCTAAAAATTGCCTAAATAGCTTCTTTTTTATTAACAATTATTAATTTTTACCTTTTTCTATTTGTGTTTTTGCTGTCATTTCGCTGGATGATTTGGCTTTGGCAATTTGTTTTTCTCTATTGTGATTAGTCATTCTGGCAATCAGAAGTGGCGTAAAAATGCCAAGAGCGACTAATGAATAACCTATTCCCGCCAGATTTCCTGCAGTAATAATATTTTTTCTGAGTTGAGTTGTTTTTACATCTTTTAATAAGTTTGTTGCTGTTCCTTCTATTTCTTCAAATGATTTAACGGATTTGCCTGTAACCCAATTTCCGATTTTTTTGAATATGGAATCATTCGGGTTGGATTTTTTAGCCTCATTCATCAAATTCAAATCAACGCCGTATTTTTCTTTATATGCTTTTTGTCTCCATTCTACAACACCTTTTTGGACATAATCACCTAGTACATATAAGTTCATAAAGATTACAGTATCTCTTATTGTTGTGTCTTTTAGTTCATTTTTGTCATCGGCAGCATTTACACGTCCGACATCTGTCAAGAGGCTCAAGCCCCTTGCTTGGTTCATTGTTGTAGTTGGTGCAGCAAAATTAAACATTCCTGGAGAGAATTTGCCCATACTGATAAATGCCAAACTGCCAAACCAAGCTGTTGAAAGTAATTTGCCCATTCTGAGCCTTTTCTTTTCTTCAGCTGTTGGTTGAGATTCTATACTCAAGTCTTTGTAACCCGAATAGCCTTTTCTGCCTGTCATTTTTTCTGTCATTCTGCGGTTGATAGCTTGCATAGACAAAGCTAAAGCGCCAACTCCTGCCATTGTTGCGACACTTTTAAATTTCAGCAGTTTTTTTAAGCCTACTGCAAATTTTTCAACATTTTTGTTAGTTATTGCTTTGTCTTGGTTAGTTATGGATTTATCCATAAAGGCTTTTGACATGGCAAAGGTGTCTCTGATATAGTTTTTGAGACTTGTTGTATAAGTTTTTGTGTCACCTTTTATTGTTACGGATTTGGATTCTCCATAAACTTTTGCCAAATTGCCATGGATTCTGTTCATAGATTTATTAGCTTCATTCGTATCTGTTTCAAAAATTGCTTCTACAAGTTTGGCTAATGCTTTTTCTTCTTCCGGCTTAGCTATATCTTCGTTTAAGACAAGTCTTGATTGGGAATTTGCTTGAATTTTTTTGAAACTCTCATTAATAAATGCTGTGACTTTGTCTTTTTGGCTTTCAATATGACTTACTTTTTTCCATGTGGCAGCAGTTTCATCTATTGTATCCTTATTTGCCCAAATCTTATGCGAGGCAATGCCAGAGAATGCATTACCCAAAATACCTTTTTTGAATAAATATCCTACAACAGGAGCGGCAATCCCAGGTAATATACAGTTAATAATCAGTCCTGAGGATTCACGTCTGAATGTCTCAAAACCTTGGTCAGGGTTTCTTTTTACAGTATCTATTGCAGTATTTGGAGCAATAGCTGATGTGATGTCTAAAAATATAACTCCTGCAATAGGGTTCGTATCCATTGATTGCAGCGGTTTTGCCAGCAATGATAACATAGCCCCACCATTACTAAAGGATGGTTGAGGGGTTCCATTCTTTTTATTTTGAAAAGTGTTATTAACCGGTGTTAACTGCAAATGATGATCTCCAATAAACAATAATAAGATTAAAGCTAAATAAATTTAATGATTTTTTCTGCCAGCACAACTTATCAATAATATCAGTAAGTCTAACTAAATAAAACCGCTGAAAAAAAAAATTGCTAGCATCGAAATATTGTATATTTCAAAAAATATTACAAATGGAAATAAACACTAGTTTTTTTATATAAAAATATAGTGTATTTAAAAGGATAGCAAGACATTGAGACAATTGTTTATTTAAAAACAAGGGCTATTAAGTTTTGTTTTTGTTTATTGCATTTGTAACAAAATATTTATGTATTTCTCAGTATTTTAACTGTTGAATAAGCCCATGAGTCAGGTCTTTTTTTGGAAATATATAAAAGTACTTTATAAACGTTATTTTTTCTGTCAGCTTCACTTACGAGCCGATTAGATTCTATGCGAATTGTGTTTTTATAACCATTTGGGGGCAAAGGCGAGTCAGCATTTACTGCAATTACGTCATGGTGTCCTACGATTTTATTATTATTATCAACAAAAACAGCTCGGACTTTTAGGTAGTTCAAAGGTTTTTTGGTTGCTGAATTATGAATATCGACATAGACAACAGGAAGGTAAACCCCAGGGGTCTCTTGAGTTTCATAAAAACCTTCTACATTGCTGAGGGCTGTTTTAGTATAAACTTTTCCATGCAAATATTCTTCTTTGAGACGGTCAAACATGCTTTTATAATAAGTCCTATCAGCTTCTCTGCCTTCTTTTCTGCTTATTTGTATCGCTTCATATAATATTTGTAAAAAGACTTCATTATTTACAGAAGTCGGTTCAAAGCTATAAGCTTTTTCAAAATATTCTGCAGACAATTTGGGGTCTTCAAAAAATAAATAGCCCATTTTGGCATAAGCCCAAGCATTTTCTTCAAGTTTTAGTGATTCATCAAGGTATATGCTGGCTTTAGCAGGATTATTCTGATTGTAATATGCATTATCAGCCATATCTACCAATAAATACGCAAGTTCTTTTTTTGCAGAATCCAATTTTTCTTTTTCATCAATTCTTGAGTAATAATTTACAGCTTCTTTGAGCGTTCTGTAAGAACCATCAAAGTCATTCATTCCGAAGAAAAGCCTTGAAATATCTACAAGCAAATCTGCTTTAGTCAGAACTTCTTTTCGGGAAAGATTTTTTTCGTCAATCCCCATTACCATTTCTTCTGCCATTCCGGGTTTTTTTTCTTGGATATATAATTTGGTTAATGTGAAGCTGGCATTGAAATTACCCGGTGGAGAAGCCTCAATAGCTTGAAAAAACTCAATTTTGGCTTTTTCAGGTTCTTTTATAAAAACATATATTTTTCCAAGTTCATAGTGAGCTTTAAAATCACCAGGGTTTTTTTCTAAAACCAATTGGTATTTATTAATTAAATCAGGTACTTCTTCCATTTTATACGGCGGAGGTTCGTAACCTTCAGGCTTTTCTTGATAAGGGATTACAAGCCATATAATATCCAAAAAAGAAATAAACATTAAAATCAAAATCACTATTAATAATTTTGCTCTTTTTCTGTCCAAATTTATTTTTGTGGCAGTAAGAGTTATTAATTTACTAATCTTTTTTTTAAATTTTGATTGGTTAAATTTTGCTTTTAGGTCATTAACAGTTGATTTACTCATGGAAATCCTGTTCTATCGAGATTGATTCTATGTGTTCTATTTTATCAAAAATTTTGTAAGCTGTTTTAACAGGGTCTTTATCTACTATATCTAATCGAGTTAAAATTTTCATACAGCCTTCTTCTCGGTGATATTTTGTTTTTTTAAGTTCTAATATGTGATTGAATTTGGTTACAATTGTGTCAATTACATCTTGTGAATAATCTTCATGCACAATTAGTGTAGCTCTGAGGGTTACGTGAGATTTTATATTAGGCTTAATGAAAGTATTTTGAAATTTGCGAAATGCTACCAAAATAATTACAGAAAGGATTGTCGCAATTGTGGCAATGCCAAAATCACCTGTTCCGGCTGCCATACCTATACTTGCTGCCATCCAAAGACTTGCTGCTGTTGTAAGACCAAAGACTGAACCACCATGCCTAAGAACTGTACCGCCACCGATAAATCCGATACCTGTTATGATTTGGGCTGCAACACGAGATGGGTCGCCCACTGCCATTGTAGCTCCTGCTACAGCGATTTTCGGGAATGAATAAATTGACAAAATCGTAAATACAGCCGAGCCGAGAGCGACAAGCATATGTGTTTTAATACCTGCCCATTTGCTTGTGTATTCACGTTCAAAACCAATTGCAAATCCTAATAATGCTGAAATCAAAAGCCTTGCGGTAATATCCGACAAAGAATAATCCGTTATAAAAGAATGAACTTCGTGCATAAAAATTCCCTTTATTGTCTTGCTTTACTTTTTGGATCTAGAATATCTCTTATTGTATCACCTACTAAGTTAAAAGATAATACTGCAACAAAAATTAAAAAACCGGGAGTCAAAAGCCAAGGTCTTGAAAGAATATTTACATATTCTTGTGCTTCTTTTAGCATATTTCCCCAACTTGCATCAGGCTGTTGTATGCCAAGACCCAAAAAACTCAAACCTGATTCTGCTAAAATATAACTTGGAACTGAAAGAGTAACAGCCACAACTACATAGCTCAAAGTTTGAGGCAAAATATGTTTTGTAATTATCCTAAAAGAGCCTGCTCCTATTGACCGAGAGGCTTCTACAAATTCTTGTTCCTTTATAGACAGCACCATGCCTCGAATTACACGTGCAAACCCAGCCCATCCGATGAATGCAAGGATTGCAGTAATCATTGTAAATCTTTGCACGGAACTCATTCCAGACGGTAAAACCGAGGCTAGAATAATTAGCAAATAAAAGCTCGGTATTGACATAATAGCTTCTGCAAAACGCATCATAAGCATATCTGTAACGCCGCCGAAATATCCTGAAATTCCGCCATAGAGCATTCCTATGGGGAATGAAATAAATAAAGCCAAAAATCCTATCGTGAGTGAAATTTGCCCTCCGAAGAGAAGCCTTGAAAAGTTGTCACGACCGTTTATATCTGAACCCAAAAGGAAAATTTCGCCGCCTTTGTCAACTCCGAAAAGGTGAATATTGCAAGGTATGAACCCAAATAGTTTGTAGTTTTCACCTTTTTGGAAAAAATTAACATAGTATTTTTTTGATTTGTCGAATTTATACTCTATAGAATAAGTTTCGGGGTTAAAGTCCCTAATGTAGTTGTATGTGTATGGTTTTGAGAGCTTATAATCTGATGTTACAGTAAAGATTTTGCTCGGCGGTGCATAAGATATGTTTCTATTTGAGTGAGTTTGGCTGTATGGAGCAATGAATGGTGCAAATAAAATGCCTAAATATAAAATAGCCAAAATAACTATGCCTGTAAGTGTAACGTTGTCTTTTTTGAGTCGTTTTATGAGTGATGAATCGATTTTTTCAAACATTAATTGCCTCCTATTCTAGGATCGACAATATGAAGCAAAATATCTGCAATCAAATTACCCATAACCAGCATAATTGAGCCTATCATCAAAGATGCCATAACAAGGTTGATGTCAGATTTCATAACAGCCTCAAGCACAAGACGACCAAGCCCGGGGTATTGAAACACATACTCTGTAAGGGCTGCACCGCTTAATAGAGAGGCAAATTCAAAGCCCAAAAGCGTTACCATCGGGTTGATAGCATTTCTAAGGGCATGTTTATATACGACTGTATTTTCACTTAAACCCTTAGCCTTGGCCATTTTTACATAATCAGATTCAAGTACATCCAAAAGATTTGCTCTTATTTGTCGTTGAAGCCCCGCCAGACTAATCGTAAAAAGCACCGTTGTAGGTAAAATCAAATGATGGATTACATCGACGATTTTGTGAAGCGGCGAAAAGTTTTCAAACCCAACGCTCGTAAGCCCTCCTACGGGAAACCAGCCTGTTTTGACTGCAAAAACCAATAAGAGCAAAGCAAAGAAGAATGAAGGAATTGCCATCCCGACAGAAGATAGAACCGTAAGGACTCTGTCTACAGGCTTTCGCCAGTTCAGAGCGGCATAAATACCTAAAGGAAGACCGACTAGCCAAGTCATAAATATCGTGGTAAAGGACAGCAAAAGTGTATTAGGAATGCGCTCTGCAAGCCTGTTTATAACAGGCTCTCCTGATGTTGAAACTCCTAAATTTCCTTTTGTAAAATTCCAGCCCCAATGAATATATTGCTGATAAAACGGCAAATCAAGTCCGAGTCTTTGTTTCTCAAGTTCAAGTGTCTGAGCTGTTATATTTGGGTTGAGTTTTAGCTCTGCTAAAGGGTCAACAGGGCTCAATTTGATTATCGTAAAACTTATAATTGATACCAAAATCAACAGAGGGATGGCTTCAATGGTTCTTTTTAGTGAGTAAGCAATAATATTCATTTGATATAAATCTCCTCAATATTGTGCGTACTTCCACCCAGAGGCGTCGGTTCAATGTTGCCCAGAGTTTTTCTTACCGCAACCATTAAAACAGGCGAATAAAGGTATACCATTGGTTTTTGCTCTGATACAATTTGTTGGTACTTATCATAATAAACTTTTCTTTTGTCAAAATCCAATACTTTTGCAGCATTTTCATAGATTTTGTCGAGTTCTTTTTCCCAGGAAGAAGGGTTTGGATTGTTCATATTGAATAAGTGCATTGTACCTGTATTTGACCAGACACTGCGTCCGCTATGAGGCTCAAGAGGGTTACCCGTAAGCCCGATTATTACCATATCCCAATCAAGAGAATTTACGAGTTTTCCGACCAAAGAATTGAATTCAATCGGTTTGAAATTGACTTTGATGCCGATTTCTTCGAGGTCTTGTTTGATTATTACGCCGACAGCTTCACGTTCTGTGTTGCCTGCGTTTGTGAGGAGTTCAAATTCGACTTTGTTTCCGTATTTGTCGAATAATTGTCCGTTTTTATAATAAAAACCGCTTTTTTTCAAAAATTCTTTTGCTTTTTTGGTGTCTTTTTTGTGACCTTGTGCTAGATTTTTGTTTAAGTATATCGAGCTCAGACTTTCTGCCGTAAATAAAGGTGCGCCAACACCATAAAGGACATTTGACACCATTGCATTTCGGTCAAGTGCGTAGTCTATTGCATTTCGGAAGTTCAAATCCTGAAACCATCTTTGTTTCATTGGCGAAACAAAATATTTCCCTTTATCGTTTTTTCGATTGTTCAAATTGAAGCACATAAATACCGTGCTTGTTTCTGGTCCAAGATTGTATATTTTGTAGTTGCCCTGTTTTTCAAGAGCTTTGAAACGGGCTACATTATTGCCTCTAACGGACAATATGTCCAGTTCGCCTGCTTCAAACTTCAACACTTCATTGTTCAAATCTCCGACAATGTATACAATATATCTGTCAAGATAAGGCAGTTTTTGACCTTTTTTGTCAATCATATAATAATTTGGATTGCGTATGAAAGTTACTCTTTGAGCTGGAGTATATTCTCTTATTTTGAAAGGCCCGCTTACAACAAATTTGTCAGGATTAGCGGAAACACCCCAAAATGAGTGAAAATAACCTTTACCCTTATTTATGACAGGTAAAAATACATGTTTTGGTGCAATTGGCGTGCTAAGTTGTCTTAAAAAAGGTGCAAAAGGCACGGGGGTTGTGAATTTTATGGTATAGTCATCAATTTTTTGAACAGTCGGCAATTTTCCGTTAATGTACAAATTGTCGCGTGTGCTTGTGTTTCCATATCCTTTTAAAATAATATCATTCCATGTGAAAACAACATCATCTGCGCTAAGATGCTTTCCGTCAGACCATTTCAGCCCTCGGCGAAGATGAACTGTGTATTCTGAATTGTTTTTTATATCAACAGATTTTGCCAATTTTGGCACTACTTCGCCTGTATAAGCATCTGTTGCGACAAGTCCGTCAAACATTAATCCACCTAAAGTACCTGAGGTATTGTCTTTTGCTTCCCAAGGGTTAAAAGTTTTCGGACCTTCCCCGATTACCGAAGATCTGAATTCTCCGCCGTATTTTCCGATTTGCCCTCTTGATACCAAATAATCTATCCCGTCTTTATAAACAGTTTCAAAAGGCTGTTTAGATTTTGGAGTCAAAGCAGTATCTATTTTTTGAGCATTGCCTGATTGTATTTTAGGAGTTTTATCGACTACCAAGCATGCTTTAAATGCAAAAATAACAAGTCCGAAAATGATTAGATATTTGAAAAATTTAGAATTCATAAAATAACCTCAAATCTATTATGTAACATTTTATCAGTCAGTACAAGTATCTACCCGTAATGTCTAAAGGTTTAAAAAATATGTTAAACTTTCTTAACTTTTTTTCATTTGAAGGGCAATTTATACACTTAATTTGTTTTTATAAATATATAGAACAATGAATTATTATGGGATTTTGTTTTTAAAAGGGGTAATCAATGAAAGAACGCGAATTTTTAACTGCATTGGGAATTAAACCAGATCCAGAAAATAACGTATATAGAGCTGCTTCTTGGCGTGAAGAAGAAGAGCTAAGAAGAATTATCAGAATTTTTGCTATTAAAGAAGCCGAAAAAGTTGAAGGATTCAACAATCCTTACCGCACATTGGCATCTTTAAAATTGGTTCAAAGCAACAACTAAAAATATTCTATAAGCGAAAAAATAACCAAGTTCTTATCAGGGCTTGGTTTTTATAATTCACAATATGCGTGAAGATAATTGGAGCTTTCTTTAAATCCGAGCTTGCGGTACATATTTATGGCAGGCAAATTATCCGTATCAACTGTGGCATTGAGCTCAATCAACGGTAATAATCCTGACATTACATCTTTGATTAAATCACGTAAAGCTTTGCTCAGAAGCAATTGCCCTAGTTTTTTATATTTAAGTTCGGGTGATATGCCTATGATTGGTATGTTTGCAATGTTTTCAGTTGTCAGATTTACAAAGCAAAATCCTTTTGGCACGCTATTTTCAAGTAGAATTTTGGTTTTTTCAGGCAAAAATATTCCATAAACATTTTCAACAATTTTCGCCAAAATATCCTCACAGCCGGACAAATCCAAAAATCTCGGGTCAAATTTGTAGTCTTGCATATTTTCGAATGATTCGTGAATGAGGGTTATTAATTCTTGGGCGTATTTGATGTCCCAATTGACTATTTCAATGCCTTCAGGCACAGGAAGTTTCTTAATTTTATCGAAAATTTGTATAGATTTCTCGTTGCTAAATTTGAAATTCACTATAGCTTGACCGACAAAATCAAAACCAAAAGCTGCAATTTTAACAACAAAATCTTTTTGAATTCCAATCATAGCATAAGAAATCAGTTTGTACTCTTTTCCAGCCACTTCTTCTTTCAGGGCTGTTATCAAGGCTGATTTTCTTTCAACAATATTGTCAGGCCCAACGCAGTGCATAATGCTGACTTCAACCACATCGACGATAATATTGTAAATTAAAAAACCTTTTAGAATATTGCTTTCATAGACGCCCATGATATTTATGATGCTGCTTTCGACAAAATTGGCTATATCAGGAAATTCCAAAGGCAAAATTTCGAAGCCGTAATCATTGTAGGATCTCATAAAAAAATCATTATAAGCAAATTCTAAATCAGTGACATTTTCTTTTGTTATTTTTTTTACTGTATACATCAAAAACCCCTCTTTGTGACGTCTATTTCTCCAAATTATAAGCTTTTTAGGGAAATTAGACAAATAAGTTAACAATTAATCTGTTATAATAAATTTAAGAGGACTCGTATGATAAAGATAAAAAGAATAAAATCTAATAATAATAGTTCTTTAGAGCATTTTTTGTTGAATGTTTTTAGTCAGATGCCGAAGATAAATAATCCTATTTATGAATTTCTTCATAGTTTTTTGCCCAATAATCAAAAATTTTTATCTGAGAATTATGCAGCGATTGAGGATGGAATATCTCTTTGTGAGGTTTCGATTTCTCCTCAAAGCCGCAAAAACGCTCGTTGGCAAATAAATCGGCTCTCTATCGGCGATTGTTCCGATGATATGATTGCAATTCTTATCAAATATGTTATGAATAAGTATGGTGGAGACGGTGTTGAGACTTTTTTGACTTTTGTTAATGAAAATATGCCTGAGCTTAAAGAATTATTCAAAAAAGGCTGCAGTTTTAGAGAATGCGCTCATCTTGAGCTTTGGAACGGGGATAATTCTAAAATTATTGACGATAATCTAAATACAGATTTTTTCAAGGATTATCATCCCCGATATCTTTCTCAAATTGTGGAACTGCACAATAATATGATTTTTCCACAGTTTAGGCAGGCGTTGAAAATTGTTGAAGATGATTTTAGAAAAAGATTTAAAAATTCAGTTTTCAGAAAAATACTTTATAATGAAGTAACAGCTACTGTTGAAGGATATTTTTTGATTTTCAAAAAAAATGATAAATTATATCTGGATATTTTGTTATCAGATGCTTTTGCATCTTATTATCCAGAGGTTTTGAAGTGCTGCAAGGGTTATCTTAATGACGTAACCGTTTTGGTCAAAAAATATCACACTTCTTCGAAGATTTTGGTGGAAAATTTGAGCCAAAAGGACTTCGCCAAACAATCATCTTATGCCATTTTGGTCAAAGACTATTGGTCTGTTGTCAAAAAGGAAAATGAATCCATTTTGAATTTAGGGGTTAATATAAGCTCGCCTGCCTAAATATTAGTCATTGCGAGGAGTTGTTCGACGAAGCAATATCAAATAGCTGCTTTTTAAAGCTCAATTTTTTGTCCAGGTTCTAAAACAACAAGCTCAACATCAGAAGGCAAAAGCTTCTGAAGAGCTTTAGTATCGGCTTTTAGCACATCAAACGATTTGTAGTGTATAGGAATAACCTTTTTTGTCCCTAACCATTTTGCTGCTATTGCCGCTTCCTCTATACCCATTGTATAAATATCTCCGACAGGCAAAGCTGCTATGTCAGGCTTATAGAATTCGCCGACTGTTTTCATGTCTTGATGGAGCCCTGTATCGCCTGCAAAGTATATTTTTATGCCATTGATTTCAAGCATAATGCTGCAAGGACAGCCGGCGTAAGCCCCATCAACAGTGGAGCTTGAGTGTGCTGCACTAAAGATTTTGGCATTTCCCCAAGGGAAAGATAATGTCCCTCCGATATTTACTCTTTGAGCATTTGCACCGCGTTTTTCGCAATAATTTGCAAGTTCATAAACGGCAGTGATTGTTGCGCCTGTTTTTTTGGAAAGAGGTATAGCATCTCCTAGATGGTCAGAGTGCGCGTGCGTTACAAAAATAGCATCAATTTTGCTTTTCGGGTCGAATTTTGCCACAGGACTTTCAGAAATGAAAGGGTCAATCAAAATCCCTGCTTTTTCGGTCTCTAAGTAGAAAGCACTATGCCCGATAAATTGAAGTTCCATAAGCACTCCTTATTTGATTACGATATTGACCAATCTGCCAGGTACGACAATCACTTTAACAATTTGGCTACCGTCTGTCAATGCTTTTATTTTGTCATTTTCTAGGGCTAATTTTTCGAGTTCATCTTTGGAAATTTCAGGCGAAACTTCAAGTTTTTCTCTGACTTTGCCATTGATTTGAATAACAACAGTAACGCTTTGAGACACTGCAAGGCTTTCATCAAAAGTTGGCCAATCCTGAGTGTGAATAGACTCATCGGCACCCATACTTGCGTATAAATCCTCTGCCATGTGAGGAACAAGAGGAGCCAAAATCTTGATTAAAGTAACCGCTGCATAGCTCAATACAGCTTTGTCCGCTTGAGAATAATCTTTTTTGGCATTCGTGTAGTCATAAAGTGAATTTACAAATTCACGAGTTTTACTGATGACGGTGTTGAATTGGAATTCATTTGAAATGTCATTCGAGATTTTTTTGACAGTCATATGAACCTCACGAAGCAAAGCATCAGACTCTTTTGACAATTCTGACGGTATTTCAAATTTCAAAGAAATTTGGTCTTGAATATTGTAAAACAAACGCCAAACTCTATTTAGGAATTTGTAGCAGCCTTCAACTCCAGAGTCTGACCAATCCAAGTCACGCTCTGGCGGAGAATCGCTCAAAATAAATAATCTGGCTGTGTCTGCGCCGTAATGCTTGAAAATTTCATCAGGGTCGACGGTATTTCCTTTTGACTTGCTCATTTTGGAACCGTCTTTTAGCACCATGCCTTGAGTCAAAAGGTTTTTGAAGGGCTCATCAAAATCCAAAAGACCTCTGTCTTTGAGTGCTTTTGTGAAAAATCTTGAATAAAGCAGGTGCAAAATTGCGTGTTCAATTCCGCCTACATATTGGTCAACAGGCATCCAGTAGTTGACTTTTTCTTTGTCAAAAGGCATTTCAGTATTGTGCGGGTCCGCATAACGAAGGTAATACCAGCTTGAACAGATGAAAGTATCCATTGTGTCTGTTTCGCGCTTTGCAACGTCGCCACAGACAGGACAAGTGGTCTCTAAGAAGGTTTTTGAAGTCAAAATCGGTGACTTGCCGACAACTGTGAAATCAACATCTTCAGGCAGTTTTACAGGGAGCTGTTCTGCAGGTACAGGCTGTATTCCGCATTTTTCACAATAAACCATTGGAATTGGTGCACCCCAATATCTTTGGCGAGAAATAAGCCAATCACGCAAGCGATATTGAACTTCTTTGTTGCCAAAACCGTTTTCTTTTGCAAATTGTGTGATTTTGGCTTTTGCAATGGTGCTGTCTAGTCCGTCAAAATTCCCCGAATTGACCATAATTCCAGATTCCGTATAGGCTTCCGTCAGCTCTGAGTCAGGATTTTTGGAGTCTTGAATAACTTTTTTGATTGGCAAGCTGAATTTTTTTGCAAATTCAAAATCTCTTATATCATGAGCAGGAACAGCCATTACAGCACCTGTTCCATAGTCTGCAAGTGCATAATCAGCAGTCCAAAGAGGAATTTTGTCCCCTGTGAAAGGATTTATGACGTGTTTTCCTAGGAAAACACCCGTTTTTGTGCGTTCTGTTGATAATCTTTCGATTTCAGAAGTGCGTCTTGCTTGTTCTTGATATGCCGCAACAGCCTCTTTTTGACCCTCGCTGATTAAAGCCTCAATGCCTTTATATTCAGGTGCCACAACCAAATAAGTTATGCCATAAGCTGTGTCAGGACGGGTTGTATAAACAGGTATTTCGATTTCGGGATTTCCGACAACTTCAAATTTTAAAATTGCACCTGTGGATTTGCCAATCCAGTTTTTTTGCATAAGTTTGACCCTATCAGGCCATCCGTTTAGTTTTTCGAGGTCTTCAAGCAAAACTTCTGCGTAATCTGTTATTTTCAGGAACCATTGAGAAAGATATTTTTTTTCTACAAGATTATCGCATCTCCAACAACGTCCGTCGATGACTTGTTCATTCGCCAAAACTGTTGCGCAATGTTCGCACCAATTTACGGCAGCTTCTTTTTTGTATGCCAGTCCTGATTTATAGAACTCTAAAAATATCCATTGAGTCCATTTGTAGTAGTCTTCTTTGCAAGTTGCAAACTCTCTATCCCAGTCATAGTAAAGACCTAGGGTTTTAAGTTGCTCTCGCATGTAGTCAATATTTTGCAAAGTCCATTTTTCAGGATGTTCATTTGATTTCATAGCAGCATTTTCAGCAGGCAAGCCAAAACTGTCCCACCCCATTGGATGTAAGACATTATAGCCTTTCATTTTGTGATAACGGGCAATTACATCAGTTATTGTGTAATTTCTGACATGTCCCATATGCAGTCGTCCGGAAGGATACGGAAACATTGACAAAGCATAATATTTTGGCTTGTTGGATTCTTGCGGAGTTTTGTTTATTCCGCATTTTTCCCACTTTGCTTGCCATTTTTTTTCTATTTCTTGCGGATAATACTGCTCTTTTATCACAATTTACTCCTTACAAAACGTAATCTATAGTGCTGAATAATTCGGTTTTTTGTTTGTCGTCAAGGCAAACCAAAGGTAATCTTACAGTTTCTTCAATAAGACCTTTTTTAGCTAAAGCAGCTTTTGTAGGAATTGGGTTTGGTGCCATAAAAATCTTTTTGAATACAGGATAATATTTATGGTGCAAAGCTGTCGCTTCGGCTACATTTCCTGCCTTGAATGCTTTTATCATCGCTTGGATTTCATTCCCAATCAAGTGAGAGGCTACAGATACAACTCCGACAGCCCCAAGAGCCAACATCGGAAGCGTCAAGCTGTCATCGCCTGAATAAAGGACGAAACCTTCAGGGGCATCGCTTATGATTTCTGTAACCAAATCAAGATTACTGTTACTTTGTTTGACGGCAAAGATATTTTTGTGCTCAGTTGCAATTTTGATAATTGTTTCAGGAGCCATATCCACGCCTGTACGCCCTGGAATGTTGTAGAGCATAATCGGCAAATCAACTGCATTTGCAATAGCTCCAAAGTGAGCCATCATACCGATTTGCGATGGTTTATTATAATAAGGTACAACGGATAAAATCGCATCAGCACCTGCTTTTGCAACCTTTTTAGAGGTTTCAACAGCTGTAGCTGTTGAGTTTGAACCTGCACCAATAAGGATTTTTGCCTTGCCTGAAACAGCGGATTTGACTACTTTTAAGAGTTCAAGTTCTTCATCATGTGTCAAGGTTGGGCTTTCGCCTGTAGTTCCTGCGACCAAGATTGTTTCTGTTCCTGTTGCAACAAGGTGATTAGCCAGTTTTTCGACCATTTTATAATTGATTTTTAAATCTTTGTCAAATGGTGTAACCATTGCTGTAACAACATCGCCAACACAATAGCGTTTTTGCATAATTCTTTCTCCTAATTTTTAATTAAATTCATTTCAACAAGCTTTTCTGCGATACGAACTGTGTTCAAAGCTGCGCCTATACGCAGATTGTCGGCAACAACCCACAAAACAAGCCCATTATCAAAAGCCAAATCTTTTCTGATACGACCGACATAAACCGGGTCTTTCCCCTCTGCAAATGCAGGTGTAGGGTATTTGAACTGTGCAGGATTATCAATAACTTCAACTCCAAAAGCTGCATCAAGTATTTCTCGGGCTTTTTGAGGGGTCAATTCTTTTTCAAATTCGATATTTACACTTTCAGAATGCCCTGTGTAAATAGGTATCCTGACTGCCGTACAAGAAATTTTGGTGTCTTCAGGCAAGTGCATGATTTTTTTTGTTTCATTAACAACTTTCAGTTCTTCTTTTGTATAGTCATAGTCTGAGAACACGTCTATACGCGGAATTACGTTAAAAGCAATTTGTTTGTCAAAAACTTCATTCTCGAATTTTTCATTTTTCAAAATAGCTTCAGCATTAGCTCTAAGCTCATCAATAGCTACTTTTCCGGCACCCGATACTGCTTGATAAGTAGAAACTATCATTCTTTTGATAGTAGCATAATCGTGAAGAGGCTTGATAGCAAGCATAAGTTGCGATGTAGAGCAATTTGGGTTTGCGATAATACCTTTGTGCAATCTGATATCTTCATCATTCACGCCGACGATAACAAGCGGAGTGCCTTCATCCATTCGAAAAGCGCTTGTGTTGTCAATCATTATGCAGCCACGTTTTGTGATTTCGCCAACCAAAGCCTTGCTCGTAGACGCTCCTGCTGAACTCAAAACAATATCGACACCGTCAAAAGCTTCTGGCAAAGCTTCTTCAACTTTGTAAGTTTTGCCTTTGAAAGTTAACGGTCTTCCGACGCTTCTGGCACTAGCCAAAAACTTTATATTCGAAAATTGAAAATCGCGTTCTTCTAAAATATCTTTGATTTTTTGTCCGACAACTCCTGTTGCCCCCAAAATAGCTATACTGGGTTTTTTCATCGGTTCCTCTTCTATAATATATTTTCTAGTCCGTATATGAAATCATTATTCTTAAAAATGTATCTGATTGCAAGTACAACGCCTGACATATAACATTTTCTGTCAATTGAATCGTGCCTAATTTTTAGTGTCTCGCCTGACGAGCCAAAAATCACTTCTTGAGAAGCCATGTAACCGGGCATTCTCACGCTATGAATTTGGATATTGCTATCAGATTTTCCACCTCTTGAACCTTCTATAAGTTCAACTTCGGCACAATTGTTTTTTGCAAAATCTTCTTGTATTTTTGACATCATTTGGGCTGTTTTGATTGCTGTTCCTGATGGCGCATCCTTTTTTTGATTGTGGTGAAATTCAATAATTTCGGCATTGTGAAAATATTTTGCAGCCATTTGTGAAAATTTCATCATCAAAACCGCTCCGATAGTGAAGTTTGGGGCAATTAAGCAACCCAGTTCTTTCGCTTCGGTTATTTCTTTTAATTCAGCAAGCTGTTTGTCAGATAATCCCGTCGTTCCGATAACAGGGCTAACACCAGCATTTATTGCGATTAAGGCATTTTTGAATACGCTGTCTGGTTGTGTAAAATCAACTATAACATCGGCTTGTTTTGACTTCAGAGCTGTTTCAAGGTCTTTTTCAACTTCAATATCGCCAATTTTTTGCCCCGCAGCGGCCCAATCGATTGCGATGCTCAATTCCATTCCGTCAGCTTCATTGATAGCATTGACAACTTCTTGTCCCATTCTGCCTAAAGCACCACAAACAGCAACTTTTATCATACTAGCTCCTTTATCCTAATTGCCCAAATATTATCGCATAAGCAAGCTATTTTAGGAAATTATATTAAAAATCTTAACTTTATTGTCCTCAAAAGAGTAAATTTTCTTTTTAAACATGGACTTTTGCCCCAAAACTATTATAAAATAAGGCAATGGAGAAAAATATAGTAAAAAATCTCAAAACAAAAGAAGACTTTAAAGCGGCTATTTTGAAATATTGTGAACTTACGCCGCGTATAAATTCTGTCGTTGATATTCGTCATAAAGAAATTCAAGAATACCTGGAAAATTTGAATAGTGGCATCAAGATTCATTTTTTGACAGGCTTTTCAGGGGTTGGCAAGAGTGAAATTCTGAAGCTTACGCCTGCTTTTTTGGATAATTCTTTGTTCTTTTGCTTTGATTGCTTCAATTCAGCTTGCATTGATGATGTGATTTTCTCTTTGTACAGGTATTTTACGACTATAAAATCTGTCAAAATCCAGCATTTGGTCAAAAAAACTTTTTCGCAAACACGTTCAATTGATGAAAGAATTTTTGATTTGCTCAAAGATTTTCCGATAAATTTGATTATTGCTTTTGATTCATTTGAGCATTTTATAAACAAAAATACCGATAGATTGCCTCATGAAATCGCCAAATTCTTAGATTTTTTGGCGGAACAAGACAATATAAAAATAGTTACAGGGTCTCAAGTTGCACCTTTTGAAATTATGAAAAAGCATCCGTTTTCAAAAAACCTCAGACTTGAAGCTTTGAATTATAACCAGTTTTTGGAACTCAAAAAAGCGATGAATGTTCAAGACGGAAATGTTTCTTTAGAACAGATTTTTGACGAAACGCTTGGGATTTCACGAAATATAAGAAATTTTTTCAAAGTAATTAAGGACGAGGATTCGTTAGAATTTTTCAAGCGAGCCACATCGCAAAAAATTGATTTTAATGAATATGTGATTTATCAGTTGGCAAGCAAACTTCCACAAAAAGATGCAGATATTTTGTATTATTTGAGTGCAATAAGACATCCTGTCACTAGGGAAACAGTAGATTCTATCATCCCGGATGATTGCAAAAATGTTTTTGAAGATTTGATAAAATCATCCTTTGTTTATTCTTTTGAGGGGCATTTGTATATCAAAGAATATTTCGCAAAACAAATTTTTGCAAAAGTCTCAAAAGCCCAGAAAGAAAAAGTTCACACAGCTCTTTCGACTTTTTACGGAAAAGAAATTCCCCTAAAACATTTTGAGAGACATATTAAACTTTCAAGAACCACTTTGCGGAATGAATTTGCGTATCATTTGAAACTTTCCGAGCATAAGAAAACCAACGAAATCACACTTAGAGCATCAACTCTAAATAGCGATGTAATTTTGTATCAAGAGTCAAAGGCCATTCCTTTCAAAGAAGATAATACTGCTCCAAAGGGTAAAAATCTTTCTGCAGAAGTTATGAAAAAGGCTGAAAATATGGCCGTTCAAAACATAAGCGCTCATAATATTCAAACAGAAGTTATCGGTGCTGAGTTTTCTGAGGAAGAACGCAAGCTTTTATATGAGGAGGCAAAGGAGCTTCAGAAGGTTGATGATGACAAAATACCCAAAGATAAACGAAAAAAGACGATTATTGATGAAATTCCTATCGAAATAGATTTCAAAAAGTCTAAAATCATTGATAATACGGATTATTACAAGTTTTTGGAAGATGCACTTGATCAAGAAGCATCCAAAAATTATGAAAAAGCATTAGAGCTTTATGAAAAAGCTCAAAAAGTCTGTAAAATCAAAGAAAAAGAGCTTTATATCCATAGCAAAATTGCGAATGCTTATACTAAATTGAAAAAAAGACAAGAAGCTATGCAAGCTTTAAAATCAGCTTATATGTTGGCAAAAGAGCTTAATGACGATAAAAAATTAGCCTATGTCCTTCTGAATATTGCCAAAACGCTTCATGACTTTGGTGAATACAAGCTTGCAGAGCAGCATTATAACGATTTCTTGGATATGAATATTTTGAAAGAATTGCCAAAAGGGCAAATTCTTTATGCATTAATAGGTTTGGGCGATTTGTATATAGATACGAACCAAGAGTCAAATGCTTTGCAGGTCTATGAGACAGCTCTTAAGCAAGCAGGCGTCAATCATTCTGCATTGAATGAAATTTATTTTAAAATAGCTTTGACTTTTGACAATATGGGCAATATGCAAAAAGCTAAAGAGTTTTACGAGAGAGGTTCTCAAAACGTTTTGACCAAGGATTCTTATGATAAATATTATTCTGAAAGTTGCGGAAATTTAGGTTTGATTTTTGCTGATGAAGGCGACTATACAAAGGCTATAAGTTTGTTGCATAAAGCCTATGAGACAGATAAAGAGGCCGGCGAGCTTGAAGCAATTGCGCAATCTGTATCAAAGCTTGCGGATACTTATTTTGATTTAAAAGATTATAAAATGGCACAAAAATTCTATTATGAAAAATTAAAAACTGCTAAAGAACTAAATACGCCATATCTTTTAGCTTCGGCTTATTTGGATGTCGGTGATGTTTATATGAGAGTTAATAATCTTTCAAAAGCACTTAGAGCTTTCGTTTTGGCTAAAAAATCCATTGGAAAAGAGATTTCAACTGATAGTAAGGTCAAAATCGAACGCAGAATAGAATTTATTAAGGGCAAAATTGATAAAAAAGAGTTTGAAGCTATAGTAGGGCAGTCTTAAATGAAAGAATTTTTGAAAAATAAGGCAAAAGATTTTATGCTAAACCTCTCTGAGGAGAAGCTTGAACAGTTTAAAACTTATTATGATTTTTTGGTTGAATTCAATTCGCACACTAACCTCATTGCAAAAGCAGATGAACAGACGATTTTGACCAAGCATTTTTTAGATTCGATGGCTTTTAATAAAATCCCTGATGCTTCAGGTGCTTTCAAGCTTATGGATATAGGTTCAGGCGGAGGTTTTCCAGCTTTACCGATTGCGATACTTTATCCCGAGGCACAAGTTGTTGCTGTCGATTCAGTAGGCAAAAAAATAATTTTTTTGACCCAAGCAGCTGAAAAAATAGGTATCCAAAGACGTTTTAAAGCTTTAAATATCAGATCCGAAGAATTGCCTCTTGAGCATAGAGAAAAATATGATTTTGTTACAGCAAGGGCTCTTGCACCATTGAATATTTTGGTAGAATATTGCCTTCCTTACGTCAAAGTCGGTGGATTTTTGGTGGCTTACAAAGCAAAAACAGCCAAAGATGAAATTAAAGAAGCAAAAAACGCCTTAAATATGCTTGGCGGAATGCTTGCGGAAGTGATTGAATACAATCTTGGTGATGATATCGAAAGAAATCTGATAATTATCGAAAAAACTGACAAAACGTCAAGGAAATTCCCTCGAAAAGCAGGTTTGCCAAAGAAAAATCCTTTGTAGAGAGTTTTTAGCCTCTATTGCAAATTGTTCTTGCAGCAAGTACACCTGAAGCTGAAGCTTGTATAAGTCCTCTTGTTACGCCTGCACCATCACCTATGGTGAATAAGTTTTTGACGCCTTCGGTTTCAAGCTCGTTTGTCAATTTGACTCTTGAAGAATAAAATTTGACTTCCACGCCGTAAAGAAGTGTGTATCTTGATGCAACGCCGGGTGCAATTTTATCAAGAGCATAAAGCATTTCGACAATACTTGTTAAATGTCTGTAAGGCAATACTAAGCTCAAATCCCCTGGTGTAGCGGATTCTAAGGTTGGGGTAATTATACTGTTTTTGATGCTTTCTGGTGTAGAGCGTCTTCCATCAAGCAAATCGCCGAGTCTTTGGACCAAAACACCGCCTGAAAGCATATTTGCCAGTCTTGCAACGTGCTGACCGTATTGAATAGGCTCTTTAAACGGTTCTGTGAAGCGTTTACTTACAAGTAGAGCAAAGTTTGTATTGGCGGTTTTTTTGTTTGCATAGCTGTGGCCGTTTACTGTTGCGATTCCGTTGTAGTTTTCGCAAACGACTTCCCCGCTTGGGTTCATGCAGAAAGTTCTGACTTCATCACCAAAACTTGGTGCGTGATAAATTAATTTTGATTCGTATAACTTATCTGTAATTTTTTCCATTACAGGTGCAGGAAGTTCGACACGAACACCGACATCAACTGCATTATTAACCAATTCGACATTGGTATTGGCAAGCTCTTTTGCCAGCCAATCCGCACCTTCACGACCAGGGGCAACTATTACATATTCTGCGTGATAAGTGTTTCCCTTGTCAGTTGTAAAGCCTTTGATTTCGTCATTTTCGATAATTAAATTTTTCGCAACTTCATTGTTCAAAATCTCGACTCTTTGAGCCAAAAAGTCTTGCATAGCTTTTAATACGTCCAGACTTCTTTCTGTTCCGAGGTGTCTTACAGGCGATTTGATTAGTTTAAGTTCTGCCAAAGTTGCTTGGCGTGCTATTTTTGCGAATTCTTCATCATTTGTACCGTGAACTTCTTCTGTAGCACCAAAACGCAGATAAATATCATCGGTATATTTGATAAGCGTTTCGACTTCTTGTCTTGACATATAATCAAGTAAATTTCCACCAACATCAGGAGTGAGAGTTAATTTGCCGTCTGAGAAAGCCCCAGCTCCACCCCAACCGCATAAAAGGCCGCATTTTTTGCAAGGAGGACAAGCTTTTGCTCCATTTCGAATCATACATTGTCTTTTTTCGATTTTTGTTCCTTTTTCAACAATCAAAACTTTCCATTCAGGGCGAAGTTTCATTATTTCCAAGGCCGAAAATATCCCAGCCGGGCCGGCACCAATTATCGCAACATTGTACAATATCCTGCTCTCCTAAAAATGCTTACATTTATATCTTACATAAAAAAGACTTCGTTGGATAATTTTGGGGAATTATTTTTACAATCTTTTGAATTTCGCGATGAAAAAGCCTTCCATATCAAATTCATAAGGAATTATTTGTAAAGTTCCTTCGGTTTCGTATGGAATATCAAAAGGTTCGAGAACAAAATCTTTATTGTTTTGCAAAAATCTATGCACTACTAAGATATTTTCTTCAAGCTCGATACTACAGGTGCTATAAACCATTGTACCATCAGGCTTAAGGTATTTTGATACATTTTCAAGAATTTCGTATTGAATTTTGGCAAGAGCTTCAATATCTTCAATAGTTTTTTTCCATTTTGCATCGGGTTTTTTGCTAAATATTCCTGTATTTGAGCAAGGAGCATCGACAAGAATTTTGTCGAAATATTCAGTAAAACTTACTTTTGTCGCATCTTTTACGATATAAGAAGTGTTTTCAATATTGAGCCTTATGAGATTTTCTTCTAAGCGCTCAAGTCTTTTTTTGCTGGAATCAAGGGCTAAAATCCTGCCTGTGTTCCCCATCATCGCAGCCATGTGGGCTGTTTTCCCACCAGGAGCGGCACAAATATCAAGCACCACGTCATCTTCTTCGGGGGCAAGAATATTTGCCACAAGGGAAGATGCTACACCCTGAACCATCCATAAACCTTCTTCAAATCCAATGAGATTTGTAACAGAGCCTTTGTGATTTATTTTGACACATTCAGGGACAATGATGTTTTGTTCGAAATCTATATCTTCTTTGACAAGCATCGCCAAAAAGTCATTAACTTTTATTTTGAGGGTGTTTACGCGAATCCAAAGTCCGTAAGGAGTGTTGTTGAATTTGAGAATGCTCTCGATTTCGTCTTTGCCATAATGAAGTACCCAGCGTTTTATCATCCATTTTGGGTGAGAATATTTTATTGCAAGATTATCCAAAAAATTGCTCGGCAGTTTGATTTCGCCTTTTTGTCTCAAAAAATTTCTTAAAACAGCGTTTACAAAAGATGAAGCTTGAGAATTTGTTTGTTTCACCATGTCAACATAGCTGTTTACGATTGCGTATTCAGGATTTTGGGTGAATTCAAGTTCAAAAAATCCTAATCTGAGAATATTTCTAATATCATTTTGTAAAAAATTCGGTTTGCGTTGAGAAATTTTTTCAATAAAAAAATCGAGATAAGTAATGTTTCGGATGACTCCATTTACAAGGTGTCCAAAATCAGCCCTGTAAGGAGTTTTTGCACCCCAAGAATCAAAAACTTTTTCAAAATCTTTGTTGTATGAAATATCTATCAATGCCTTTAAGGCTGCTTCTCTTGCATCCATAATTTTGAAACCAAGTAAACTCCGAAACTTTTTCCTATAAAGTTTATTATAGTAGATAAAAGCAGAATAATAAAATAAAATTTTGAAAATGTCTTAATACTCCACCACCATGCCAATTTTTTCTGAAAAATTGGCATTTAAAAAATAACTAAAGTTGTAGAAAACTCGAACTTCCTATGGCTTCTTATGGAAGCTTCCATAAGCTAAAATAGTATATATTTGGGACAAGTGTGTCTAAAAATCAAAAGGAAAGTGTATCGGGAAAAACAGTGTCAGTAACT
>CAYUHE010000030.1:0-22857 GCA_964444415.1 uncultured Gammaproteobacteria bacterium
TAATCAAAAGCCTTGGCTTATCACCAAGGAGCTTTTTGATTTCAATATATTTACTACTGTAAGGTATTCTAGCATCAACTACTTCAATAACGACATCGACAAGACTCAGTTGTTCTCGGAGTTTTCTCTCAGCTTTAGCAATATGCCCTGGATACCAATGGATATGAACCATTATCTGGTCATTTTTTCCTTGATACGAGTAGCTTTACCAACTCTTTCACGGAGATAATAAAGTTTTGCTCTTTTAACTGAACCACGTCTAAGAACTTTGATGCTCTCAATTCTTGGCGAGTGGATAGGGAATACACGCTCAAGACCGACACCTTGGAAGATTTTTCTTACAGTGATTGATCTGTTAGATCCGCTGCATTGAATTTTGATGATAACACCTTCAAAAGCCTGTGTTCTCTCTTTGTTACCTTCTTTAATTCTTACAAAAACTTTTACTGTATCTCCAGGATTAAGCTCCGGAAGATCAGTTTTTATCATTTCTTTTTCTATTTCATCGATAATTACGTTCATTGTTTTGCCCTTTATATTTATATTTTACCAAGCGTAAATACAATAGTATTCAAAAAATACTTTAAATTCAATAGGGTAAAAAAAATACTTTACAAAAAGAAGATTACTGCATAACCTAGAAAATGGAAATTTTCAGGTTATGCAGTAATCGACATCTCGGATGTGAAAAACGCTGGAAACGTTCAGTTTTCGACGGTTTGACACTGAACGTCATGGAATAACAAAGTTTTTAAGCTGCAGTTTGGTCTAAACCTACAAAGAACTTATCCATATCTTCTGTGATTTCATGCGCCTGTACTTTTGCCTTATACATGCCATAAAGCTCTACTGCCTTATTATTTTTGCTTACTTTTGCATAAGCATAAGCAGAATTTAGATATGCAATTTTTAAAGTCGGTTTTGCAGTAAAAGCTTGTTCGAAATATTGAATTGCCGGTTCAAATTCCTGCATTGAGAAGCTAATAACACCCAACAACTGTAAAGCATCGGCAGATTTTGAATTTGTTTCAAGCGCTTTTTTGCAGAATTGTTGACAATTTTCAATATCACCTTTTTGAGCATAACAATTTGCGACTTTGACATTTGCAACTTCATGTTTTTCATCTATTTCAAGAATTTCCTCATAAGTTTTGATTGCAAAATCAACACTTTGAATATTTCCTGTTTCTGCAATTAATTCTTGATAAATTTCAGCCAAAAGCATTCTGTAATCTATATTTGAAGGACACACTTCTATCAGCTTAGAAACTGACTGAATTGCCATATCATAATCCTGTAATTCAGAATAAATAAGCGTCATACAAAACAGAGTCTGTTCATCCTTTTTGTCTGACAAATCAAGGGCTTTTGTCATATATTTTAAAGTCCCTTTTTTGTCATTTTGAATATAATGTATTATACCTATATTGTAATAGGCATCTATATCATTAGGGTTTAACTCCAAAGTTCTATTGAAAAATTCTAGCGCCAAATCGAATTTATTCAGATAAAAATAAGCAAGCCCAAGGTTATATATGTTTGACTCCATCTCTGGTTCCATTTCAAAAACTTTTTTGAAGATTTTTTCAGCACCCTTATAATCGCCTTCTTTTAGCTTTTCGACACCTTCATTATAAATATTTTTATATTTACTGAAGCTGTTTAATTCAAAAGCTGCAAGACCTGCGCCCATTGCAGAAACAATTAGTATAGCCAGTTTTAAAAAAACCATAATTTTTCCTATATTAGTTTTAATTAAATTATGAAATAAATTAGACCTCTTGTCTAGTTTATTATAAAATTTAAGCATTAGATGGGAGAAAATAATGGCAAACCAAGTTTTAGAATATTTAGATTTATATAATGAAAATCTCGAAGAACTAATAAAAATAGCTGGGGAAATCACAAACAAAAATTTCTCTAACAAAATGGATTTTTGTTCTTTAATTAGCGCAAAAACAGGAAAATGTTCGCAAAATTGCAAATATTGCGCCCAAAGTTCTCATTATAGAACATCTATTGAGACGCATCCTTTGGTAAGTGTTGAAGAAGTCAAAAAATCAGCCCAAAGTGCCAAAAAATCAGGTGCAAGCAGATTTGCGATTGTAACTTCAGGTAGGTTGCCAAATGATGCAGAACTGCCTATTATGGCTCAAATGATTAAAGCTATTGAGTCTGAAGGTCTTAGAAGTTGTGCTTCATTAGGAATAATGAAAAAAGACCAGATGCAGACCCTCAAAGATGCAGGAATGAAAAGATATCATCACAATATTAATACCTGTAAGTCTTACCATGATGAAGTTTGCACAACTCACTCGTATCAAGACAGAATTAACACAGTTAATACTGCAAGAGATTTAGGGCTAGAAGTTTGCTGCGGAGTGATTTTAGGCATGGGAGAAACAAGACAGCAAAGAATTGAAATGGCTCTTGAGCTTGAAAATATTTCTCCTGAATCTGCTCCGATAAATTTTTTAGACCCGATAGCAGGAACACCTTTTGAAAGCTTTGGAAATAAAATTGATGAAGAAGAAATCCTTAAAACCCTTGCTATATTCAGGATAATGATGCCAAATATCAGTCTAAGATATGCAGGTGGAAGAATTAAAAGACTTTCCTATGAAGGCCAAAAAAAAGGTATACTGGCAGGTGTAGATTCTATGATAATATGTAATTTGCTTACAACTATAGGTTCAACGCCTGAAGAAGATCTCAGAATGATACAAGAATGCGATAAAGAGTTGATGAAATGATAAATTATTTAAAAGGAAAACTTGTTTCCAAAATATCAAATAGCCCACAAGGCTGCAATATTACCGTCGAAATTAACGGCGTGGGGTATTTGATACAAGTAAATTCGAGAATTATAAGAAGTTTGCCCGAAATTAATTCTGACATTCAGATTTTTACAAGCCTTGTCCACAGAGAAGATGCTATGCTGCTTTGCGGTTTTGTAAAACATGAAGACAGAGATTTATTTAATGTTCTGCAAAGTGTTTCAGGTGTAGGGACAAAAATGGCCTTGATGCTTTTGGATGAAATGAATGCACTTGGTTTGATGCAAGCTGTTTTGAGCGAAAACGTAAAAGAATTGTCCAAAACTAAAGGCGTTGGTCCAAAACTTGCCCAAAGATTGATTTTGGAACTTAAAGACAAGCTAAAAGCGTGGAGGGGCAATTTGGATTTAGAAGCAGATGAAATTTGTGCCCCACAAATCAAATCAGAAAGCTATGAAGAAGCTCAAAGTGTACTTTTGGCACTTGGTTATACTCAAAAAGAAATAAATGAAGGCTTATGTGCTGCACTTGAAAAACAAGGAAAAGATGCGAGCTCTGAAGAACTTTTAAAAATTGCCCTTGAGATTATTTCTTTTTAATACTGCTTTATATAATCTTAATCTCAATATTATTGACTAGACATCCAATTGTTGATTAAATTAATAAAGATAGTTTGAATCGGCATTGGAGAAAAATTTTGAAACCAAAAGTAGCAATTGTCGGATGCGGCACATGGGGAAGAAACCTCGTAAGAAATTTTTATAATTTAGAATCATTGGTATGTGTATGTGATTTGGATCAAAGTAATATTGATGCAATCAAAGATAATTATTCTAATATCAAATTTACAAATGATTTTGATGATATTTTGCACTCAAAAGAAATTGATGCTGTAATAATCGCTACACCAAGTCATACACATTACAATATGGTCAAAAAAGCACTTGATGCTAATAAACATGTTTATGTTGAAAAACCAATAGCAACAACAGCTGAGCACGCCAAAGAAATGAAAGAATATGCCGAGCAAAAAGGCAAAGTCCTTATGGTTGGGCATCTGCTCTTGTATCATCCTGCTGTAACAAGGCTTAGAGGTATTATAAAAGATGGTGAATTAGGCGATATTACTTATGCTCAAAGCGATAGACTAAATATAAATTATTTCAAAAATGACAAAAGTGTTATGTGGGACTTGGCTCCTCATGATATTTCTATGATTAGTTATGTTGTTGATAAAAAGCCTGTGAAAGTGGCTTCAGCGGTAGGGTTTTCTTCTGATAAAAACGATATTATGGACATTGTCCATATTGATTTGGAACTCGAAGAAGGTGTAAAAGCTCATGTTTCAACAAGTTGGATTCATCCGCAAAAACGTGTTGTACTTTTAGTTCGCGGAACGAAAGCTACTGCTATTTTGGATGATGCTTTGACTGAAAACAAATTACAGATTTTTAGCAATTTTGCACCAAACAAACAAGATATCGAATATCCTGATTATTTAGAAATCGAACCTTTGAAACTTGAGTGTCAACATTTCTTGCATTGCATAGTAGAAGGTTTGACCCCTCGAAGTGACGGTACAAATGGTTATGATGTAGTAAAAATGCTTGAAGATGCCGATAAAATTATGCTTGGAAGTGATTTTGAAAAATTGAACGAATACAATTTTGTCTCCTCAAGGCAAGATTTATCGAAATAACTTTTTACGGCTAGTTTCAAAACGTCGAAAACTTGCCATTTCCGCCGTTCTTGACTTTTACATGGTCGTTATCTCAAAAACCTCAAATTTTTGAAATTTGGATTTTTGAAATAACTCATCAAAAAATACTTGCATTGAAAATTTCAGGTAGTTATAATATTTTTACTGAATGCGGGAGTAATTCAGTGGTAGAATGCCTCCTTGCCAAGGAGGATGTCGCGAGTTCGAACCTCGTCTCCCGCTCCATAAAGCCCAGCCTTACGACTGGGCTTTATGTATTTTTATTGACCAAATATATTTAATTAGTCTAAAATGAGATGAGTATATTTTTGAGATTTTATAGCAAGTATGAGTAATTTGAATTTTTGTGTTCATGGGTCTGATGATTATGAAGGCGGTCAATACAATGTGCTGTCAAGCTTTTGCGTCGGGATCTCTAAGGCTTTTAACAATATTGGTTATCCATCAGCCTCTTTGAAAAAATTATTATCCCAAAATATTAGCCCGAATGTTTATTTAAGTTTCAATGCAACAGGTTTCCCTTTTTGGGAAAGCGCATTAAGTAACGGTCAGCTTCAAATAATGTGGAATGTGGATTCTGTATTTCACCAAAATTACGAAATAATAAAAGAATATTCTGAAAAATATAATAATTTTATGGTTTTTAATGTTACAAAATCTGATAACCAAGCAATAGAAAAATATTTACCTAAATTAAAACAAGCATATTTGCCACATGCGGCAGATCCCGAGATTTGGCAAGCAAACAATCACAAAAAAGAACACGATATTATTTTTACGTCACATTTGTATGACTATAAAGCAAATATGGAAGAAGTCAGGCAAAAATATAATCCTAAATGCTACAAAATCTTTATGGAATTGTACGAAATTTTGATGAACAACTCTAAAAACACTTTTTGGGAAGTTTATCACTATTATGCAAGCCGAACAGGTATTGATTTAAATGATGCAAATTTATATCGTGGAATGTTTATGGATCTTTGCTATATTGTGACAAATTCCAAAAGAATCAATATAGTAAACAGTTTGAAAGATTTTAAAATAAAAGTTTGGGGTCCTGAAATTTGGACAAAATATATTGAAGATGGAGTTCAATATATGGGGCCAAGCAATTTATTCGACACAATCCAAAACACCCAAAAAGCTAAAATAGCGCTGAATTTACAACCATTGCAAGTTTTTCAGGGTTTACATGAAAGAGTCTTAAACGCCTCACTCGCTGGAGCTATGATACTTTCTGATGAAGCTCCTTTTCTTATGAGTGGATTTGGTGATAATTTTGTTTATTATAATAATGTAACTTTTGAAAATATTGCTACTCAGGTTGATTACTATTTGAAATATGATGATGAACGAAACGAAAAAGTTGAAAATGCTAACAAAATAATTTTGGAAAATCATACCTGGGATAACAGAGCCAGAATAATTTCGGATTTAATGTCGAATTTGTTAAGTGTGAAATAAAGCTGTTTATTGTAGAGCATAATACTACGTTAAGGCTGACGTGAGGTGCAGTTAAGTATTTTTACGTTCGAAAACCTTTGTTATTGCGAACGCTAAAACATATATTACGAATTGTAAATGCGAATTTTAATCTCCTATAAATCAGTCATAGTACCGAATAGAATAGAATAGAATAGAAATTCAACTAGCAAAAAATAATTTTTACTATTTTTCAAACAATCCATACACATATTTAATGGAATATTTACGAAAATAGTAAGAAAGGAAAAAACTAAAATGCAACTGACAAAAATCAATTCTCAAACAACAATGAGTGCAAACAACCGACAAACAATACAAAATAAAAAATTATTTATATCTAATAATAACATCCAACAGGATACGGTATCTTTTGGCATGGCAAAGCTAAAGGATCCCCAAAAATTACCAGAATTATTAGCTTCCAACAAATTTTTTGCAGATTTTTTGAAAATAGGATCCAGTAATGCAGCTGAAGCTTTTTTTAAGAAATTAGCAGAACAACCTGACAAAATAAAAAATGATTTTTTTCTATTTCGCGACACTAATAGAAACTCTCCTTTTCATGGAGTAAAATTCTACGATGAGTTTAAGTTTCCACAAATGTTAAATGTGATAAAAAAACTTGATCCGGAGATTCAAAGAAAATGGCTTTTATTGAAAAATGGAAACGGAGATACCCCGCTACATCATATGCTAACAGTAAAAAATAATATGCCTTCTTATTATTATATAGGAGATAAAAAAGTACGTGATGCAATAATTGATTTAGCAAGCAACTTAGACATAAAAGCTCAAAGAGCCTTTGCATTAGTACAAAACAAAGACAAAAAATCGCATTTTAGCAAAGCTATGAGTAATGATTGTTATGATACTGCCGGCGATATCATAGATTTTGTTAAAAAACTTGACGAAAAAACTCAAAAAGCATGGATTGGATTAAATAATGGAGCACATTACAAAGATTCTTTAAAAGATAATAAGGTTGCAAACAAATTGCTTGATTTTATGGCTGAAAAAACTCCAAAGAGATTGCTTGATTTAGAAATCCCGGAATATTTGCCACAGTTGGACTCTTTTATTCCTGTAGCTAGAAAAATGGCGAGTAACGAAGAATTGTCTCAAGCTGAAACATTAGTGTTTTTGAGAAAGAATAATGTTGGTGGAAGATACGACGAATTAATTAAATATGTTAAACAAAATGCAATTAATTAGTTCAAATCATTAATATCAAAATAATTTTGCAACAAAAAAGACGGCATTTCTTTTTTCTTTTTTTTATATTTTTTTGTTTAAATTAATTAGCTAAAATAGCATCTTCTTTGCACATTGCAACTATGTTTTGACCGCAGTCAACATAATGAACTTCGCCTGTAACACCTGATGCCAAGTCAGAAACTAAATAAAGACCTGATTTGCCGACTTCTTCTAAAGTTACATTTCTTTTTAAAGGTGCTTTTTTCGCAGCGACTTTTAGCATTACATCAAAACCGCCAATACCCTTTGCTGCAAGCGTTCTTACAGGTCCTGCGGAAAGAGCGTTGACTCGAATTCCGATTTCACCCATTTCAAGAGCAAGATATCTTACTGAAGACTCAAGAGCAGCTTTTGCAACTCCCATCATATTATAATTTGCGACAGCTTTTACACTTCCAAGATAAGTCAAGGCAGTAATTGAAGCTCCTTCATTAAGAATTGATTTGCCGTATTTTGCCATAGGAATAAGTGAATAAGCACTGACTCCAAGAGCCAAGTCCCAGCCGCTTTTTGATATATCAGAAAAATTTCCTTGAAGGTCTTCTCTATTCGCAAAAGCAACAGCATGAATGATAAAGTCCAATTTTCCATAAACTTTTGCACATTCTTCAAATACTTGTTCTACACGTTCTTCATTTGTAACATCACATTCCATAATTAATTTAGAATTCATAGATTCCGCAATAGGACGTACTCTTGATTCCATGGTGGAATTAGCATAAGTGAAAGCAATATCTGCCCCTTGAGCAAAAAGTTGCTCCGCAATAGCATTAGCAATACCTTTTTGGTTGCTTACACCGAATATAATACCTTTTTTGCCGTCCATTAAACCCATAAGTGATACCTCTTTTTTCAAACTTTAATTAATACTTAAAATAATTTTACAACAAGAAAAATAATTTGTCTAAAATATTAAGCTATCTAAAATAGTGCAAAACTCGAAAGCTTTATTGTTAAAGCGTTATAGGTATTTTAAATAGTGAAAAATGAAGCAATTATTAAAAAAAAATATATTTATCTCCCAAAAATTCAAAAAAATGGTTATAATTAGAAAACAAAGTAAAAAAGCAATTTAGAAGATACTAAGGAGATAAAAAATGACAATGACAATGACAAAATTTATTTGTACAGTATGCGGATACGTTCATGAAGGTAATCAGCCCCCTACAGCTTGTCCTGTATGCAGAGCTACATCTGATAAGTTCAGAGAGCAAACAAATGATAGAGCTTGGGCCGATGAACATAGAATCGGTGTAGCAGGATCTGACACAGATGCTGAAATTTTAGAAGGCTTAAGAGCACATTTCAATGGAGAATGCACAGAAGTAGGCATGTACCTTGCAATGGCAAGACAAGCTGACAGAGAAGGTTACCCTGAAGTTGCAGAAGCTTACAAAAGAATCGCTTGGGAAGAAGCTGAACACGCTTCAAAATTTTGTGAATTGTTAGGTGAAGTTGTAACAAATTCAACTAAGAAAAACCTGCAAATGCGTGTTGATGCAGAGTTTGGTGCTTGCCAAGGCAAAAAAGATATCGCCACAAAAGCGAAACAGCTAAACTACGATGCAATTCATGATACAGTTCATGAAATGTGCAAAGATGAAGCACGCCACGGGCAAACTTTTGAAGGCTTGCTAAACAGATATTTTAATAATTAATTCAATTAATAAAACAACCTAACTAGGTAATTCGACTTGATGGGCAGGCTTTTGCTTGCCCATTTTTATTTTTTGCATTTCCTTAAGCCAATTTAGCAATTTTCTCAAAGTATTTGTTTTTATATATTTAAGGGAAAATACAGGGGCTCAGGTTATACATGCTAAAAATAAGTTTCTTCAAAAAAGTTTCTACTTGCTTGTTTTCTCCAGTTGGGGGAAAAGGACTTTCTGAAGCTGTAAATCACTCAAAACCATCTAAATTGGTTGGTGATGTCCTTGAATTCAAATCACTTTTCCATGAATTTTTAGCAAATAAAGGATTAAGCAATCACAACCTAGATATGAAGGTGTTTTCTTCAATAAAACATAAGAATTTTGTCGGCGAAGGAATTAAAGCAAAAGTATATTCGTTAGCAGATGACTATGTTACACGAATTCCTAAAGCAAATAATATAACTGATGAATTAGTAGAAGTTAAAGGACAAAAATTCTCCCCTATTTTTGATAATTTAGAGGGGAGAAATTTCGGACAAGCAATAGCTGAAACAGAAAATGGGATTTCTATCGCAAAAAAAGTCAGTGGCACTCCGTTATACTCTAACTCGCCAAATCCTTGGATTAGTTATTTACCTGGAGCTAAAAATTATGGGGAAATTGGACCGAAAGAAGCAAAAGCTTTTTATTCTCAATTAAAAGAACTTTCTAAATTACCAAATGAATCTATCTCCCAATACATTGATGATATACTCTTTCTTCAAAAAAAAGGTTATAGCGTAGATTTGATTAATCCTAATAATTTCCATTTTGACAAAGCTTGTAAAAAAATCAACATCTTGTATATCAAAAAAAAGGAGATGAAAAACCTGTCGGATTTAGACTTGCTAAAACCTCTAGTAAATAAAATGTTTTTAGAACAAAATTATAAACATTTATCTCCCACTCAGAGAAAAGAATCTATAGAAATTATAAGAGATTTGGCAGAAAAATGTACTAAAATTGGAGATAGAAAAGGTATTACAAAAGAAGTTTTCAACCCTAGCAAAACATTTCCTAATGAATTACCAGCAATGTTAAAAGCTGGGAATAACATAGAGTATAAAATTGACGACCTTACCACTGCTGTTAGTAACGTAATATACAAATAAAATATATAAAATAAACTCAACATTTTGAGAAAAATTTGCCCCAGAACTAATTCCAGTTATAATAAAACTATTAGAATTAGATAGCGGTATTTATGGACAACAAAATTTCCAAAAGTATAATTTTCTTTTCGGTCTTTATTTTTGCTGTCGCATCTGTTTTTTTGAAATCCGTTTCTTTGTCCTGTATTTTACTATCAATTTCAGTTCTGCTGGCTTGGCATTATAAATTTTTGTCAAAAAGATTTTCGATTGTTCTGATGCTAACATTCGCTTTTGGAGTGTTTTATACCCATTATAAAACCCCGCAAAGTGATGCCCTTCAAAAATACATAAATCAAAATTCAAAAATAGCAGGTACTGTTTCATCCATACCAAAATATGACAATCAAAAAACAAAGTTTTACCTAGATATCGACCTGATTAATAACAAAAAAGAGATTGGCACAACTGCTGTAAATATCTATTCTTCAACAAATCCCAAAATTCAAATTGGAGATATTGTGACTTTAGAAGGCAAATTCCAAAGTCCTCACAGAGCATCGAACTTTGGGCAATTTGATTACTCTGATTACCTAAAAAATCAGGGCATTTTTACTGTTTTTTACAGCCAAAACTGCAAAATTCAAGGAAAAAGCGGGGATTTTTATTTCAAAACCCAAAAATATTTCACAAATCTTGCAGAAAAAATTCTTCAAAAACATGCCAAATATCTTACAAAAAGTCAAACGGATTTGCTTGGCGGAGTTGTTTTTGGGCATCGCTCTATAAATTTGTCTGATGATGTAAAACAAGATTTTATAAACTCAGGAACCTTCCATATCCTTGCGGCAAGTGGAATGCAGATTGCTTTAGTACTGCTATTCTGGTGTTTTTTAATGAAATTAATAAAATTACCATACAATCATTCACTCATTTCTGGCGGGATAATGATAATATTTTATGCGTGTTTCACGGGGTTTCCGGCATCTATTTTGCGTGCGCTTTTAATGGCTGAATTTATAATTTTGGGCAAATTAATCGACAGGCAAGCTGATAGTATAGCTCTTTTGCTTTTTGTCTGCTCGATTATGCTTTTATACAACCCCGTTTCCATATTGGATATCGGGTTCCAATTGTCTTTTATCACAACTTTCGGACTTATTTTTGCGATGCCAAGATTTTCGGAAAGTCTCAAAAATATCCCCCAATGGCTTTCAGGTACTATTCTTGTAACCTTAATTGCCCAAACTTTTGCTTCACCTCTTTTAATATTTTATTTCAACAATTTACCTCTTTATTCAATATTCGCCAATATGCTGATTCTGCCGTTGGTTTCTATTATTACTTTTGGAGGGTTTTTGTCGGGTATTTTGGCATTAATACCAAAAACTGATTTGATTATAATGTTATTTTCAAAAATCCTAGGACCATCTTTGGTGGCTATAAATTGGATTGCGGAATTTTTCGCAAATTTGCCCAATTCTTTGATTTATGTGAAACAAATAACTTCATTCAGCATAATTCTTGCTTATATTTTTATAATATTTTTGATTCTGCTTATTCAAAATGGATTTAAAAAGAAGTTTTTGGCTGCGATTAGTATCACAAGTTTAGGGCTATTTTTATTTTTAAATATAAATTTTTTCCCTTCTGAAAACTTAGATATAACATTTTTTAATGTAGGAAACAGCGATGCAATATTGGTGAAATTGCCAAATGAAAAACAGTTTTTGATTGATACAGGTCGCTCAAATCCATATGGGGCATCATCTGGCAAAACAGTTATTGATGAGTATCTAAAATCAATCGGAAATAACAAATTAGAAGCGATTATTTTGACCCATTCTGACAGTGATCATATCGGAGGATGCTTAGATATTTTGAAATTCACAAAACCAAAGAAAATATACCAAATGGCTAAATTAAACGACACAAAAACAGCAATAGAACTGCAAAAATACATATACGCAAATAAAATAAATGTACAATCAATTCCCCCTAATTCTTGTTTAAACCTTGATTTGGACAAAAATGTAAAGATAAAACTTTACGCACCAAAAGGTCAAAATCAAAATACAACTTCTCTCATAACTTATATTGAAGAGGGTGATTTTTCGGCATTACTGATGGGGGATAATGAAAAAGAAGTTTCTGATTTTTCAAAAATAGCGCCTAAAAAACCTTTACAACTCTTGAAATTGGGTCATCATGGGAGTAAAGATTCTATAGATGAAAAAATGATACAAAATCTTCATCCGAAAAATGTAGTTATAAGCGTAGGGAAAAATAATTACCACCACCCTGATTTTGAGGTTTTGGAATTATTGAATAAATACCGCATCAAAACTTACAAAACTTGTGAAGAAAATATGATGACGTTTGATTATAGCCGAAATTATTTAAAGCTTAAAAAATACTCTCCTGATACAAAAACAATAGAATAAGCTCTTGACAATAGCCTTTGGACTTAATAATATAGTTATTGTTATCACATTGGGGCGTAGCCAAGCGGTAAGGCACCTGGTTTTGGTCCAGGCATTCAGAGGTTCGAATCCTTTCGCCCCAGGTCTAATGAACAATTGAGTCCTTTAGCTAATATGTTGAAGGGCTTTTTGTATGTGTAGCTTACGTTTCCGTCTTTAGGGATTATTGTATGATTATAAATCAGAGTAAAATGAATAATTATGCAAGAAGCATAAATAGTAGTATGATTAGATTAATCAAAAAGACTATAGCATTAAAAAATTAAGGAGAACTTTATTATGTCTAAAGATAAGGGCGGAAAAAAAGAAGTTAAAAAACCAAAACAAGTTAAACCAAAAAAATCACCTAACTCATCTCCAAACTATAATAAGCCCATAGATGATAAGTAACTCGAAACGTTTCAAAAAATAAAATGTTTTAGCTGTATAATGAACTTATGCGATTGATATTTAGAAATAAAATATTATTAATATTACTTGTTTGTATTTTTACAATCGGTAATGCTTTTGCAACCTACAAAGCCCCAGTACCAATGGGCTATGTCAATGATTATGCTAATGTTTTATCTGCAGAATCGGTCAACAAATTAAATTCAATCATAAAAGAACTTCAGGCAAAAACAGGTTCGGAAGTTGTTGTAGTAACACTAAAATCTCTTGATGGTTATCCGATTGAGGATGTCGGATTAACAATCGGCCGTCAATGGGAGATAGGTCAAAAAGGCAAAAATAACGGCGTTGTGATTTTGACAGCTATCAATGATAAAAAACTTAGAATAGAAGTAGGCTACGGCATTGAAGGCTACTTGACCGATGCACATGCTGGAAGAATAAGAGATAATTATATGGTGCCTTATTTCCAAAAAGGCGATTATCAAACCGGCATAATTTATGGAACATCCGCGGTGGTATCTGCCATAGCAAAGGCTCATGGCGTAACAATTTCAGGCAACTATGCAATCCCGAAAGCTAATGATGAACCAGACGGTTTCACAATCTTAATCTTCTTTTTATTCATTTTCCTTTTTATCCGCTACCCATCTTTTATGAGTGGTCTTTTAATCGGAAGTATGAACTCAAGAGGATACGCTAACGGCGGCGGTTTCGGCGGTGGGTCTAATTTTGGCGGATTTGGTGGTAGCGGCGGTTTCGGCGGCGGCGGTTCTTCAGGAGGATGGTAAAATGATAATTACTGACAATTTGATCGAAAATTTAAAAAAATTATACAATGAACGATTTGTATCGCTTATTCTTTACGGCTCTTGCGTTACTAATGATTGTGACAATGAGTTTTCAGATATCAACACAATAGTTATAATCGATTCACTAAGCGCAATAGACCTTAAAAATGCCTCAAAAGCAATTAAAGAATTTATGAAAATCCCAAAATCTTCTAAAGGTTTTGGCTCTGTAACATATCTGGTGGAATTATTATCAGGATACCTGTCAGCTCCTTTAAAAACAGGCGTAAATCCGCTTCCGCTCTTTATGGGCAAAGAGGAGTGGTTTAATTCTTGCGATGTTTATCCTATTGAATACTCGGATATCAAGGCGAGATATAAAATACTGTACGGCGAAGATATAGTAGCACCTTTGATTTTGGAGAAAAGCAATCTGAGACTTCAATGCGAATATGAAGTTAAGAATTTGCTTATAAAATTAAGACAAAATTATCTTGCAAAAAGTGATGATTTAAACGAAATTGAAAAACTATTCAAAAAAAGTTCCAAAAGCTTTTTTGCCCTCTTTAGAGCAATTTTACGATTAGATAGTGATAATGTACCTTTCAGTCATAAAAAAGTTATTGCTTTATTGTCTGAAAAAGTTAAAATAGATAAAGCTGTCTTCCTTAAAATACTTGATTTAAGGACGAATCCAAAAGCCATTTTAAAGGATGAGTATGAAGATACAATCCAAAAACTTATTAATTCAGGTGAAGAAATTTTAAAATACGTAGATAAAACATAAAAGGAGTTTTAAATGAACAAAGGTCAAATTGTATTATTATCAGTAGGTTTAGTAGTTTTAATTTTCTTAGGAAGTATTATTGGAACATACAATAATCTGCAAATGCTTGATGAATCGATAACTTCAAACTGGGCACAAGTCGAAAATCAACTTCAAAGAAGAAGTGACCTTATTCCAAACTTGGTAAATACTGTAAAAGGCTACGCCAGCCACGAAAAAAGCATTTTTGTCGATGTAGCAGAAGCCAGAGCAAAACTTTCAGGTGCTGTACAAACTAAAGATGTAAAAGGAGTTACAGCCGCTAATGCACAGTTCAACGGTGCTTTATCAAGACTTTTAGCGATATCTGAGAATTACCCTCAACTTAAAGCAAATGAAAATTTTATTGCGCTTCAAGATGAAATTGCAGGCACTGAAAATCGCCTTGCAGTAGCCAGAATGGACTATAATGAGTCAGTTCGCATACTAAATGCTAAAATCAGGACTTTCCCTGCTTCCGTGATTGCATCTTTCTCAGGAGTGAAGGTAAGAGAGTACTTTCAAGTTGAAGATTCTTCCAAAACAGCTCCTCAGGTAAAATTTTAAAAATTGAAAATTTGGGTTGATGCAGATGCTTGTCCATCAGAGATAAAAGATATTGTGGCAAAAGCCGCACAGAAACGCTCGATTGAGACTATTTTTGTTTCAAACAAAAACATGTATTCAGCCGAGCATATCACCTTTGTCAAAGTCGAACAAGGCGCAGATGTTGCAGATGCCTATATTGCTGAGCGAGCAGAAAAAAATGACCTTATAATCACCCAAGATATCCCTTTAGCAGCTTTAGTTATTCCAAAAGGCGCTGCAGCAATAAGTTTTCATGGAGATCTTTTTACAAAAGCCAATATTGCAGAAAGGCTTTCTGTGAGAAATTTCATGCAAGAACTCAGAGATTCCGGAATTCAAACAAGTGGGCCAAAACCTTACAGCAATAAGCATAAACAGAAGTTTGCCAATACTTTTGACACTCAGGTAGTTAAACTTCTAAAGGCTTAAATTCTAAAATATACAAAATGTATGCTAAGATATGAATTATAAATTATTATTATTTATATAAAAACAAAAAGGCAATAAATAAGCTGAATACTGCAATACTTTTGTTAAAACTTTGCAAAAAATATGACAAAAATTCAGCCTAAAAAACTACTCCTAGCTACCTAGTGAAGGATACAGCTTATGGTCCATTATAAAATACAAAAATTAATAATTGAATGTGGGCAAATATGAAAATAGCTTTGCTTTCACCTATTGCCTGGAGAACGCCTCCAATACACTATGGTCCTTGGGAGAACATTTCTTCATTAATTTGTGAAGGGCTTGTTAAAAAAGGTGTTGATGTTACATTATTCGCTACAAAAGACTCTGTAACTGCAGGCAAACTCAGTGCCGTATGCCCAAGAGGCTACGAAGAAGACTCAACAATTGAGCCGAAAGTCTGGGAATGTCTTCATATCTCAGAAGTTTTTGAGCGAGCTGATGAATTTGATTTGATACATAACAATTTTGATTTCTTGCCACTTAGCTATAGTGGCTTGATAAAAACCCCTGTTTTGACGACTATTCATGGGTTTTCTTCTTCGGCTATTTTGCCTGTTTATGAAAAATATAATAAAAATAATTATTATGTATCAATAAGTAATTCAGACAGGTCGGACAAACTTGATTATATAGAAACCATTTATCATGGAATTAACCTTGATGAATTTACTTTCAAAAAAGAAATGGGCGATTATTTGTTGTTTTTTGGACGTATACATTCTGATAAAGGGGCAAAAGAAGCAATTCAAATAGCAAAATCTTTTGGCAAAAAATTAATCATGGCTGGAATAATTCAAGATACCGATTATTTTGAGCAAGAAATAACTCCTTATTTGGATGAAGATATTGTTTATATTGGTAGTGTCGGACCTGAGCAAAGGGACAAATTGCTGGGCGAAGCATATGCATTATTACATCCGATATTTTTTGCAGAACCCTTTGGACTCTCAGTTATAGAATCAATGGCTTGCGGTACTCCTGTGGTGGCATTTGACAAAGGAAGTATGCCAGAATTGATTGAATCAGGGAAAAATGGGTTTATTGTTTCAGATGTAGAAGAAGCTGTTATTGCTCTCGGAAATATTTCTGAAATAAACAGGCAAGATTGCAGAAATACAGTAGAGCAAAAATTTACTGTAGAAAAAATGGTTGATAATTATATTAGAGTTTATCAACGAATTATAGAACAGAATAAACGAGAAAATAAACGTTCCTGAGTGTATCAGGAAGTATTTTTCAACGAACCGACCCATAAAGTCAGAAAAATAGCAGTTTCCCAAAGGGATAAAGCAAATACTCAATCACTGGTAAAGAGTGATAGGAGAAGCATTTGTCATATTAGACAATGAATACTAAACTGTTAGAAATCCCTAAAAAAGATACAATTACGAGCTAAATATAGGAGAATATAGTAGTGAGAGAGCAAATAGTAACCAGATATGAAAAAAATCCTATCCTTACGAAAGCAGATGTGCCATATGCTGTTGCCACAGTGCATAATGCTGGTGTTGTTAAATATAATGATAAATACATAATGTTGTTTCGTTCACATTTACATAATGGTCGTTCTGTAATAGGAATAGCTGAAAGTCAAAATGGGTACGATTTTCAAGTCAGACCTGAGCCATTTTTGACCCCTTCTTCTGATTCAGCTTTTGGTGAATACGAAGAATATGGAGTGGAAGATGTTCGTATAAGCCAAATCGATGATGAGTTTCTTCTTACATATAGTGCCTATTCTCGACATGGTGTGCGTATTGGGCTTGCCAGAACAAAGGATTTTGTAACAGTAGAAAGAATTTCTTTAATCACTCAATCTGATTTAAGAAACGTGGTGATTTTTCCGGAAAAAATTAATGGGCAATATGTAAGACTGGACAGACCTCATTCTGAAATTTCAAAATGGTCTATATGGATATCTTATTCTCCTGATTTGGTGCATTGGGGAAATTCAAAAGTGATAATAAAACCTGAAACATATCACTGGGATGAAATGAAAATCGGACCTGGAGCAACTCCTATTAAAACTGCTAAAGGCTGGTTAAATATCTATCACGGAGTTTTTGAAACCATGGCTGGTGCTGTATATCGTTTGGGTGTGGCATTGCACGATTTGGATGACCCGTCGAAAATACTAGGCGTGGCTGATAATTGGATTTTGCAGCCTGAAGATTCTTGGGAAATTACAGGTTATGTTTCGAATGTAGTTTTCACATGCGGAGCAGTGCCTGAAGATAATGGCAGCGTAAAAATTTACTGGGGTGGGGCTGACAGCGTTATGTGTGTAGGTACTGCCAATATAAATGAGTTAATTGATTTGTGCCTAAAAAATCCACGTAAAGCATTATAGGAAGGGGGATAAAATGTTAAATGTTAAAAGAATAGAGAAAAAATTTCAGCCTGATAATTCACGCGTTATCGTAAAACCGCATATTCCACAAGGGAAAGAGCGCATTGAAAAAATTATAATGAGAGTTTTGAGTCTTTCTGAAGAAAAAGTAGAACAAGTTTTAAATAGAGTCCTTGCAAGTTTTTCTAAACGCCATAAAAATATAGGGACTGCATTTGACAGAAACTATAATGAAATAAAAAGATATATCCCTCAAGATGAACAAATTAGCGATAATAGAAAAGCACTTATTGGCGCTTATTTTTCTTCGGAATATTCTATTCAAGCAGCAGCATTTTTCAATCCTTCAATAGTACCGCATCCTGACCAAAGTGGTTTGCCTGCAGGAAGTTTGCGATTTATTTTAAGCTTTCGTTCAGTGGGAGAAGGTCATATTTCTTCTATCGAATTTAGAAGCGGTGTTGTAAATTCTAATTGTGAATTTACTTTTGATAAAGTTAGTCCTTATGCTGAAAGAGCTGCTGTCGTAAGCAATCCTATTTATGATAAAACCACGTTCTTTTTGAAACTATCTGAAATGCAAAACCCTGAAAATATAATTTCTCAGCAAGTATATAATCTATTGCCTGATGAATTTCTTCTTTCAGAACTAATTGCAGTCTTACAAATGGTTATAGATTTGGAGTATAAAGATGTTGGCGAAAAAATTATGTGGCTTGCCAAATCTAATTACGAAGTACGATTTAGCCTTGATCAAGAACTGTCTGAAAAAATTATTTTTCCTGCATCATCAAATGATAGCAATGGTATAGAAGATGCAAGATTTGTTCGTTTTGCTGATGATAATGGAAAAGTCACTTATTATGCGACTTATACCGCATATAACGGTCATAATATTTTGCCTCAAATTATTGAAACTAAAGATTTTATTACTTTTAAAATGATTACATTAAATGGCGAATTTTCAAAAAACAAAGGGATGGCGCTTTTTCCTCGAAAAATAAATGGCAAATATATGATGGTATCTCGCGTTGATGGTGAAAACTTATTTTTGATGTCATCAGATAATATCCATTTTTGGCAAAATGCAGAACTTTTGAAAAAACCTGAAAATGAATGGGAATTTGTACAAATAGGCAATTGCGGATCTCCTATTGAAACCGAACAAGGATGGATTCTCCTCACACATGGAGTAGGACCAATGAGAGAATACTCCATTGGAATTATTCTTTTAGATATTGACAACCCAAGTCGAATAATAGGTAATAGAGTCGAACCTTTACTTATATGCACTCAAGAAGAGCGAGAAGGGTATGTGCCGAACGTAGTTTATTCTTGTGGAGCAATAATTCATGATAATAATTTGATCGTTCCTTACGCAATGTCTGACACTTGTTCAGGAATAGTAACAATATCGGTAGCAGAATTATTTCAAAATATTGAAAGAAATGGAGTAAAAAATTATGTCGAATCAACGTAAAATTAAAAATATCGGGAAAATTGCTGTAATTGGCAACTATTCGCCAAGGCAATGCGGTATCGCTACTTTTACGACAGATTTAAGCCAATCATTGGCAAGAGAGTTAATACTGGAAGAAAATTTGATAAATGTTGCAATGGACGACATCCCAGAAGGGCATAATTATCCGTCTCAAGTCAAATTTAGAGTCAGACAAAATATTCAATCAGACTATTTTTGGGCGGCAGATTATTTAAATGCTAATCAATATGAGGCTGCTATAGTGCAGCATGAATATGGTATATTTGGCGGAGAAGATGGCTCTTATATTTTAGATATGATTAAATTCTTAAAAATGCCGGTTATTACCAATTTACATACAATACTTGAAAATCCGACAGACGGACAACGAAAAGTCATAAAAGGACTAGCAAAATATTCTGACCGTTTGCTTGTCATGAGCAAAAAAGCTATTGATATATTAGTAAAAATATACGGTATAGATAGAGACGTGATTGTTTTTATTCCCCATGGTGTACCTGATACTAATTTTGCAACTCCTGGATTATTTAATAAACTATTTGGCGTGGGCAAGAAAGATATAATTCTTACATTCGGGCTTCTTGGACCAGATAAGGGAATCGAATCCATGATAGAAGCGATGCCATTAATTGTCCAAAAACATCCTAACGTTGTCTATTTGATATTGGGGCAAACACATCCGCACATTCTTCAAAGGGCAGGGGATTCATATAGACATGATTTACAGCAATTAGTTAATAAATTAGGAATGAAAAATCATATTATATTTCATAACAATTTTGTTAAACTTGAAACGCTTGTTCAATATCTTCAAACTTCAAAAGTTTATGCAATTCCTTATTTAAAAAAAGAACAAATAACTTCAGGGACACTTGCTTACGCTTTAGGAGTAGGCGCTGCAGTAGTTTCGACCCCTTTTTGGCACGCAGAAGAATTATTGGCTGATGGCAGAGGGAAATTGGTGCCATTTAATGACCCAATAGCTATGGCTGAAGAAATTAATAATCTACTATCGAATGACCAAGAACGTGAAATGATGAGATTTAAAAGTTATCAACACGGTCGGTCAATGATATGGAAAGAAGTAGCAAAAATGCATTTAGAGCTTATTTGCGATATCAAAGAAAGAAAACCGATTAAAAACATACAGGCAGTTGCAGTTGAATACCAAAAGATATTCCAAGAACTGCCGGAAATAAATTTATCCCATTTAAAAACAATGACTGATGATACAGGATTATTGCAACACGCAAAATATACGACTCCTAACCTCCACCATGGTTATTGCGTTGATGATAATGCACGTGGATTAATAGCACTTACAAAATATTATTCACTCAGAAAAGATAAAGAAGTTTTGCCTTTAATACAAAAATATTTAGCATTTTTATTCTATGCCTTTAATGAAGAAAATGGACGATTCCGCAATTTTATGTCTTATGACCGTCGTTGGTTGGAATTAGCAGGGAGTGAAGATTCCCATGCACGAGCTTTATGGGGATTGGGTGTAACTGTAAAAGAAGCCCCTGATAATTCTATTAGAAATATGGCTATGCGTTTATTTCTTGATGCATTACCAATAGTAGAACATTTTACTTCACCAAGAGCTTGGGGCTATACAATTCTTGGATTGCAGGCTTATTTGGCAATTTATGGAGGAGATGTATCAGCTCGTAGACTTCGTGATAATTTGGCAAATAAAATATATGAGTTATTCAAAAATAATGCCTCTGAAGAATGGGGGTGGTGCGAAAATACCGCTACTTATGCGAATGCTATTTTAGCACATGCATTGATTGCTGCAGGCAAATGGATACCTGATCGAGAAATGTATGATATGGGAATAAAAGCTTTAAAATGGTTGTTAAAAGTTCAAACAGCCCCTGATGGGCATCTGTCAATAATTGGCAATAATGGATGGCTTGATAAAAATGGTGACCGTTCCGGATTTGATCAGCAATCAGTCGAAGTGAAAAGTTTAATCGCTGCTTGTTTAGAAGTTTATATGGAAACCGAAAACAAAGAATGGTTTAATGAAAGCGAACGATGTATAAGTTGGTTTCTTGGGCAAAATGATCTCCAACTTCCAGTATGTGATTATAAAACAGGCGGATGCGGAGATGGGCTGGAAATGCAAGGAGTCAACGGCAATCAAGGTGCAGAATCAACACTCTCTTGGCTGATTTCATTAATTAATATGAATACAGCTATGGGCTTAGAATCTCTTTTAGAAGAAAATATCCAAACTGAAGTTTCCACAACAGTCTCCGTAACAACTAAAAACCTAGTAATTTAGCTTATAAAATAAACTGGAAAATTAAACTTATAGGCAGTTAAATTATTATTTTTATAATTTACAATATTCAATGCTGAGAGGGTCTCAGGATTATAAGACCTTCTCAGTTCCTTAATGTTTTGTTTCAAATAAAAATTATTCATAAACCTTGCGTAGTTTTTCAATTTCTCTGGTATTATAATGAATACAGGAGAATTGCTTGAATGAATAAAAAAGAAAAAACAGCAGCAATATCAATACTATCAAATACTTTTTTGATTATAATCAAACTCCTGGCAGGTTTTTTATCAAATAGTGTAAGTATTATCTCAGAAGCTATTCATTCTTTCATGGATCTTTTGGCAGCTTTAATAGCTTTTTTCTCGGTCAAAAAATCTTCCGAGCCTGCAGATGATGACCACCAATACGGTCATGGCAAATATGAAGAAGCTTCAGGGCTTGCTGAAGGAGCTTTGATACTTTTGGCGGCAGGATTTATTATACATGAATCTATTGATAAATTATTAAACGGTCGTATAGATTATATTGATTCTTTTGCAGGGATAACAGTTATGTGCCTGTCTGTAATAGTAAATATATTTGTAAGCCGAAATCTTTTTAAAGTCGCAAAAGAAACTGATTCTATGGCATTGCTTGCTGATGCAGAACATCTTAGAACCGATATTTTGACTTCAGCCGGAGTTTTGCTTGGTTTGATTTTAATAAAAATTACAGGACTCAAAATCCTTGACCCGATAGTTGCTATTTTTGTTGCACTACTTATCATCAAAACAGGCTTGGATTTGTGTATTTCTTCAATGAAAAATCTTCTTGATACCTCTTTACCTAGTGAGGATATAGAAATAATTAAAACTGTTCTATCAAAATATTCGCCGGATAAAATAATTCTTTATGACAATTTAAAAACAAGAAAATCCGGCTCTGAAAAACTGATTGAATTCACGCTGATTATGCCGGGTGAGTTGACTTTGACCGAAGCACACCAAATATGTGACCAAATAGAAGATGAATTAAAAGCTTTAATGCCAAATACTTTTGTTAATATTCATGCAGAATCTTCTGATAGTGACAAAATATAATATTTTATTCATCTATCCTGTTAATAAACAAACTAATAATGGACAATACTATTGAGCCTAATAATGCTGCCCAATAATCAGC
>CAYUHE010000031.1:0-22226 GCA_964444415.1 uncultured Gammaproteobacteria bacterium
TTCCGGTGATAATAATTCGCCTCTATCTAAACATTCTACAACTTTAAAATCTTTGCCCATTTAGTGTCTTTTCGGTTATTATCTTTATAGAGATTGCTTTGTTGTGATTTTTTGAAATCACGCCTCGCAATGACAGTAATATTATAGCAACAAAATTCAGGGGTCAAAAATGATTACAAGAGCAATTCGTGGCGCAACAACGGTCGGCGAAAATACAAAAGAAGCTATAAAACCTGCTATTGTTGAGCTTTTGGGCGAAATGATGAGCCAAAATAAAATTAAAAAAGAAGATATTTCTCATGTGATTTTTACCCTTACAAAAGATATAAATGCAGATTTTCCTGCCAAATTTGCCCGCATAGAGCTTGGCTTTGATGATGTGCCGATGCTTTGCTCCAATGAAATCGAAGTGCCGGGTGCCTTGCCTTTGTGCATAAGGGTTTTGATGGTTGTCAATTCTGAGCTTTCGCAAAAAGAAATCAATCATATTTATTTAAATGAGGCAAAAAAGCTACGTCCTGATTTGAAACTTTAATTTTATAAACTTTCCAAAAATCCTAAAATCTCATCATAAGCCCAATCGCTATGGTCATGTGAGCCTTCTTCTGCTATGAAAAGCTTCGCATTTCCGTGGGTTTCGGCGTTTTTTTGAGCCATTCGATAATCAATTATTACATCATTTTTGCAGTGAGCTATGAACAATGGCGATTTGATTTTGCAGATTTTGCTTATTGTATCGAATGTTTGTTTTGCTGGAATGTATTGCGCAAGTCTGAATAAAAATTTGCGTCTCGCATCGAATATCGGGTGTTCGCAGCCGCTGTTTATAATATATTGGGCGGCATCTTTGAGTGTGGTGAAAGTGCTTTCGAGAATTACTCCTCGGAATTTATATTTTGTAGCGATTTCAGTTGCAATAGCCCCGCCAAGTGAGCGCCCCCAAATAACAATATCTTCTATTTTAATGTTTTTTTCAGTCTTGAGATAATTTACGGCAGCTTCAACATCGTCATAAACGCCTTTTTCTGACGGTATTCCTTTGCTTTTGCCGTGCCCTCTGTATTCTGTGGCAAAAACCCCATAACCTTTTTCTGCAAGGATATGATAAGGTTTTTGGTAATAAGCAATGTGTTCTGCTTGCCCATGGCAATAGAGTATTACTGGTTTATTATCGTGTTTTTTTGGTATGTACCAAGCATTTAGTTTTATTTTTTCTTTGCAATGAAAGTGAACTTCTTGGACGATTTCTTTTAGTTCAGAAAGCATTTCATCGTAGAATTTTCGCATCGGATAAAAAACGATGCGAGTTTCAAGCTTGAATAATATTTTTTCAAAAATTCTTTTCATATTAACAATTGTAAATTTATCTAAACAAATTAGCAACAAAATTTATTTAGAAGCCTTAAAAGGTTACAGTAGAAAGAGAGGTGTGTTATGTCTCGTAGAATTACACATAAAATGGTTCCTTTAACAAAAATTCCTAAAGTCAAAAATTATGCAGGTAGTGCAAAACAAGCTATTGAAACAGAGTCTAGAATGACAAGAAACATGCAAAAAACTATTGCAAATGCAGGTCTACCTGTTGAAAGAAAACATGTGGGCGTTTTTAATGCATATGCATAAATAAAAAGGCGGTATAAACCGCCATAGTATCTTCTTCATCTTTTTTGTATTTAATTTAAATTTTAATCAATCCCCTCGGAAATCTTACTTTCCGTTTTGTCTTGGACTATTGACAGCTCGGTGTTTTTCGTTCCATTTCATTTTTGCTTTAGCAAAAACTTTATTTCACCAAACCCCTCGCAGTGAAGAACTTCGCTTACGCTCGTTCTTGTCAAATTCCGCTTAATTTGGTTTGTTCCAGAAAGCATCTCTAATTCCGCGAGATCTTTCAGTTTCTGATTGAATTGCGATATTGTTCGGAGTGAAGATGAAAACACCTTCGCCGATTTTTTGTTGATTTCCGTCAAGAGCGTGTGTAGCACCTGATAAAAAGTCAACGATTCTTTGAGATTGTTCATTATCAAGCAAATGCAAGTTCAAAACAACAGATTTTCTTTGTCTTAAATTGTTCACTATTTCTAATGATTCCTCAAATGATCTTGGTTCAATAACCATTACTTCATAACCACGAGAATTTGGGTGATTAACCACTTTCAAGTTATTACGTTGTTCTGGCTCCATAAGGTTTTCAGCAGGATAATCAACGCCAGCTCTATAGAGCTCGTCTAGCATCTCATCTTCTTCTTCAAGACCTGAGACTAATCCTACAAATGATTTGATTTTACTTACTAGTGCAGACAATGTCTTTCCTCCCTCACTCATTTTATTCCTACTTAAATATTTTTGTACCGACTCTTATCATCGTGGAACCTTCTTGCGTAGCGACTTTGTAATCATTACTCATCCCCATTGAAAGTTCTTTGATGGCGAAATTGAAATCACACTCGAGCTTTTGCTTTAAAGTTTTCATCTGCCTGAAAAACGAAGTTAAAGTTGCTTCATCATCCAGATAAGGCGCCATCATCATCAATCCTTCAACAGAAATGTTTTTAAGTTTGATAATTTCAGGAAAAACCTCAAAAAGCTCTTTTGATGAGAAGCCGAATTTAGCTTCTTCATCAGCTATATTAACCTGAAGTAATATTTTTTGCGTTAACCCTCTTTCTTTTGCCAAATCATTTACGATAGTAGCTAATTTCAGAGAATCAATAGAATGGATATAATCAAAACTTCCAACAACCTTTTTCGCTTTATTAGTTTGCAAGTGCCCTATAAAATGCCAAGTGCAGTTATTTTGGACTTCTTTTGGCAATGATTCAATCTTTACCGGTGCATCTTGTGCTTTACTCTCTGCAAAATCTTTTATCCCTGCTTCGTATGCTTCTTGCATTTTTGATGCTTCTACATACTTGCTAACAGCAATAATTCGACCTTCATAACCGCTCAGCTCATCCCTAATTCGTTTTACGTTATCAGCAATAATGCTCATAAATCCCTATTCGCTCCAAGTTATTCAAAATTCAATGTGCAATTCAAATTATACACATAATTATAAAACAAATCACATGTTTGCACAAATATGTGTATACAGGCTTTTTTAGGGGGTTTTGAGGTTATGTCTATAGTCTTAATAGTCTTGGTATTGTTGACTATTGGGCATGTTGCTTAATGTTAATTTTTCTTAAGAATGTACAATTTTGGTTCTAGAAAAATCATCCTTTTGTATGGTTTTGGTGACTAAAGTAGCAAAAAAAACACGAAATTCGTACTTTAGTTGTATGAATTTCCAACTTTTTGTGGATGTTCAAAAGCTAAAAATGATTTATTATGAAATTACAAACAAGGATGTGTGTATAAAAATCAAAGTCGAAAAAGGAGTAGTATTATGAGTGTTATCGCTAGTAATAGTGTTAATTTCGTGCCTATTTACCAGCTTTTAAAAAGTTTTTCGGATACTAAGCCCAAGGAAGTGGCACAAAATCAGCAATTTGAAAAAATATCTGGCAATATTTTTCCTGTTGCAGATGTGCCGGTTTTGAACAAAATGGAGCAAAGTGTCCAGGTAAACCCTATTTCTTTGGTCCAATTGCCAGCGCAAGAAAAAGTTTTGGACGAAAAACTTTTGAAAATTCAAGAAGTATTACAAAATGCCGATTCTCTGAAATTATTTATTGTGGATTCAAAAGAAAAGGCAATGTCACAACAAGCGAACCAGTCAAAACAAAAAGCAATGTTTCTTATGTAAAAAAAGGGATATTAATTTATGAGTATCAATCTTAACGGTAATTCGGTATCGGGCTTTATTAAGCGAAGTTTGTCTGAAGCTACTTCGGATATGGCTTTACATATGCAGCGGCTTTCAAGCGGTTTGAGAATAAATTCTGCTTCAGATGATGCTGCAGGTCTCGGATTGTCACGAAAATTAAAAACTCAAATAAGTGCATCAGATATTGTCAAAAATAATACTCAAACTGGCGTAAATTTGTTGCAGGTGGCAGATGCTGACCTCGGTGCTATGAATGATCTTATGGCTCGAATGAGAGATATATCTGTACAATCAGCAAACGGAGTTTACACAGCAGCAGAAAGAACAGCCCTGAATGCCGAATTTACGAATCTTAGAACGGAGATTGACAGAATTTCTTCCAGTTCATCATTTTCAGATTTGAAATTGTTGAATACTCTAGCATTGAGTATTACTCTGCAAATCGGAACAAATAATGTTGCAGCAGAAGATAGAATTACGATTACTTTAGATAGAGCAACTTCTACGGATTTTGCTATAAATACAAACGCTATAGATACACAAAGTAATGCGCAAACAGCTATAGGCGCTCTTGATACAGCGATAAGCAATATTGCTACTCGAAGATCCACTATAGGTTCTACCATAAATCGTTTGGTATCAAGTATAAGCAGAGTAGATTCACGCAAGGAAAATCTTGTATCTGCTAATTCAATTATAGAAGATGCAGATATAGCAACAGAATCGGCACGTCTCGGCAAGAGCCAAATTCGTCAGCAGGCATCAGCTACTTTGCTTCAGCAAGCAAATCAGATGTCAACGGTGGCTCTTTCTTTGATTCAGTCATAAAAAAGTTAAGTTAAAGTTCTCATAATATACTCATATGCAAGGGATAACGGATTATCCCTTTTTTTTATTGTCATTTTCGACTTAGAGTTTGAGGAAAAAATGGGATTTTTTCTAACAACTTTTATTGTCTGGTTTCAAACAAGTCAACCCTCTTATTATAAAAGTACCAAAAAATACATTTAAAGTTTTAGTTGAATATGCCAAAACACATAAAAAGTTAAAAAATTCAATCTAAAGTTGTAGAAAACACCAACTTTTTCAGGATATTCAAAGAGGAAAATTAGTATTAATATGTATTTATTAATTAAACAGAAAAAGTATAGTCGTTTAAAAAAATTTACAGGGAAGTATAGTCGTCAAATAAAAAGGAGTATTTTATGAGTTTAACAGTCAACACTAACATGGCTGCACTAGTTGCGCAGCGTAGTTTATTCAATGCAAACACTGATCTTTCAACTAGTATGCAAAGATTATCTACTGGTATTAGAATCAATTCAGCAGGCGATGATGCCGCAGGTTTGTCTTTGAGTAAAAAAATCACAGTACAAGTTTCTGCAGCAGAAATAGCCAAACAAAATGCTCAAACAGGTATCAATATGATACAAACGGCAGAATCAGATTTGGATGTAATTCAAAACAACTTACAGAGAATGAGAGATCTTTCTGTACAAGCAGCTAACGGAGTATATTCAACAGCAGAACGTAAAATGATTAATGCTGAGTTTGTAGCCCGTTCTGTAGAGATAGACAGAATTGCAAAAAGTTCATCATTCTCAGATAAGAAGTTATTGGATTCTTCAGTTACAGGTGCCAACCTTTATCTTCAAGTAGGTACAAATGCTACAGCAGATGACAGAATAGATGTTATCAGTGCTTTTAAAAACTTCACCGGAACAAGTGGAAACATGCTTGGTGTAACACCACAGGCTATTACTACTGTTGCTTTTGCTTATAACGCAATTAGTGCGATAGATAAGGCTATGACAACAGTGTCAACTACCAGAGGTTCAATGGGTGCTATGATTAACCGTCTACAAGGAAGCATCACAAGAATCGACACAAGAAAAGAAAATATGAATGCCGCATACGGTATCATTACAGATGCAGATATTGCAAAAGAATCAGCAGATTTGACACGAAATCAGATCTTGAAACAAACAGCAATATCAATGTTGCAGCAGGCTAATTCAGCGCCACAAGCAGCATTAACATTACTAAGGTAAATTTAATCTAACCTATATAAACTAACTTGATAATTCATCTGTGATAGGTTCTTGGAAACGAGAACCTATTTTATTTTGCAAAAATTCAATCTAAAGTTGTATGAAATTCGGTCTTTTTTCTAGTATTCAAAATAAAAAAATAGATTTAATATGAAAGAGTTAAAACGAATATGTGTTATCAAATATTTATTAAGTAAAAAACAAGGAAGTATAGTCGTCAAATCACAAAGGAGTGTATTATGAGTTTAACAGTCAACACTAACATGGCTGCACTAGTTGCGCAGCGCAGTTTATTCAATGCAAACACCGATCTTGGTACTAGTATGCAAAGATTATCTACTGGTATTAGAATCAATTCAGCAGGCGATGATGCCGCAGGTTTGTCTTTGAGTAAAAAAATCACAGTACAAGTTTCTGCAGCAGAAATAGCCAAACAAAATGCTCAAACAGGTATCAATATGATACAAACGGCAGAATCAGATTTGGATGTAATTCAAAACAACTTACAGAGAATGAGAGATCTTTCTGTACAAGCAGCTAACGGAGTATATTCAACAGCAGAACGTAAAATGATTAATGCTGAGTTTGTAGCCCGTTCTGTAGAGATAGACAGAATTGCAAAAAGTTCATCATTCTCAGATAAGAAGTTATTGGATTCTTCAGTTACAGGTGCCAACCTTTATCTTCAAGTAGGTACAAATGCTACAGCAGATGACAGAATAGATGTTATCAGTGCTTTTAAAAACTTCACCGGAACAAGTGGAAACATGCTTGGTGTAACACCACAGGCTATTACTACTGTTGCTTTTGCTTATAACGCAATTAGTGCGATAGATAAGGCTATGACAACAGTGTCAACTACCAGAGGTTCAATGGGTGCTATGATTAACCGTCTACAAGGAAGCATCACAAGAATCGACACAAGAAAAGAAAATATGAATGCCGCATACGGTATCATTACAGATGCAGATATTGCAAAAGAATCAGCAGATTTGACACGAAATCAGATCTTGAAACAAACAGCAATATCAATGTTGCAGCAGGCTAATTCAGCGCCACAAGCAGCATTAACATTACTAAGGTAAATTTAATCTAACCTATATAAACTAACTTGATAATTCATCTGTGATAGGTTCTTGGAAACGAGAACCTATTTTTTTATCTAAATACCAGTTTGTCTTATGGCCTCATAAACAACAATTGCCACAGAATTTGAAAGGTTCAGGCTTCTTTGGGCTTCTTTCATGGGTATAGTTAGGCAATTGGAATCATTTTTTTCAAGGGTTTCTTCATTTATCCCACGGCTTTCTGGGCCAAAGACAAAAAAATCACCATCTTTAAAATTAATTTCGGTATATTTTTTTGGATATTTGGTGGTCAGAAAATAAAAATTATTTTCTGAAAATTTTTCTTGTAATTCTTCGATTGTTGAGACTTGAATTATGTTTGCACTATCCCAATAGTCAAGTCCTGCACGCTTAAGATGTTTATCTGAAATTGAAAATCCAAGTTTGCCTACAAGATACAAACTCGCACCTGTACATGCACATAATCTTACTATATTGCCTGTGTTCTGTGGAATTTCAGGCTCAATGAGTACAATATTGAATTTTGACATCACAGGTCCTTATTTAGAAACAAAAAATCTTTTGCTCTCAATGATTACAGGAATTCCTCTAATTACACAGAAGAAAACTGCAAAATAAGTGCTGCCGTAAGCAATAAGATTAATGATATTTTTGCTTTCATACTCTACAGGCATATTTGCCAAAATCAAAAATGCAAAAGCGATTGCTTTGAAAACTGCATAAGAAAAACGGCACAAGTTTGATGTTACAATGAATTTACCGATTTTGGATTGCATCATAGTTTCTGAACCAAAAGCTGTATAACCTTGCTCCATAGCCACGCTGCGAAGTGCATCGGTAATCATTCCGCGCGACATAACAACCAAAGGAATCCAAAGAGGAATCCAGCCTAAGACAGCAAATGATATCCAGTATACGTTTTCGACAATTCTATCCCCCAAAATATCAAGTAAAGCACCAAATTTTGAGCATTCATTTAAAAGCCTTGCAAAAAATCCGTCTAGCCCATCCATCCAAATTACAACAATAGTAAGGATGAAAGCCGCTATATACATGTTTTTTGTATGGTGAAATAGCATCGCTATAACAACAAAAGATAAAAGTGAACGTAAAATCGTAATTGCATTTGCTACCATAATTTCCTCTTATTTCTTTTTTAATTCTTCCTCTGCCAAATTTTTTAATTCGAATAATTTATTTTCTATTATAACTCTGTAATTTTCGATGTCATCTTTTGTTGCATCTTTTGGTACAAAAATCGGTTCGCCATAAACAGCCAAAGATGGTGAAAACCAGTAAGGGAGTTCATACTTGTCCCAAGAATTGAATGTGAATTTATATTTAGTAGCTGGCATTGTAGGTATTATCGGCACTTGTGCCATTTGAGCTATTTTAATCAAACCTTCTTTAACCTTTTGCCTTGGCCCTTTTGGCCCATCAACTGTGAATGCAATACTTTCTTCATTTTTAAGTCTTTGAATCATTTTTCTTATCGCAAAAACCCCTTCTCTTTTGGTAGAACCGCGTATAAGCGAAAAATTCATTTGATGGCAAACTTTTGCAATCATATCTCCATCGTTGCTAGGACTTATAAGAAGGTTGAATTTTTGTCTTTGCGAATGGTCTTTTGCAAGGTAAATATATTGGTTTGCATGCCAAATTGCATATATTGCCGGCCCGTCATATTTTTCGAGGTATATTTTTTTAAATTTTAAAGATTTATCGAGAGGTAAAATATAAGAAGAAAAAACTTTAGAAACAAAATTTATTTGGAATGTTTCGAAAAAATATTTATCTTTACTCAAATATTTACGTTTTTTTATGGGCATATATCTCCTCAAGAAGTGCTTTAGCAACTTCTTTGGAAGAACATTTGTCGCTAAGCATATCTTTCATTTGTTTCAATTTATCAGATAGTATATTTTTTTTATTATTGTTAAAAATTAAATCATAAACTTCATCTGCAATCAAATCAGGTCTAGATTTTTGCTGAATGAATTCTTTTATAATTTCCTGATTTAATATTATATTAGGCAACGCAGCAAATTTTATGTCTCTGATGCAAAGGTATACAAAGTATACGAACCAGTGTGCCTTGTAGCTTATAATCATTGGGGTGTTATATAAAGCCGCTTCAAGAGCTACGGTTCCAGATGCCAAAATCAAAGCATCTGCACAGCTCAAGAGTTGATGATTTTGATTTTTTAAGATTTTTATGTCAAGATTTGTGTTTTTAAAATACTTCTGCAAGGTTTCATCTGAAATATTCGGTGCCTGAGCTATACAAAATTGAATATCAGCAGATTTTTTGTTTAAAATCTCTGCTGCAGAAATGAAAGTCCCAAGCAGATTTTCAAGTTCCATTTTTCTGCTTCCCGGAAAAATCCCCACGATTTTTTTATTTGGGTCCAAATTATTTTCTTCAATAAATTTTCGTCTGTCATAAGCCTCAGGGAGCTGACTTACGAGCGGATGCCCTACAAACTGTGATGGAATTTGTTCTTTGTCATAGATTTCTTTCTCAAAAGGGAGGGTCAAAAATACTTTACCGACGTATTTTTTTATTTGCTTGATTCTGCCTTTACGTGTAGCCCAAAGCTGCGGGCAAATATAATAAAAAACTTTGATGCCGCTGCCTTTTAATTCTTCTGCAATTTTCAGGTTAAACCCGCCGTAATCAATCAAAAGAACAGCATCGGGTTTGAAATCTTTTTTCAGATAATTTACAAGATTTGCTCCCAATTTCAGATGGTCAAAAATAATTTTCGGGGTTAATCCTGTACTCCCCATTTTTGAATGGTCGGAGAAAAGCTTGATACCTTTTGATTTGAGACAATTTCCACCGATAGCTTCAATTTCAATGTCTTGAGATAATTTTTTAATTTCATCTACGACATAGCTTGCATGAGTGTCACCGGAGTGCTCGCCTGTAATTATAAACAGTTTTTTCATATAGCTATTATAACAATTTTATTTTTGTCGGCAAATTCTGTCATTTTTTCCTGTTGAACAATTATTGATTGGTTCGCTTCAACAGCTAAAACAGATGCCTTTACGCTTTTCATTTTTTTTAGGGTTCTAAGCCCTATTGTCGGGATATCAAAACGCTTGTCTTGGTTGGGTTTGCTCACTTTTACGATAACAGCTCCTTTTTTGGCAAGTTTCCCGCCACGTTCAATAGCGCAGTCTGTGCCTTCAATAGCTTCAATTGCCATAATCATTTTATTTTTTATTACAACTGATTGTCCGATATCCAAGTCGCCCATCTGTTTAGCGATTTCATAACCGTATTCTACATCCTGTATTTGTTCAGGTGTCGGTTGAGTTTTTGAAAGAACTCCCTTTGGAATCATAAGGTTTTGGATAAATATTGTTTGGTCTAAAACCTCTACCCCTATGCTCGCGAGCTCATTTACAGCAAGCATCATAACCGCATCATCATTAAGTCTTACGGCTTCTTTAAGTAATCTGAACGCTTCAAGATCAAGTTTAGGGTTTTTAAGGAGCATTCCTTTGCTTACTTTGCCAAGAAATGTCAATTGTTTTACGCCGTCGTTTTTCAGGGATTCTTTAATTTTGATTATTTCCCCCGGTCCAAAAGCGTAGACTTTATCGCAAATTTTCTTTAATTCATTTCTATTGCTGGAAGATAGTGAAATAGCAACTACTTGGAAGCCGCTTTTTTTGGCATTTTGCGCAAATTTTATAGGTAATTCGCCTTCTCCTGCAATTAGTCCTTGGAGTTTTTCTAATGTAATGCTCAAGATTTTTTCCTCTTTTGGATTTTTTTAAATTATAGTACAAAAAAAATATAAGATAAATAACCCAATAAACAAGACAAAAAATCAGATTTTCCGAGATTTTAAATTTTAATGTTTAATAAAATATTAAAATATACTTCAAAAAAACTTGAAACCTATTTACTTCTTTTCTTTATATATTATACTTAGTGAGTTATTCATCTCAAATCAGCACTTTTGCAGTGCTAAAAAATTATACTAAAGGAGAAGTTAAATTGGCTAATATCAAATCAGCGCAAAAGAGAATTTTGGTAACAGAGCGTAACAACGAACGCAATGTTGCTTTCAAATCTTCAATTAAAACAGCTGTTAAAAAAGTTTTAGAATCTTTAAAAGAAGGTCAAGTTGATGATGCAAAAGAAAACTTGAAACAAGCTTATAAATTGTACGATAAAGCAGTAGGCAAAGGTGTTTTGCACAAAAATACAGCTGCAAGAAAAAAATCTCGCTTAACCAAAAAAGTTAACGCTTAAGCATATAAATCTACATCATTTTAATGAACAGATATAATAGCCTTGCAATTTTCAATAAAAGGGTTTATTATATCTGTTTAGAGTATAAAGTTGAAAAACCAATTTCCACTCTAACGGTCAAAAATTTAAAAGGTTTCTATTCAAGGTAAATATAATGAAAGTTCAAGCTGTAAATTTAGGCTTTGGCAAAAAGCCTGAGAAAAATGCGAATGAAAATAATCCAAATGTTTTTTTAAGAACTACTTTTGGGGTCGCAATAGGTGCTATTTCAGGCTCTTTAGCAAGAAAACACCTCCCGGTTTCTGACGAGTTTTTCTCTGAAATATCAAAGCAAAATCCTGAAAAAAAACAATCTGTTCAAAATATAGTTAATCAGTTTATAAAGGATTATTCTTCTTCTAGCATTCAAGATGCCAGAACACTTAAAACAGCTCTTACGTCAGCTGACTTAAAAAATATTTTACCTGAGCTTAAAAATAAAGGCATCGAAGAGTTAATAAATGAGCCGCTCATAAAAAATATTGATAAAAATGATTCAGAGGAATTAAACAATTCCTTAAAAGTCCTTCAGGCGGATATTTTAAAAGATTTGGCATCACAAGATAAAAATGAACTTTTGCATAAATTCGAAAATACCAGCGATATGGCATCAAATTTATTGGCCCAAGCTAAAAATGGGATTATAGTAAAAGAAAATCTTGAGAATTATGGTCAAAATATTAAAGGTCTTGCTCAAAATGGCGAAGATAATATACCAAGGATAAAATATAAAATTAGTAAAGAACCCTCAAAGCCTATTCAAGAACAGCTTTCGCATGCATTTGCAGAGATGGTTCAATTGGCAAAAATTTCACAGCGGCCTTTTGCATCATGGGTGTTTATTCCTGCAGCTATTGTGGGTGTAGCCTCTCTTGCTCAGGGCATAAATCGTAAAATAGCATTAGAAAACAAAAAAGGAATCTTAGCTTAAGATTCCTTTTTTGGGGTTTTAAATATTTATTATTAGCAAGCTTCGATTTCGTTGATAATATAATTCGCCATCCAAGCTTGTTCTTGGTTTTGCATTGCGAAATCTCTTAGATAATTCAAAGCTTCTTTACCATTTCTGATAAGACTCATTGCAACAACGCCTCTTTTCATACCTTTTGCAGTAGAAAGATTTCTGATTAAATCAGGAATAACCTTACTTCCGATACTTACGATTTTGTTTTCGATAGAATTTTTCAAGTTAGCATCAGCTTTCTCGATTTTATTTAACAAATAATCAATTGTACTGGCTGTTGTTGGGATTGCAATTGTATCTATGGTTGCTTGCATTTTGACCTCATCATTTTAAAAATGTTCTTTTCGACTTTCTTATTATAAATGCAAAAAAACAAAAACTTGATTTCCTTACATAATCTTTATATCGTTTCTTAGTTCGTTTCAGACGGCTAGTATCAAGACATCAAAAACTTCAACTCTTCTTATAGGCGAAGTATGACATAACTTATAGAGTAATCTTTTAGGGTAACATTTATATTCAAAACTTTATACTTTAGTAGATTAAAAAATTCGGTTCACTCTCCTAAACTGGTTATAGGTAAAAGTTGGATGTCTAAGACGCAGTTGAAAAGGAGATAACCTAATGTTGATTAAAAAATGGCAGGGCAGCTATGGCCACGCAATTAGCCAACTTGAATTTAAAAATGTCAGTAAAGAAATTTTGCCTTGGCTTGAAAATATTGCTGTCGAAAATGGTTGTCGCATAGAAAAGAGGGAATGGAAAAGTAAATACAATTCTTATGTGGTTTACGATTATGAACCTTTTTGCTCTGACGGCTTTGAAATAAATATCGTTCTTTCAAGCTTTGATGAGAACCGTTTAGATTTTATTAGTTATTTATATGAAACAAAAATTAAGGATATTGAGCATTTGCAAAGATGCTATAGTTTTTAATTCGAAATTGTGTCTACCGGGGTTGAGAGTCTAGAAATTAGATATTTATATGTAGCATGCCTGCTTAATTCATTCGATTTAAGTCAGGTTTTTTGTTTGACAAAAGGTAAGGTTTGCCTTACTATATAAAATGTTAGGCAAGCCTAATTAATTTCACGAGGTAAACATGTTTTTTATTATAAAATTGATTACATCCGCATTAGCGATAGTTTTGATTACGGAAATAGCCAAAAAATATACCCTTATAGGCGGTTTTATGGCAGCTTTTCCTATAAATATTTTACTTACTTTATTCTGGCTTTATGTTGAGAAAAAGGACCTTGTTTTATTGGGAAATTTTGCCCATTCAGCATTTTTGGGACTTTTCCCGACGATGTTTTTTTTGATTGTTATAACTATTCTTTTCAGCAAAAATAACCCGTTTTTCCCCACGATTTTGACAGGTTTGGGTATTCTTGCTCTGGTTGTATTTTTGCAATACAAATTTTTTATTAATATATGAGACCTATGTTACTTTGTTGAACCTTGCCCAAATTTGTGCTAAAAATGAATTAAGAGTTTTACAAGGAGTAGTTTTAAGATGTTGAAAATAGAAGATATAGCTGATATTGGTGTTTTTGGTGGCTCAGGATTTTACAAGTTTTTAGAAAATACGGAGCAAATTTCGGTTTCGACTCCTTATGGCGCTCCGAGCGAAAAAATTACTGTAGGTAAAATTGGCAATAAACGAGTAGCTTTTTTGCCAAGGCATGGTGCTAATCATTCTATTTTGCCAAGTATGATTAATTATCGTGCAAATGTTTGGGCTATGAAAAAAATAGGTGTTAAAAAAGTTATTTGTCCTTGCGCTGCAGGAAGTTTGCAAAAGCATATTGCCCCTGGGCATTTCGTAATTTGTGATCAATTTGTGAACAAAACTTGGGGAAGACACGATACGTTTTTTGAAGGGCCTGAAGTCAAACATATTTCGCCTGCTGACCCTTACTGTCCGACTTTGAGCAAGTTAGCAGTAGAAGTGGCTGAAGAACTTGATATCCCTGTACATGCTGGCGGTACAATTATCGTCATCCAAGGACCGAGATTTAGTACAAAAGCCGAATCTAAATATTATACAGCCCAAGGGTGGGAAGTTATTAGTATGACGCAGTATCCTGAAGCTTATTTGGTTAAAGAACTTGATATGGATGTTGTTAATATTTCTTTGATTACGGACTATGATGCTGGCTTGGTCTCTGATTCTGAGCCTGTGACAATGGAAGAAGTCTATCGTGTGGTTGAAGAAAATAACGAAAAACTTAAAAAACTTTTATTCACAATGATAGAGAGAATTGAATTATAAAAAGGAGACTATATATTGAAAGAGTCTATAGCACAGTTATTCCAGCTTATTTATGTAATTTTGGTGTTGAGAATTCTCTTGACATGGTTTCCAAATATTGATTGGTGGAAACAGCCATTCAAGTTTATGCATGACTTTTCAGAACCGTTTTTTGCACCTTTCAGAAAGATAATACCGCCTTTTGGTGGGCTTGATATCTCTCCTATTGTTGCTTTTTTGGTTTTGCAGCTTGTTTTTGATTTGATTTTAAAACTTATTCCGTAGGTTTTAAAATTAATGTCCTAATGGTTTTATTCTGGTTACAGGCCAAAACCTAAAGACTGCACGCCCGATTATTCTATCATCGGGTAAAAAGCCCCAATAACGACTATCGTAGCTGTTTGCTCGGTTATCACCCATTACAAAATAATTTCCTGCAGGGACTGTTACAGAACAGTTCATTTTGCCTGTGCAAGTTGGGATTTCACCGTCTAGAATATATTTTTCATCCAGAGCTTTTCCGTTTAGAAAAACTCTTACTTTATCAGCATTGTCTTGTTTAATTTCTATTTTGTCTCCGCCAACGCCTATAACACGTTTGATATAAGCGATATCTTTGTTAAAAAGCCCTGTCAGGCGAGTAAACCAATCCCATGGTGTTTCCCCAAGATTTTCATAAGGAGGGTAAAAGACCACTATATCAAAGCGTTCGGGCTTTTTGAAAAAATGAGTTACGCGTTCAATAAATAATCTGTCTCCTTCAAGCAAAGTCGGATGCATTGAGCCTGAAGGGATTAGGCGAGGTTCTCCGATAAAAAATCGAATAATTGCAACCATAATTAATACCGTGACTATCGTCTCGATTGTTTCTTTCAAAAACGCTGTAATTTTTGATTTCATAGATTTCTTTTTAAGACTCATTTAAAACTCTCTATCTACAACATATTTCGCCAAATAGCAGAGCGAATATTTATATTGATTGTCCTTAAATACGCTAATATTTTCTATAGCTTGTTGGCTATATTTTAGTGCAAGTTCATAGCTTTTGTCTATGGCATTTGTATTAAGTATTTGTTTTTTAAAGTTTTCAAAGTTGCATTCAAAGTCAATTTCGGCACCATTTTGGGTAGCCAAAATCACCGGTAGCGTGAATGTTGAGTTTTGGAAATCAGTTTTTATGCTTTTTTCTTGGTAATTTTTATTAAAAAGAAGCAAATCATCCGTTATTTGAAAAGCAATGCCGAGATTTAGGGCGTAATTTTTGGCATTTTCAATATTTTCATTCTCCGAAATCTCGCAAGCTCCTTGCGTACACAAACTAAAAAGCATACCTGTTTTTCTTTTTGCCCTTTCAATATAACCATCTACTGAAAGGTCATTTGTATTTGTAAATTGCTCGACTTCGCCTTGGCAAATTTCTTCGGTTATTTGGGTAAAAATTTCCAAAACAGCTGAATTTTTGGTTTTTATAAGGTGTTTTAATGCTTTCGCAAGAAGATAATCCCCGGCCAAGACCGCTGTTTTATTATCCCATTTGGAATGTATTGTTTCTTGGTTGCGTCTTTTGTCGGCATCATCAATTATATCATCATGAACAAGCGTTGCACTATGGATTAATTCGACAGCACAGGCAAGATTATAGTGTTGAGGATTTATTTCACCAATCATTTTGGCAAATAAAAACACAAGACTCGGGCGAAGTTTTTTGCCGCCGGATTCGAGGATATATTTGGCAATTTTGTCGATAAGAATATTATCAGAAGCAAAATTTTCCAGAAGTTTCGGATTAAATTCCCGGAGATTTTCTTCAATCGGGTTCAAAATACTTTTTAATTTCAGAGCAGTTTTTTCCATAAGATTATTATGACATAAAATAATTAACTACACCCTTCCATACATATCTTCAAACCTGATTATATCTTCTTCTGAAATATGGTCGCCTTTTTGAACTTCTATAATGCTCAATTCTGCATCATAGGGGTTTTGGAGTGAATGCTTTGCTTGCAAAGGAATATCAATACTTTGTCCGGCTTCGAGCGTATATTTATTATCATTAAGTAAAACTTTTGCTTTACCTGAAATGACTACCCAGTGCTCGCTTCTGTGGTTGTGCATTTGTATAGACAGTTTTTGTTTTGGATGCACCTGAATTTTTTTGATAAGATATCCTTCGCCGCCTTCAATGCAAGTATAAAAGCCCCAGGGGCGAAATACAGTTTTGTGAATCAAGTGCAAATCGCTGTTTTTTGATTTTAATTCGTCAAAAACTTTTTTGACATCTTGTACTTTATTTTTATCGCAAGCCAAAATCGCGTCTTCCGTTTCGATAATTACAACATTATCTAAACCTATTGTGGCGATGCATTTGGAGTTTGAGTATAAAAGAGAGTTTGTAGAATTAACATTAATAATATTTCCGCTGACAACATTGTTGTTTTCATCTTTTTCAGAAATATCATAAATTGATTGCCACGAACCAAGGTCATTCCAATCAGACTCAAGAGGTAAAAGGGCAATTTTGTCAGATTTTTCCATTACCGCATAGTCAATTGAAATCCCAGGCATTTTTTCATAAGTCTCATAACTCAAGCTAGGATTGGTTTCAAGGTATTCAGCTTCAGCCAAAACCTCGGTAATTTTAGGACAATGTTTTTTGAGTTCTTGGAGAATTACAGAGCCTTTGAACATAAAAATCCCGCTGTTCCAGTAATAAATTTTAGAATCAACGTATTCTTGGGCTGTTTTTGCATCGGGTTTTTCTTTGAATTCATCCACCTTGAATGCGAAATCATTCAAGCTTTTTTCGGCTTTTATGTAGCCATAACCTGTATCAGCATAGTTAGGATTTATTCCAAAAGTAACAATATGTCCTTCTTCTGCCAGTTCATAACCTTTTTTTACAGTCGAAATAAATTTTTCATCATCAATAATTAAATGATCTGAAGGGACTACCAAAAAAATCGCATCAGGATTGTTTTTTAAGGCATAATCCACGCCAATTCCAATTGCAGGAGCTGTATTTCTCGAAAGAGGTTCAGAGAGAATATTTACAGGGAAATCGCCGAGCTGACTCAATTGAATTTTGATGTCTGATTGGTGTTTTGTATTTGTAATTGTGATGATATTTTCGGACAAAGTCAGTTTATTCAGACGTAAAAATGTATTTTGGAGTAAACTTTTTGGCGAATTAAGCTTCAAAAGTTGTTTTGGGTAAAGCTCTCTGCTCATAGGCCAAAGTCTTGCTCCGGAGCCACCTGCCAAAATTAAGCCGATAAGATTTTTCATATATAACCTCTTTTTTATTCTAAATTTGCCAAGTAATTATAATAATCATTGTTTTTTATATGCGAAATATTTTTCAGTAATTCATCTTTTGAAATAAAGCCCTCTAAGTAAGCTATTTCTTCAAGACAGGCAATTTTTTCACCTTTATTTTCTTCCATGGAATAAACAAAATTACTCGCTTTCAAAAGTGATTCGTGCGTTCCTGTATCAAGCCAAGCGAAGCCACGGGTAAGAATTTCGACATTCAAAGCATTTTTTTCCAGATAGATTTTGTTCAAATCTGTTATTTCAAGTTCGCCTCGAGCGGATGGCTGAAGGTTTTTGGCGTATTTAACGACATTATTGTCATAAAAATATAAACCTGTTACTGCATATTTCGATTTTGGATTTTCCGGCTTTTCTTCAAGGCTCAAAACTTTGCCGGATTTGTCAAATTCAACCACGCCAAACCTTTCAGGGTCTTTTACGTGGTAGCCGAATACTGTTGCACCTTTATTTTCTTTGACAACTCTTTTTAGAGTTGATGAAAATCCTTGACCATGGAACAAGTTATCACCCAAAATCAAAGCTACATTGTCATCTCCGATAAAATCTTCTGCAATAATAAAGCTATCAGCTATTCCTCGGGGGATTTCTTGCACGGCGTATGAAAATTTTACGCCAAAATTCGAACCGTCTCCTAAAAGTTTTTTGAAATTATCCAAATCTTTAGGATTGGAAATTATAAGTATATCTTTAATTCCTGCCAACATCAAAATTGAAATAGGATAATAAACCATAGGTTTATCATAAATCGGCAAGAGTATTTTTGAAATCGGAATACTCGCCGGATATAGTCTTGTGCCTGCTCCGCCTGCTAAAACAATGCCTTTCATTTGGACCTCTTTTCCTGCTCGTATGTTGATTTCATTGTATCAAAAACAATCTGTTTTGGCATTTAATTAAGCAAGAACTTCTTCTTTTTTGAATTGAGTCAAATAAAGATTTTGATAAATCCCCTTTTCAATCCGCATAAGTTCTTCATGGCTTCCTATTTCAACCAATTCGCCTTCATTTATAACAGCAATTCGATTTGCATTTTGGATGGTCGAAAGCCTGTGAGCAATTACAAAAACAGTTTTATTTTTCATCAGGTTATCAAGCGCTTTTTGCACAATCTTTTCAGATTTGTTATCAAGAGCTGACGTTGCTTCATCAAGAATGATAATAGGAGTATTTTTTATCATCGCTCTTGCAATTGCAACTCGCTGTCTTTGCCCGCCTGAAAGGGTTGTACCCCTCTCTCCGATTATGCTGTCCAAGCCTTTTGGAAGAGTTTGTATCATGTCATCAAGATGTGCTGCATGCAAAACCTCTTGAAGTAGTTCATCAGAAGCGGATTGATTGCCCATCATAATATTTTCTCTGATTGTTCCTGAAAATAAGAAATTATCTTGAAAAACAACAGCAATATTATTTCTTAATGAAGTCATTTTGATATTTTTTACGTCAATTCCGTCAATTTTGATAGAGCCTTTTGTAACATCGTAAAAACGAGGAATTAAGTTGACAAAGGTTGTTTTGCCCCCTCCAGAATTACCCACTATAGCAAGGGTTTCACGGAGATTTACATTCAGGTTGATGTTTTTCAATACTGGAGTATTTTCCACATATTCAAAATAAACATTTTCAAAAGATATGCCTTGTTGTAAGCCGTTTATTTCGACGGCATCAGTTACTTCTTGAAGTTCGGGCTGAATATCAAACAATTCAAAAACCCTTCCTATAGAAACAAAAATCGACTGCATCCCTGTAAGGGTGTTCCCCATTGTTTTTACAGGTTTGTATAAAAGTAAAAGGGATGTAACAAAAGAAGTAAAACTTCCTGCTGTCATTTCGCCTGCCAAAATTAAGTGAGTTCCGTATCCCATAACAAGTGCTATTCCAATAGATGCAATGGTATACATTAAGGGATTCATCCACCCTGTACGCTTGATTAAAGACATATTTACAGCAAAAGATTCCCAAATTTTGGCTTGAAATTTTTCTCTTTGCTGAGTTTGAAGATTGTAAGCTGTGACAATTTTGTTTCCTTGATACGTTTCGCTATAATTTGTTACTATATTTCCGCCGATAACTATGTTTTTGTTTGATGCAGCCTTGACTCTTTTGCGAATTAAAATTACAGGCAAAAATGCAACACACAAAACTACTACACCGACTAAAGCAAGTTTCCAGGAGTTGTATAGCATTACTCCTATAAGAGCTAACGCCCCAAAGCTAGAAGTAGTAAGTGTTTTAAGGTCTTCAATGATGCCTCTTGAAGCAGTATCGGGATCACTTAAAAAGCGGCTCAAAATTATGCCTGATGAATTTTGGTCAAAAAATCTTGTATCCATGGATGTAAGTTTTTTGAAAAGGTCAGTTTTAACAGCATTTGTAATTTTTTGGCTTGTCCAATCGGTCAAATAACCGTTTAGGTATCTCAAAACTCCTTGCAGTGCAGCAAGAAATACTATTGCAAAAGGAATTAAAGCAGCCCAAAGCATATTTTTTTGACCTATAACTACATCCATATATGGTTTCAAAGAAAAAGCAACAACTCCATCTAAAAGCCCTACTGGTATTGCGACTAAAAACCCCATAATTACTCTTGGCATAACAGGATGAATATATTTATAAATCCTTTTGAGCAAATATATATATTTAAAAGAATTTTCTGAAGTTGATTGTTCTAGTTTCATTTTTTACCTATTTCATGATTATTTGCAATTCGGTTTAAAACTTGTTTCTTGTATAAATTTTAGCACAAAAAGAGAGGCGTTAACCTCTCTTTTTTAGAACTTTACATTCGTTATAGCTTCTGTTGAGTTTGCAACGCAAACTCTGGCATCAACTATTTAAATTCAACTGTAGCGCCGACTTCTTCAAGTTTTTTCTTGATTTCTTCAGCTTCTTTTTTCTCGATACCTTCTTTAACAGCTTTTGGAGCTGCATCTACCAAATCTTTAGCTTCTTTCAAGCCAAGACCTGTAATAGTTCTAACTTCTTTCAATACGTTGATTTTGTTAGCACCACAAGATACCAAAATTACGTCAACTGTAGAAACTTCTTCTTCAGCTGCTACTGCAGGACCTGCAGCTGCTGCAACTGCTACTGGAGCTGCTGCTGATACGCCGAATTTTTCTTCCATAGCTTTTACTAATTCTGCTGCTTCTAACAATGTCAAAGCTTCGATGTTTTCTAAGATTGTTGATACTTTACTCATTTTTTATTTCTCCTTTTTAAAATTTACTACTTTTTACTTTTTGTACGTTGTCTTGGATTATTGACGGCTCATCTTCTTTCACTCCGCTTTCTTTACTTTTGTAAAGTTCGCTCCGTCAGAAGTTTCGCAAGAACGATTTTCGCTTTCGCTCACTCTTGTCAAAATCCGCTATGCTGTTTTTTGTTGTCTTACTTGATCAACCGTATAAACAAGAGCTCTTAGAACTGCATTTACAGAGTTCGCGATGCCACTTGCCGGTGAATTTACGCAGCCAAGCATTTTTGCATAAAGCTCTTCTTTGCTTGGAAGACTTGATAAGTATTGAACATCTTTTGCAGTCAATAAAGCACCGTCTAAACAGCCGCCTTTAACTGCGATTTTGTCAGTATTTGCTTTGTCTTTAGCAAATTGAGCAATCACTTTTGCAGGTGAAACTTGGTCTTCAAAACCAAGAGCCAAAACAATAGGGCCTGTCAATAATTCTGCTAAAGGTTCAAATTCTGTGCCTTTAAGAGCAATTTTGGCCAAAGTATTTTTCACTACTGTATAATCGCCATTTTCTTTTTGAAGTTCACGTCTTAATTGCGTGATTTTCTCAACAGAAAGACCTTTATTTTCAGTAACAATAGCTACTTTAGCTTTTGAAATTTTCTCTCTTACGGCTTCGATTTTTTCTGCCTTGAAAGCTTTTGTTGCCATTTCGTTGTACCCCTTTCAGGATGGTTGTGTATCCTTAAACGCTCTTTTTTGCCAAATAACGCAAAAAATCTGCGTTACAAACCGCAGATTAATAATAAGATTTCATATTTAAATTTAAATATTTGGTCTTACCTGAGCTGGCACACAATGTGTTTTAAAATAAATTACCAACCGTCTTCGGCTTGTACATTGTACTTTATAAAAAACATGTTTTGAAATCAAGTCTTTTGTAAATTTATATTTTAAAAGCTTTTTTATAAAACATATAAGCCCCTGCTGAGCCTATAACTATATTTGGCATCCATACTGCCACAAAGGCAGGCAGCATGCATGTTTCGCCTAAAGAAACAGAGAGCGCTTTCAAGATGTAATAAGTAAATATAACCCCGATACTGAACAAAAAACCTCTGTTGAAACGCACTCGAGGAGGGGTAATTGCCAAAGGTACACCAATCAAAACAAAAATCAAAGACATCATTGGCAACGCCAATTTGTTATACAGTTCCATCCAGTACAAAGACAAAGATTCACGCGGTGAATGGCGATGGTCGTATATA
>CAYUHE010000032.1:0-21370 GCA_964444415.1 uncultured Gammaproteobacteria bacterium
CATTGATGGCTGCGGAATAGACACTTGCGAGTGTGACAGATTTGTTGAGATTTGGAACCTTGTATTTATGGAGCTTTTCCAAGATGAAGAAGGCAATTTGTCTCCTCTTGAAAAGAAAAATGTCGATACAGGTATGGGTTTAGAGCGAATTACAATGGTTTGTCAGGGCAAAAGTTCTACTTTTGAGACGGATTTGCTTAGTCCGATTTTGGATGAAGTTTGCAAAATTACGGGTAAAAAATATGCCGAAAATCCTAAAACCGATATCAGTCTTAGGATTATTACAGACCACATTCGTTGCGTAAGTTTTATGATTGCAGATGGACTTATTCCAGGCAACGAGGGACGTAATTACGTGCTCCGTATGATTTTGCGCCGTGCATTGCGTCATGGCAAAATTCTTGGCTTAGATAATATTTTCTTACATGGATTGGTTGAGGTTGTGGTGCAGAATTACGCCGATGTATATCCCGAATTGCTTCAAAACAAAGCCAAAATCGTTGATGTAATCAAAAAAGAAGAAGAAAGATTTGCGCAAACATTAACTAAAGGGCAAAGTCTTTTAGATGAATTGCTTATTAAGGGTTCTAAAATATCTGGCGAAGAAGCTTTCAAATTGTACGATACATACGGTTTTCCTCTTGAATTGACAGTTGAAATCGCCGAAGAAAAAGGAATAAAAGTCGATAAAGAAGGTTTTGCAGTTGCGATGGCTGAGCAAAAAACTCGAGCAAAAGAAGCTCGCAAAAAAGTTAATTTGACCGATGATTTGGTGTATGCGCAATTGGTCGAAAAATACGGCGAGACTGAGTTTGTAGGATATGATGAATTGTCTTTTGGGGCAAAAGTTTTAGCAGTAATAGGTGAAGGTGAAAACCTTGAAGTAGTGCTTGATAAAACACCTTTTTACGCTGAATCAGGCGGACAAGTTGCTGATGAAGGTGTTTTGACTTCATCAAACGGCTTTGAAGCAGAAGTTTTTGATGTGCAAAAATTCAACGGCGTTTTTGTTCATAAAGTAAAAGTTTTGCAAGGCGAAATTGTATCAGGCGATGAGCTTGTGGCAAAAGTTGGCAATAAAAACCGTAAAAATATCATAGCTCATCACTCTTTGGCGCACTTGCTTCAATCAGCTTTGATAAAAGTTGTCGGCGATGCAGTCAAACAGCAAGGCTCTTTGGTAGAAGTCGGCAGAGCTCGTTTTGATTTTAGTTTTGACAGGGCAGTAAGTAAAGATGAAATCAGAAAAGTCGAAAATTTAATTAATTCTTGGATTTTTGAGGAAATTTCATGCTCAACTGAAGTTCTTGATATCGAAGAAGCCAAAAAACGAGGAGCAATTGCACTTTTTGGCGAAAAATACGACTCAAAAGTCAGAGTTGTTTCAATAGGGGAAGTTTCAAAAGAGCTTTGCGGAGGAGTTCATGTCAAAAATACTTCGCAACTTGGTCTTGTCAAAATTTTGTCAGAAGGCGCTATATCAGCTGGCACAAGACGTATTGAGGCGATTTGTTCAGAGGCTGCAATTGAGTATTTTAATCAAAAATCAAAAGAATTTGATAAAATAGCCGATGTTTTCAAAGCCCCTACATCAGAGGTTTTCGAGCGTGTTGAAAAAATTATTAATGAAAATAAAGAAATTGCCAAAAAACTTAAAGACCTAGAGGCTAAAATGGCTTTGTCACAGGTAGATAATTTGCTTTTAGATGCAAAAGATTTACAGGGCGAAAAGTTTTTGTGCAAAAGGATTGACGGGATTGCGCCTGATGGGTTGAAGCAAGTTATTGAAAAAATTTCGGACAAATTAGGCAGCTCGATTGTTGTTTTGGCATCGGTTTTCGATGAAAAAATCATGATAATGTCCAAAATATCTGATGATTTTATCGCCAAGGGGTATAATGCAGGGCAGATAGTCAATGAAATTGCCTCAGAATGCGAAGGAAAAGGCGGTGGGCGACCAAACTTTGCACAGGCAGGAGCAAAAAATATAGACAAACTTGATGATGCCCTTTGCAAATTTGCCGAAAAAACTTTAAAATAAAAAAAGGACGCTAAATAGTTTGAAAGAATTTATATGCCAAATACATTAGAGCTAACAAATCAAACCCTTTTCATTTCAAAAGTTGAAAAAAGTGCCAGCGAATCTTATGCAATAGAGGATGCTTTTACTTTGATTTCGATTGAGGTCGAGGCTTTTGATAGCAGAATGGCATCTACAGAGGTTTTTGGGCTTGTATCAAAGCAAATAAAAAGAGCTATTGTTAATCAAAAAGACTGTTATTCTTTTTGGGATAACACTTTTTATATTTTGAGTTATTTGGATAATAATGAAGTTGTCGATAATTTCATTAATTATTTAGCTTTAACTATCGAAAAAAGATATGACAGGGCGTTTTTTATTAAAGCCGGTTACGTTCAGTATCCTTATGATTCAATTGATATTCAAAATATTTTTGTGGATTTGCAAGAAAAAATAACAAGTATAGCTCCTCAAAAATCGAATTACGAAGAAGGTCTCATAATGGATAGAGACTATAATATGGTTGTGGGAAAAGAGTTGGCAAGATATTTGACTTTGATTAAACAATACGGTGATGTTTTGTTCAATCATTCTTTGTTTGTGGCAAAAGTAAGCGTCGGGATTGCCAAGGCATTGAATCTTTCGAAACCGGTAATCAAAAAATTAGTTGTTGCTGCTATTTTGCATGATGTCGGGTATTTATGCATTCCTCAAAAGATTTTGATTGACCCTGCCAATAACAATAATGCGGATACAGTTGCTCTAATCAAAATGCATCCGATTTTGGCTACCAGAAAAATTTTGGCTCAAAAAGCTATGTTTGGAGAGGTTTTTGGTTTCATAGAACAGCATCATGAATATAAAGACGGTACAGGGTATCCTTTCGGGCTTTCTGATGAGGAGTTGTCTCTGGAATCTCAAATCATTTCTATTGCTGATACTTATGACCTTATTCGGCAGCAAAAAGGGGTTTCTAATCTTGAAATTGCAAACTTTTTTATATCAGGAGCAGGTATTCGTTGGGATGAAAAAATTACAAATGTTTTTGCGGCGATTTTGGTAGATGAAAAACAGTTTAATAATCTTACAAACACGGCAGAAGGCTCTTTTGCGGATTTGTTAACTTGGGTTTAAAATAAAATCAGCATGGTTGATGTTTGATTTATGAAAGAAATAAAGAATTCCCCATATGTGGCAAAGCCAATTATAGGGAGGTTTACAAACAATTTTTCGAAGCCTTCTTCTTGGTTTTCTTGTTTAATTTTGAGATCTCGGCTTCCGCAATTAAAATTTAAGATTGCAGAAATTTGTTTAAGAGGTTTTATTTCTTTTTCTATTAAATTTTGCAAATCTTTTAGGATATCGGTTATTTTTAAAATTTGAATTTCCGCCCCTTTTGGGATTGCGGAGTATAAGTATAAGTTGTATTTATCGTCAAATTTCATTGTGTCATGCAAATATGCTTCATCATAAATTATTTGACCGATTGAATAATTGGGCAATTTTTCTTGAAGTTTTTCTATGGGAACCCCTATTTGTGCGGCATAAAACAGTGCTGCAGGGATATTATTTATTGTTTTCACGCATCTTTTTCGCTCATCCGCATCTGTGATTGTAAAAACTTCTCCAACAGGTTCAAAGCTTTGAGTTTTGAGTATTTTGAAGCCATTTTTGGGTTCAAGTAAAATAATTAATGCTGCATTTTCATAATATTTGCCGTTTGCATAAATATATGTGTGTTCCATTTTCCAATTGTCGCCGGCAGAGCCGCCTATGAAAGGGACATCGGTGATTTCATTTATCCTCGATATTATATCTTCAGGTGAACCTTGTATTCCATCGGTGATTATGATTCCGACATATTTTTCAGGATTAATTGCGGATATTTTTAGCTCTATATTTTCTGAAAATACCTGAAAGGCTTTATTAACTTGATTAAGATTATTGAGATTTGGGATTACTTGGATATGAAAATCTTTGATAATATTTTCGCTAAAAGCCATTGCTACAATAGAGTTATGAAGTAATTTGCCCCCAAATATTTCGCCTGCTGTAGTGCATCCAAAAGTTTGAGAATTGACGAAAGTATTTGAAAATTCTTTACTTATTACATCGGGGTTGTAGCTTGGGGATGCAAAAAATATTATAAAAATATAATCTTCCTCACCAAGTTGTTTTTTTATTTCACCCAAAGCTTTTTGGGTATCAGGATTGCTTGAGAAAGCTCTCTTGGCTTGGTTTGAAATATTGAAATTGTTATTTTTTTCCATATAAACACCTTTGAGGATTAGTTGAATTTTAAATTATATAAAGGCATTATACCTTAGTGCATAATGTAGTAAATTGTCAGACAGGATAAAATATAAAGCAATTGTGAAAAAAGTTAGGATAATATGTTAATTTTATCTTTGTTGTTAATAAATCTCGAATTAAAATTTGTTGTTATTTTTGTTGTTATTTTGCTGATTTCAACTGTTTTAATGATTTTGGAAAAAAACAGAATTATTCAAGAAAAATCCAAGAGAATAAGAGCTACAAAAGAAATTGTCGATAATATACACAAAAATTTTAATGTAAAAAACATAAAAGATAGTTCTGTTCAAAGTATTGGTGCTTTGCTTGGAGTAGACAGGTGTTTGATAGCCGAGTATGACCCTTTGACAAAAAAATTCAGTAAAGTAAACACAGAATATTTGTCTTCTAAAGATATAATGAGTTTGAAAGGTGACTTGCCCGCTGTTCAGGCAACAAGAGTAACCGATGTATGTATAAATAGCAAAATCTTGAATATTCCAAACGCATCAAAATATATTGTAAAAAATAGTCTTCAAGATACATTGATAGAAGATTTTTATCAAAAATATAATGTTAAATCAGTTTTCGCGATACCTATAAGGCACTCAGGAAAAGTACTGGGGGCTTTTGTTTTGCATTATACAAAACAAACAAAGACTTTTAGCGGCGAGGATATCCAATTTGTTATGGGGGTAGCAGACAGTATTGGTCTGGCTATTTATCAGTCAAATCTGTATGAAAAACAAAAAAACACTTTAAGGAGAGACTCAGTTTTAAGGCAGCTTACAGAAACTATAAGAAGCAGTCTTGATATGAAAGAAATGAAACAGACAATAGTAAATGAAATTGGCAAAATTTTTGAGGCGGACAGGTGTTATTTGAGAGAATACAATCAGGAAGAAGGTGCTTTTTTAAAGCCTGAAGTAGAATATTTGTCTTCTGATAAAATTAAAAGCCTTAAAGATGTAGAGCCTAATCAAAAGGGATTAAGTTATTTTTTTGAAAAGGTAAAGCTGAAAAAAGAAATGCTTCCTGTAGAAGTTACACATCATTTTTTTGAAGATCAAATAATTAAATACCCTGCACTGGAAGAATATTTCAGACAAAGTGGTATTAAGTCTGATTTCGCTATTCCTATTTGGTGTAAAAAAAAGAAGTTAACTTTTTTGGTTTTGCACTATAAAGAACGAGTTGAGTTAAGTGATGAAAACAGAGAGCTTTTAGTTGCATTATCAAAGCAGATTTCTATAGCATTAGAACACTCAACTCTTTATGATGAAGCTCAAGTTCAGGTAGATAGAGAGAGAATAACCAGAAAAACAGTAGAAACAATACGAAGTTCTCTTGAGCTTAAAAGTATTCTAGAAAGCGTCAGCAAAGAGCTTTTGGGCTATATTAAAGATGTTCAAAGGGTTTTTATCGGCAAGATGAGATTCAGGGAAAGACAGGATTTTACGGAAGTTTCAGTTAATTCAGATATAAAGAAATTTTCGCAAGTTAATAATGATGTTTATAAAATAGCAGCAGATTATTGGGAAGATTATTATGTTACAACAAGAAGAAACAAAATAATCAATAATCTCGAAGAATCAGATATGCCACCTGAGGTCAAACATATTTATATAAATATGGGAGTAAAGTCTATAATTGGCTTGCCAATAAAGTTAGAAGAAAAAATCTGGGGAGGGTTATTTTTATCTTCAATTGATAATTATAAAAAATGGACTGAAGATGAAATAGTATTCTTAGAATCCATTGTTAATCAATTGGATGTAGCTATAAAACAATCTGAATTGTATGAAAAAGAAAAGAAGACAGCTCAAAGAGAGGCGTTGCTAAGACAAATAATCGAAACAATAAGAAGTTCTATTGATATTGACAAGACATTAACCATTATATGCGCTGAAGTTGCAAAAATATTTAATGTTCAAAGAGCTACAATAGTAGAATTTTTTGACAAAAGTGATTTCTCAAAATGGATTGTAAGGGAGGAATACAAAGAATATGAAGCGGTAAAAGGATTAGAGGATATAGATTACGACAGAAGAGCAGGTGCTTATAATGGTCAAAAAGTTTTGCAAGAAGGTCAAAATCTTGTAATAGAAAATCTTCAAAGCTCTAATCTTCCTGAATATTATAAAAAAACTTATCAAGCGTTAGAAGTAAAGTCAATATTGAGCGTCCCAATCAGAAGAGATGAAGACAAATTCGGGATTATTTTTCTTTCAGTTGCTGATGAATTTAGAGCTTGGAAGCAAGAAGACGTATATCTCTTAGAGAGCATTGCCTCTCAGGTTTATGTGGCGATAAGACAATCCGAATTGTATGAAAAAGAAAAACAGTCAGCCCAAAGAGAAAGAATGTTACGAGAATTGGTTAATATGGTTCGGCAGTCTATTGATATAAATGAAATAATACATTCTTTGGTTTTTGAATCTGGAATTATGTTTAAAGCGCAGAGGTCCTTTTTTAGTAAATATAATAAAGAGTTAAATACTTTTTTGATACCTGATGAATATTCTGAATATCTGGAATCTTCTAATGAAATAAGTTTTAGAAGATATGGCAAAGATTTTAGCGAATGTTACGGTTTTTTTGTTAAAGCATTAATTTCGAATAAAAAAACATTTTTTTGGACGGATAGTGAAAAACTTATTAAAGAATATGATTTAGAAAATACAGTTGATGCTCAAAATTTGAGAGAGGATAAAGTGGGTTCAGGGCTTTTGGTACCTATTGTATATGAGGATAATTTGTTTGGGATATATGTTCTTACACATGAAAAAACCAATGGTATGAATGAAGAAATGGTAAATTATATGGAACAAATTGCAGAACAAACTTCGATTGCAATGAATCAGGCAGTTTTGCTTGAAAAAGAAAAACAGTCAGCCAAAAGAGAAGTTTTGCTGAGAAAAATAATTGAAATAATAAGAAGTTCTATTGATATTGATTTTATAAAACATGAAATTGTAAATCAGATAGGAGATTTTTTAAAAGCGGATAGAGTTGCTTTTGCTGATTATGATTTTGAACAAGGTCAATATTTTGTTTTACAGGGGAATGAATATTTGTCTTCCCCCGATGTGAAAACATTTGTAGGTCTTGATTTTATTTCAATTACCGGATTCATTGAATTCATAAGAAAAATACATCTTAAAGGCGAGGATATTATCTTTAGTGATTTGGACAAATATTTAGAAGAAAAAAATCTTAAAGGTAGTGGTGTAGAAGATTTTTATAGAGATATGGGCTTTATGTCTTCTATGGCAATAAATATTTATCATGGGGATATGTTTTTTGGAGATCTTGTAATAACTTTTGAGCAAAAAAGGAACATAAGCCAAGCTGATATTGATTTTATCAAAACAGTCACAAATCAAGCAGGTATTGCTATTTATCAATCAAATCTTTATCAAAAAGAAAAGCAAGCTCTGGAGAGAGAAAGGATTATAAAAAATTCAATCACTTTTATCAGGGGCTCTCTTGATGTTAAAGAGATAAAGAAAACTTTTATTATAGAAATCAGCAGATATTTGGATTCGGATTTCAATACTTTTTATGAATTTGATACAAAATCTCGTAAATTTATTACTTTAGAGAAAGACTCTTTTTATCTTTCTTCTTCGGATATAAAAAATCCTGAAGGATTAAATATCGAAGATTACGGATGGGGAGATTTTTTCAGAAAAGAAACTCTTGAAGTATCGTATTCTGATATAGAGGATTTTAAAAAAGATTATAATCTTTATGGAACGGTCGGGGAGGATTTTTTAAATAAATTTGGTATCAAATCATGTATTGTTATACCTGTTGTTTATAAAGATGATTTGCTGGGGGTTCTTGGAATAAATTATATAAAGAAATATAAAAAAATAAACGAAGATGACATTAATTTTGTACGTACACTTGCCAATCAAGCAGGAATAGCACTCCATCAGGCAGAATTGACAGAGCAGCAACGCAAATCTTTAGAAAAAGAAATTCTTTTAAAAGAAATTACAGAGACAATTAGAGGTACTCTCGACATAAAACAAATGAAAAAACTAATAGTTGATTCTATAGGCAAGGCCTTTGGAGCAGATCTTTGTCTTCTTATAGAAGCTGAAAGCTATACAAATAAGCTGTTTGTACTGGATGAATTTTCTGAGTACAGATCATCGAATGATATTTATTCACTTGTTGGAATAGACTTTGAACAAGAAGCGCAAATCAAATTTATGAAAGATGCAAACAAAGAAATAAAAGAATTATTCATCCCAGATACGAAAAAATTTATAAAAGAAAATAATCTTCAAGGCTCTTTGGAAGAAAAGTTCTTTGAAAAGAGCAAAATGAAAACAGCATTGGGCATATCTTTATTTTACAAGAATGAATTTATAGGGATTTTGGGACTTTATTTTATGAAAGATAAAAAATATTTTTCAGAAGAAGATAGAAATTTTACAAGGATTTTGGCTATTCAAGCAGGCAATGCTTTGAACCAATCAAGACTGTATGAGTTCCAAAGAAAAATAGCATATAAAGAAAGTATTTTGAAAGATATAATTTCAGAAATAAAACTTACAAGAGATTTGAACCATGCTTATAACAAGCTTTTACATAAATTGTCAGACATATTTAATTTAAACAGAACATTATTTTTGGAATCATCTAAAATCAATCCCGATGAATTAGAAATCAAATACGAATATGTAATTGACCGTAAGGATTTGTCTGTCAATAATCTTGTATTTCCACAGGTATGCATTGATGAATTCTTAAATCTTGTTCATAATTTAGAACCGCTTATTTTGGATGATGTGGCAAGATGTTATCCTGAAAAAACTTCAGATTTTTTTCAAAAATACAAAATTCAGGCCTTAATTTCTGTTCCTTTAGTCAAGTATAATGGAGAAACAAAAGTTCTTGGCTTTATTGTTCTTTGCTCAGAAAATATCAGAATTTGGACGAGTGATGAGATAGATTTGATAAAATCTATCAGCGATTCTGTTGTAAGTGTTATTTGGGAAATATCAAAATTCATAGAGACAGAAGAATTGCGTAACTCTTTTGTTTTGACCCTTGCACATGATTTTCAGGTTCCTTTGGTTGGAGAAAGGACAGCTATTGAATATCTTTTGGATTATTCCGAGTGTTCTTTTGGAAACAACAGGGAGATTTTGCAAGAGATTTTAGAAAACAATCAAAATATAAGTACTTTATTGGAAAAATCTGTTGATATTTATAATTATGAAGCAAATAAGAAAAAATTGGATTTAGAAAAAGTCAAATTATCAATTGTTTTGCAAGAGGCAATCTTTATTGCAAAAGCTGAGGACAAATCAGGCAAGGCGAAAATAAATCTTAAATCAATGATAGAAGACTTCGTTGTAAAAATTGACAAGCAAGAAATTTTGAAGGTATTTTCAGTTTTGATAGATAATGCTGTTGTTCATAGTACAGAAGAAAAAGAAGTAACAATAGATTGTTATAAAAAGCACAATCGGATTATAATAAGTGTTCATAATATGGGAAAACCTATTCCTGCTGATATTCAAGAGAAATTATTTAATCGTTATGAAATGGCTCTTGCGATTGAAAGAAAAATCGGAGCAGGTACAGGCTTATTCTTATCTAAACGAATTGTAGAGGCTCACAAGGGCTATATTTGGTTTGATACCAGCAAAGAGCACGGGACGACTTTTTATGTGTCGTTGCCCTTTGTGAATAATTAATCAGATGAAGCTCTGAAGCCTTTGGTTTTAGAGACTTCTCTGCCTATGCTTTTTATTTTTCCTGTTATACAGCCTACGCACTTGGCAGGAGTATCATTAACACAGATTTTTCCGGGATAAAGTTCATAAAATTTGCGGTAATCACCCTCTGTAACATTTGGCATAACTACGTTTGCGCCACTTTGCAGTGCAATCAGTCTGCCGTTTGGATTTAGGGTCTCCATTGCTGTTGTTGCAGGAATATTTGCGTAAGGCAAAAGTAATCTGGTTACAGCCATAACACGCAGAGCCAAATCAAAAGTACCGCCGGATTCGCTGCTTAATGGTGTGTTTGGGTTCGGAATAAAAGGCCCGATACCAATCATATCAGCATTTATTTCTTTAAAAAATAAAATATCATTAGCAAGAGACTCTATGCTCTGGTCTGGCAGTCCTACAAGGCATCCTGTGCCGACTTCATAACCAAGTTTGTACAAGTGCCTTAGGCATTCTACCCGATTGTCAAAATCCATGTTAGGGTGCAAGCTTTTATAAAGTTCTTTGTCTGTTGTTTCTATTCTGATTAAAAACCTGTCGGCTCCTGCTTCTTTGTAAGCTTTGTATTCATCTAAGGTTTTTTCGCCAATGCTTAGAGTTATTGCCATATCGAGTTTTTTTATTTCAGACAAGATAGACGTCATTTTATCGGCGGTGTAATAGGGGTCTTCCCCTGATTGAAGCACGACAGTTTTGTATCCGTAGTTGCAGGCTTTTTTTGCAAATTCAATAATTTGTTCAGGCTCTAGTCTATACCTTCGGCATTCTTTGTTGTCACGTCTTATTCCGCAATAAAGGCAATTTTGTTTGCAATAATTTGAAAATTCAATTAAGCCTCGAAGATGTACTTCATCGCCGACATTTTCTTTGCGAACTTTGTCAGCCAATTTGAAAAGCTCATCACTAGTGCTGCTTAAAAATTCTATAATTTTTTCTTTATTCAATTTCATAAAAAACTTAACCTTTCACAAAATAACATTCTAACTTAAAAAGTTAGAATGTTAAATGAAATATATTTGCAGTTAATAATTAAGGTCTTTTGCCAAATTTACTAGTACTACTGCTTCTTTTTTTGTATTTGTTAGCGTTAAGCTTGTTACGTTCTGCTTTTTCTTTTTTTTGGTTGTTTTTAGCCAAAGCTATCACCTAACCGTTTCTATAGCAGTCTGAGCAATATACAGGTCTTCCGCCTTTTGGTTCAAAAGGAACAGTTGTATCACAACCGCAAGCACTACAAGTTACTCTATATTGTGGTCTTTCACCACCGCCGCCAAAGCCGCCTCTACTTCCGCCGCCTGAACGTCCGCCACCGCTTCTTGAGCTGTTAGCTTTTCTAGCTGCTCTGCAAGCAGGACATCTTTTTGGCTCTGAGTAGCCTTTTTGTGCAAAAAATTCTTGGTCTTCTGCTGAGAAAGTAAAAGATGTGCCGCAATCTAAACAAGCGACTTGTTGATCTTCAAATTGATAATTCATGGTAAAACTCTTTTCAAATAATTTAACTAAACCACTTCACTATCCTATAAATATAAAAAAAAGTCCAATATTATAAAAAAATTTATTACTATTTCATACAAATACTTTATTTTTTTAAGTTAGGAGCTTATTTTGGGGCTAAGAGACTGAGAAAAATGAGTAAAGATTTGTTAATATAATGTAAAAATCTACAAAATTCTTATATCTTATATTGTAAGAGGTGAAATATATGTTAAATAAAGAAAAACCTGTTGAAGTAATTTTTGATATCGAAAAATGCACAAAATGCGGAATTTGCGCCAAGGTTTGTCCTTGTGAATATTTGCTTCAAGTTGAGTCTGAGATAATAACAAATCCTGATGCTATGTTTGGCTGTATTCAATGTGGGCATTGTATGGCGGCATGCCCGTATAAAGCCATAGAAATTCGAGGAGAATCACTATCGAAAGAGCATTTAATCGAATTCGATGCCCAAAAAGCTGATTATGAAAGCCTTTATTCCTTATTGATTCAAAGACGCAGTGCGCGAAAATTTAAACATCAACCCGTTAGCCAAGAGGATATCGAAAAAATACTTAATGCTGCTTCTACAGGTGCAATAAGCATTCCGCCTTATGAGGTCAAAATTATCGTAATCAATGGCGCTGACAAAGTCCAAAAATTTGCCGATGATTTGATTGATTCTTTCAAAAAAATGACAAAAGTTTTCAACCCTTTTCTGCTCTGGCTTTTCAAATATATTATGAGCAAAAATAATTACAAATTGATTAAAGAATTCGTAATTCCTTTAATCAAGACCACGATAGAAGAAAAACAGTTGGACCATGACATTCTTTTTTACAATGCGCCGGCTGTTATATTGTTTTATACGACAGAAATATGCGATAAAGAAGATGCCATTATTGCCGCTACATTAGCTATGACAGCCGCAGAAACATTAGGGCTTGGAACTTGTGTTATAGGAAGTGTGCCGCCTGCTATTAATCAAAATTCTAAACTTAAAGCAAAATACGGACTTACAAAAGATGAAAAAGTTGCAACGGCTTTTATTCTTGGTTATCCTGAACAAACCTTCTATAGAGGGATTAAAAGAGATTTTAAAGACGTAAAATGGCTTTAGTCAACAATTACACTAATGTGGTCGTATTTTTGCAAATAAGGCAAATGTTTTTCTTCAATAATTTCGCCCGGAACCAAAACAGAAATACCTGGGGGGCATTCTGCGATAAGCTCTTCAGAAATTCTACCTATGGAATCTTTTACAAGAACACGTTCTGATTTTTTGAAGTGCGCAATTCTTGGAGTCATAGCCATTTTTGGTATGCAAAGAGGCATCATTTTTGGGTTTTCGAGGTAAGAAATACCCCTGTAGTTACTTTTTACGATTGACTCGATACATTCGCACAGATAAATAGCGTCTCTTTTGGTATGGCCGATGTTCGATAAAATCAAAATCCCTTCATCTGCGGCAGATTCGATTTCCAGGTGGTATTCGATTTCCAGAATTTTTTCCAGACTTCTTCCGCTCAGACCGTTGATTTTTAAGAATATTTTTGTCGGATCGGTATTTAAGCCCTCGCAAGACAAAATATTTACATCAGGCAGTTTGCAAAGTCTTCTTCTGATGTATTTTGCGTTTGAAATAGCTGTTCTGATACTTCTGCGGCCTTTTGAACTTTGCAAATATGCTCTTGCCGCATCTAAACTTGCAAGCAAAGTGTAAGAAGGGCTTGTAGAATGAAGAAGCTTCAAATTAGCTTCAAGCTCTGTTGTATCAATGTTTGCACCTTTTGCAACATGAAGCATCGAGCTTTGAGTGAAACTTCCGCCTGTTTTGTGCAAAGACTGAACTACAATATCAGCCCCCAATTGCATTGCAGGAGAGGGTAATTCGTCATTAAATCCCCATAAGCAGCCATGAGCCTCATCTACAGCTAATATCGCACCGTATTTTTTGCAAATTTTCGAAATAGCTTCTATATCGCTTACAACACCTTCATAAGTCGGGCTTGTAATCCAAACCAGAGGTACAGCAGGATTCTGCGAAAGTAATTCCTCGACTTGTTCAGCATTGGTATGCCCCCAAAGTCCCCATTCAGCGAATTTTTCGGGAATTACCCATAAAGGCTCTGCTCCGCTAAGCACCATTCCTGTTACGATAGAGCGGTGGCAGTTTCTGCCGATTATAACTTTGTGTTTTTCATTGGTTAAAGATAGTGCTATTGCAATGTTTCCTATTGTAGAGCCATTTAGCAAAAAGAAAGTTTTTTCTGCTCCAAAAGCTAATGCGGCAAGCTCTTGAGCTTCTTTAATCGGACCTGTTGCCGGGTGAAGTGTACCAAGATTGTTGAAATCATCTGTGGTGTCCAAAAATACTGCACGAGAGCCGATTAAATCTTTAAATTCGTCCAAAACCGCTCCACCTTTGGTGTGACCAGGGATGTGGAACTGTACAGAAGGGTTTTGGTAATATTTCTTGAACGCCTCAACAATAGGAGCCTTAATTTCCGTTTTGGACTTTAGGGCTTTAGTTTTTTTTATTTTTTTCTTAGGTAAGGCGATATTCAACTGTACTCTCCTTCAATACGTATATTTTTTATACATAAGAATAAAAACAAATGCAATAAACATTTTAATAAAGTTTTGTAAAAAAATAAAGGAAATTTTCTACTCGGGATATCGACTTGTTGCCACAACCAACATTTTTGCCAGCTTATCTGCGCCCTTAAAGGGCAATTTGGCTAGTTTTTTTGAGGCTGTTTGAACATCGTAATCGACAAAATGATGCAAAATCTCAGCTTCACTTTTATTAATATTTACTGTTACATAGCAGGATTTTGGTTCTTCTGAGAAGGGTCTGCCTACGCTGCCGACGTTTACGATGGTTTGTTTTTTGATTTGATATCCGCAAGGCAAGTGTGTATGTCCGCAAAAAATCAGGTTTTGAGTAGTGTTTTCAATAATTTCGGCTATTTTTTCCTGTGGTTGTTCAGGCAAAATATCCTCGTTGTTTTTGCGAGGAGAACCGTGAACAAAGAGTAAATTCAGGTCTTCAATTTTTTCGCTATGAGAAAAAGGCAAGCTAGCCAAAAAGCTTTTTTGCTCATCATTTAGGTCATCTTGGGCAAATTTTAGGGCATTTGCCATAATTTCGTTTGGAGGGATTATATTTTCAACTATCATTTCATCGGTGTTTCCTTGAATGAAAGTTGCATCAAAATTCATCAAAAAATTAACAGTTTTTGACGGCTCTGGACCAGCCATTGCAAGGTCTCCGCAAATAAAAATTTTGTCGATATTTTGGCATTTGATATCCTCCAAGACTGCCTCAAGGGCTTCCATATTGCCGTGAATATCGGATAAAACTGCTATTTTCATACTTGCCTCCATTAATATATTTCAAGTGTTTTGCCAGAATATAATGATGATTAATTAATTTTTTATTTAGTAACTAAGGCTTAGAATTTCTTCTATGATAAAATCATTATAGGAGAAGTGAGATATGATTAAAAGAAAAAAAACAAAACAAATTCAAATCGGTGATGTAAAAGTAGGCGGTTTTGCCCCGATTAGCATCCAGTCTATGTGTACGACAGATACCCATGATATTGATGCTACAGTCAAACAAATAAAAGAACTTGAAGCAGTCAGATGCGAGCTTGTCAGAATTGCAATTCTTGATGAAGCTGCAGCAAATAATGTCGCTGAAATCAAAAAACAAATTAATATCCCATTGATTGCAGATATTCATTTTGACCATAAATTGGCTTTGAAGGTTATCGATAATGGTATTGATGCTCTTCGCATAAACCCCGGAAATATCGGCAAACTTGATAATGTCAAAGAAGTTGCAAGAGCGGCGAATTTGGCAAGTATTCCAATTCGAATTGGTATAAACGGTGGTTCTTTGGAACGTGAATTTGCTCATTTGCCACTTGATAAAGCAATGGTAGCGAGTGCTTTGCGCCAAATTAAAATTCTTGAAAAAATGAAATTCGATAATATCAAAGTTTCTTTAAAATCCTCTGATGTGCTTACTATGATTAGTGCGTACAAAATTATGTCTAAAAAAGTGAACTATCCGTTGCATTTGGGAGTTACCGAGGCTGGGACCATGAAATGCGGACTCATCAAATCAGCATGCGGACTTGCGCCACTTTTGCTTAAAGGAATAGGCGATACAATCAGAGTGTCTTTGACCGCAAATCCTGTTGAAGAAGTGCTTGCAGGGTATGAGATTTTGCGTGCGTTAGAAATCAGAAAAGAAGGCGTAAATTTCGTAAGCTGTCCGACCTGTGGACGCTGCAAAATCAATATTATTCCTATTGCAAATGAAATCCAAAGACTTACTGCAAACGCTGAAAAAAGTTTGACAGTAGCGGTTATGGGCTGTGCAGTTAATGGCCCCGGTGAGGCTAAAGCTGCCGATATTGGTATTGCTTGCGGAAAAAAACACGGTATTATTTTCAAAAAAGGTGAAGTCATAAAAACTGTACAGGAAGAAGACCTTATCAAAGAATTTATGAAAGAGTTTGAGACACTTTTGTGATACGTCTGATTGACCGCACTTAAAAATATTTGTATTATGAGTATATGAAAAAACTCGCATTCTTTTTGTTTGTATTTTTTAGTTGTCAGTTCGCTTGGGCGGACTTGGACGGCAGTTTTGATTATATGAATATCCCAACGCAATATTTTAGTAGTTTGAAATTCAAAAAGACAACTTTGAGAGAATTCAAAGTCAGATATCCTGATTTTAAGTCGACTACCCTTGAAGACGGTCAGGCTATGCTTGTTAGCCGTCCTAAGAAAAATAAATATTGTGAAATTAGAGTTGGATTCAACAAAGGTGTTGTTGAGTGGGTTGAATTTATTTTGAAAGAAAAAACCGATTTGAGCAGTTTTGTGAGCCGTTACGGTGATGCTGATGACATAAATCGTGATTATAATGCGGTTTATGACTACTATAACTATGGTTCTTTCAATGTATCAGCCGATAAGCAGGGCGAATATCTTTATAGCATAACTCTTTTTGAAAACCCGAAACTTCCTGAGGAATTGATTGGTTTTGACAGCAAACTTCCTGATTTGGACAAGCTTGGCCAATTGAAGACGTTTGTTCCGAATGAATATTTAGAAGAAACTTTCAGCGATGATTTTGATTGTCTTTATCCCTCATTCAATGATGACGGGACAAAAACTTATACATTAAAAGAGAATGTCGTTTCAAAATATTCAAAAGTAGAATTTATTTTTAAAGACGGGCTTTTGAAGTTTTTGGTTTTACACCCTTTAAATATAACTTTTGACAAAATTACAAAAGTTTACGGCAAAAATTTTAAAATTGATAAAACAACAAAAAATAAAATAATTTATGATTATCCCGATTTTTACGTCATAACAGATTTGCAAAATAGAGTATTGCAAATTGCTGTAGATTAGAAGTTAGACGCTATTCTTACTTTGCAGGTTGCGGATTGTCAAAAAAAGTGCCTTCGATGCTTTCGTATTCAATGACAGCAGGTATTTGGCTTTGAGCTATTTGTTGAGAATAAGTTATTATCGGGGCCGAGAAAATCCCTGCAAATAAGGTAAATAAAATACTCACCAAAAATACAACGGCGAATTTTTTGCCAAAGAAAACTTCTTTTTCAAATTCTTCATCTTCATCAAACATAACTTTTATGACTTTTAAGTAGTAATAAAGCGCAATTAGAGAGTTTGCAAGGATAAAAAATAAAAACGGGTAAAGTAAAAAGCCTGAAAAGGCAATTGCCTGAAAAAGATAAAATTTGCTGAAAAATCCGACAAAAATTGGTAAACCCGCAAGAGATGCGAATGAAATTATAATTGCAAAAGCCAAATAAGGTCTTTTGTATGCGAGCCCTTTGAAGTCGTCTATCGAAGTTTCAGGTGAGTTATCTAAAAGCTCAATGCAGCTCCAAGCAGCAAAATTCATAAACAAATAGGTAATAATATAAAATATTGCCGATGAAAGACTGAGCGTCGAGCCGAGTGATAATACGGACAAAATATAACCTGCATGGGCGATAGAGCTGTATGCTAAGAGTCTTTTGATGTTGTTTTCGCAAAGTCCCAAAAAGTTCCCGATGCTCATTGATACAAGAGCTATTGAGCCTACTACAAGGTATAAAACCCAAATTCCGCTGAAAAGTTCTGAAATTAGTCTTATAATTATGCCGAAGCCTGCAATCTTAGAGACTGTTGACAAAAATGCCGAAACAGACAGCGGCGAATTTTGGTAAACATCAGGGGCCCAATTGTAAAAAGGGATTGTGGCTAATTTGAAACTAAGTCCGCTTAGGACAAATAATCCGGCCAGCGCAGCAACATTGAAAAGCTGATGATTTTTGGTTGCCAAATAAATAGTTTCAAATCTCATACTGCCTGAAATGCCATAAAGCAAGGATATGCCATAAAGCATAACAGCACTGGCTACACAGCCTAAAATCAGGTATTTTAGCATTGATTCTTGAGAGCTTTTTTCTTTCAAAAATCCGCTCAGGATATAACCTGAAATACTCAGTGTCTCAAGGGATACAAACATCGTTATGAAATCTCTTGATGAAACCAAAATCATTCCGCCTAAAACTGCAATCAGCAAAAACATATAAAATTCAGATGTGGCTTTTTTGATTTTGTTTAGATATTTGTCGCTCAGAAACACCGAAAATATTGTGCCTAAGAGGATTAATTCTTTAAAGAAAACTGTGAATTTGCTTATCAAAAAACTTCCGCCAAAAGCCATAACAACACTTTCAGTATCAAGCTGAAAGCACAGAACCATAGCACTTATCAGAAGTATTAAGGTCGTCAAAAAGGCTGTCTTTTTTGCTTGAGGCAAGCTAAAAGATAAGATGCATAAAAGTAATGAGCCAATCAAAATTGTGGCTTCAGGTAACATTAAATTTTTTATATCTGCTAAAAATTCCATTATTTGCTCCTATGCATTGAAAAAGCTGTCTATCGGTAAAGAAAATATGTCTGTGAGGAAGCTCGGGAAAATTCCGAATGCAACTATCAAAATTACTAATGATAATAAAACTACTAATTCATGGGTTCTGATAGGCTTGATGTCATTATAATCATCAAGCATAACACCGCAGAAGACCCTTTTGATTATGGATGTAATATACACAGCACCAAGAATTATTCCAAGCAACGCTATTGCAACAAAAATCTGAATTTTTGGGAAAGCATCTGATACAGAAGCTCCGTAAAAACATAAGGCCTCTCCCACAAAACCAATCAAACCAGGCAATCCTACACTTGCAAGTGCCAAAATCATTGATAAATAATATAAAAACGGCAATTTTTGAGCCAATCCGCCCAATTTTTCGATGTCTCTCGTGTGAGTCCTTAGATAAATCACTCCAACTGCCATAAAAAGCCCTGCCGATATTAATCCGTGTGCAATCATTTGCATGACAGCGCCTGATATGCCGATTGAGTTCATTGCACATAATCCCACAAGAATAATCCCCATATGGCTTATGGAGCTGTACGCAATAAGTTTTTTGAGGTCAGTCTGTGCGTAAGCTATCATCGCTGCATAAATTATATTTATGATGCCAAGAGTGAATATCAATGGGGCAAAAAAGTTGAATACGGATGGGAAAAAGTACATATTTATCCGTATAAGACCGTATGCACCCATTTTTAGCAAAATACCAGCCAAAAGCATACTTATCGGTGTCGGTGCATCTACATGGGCATCAGGAAGCCAGTTGTGTAAAGGCACAATCGGGAATTTGACCGCAAAACCTATGAAAAATCCTATAAAAGCAAAGAATTGTAAAAGTGCAGGATAACCGTTATAAAGTCCTAAGAGACCCATATCCATTGTTAAAGAGCCTGTTTGCATGAAATGCACATAATATACTGCCAAAATAGCAGCAAGCATAAACAAGCTTCCAAAAAATGTGTACAAAACAAACTTCATAGCAGAGTATTTCGGGCGTCCTGTTCCCCATATCGAAATCAAAAAATACATCGGAATCAACTCTAATTCCCAGAATAAGAAAAATAAGAATAAATCTCTTGATAGAAAAACTCCCAAAACAGCGAATTCCAAAAGGAAAATCATAGAGTAATAAAATTTATGTTTGTGCGTAATAGTTAATTTGCTTGCGATTATTGCCAAAAGAGTTATAAATGTGGTCAAAACAACCATTACGAGCGAAACACCGTCAAGTGCCAAAGAAAAGCTTATTCCGAGAGGCTGTAGCCACAATTTGCCTGCATTGAGCATTTCTTGAACAACTTGATAAGTTCCGTTGGCAGGGTCGAGATACAAAATAAAAAATAATGAATAGACAAAATGTATGCCTGCAATGAATTTTGCGACTCTGCGAATTGCAACTTCACCGTCAATAAAAAGTGCAATCGCTACTGAAGCTATCAGAGGGATTATTAATAATGTCATAAGTGATAATAAATTCATATTTTAACCTCAACCTATCAAATTCAACATGCTGATAACAAAAGCACACAAAATAACTAACAAAACTACACTAGTCAGAACATAACCGCCTATGCTTTTTTTCTGTACTAAATTTAGAAGCTGCCCTACTGCAAAACTGCTTTTGGCTCCTAGTTCGATTGTGGGATCTATGACAAATCTGTCAAATTTGCTCAATAAATAAGCAATTTTTTTATAAGTTTTACAGACGAATTTTTCATAAAATATCTCGATAAACCACTTTTCAAGAAATGTTTTATACACAAAGCCAAAAGGAATTTTAATGAGTTCTGGGTCGATGATTTTCTTTTTATCCCAATAAAAAATAGATGCGAGCCATACCGAGAATAGGGCTATTATGATTGAAATTATGGGCAAAAACACGAAATGATTTTCGCTATAATAGCCAAAAGTTATAAAATCTTTAAAGCCATTTACAAAAATAGCCCCAAAAATAGCAGAAGGGATTGCAAGGAGTATAAGCGGTATGCTCATTACTTTTGAGACGTTGTGAATATCGCAAGAGCCGCGGTATTGACCTTCAAAAACCATAAAATAAGTTCTGAAAATATAAAAAGCACTCAGACCTGATGTCAAAACAGCAACGTAGAATAAAAACATATTGCCGCTCGCCAAAACGCCTGAAAGGATTTCCTCTTTGGATGAAAATCCGCTCAAAAACACACCACCCATTGATAAAGCACCAATTAGGTAAGTATAAGCGACAATAGGCATTTTTTTTCTTAAACCACCCATATAACGCATATCTTGCTGGTCAGACAGGGAGTGGATTACAGCACCTGCACATAAGAATAATAATGCTTTGAAATAAGCATGAGTCATAAGGTGGAAAAGTCCTGCCGAGTAAGCACCAACGCCCATTGCCAAAAACATAAAGCCAAGCTGACTTATTGTTGAATAGGCCAAAGCTTTTTTGATGTCATATTGAACAAGTGCTATCGTAGCCCCTAAAATAGCTGTAATTGCGCCTGTATAGGCAATTACATGCATAAGTTCAGGCGAAAGAATAAAAATCGGATACAATCTTGCAATCAAAAAAACGCCTGCAGCAACCATTGTGGCAGCGTGGATTAAGGCACTTATAGGAGTCGGACCTTCCATTGCATCAGGGAGCCAAACATGCAGAGGAAACTGTGCAGACTTAGCGACAGGGCCTAAGAACATCAAAAATCCTACTAGAAAAAATCCTAAACTACTTGTTGAAACTAAAGCTACTTCAGCAGCAGGTTTTAGGCTTGAAAAACCGAGTAAAACATCTGATTCATAGAACCAAAAATTGTATGAAAGATACAAAAATGCCATAGTACCGAGCAAAAGTCCAAAATC
>CAYUHE010000033.1:0-19381 GCA_964444415.1 uncultured Gammaproteobacteria bacterium
CTGTTTGTATAGCATTATGCTCTGTATCAAGCTGCTTCATTTTTAGTTCCAAAGATTTATCTTGCGCCTGAATTTGTCTTGTTTCTTGGTTTATGCGCTCAATTTGATAATCATAAGATGCTTTTTGGAATTCATATTTATTCATATCGTTGTTGTATGCAGTATCGTCAAACGTTCCGCCATAAGTCAGTTTTTCACCTGCACCCATAGAATATGGTGTATTAGCTGTTGTTTGAGTTGTTGTATTCGCATCAATCCCACCTTTATTTAACAATGTAAATCTCAATAATCTGTTCAGATTGTCAAAGACTAACAACGCAGGAGCTTTTACAATTTTCGTTTCTAATTGTCCGTTAGGATTGTAAACTGTATGCTCTATATCAACATTTCTAATTACTTCTTTTGCGCCTAATGCAATCTGAGCACTACTAGCTGCAATACCTAAAGCAGAAGCTAACGCATGAAGAGTAAAGTTAGCATTTGCTCCTACAGTAACTGTTGCTGCACCATTTGAAAGAGCACTTAAACAATAATTGTTTATTGTAAAATTAGCGCCGCCTGAAGCAGGAGCAACCGTAAGACCGTTCGTAGAAGTTCCGGCTGTTCTAAAATCGGAAAACAGAATTGTTATACCTGTTGATTCCCATTTAACACTTTTTTGAATTTCATCAGCAGGATCGGTAAACTTATACCCTTGAGTAAAGTATTTGTCATCCTGAGATGATGGTGGTGTTGGTGGCACCATTGATAACATCTTTTCGAACAAGCCAGCACTTGCATTAGCTAATGCCAATCTTTGTTGATTGATTTGCTGCCCCATATACTCGATATTCGTTCTGCGAGCAGTTAATTGTAAAAATCTTGCCTGACTTGCTGCTAATCCCATAGCTGAAATCTCCTTTGTTCAACATATACCTTAATGTACAATTCTTATTATATTCATTATTGTGGATATTGAAAGCAAACAATAAAAAGATACTACCTTTAGAGTAGTATCTTTTTATTTATATTATTTAAAACGCTTATTAAGCGAATGTTTTGAATGATCCTTCAATGTTTTTCTGAAGAACTTTTTGAACAGCTTCCATTTCTGTTTGTATAGCATTATGCTCTGTATCAAGCTGCTTCATTTTTAGTTCCAAAGATTTATCTTGCGCCTGAATTTGTCTTGTTTCTTGGTTTATGCGCTCAATTTGATAATCATAAGATGCTTTTTGGAATTCATACTTGTTCATATCGTTGTTGTATGCAGTATCATCGAATGTTCCGCCGTAAGTTAAGTCTTCTCCTGCTCCAATTTTATATGGCCAAGAAGCCTTATTGTTTGTAGTTTGATCAGTAGGATCTGCTGTAATAATATTTTTATTTAGCAATGTGAAACTAAGCAACCTATTCAAGTTATCAAATACTAATAAAGCAGGGGCAAGTACAGTTTTTGTTTCTAACTGTCCATTAGGGTTGTATACTGTATGCTCCACAGTCACGTTCCTAATTACTTCTTTTGCACCTAATGCAATCTGAGCACTACTAGCTCCTATACCTAAAGCTGAAGCTATTGCATGGATATTAATATTCGTAGCCACACCACTAGCGCCTATACTAGCACTGACTAATGTAGTCATCGTACCATTCGCAAGAGCTTGTAAACTACTTGCAGATATTCTTATATCAGTAGCAGTACCTCCCACCGAATTAATGCTTAATGCTCCAGTAGCAGTAGTAATACCTACATTTTTGAAATCGTTTGTCGTAATAAGTATACCAGTTGATTCCCATTTAAGACTTTTTTGAATTTCATCAGCAGGATCAGTAAACTTATACCCTTGAGTAAAGTATTTGTCATCCTGAGATGAAGGTGGTGTTGGTGGCACCATTGATAACATCTTTTCGAACAAGCCGGCACTCGCATTAGCTAATGCCAATCTTTGTTGATTGATTTGCTGCCCCATATATTCAATATTCGTTCTGCGAGCAGTTAATTGTAAAAATCTTGCCTGACTTGCTGCCATACCCATAGCTAAAATCTCCTATATAATTCTTTAAAATAACTTCCTTGTTTCAAAAAACAATCTATAATTGCTACAATGAATTATATATATATAGTAACATTATGAAAATATCAAATCGCAAATATACTACTATTAGATGAGGTATTAAAAACTAGACTTTAAAAAATTTTTATTATAATATACTCACAATAAGCCCTGGTGGTGGAATCGGTAGACACGTTGGACTTAAAATCCAATTAGGCTCACCCCTAGTGCCGGTTCAAGTCCGGCTCAGGGCACCAACTTAAAAAAGACTCCTCACAAGGGGTCTTTTTTGCATCCTTCGCCGCTTTCACTACGCATCTCTAAGCTCTTTGAGCTAGAGCTGCGGTTTACTGTTCGATTTTCAAAATGAAAATCGCCAGCATCCACAACTGTTCAGCTCGACTCTGTCTCGCTTACATTCGTAGACAAGATCCTGGCTCAGGGCACCAACTTAAGAAGACTCCTCCCAAGTGGTCTTTTTTGCTTTTAAATAAACTATTTCAGCTTCTTTAATATTTCTTTACATTCTATAAACAAATATGGCAATAAATGACTCAACAAGGTTTTTATTAATATAAGGGAAATTATATCAAAGGGAAATTTATTAAATGAGTTATATCAATAACAGCATTTATAGCAGCTATCCAAATTACGGGCAACAACAACAATATGCTCAAAACTTTGGAATGGTAAATCCTCAGCCCTCTCAGCAATTTGCTGGGGTTCTTACTCCTGAAACTCTTGCTGATCCAAGCAAAGAACCAGGATTAATGGAAACTATTTTCAATCCTTTTTCATTGGTATTCTTACCTTTGATGTTGAGTGATCACTCAGTAAAAAATCACATTAGAAACATCGTTACTGATAATGGTTATTCAATAAAAAAAACCGGGAAATTGTTCACAAACCCTCTAACTAAAAAGCCAATCTATGCTTGGGCTGATTGCCAAAAAGTAGCAGGTGTAACTCAAAAAATTACAACAAGCAACTTGTTCAGCAGCATAAAAAATATCAATTACAAAAACATTTGGAAAACATCAGTTGTAGATGTTCACAACAAAGAATTATATACAAGCTTAGCAAAACAAGCTGGCGGAGAAGCCAAAACTTCTGCAAAAGCAATCAATACAATCCTTGGCGGAACTCATAACGAAACAGCTATCGCTGAAGCTATCAAAGGCGTTAAAGGTGGCGGAAAATTCATGAACGGCGTCCGCGAAGTTCTTGGCACAGGTACTGTAGGTAAATTCGCAAGAAGAATTCCTATCGCTTCAACTATATTGTTCGGAGCAATGGAAATTCCTGAAATAATGGCAGCTTCAAAATATGGCACAGGCGAAACAATCAAACAAGTAGGAAAATCTGCATTGACAGTAGGCGGAGATGTAGTTGCTTTCTCTGCAGGAACTTCAGCTGGTGCTTCAATCGGAGCTACTATCGGAACAGCCGTTTTCCCTGGGCTCGGAACTATAATCGGTGGAGCTATCGGCGGTCTTGTAGGCGGTTTGGCTGCTTCTCACGTATCAAGAAAAGTTATCGGCGGAGCTTACGAAATGATTTTCGGAAAAGCAAAACATAAAGAAGCTGAAAAAGAAGAAGCTCTTCTAGCTCAACAACAAGCAGCACAACAAACTCAAGAATCTCAAGCTGTTCAACCGGCAGCTTTTGGATCATATACTCAACCACAACAACAAGCTGCACCTCAATTCCAAGGCAGCTACCCACCACCTGTAACAGCTAATATTTCACTAGGTGATGAAAATATGTTCAGCAATATGAACAGTGCATACAATATGTATCAAATGGCATCATAATTAAAAGTTTTATATAATTTCCTCTATTTATCCTCAAAGCTCTTTCCCTAAGAGCTTTTTTATTGTCTCTTAATATTTTTGGCTTTATGGCATAATTCTAATATAATTATTTTATATTTAGTCTAATGGAGAGTATAGAATGGAAAATAAATCAAAATTGCCTATGCTTAGTACAGCTCAGCTTTTAAATCTTTGTATAGGATTTTTCGGGTTGCAATTTGCATGGCAAATGAGAATTATATTATCAGGACCTGTAACCGAGGCTTTAGGAGCATCCCCTTTTATTTTCAGCCTTATATGGCTGGCAGGACCTATTACAGGGCTAGTAGTACAACCAATTATTGGTGCTATATCAGATAGCATGGGAGTGAGAAAACCCTTCCTTCTAGCAGGTGCAATCCTTGCAAGTTTGGCTCTCTGGGGCTTTCCTTATTCAAAAGATATTGTAGAATTCTTCTCAAAAATAACACATATTGACTTACCTATTTGGTCAGCTCTTTTAGTTGCTGCATTATTTATTTGGGCAATCGATGCTTCAGTTAACGCAGCACAAGGTCCTTATCGCGCGCTTATACCTGATATTGCACCTGAAGAACAGCACTCCATCGCCAATTCTTATATAAGCTTTGCAATCGGTCTTGGCTCTGTAATTGCAGCAGGAACAGCTCCATTCTTAAGTGCATTTTTTGATTACAAAATGAGCATAAACGCACAATTCACAATGGCAGCTTTGGCATTTACCCTTGGCATGCTTTGGACTTGCACAATGATAAAAGAACGCAAATCCGAGAAAAAGCATGACGAAGTTCAAGAAAAAATTACTTTCGTGGACTCACTAAAAAGTTTCTTCAGCGCCTCGCCTGAAATTTACAAAATTTGCACCGTCCAATTCTTTACATGGATTGGGATTATGAGCATGTTTATATATTTCACACAATTTGCAGTACATAATGTCTTTGGAGTTCCTGATTTAGCAGGAGCGACTGAAGCTGTAAAACAATCGTTTGCGGCATCAAAAGCCCAAGGGGAATTGTTTTCGGGAGCTTGCTTCACTTGGTTTAACTTGGTTTGCTTCATTTTTGCAATTCCGATAGGAATTTTGGCGTCAAAATTCGGCAACAGAATAATCCATATGTTAGCTTTAATATCAATGGGTTCAGCCTTTATCGCAATGACTTTTACAACAAACCCTATGATAATAACAGCACTTATGGCTTTGGCAGGAATTGGCTGGGCATCAACACTTGCTTTGCCTTTTGCAATGCTGTCTGAATTCATCAAAAAAGGTACAGAAGGCTCTGTAATGGGTATTTTCAATATCTTCATCGCAGGTCCACAGGTTTTGGTTTGCACAATCTTAGGATATATAATTATGAAAAGCCCAATTAAAGGTGATGTGCTCAACTATCACTGGGAATATGCTTTTATAATAGGCGGTGTGTCAATTTTGATTGCCGCATTAACAACCAAATTAATAAAGAAAAAACAAGCATAAAATCTTAAAGCCCTCCTTAAAGTTTTCGGAGGGCTTTTTTAGCACAAGGAGAAATGATGAAAATCTGTGTATACTGTTCATCCAGCGATTTAATTGATGATAAATATTTTCAAATAGCGCAAAAAATGGGAGAACTTATCGGAAAAAACAGCTACGATTTTGTTTTTGGCGGCGGAGTAGTCGGGCTTATGGGAGAAGTTGCCAAAAATGCAAAACTCAATGGCAGCAAAGTCATTGGAGTAATCCCTGAAAAACTTCATCAGCACAAAATTTGCTTTGAAGAATGTGATGAACTTATTGTGACCAAAAACATGCGCGACAGAAAACAAATAATGGACGAGCTTTCAGACGCTTTTATAGCACTCCCCGGTGGTTTTGGGACATTAGAAGAGCTGTCTGAAATGATTACTGGCAAACAACTGTCCTTTCATCAAAAACCCCTTGTAATCCTCGATGTTGATGGATTTTATGCCCCCTTGACGGAATTTTTTGAAAACATGATAAAAGAAAAATTTGCAAAAGAAAGCTGCAAAGAATTATATTACATAACCTCATCTCCTGAAGATGCAATAAGGTACATCAAAGAATATGTACCTCAAGATGCACCGTCTAAATGGTCTCCTTCTCGGATGTGAAAAATGGCAAAAACGATTAGTTTTTAGCCATTTTGACTTGTGCCTCAGTCTCGAAAGTAACTTTGAAATAAAAAATCTATTCTTCGTCTTCTTCGTCTTCATCATCGATTTCGGCATTCAATTCTGCTTCAACAAAAGCTGAAACTTTTTCAAATTCTGCTTCATCTTCGATTGTTTCAAAAATATAGCCATCGCCTTCTTTCATAAGACGCATAATAGCCAATTCTTGCTCCTCATCGTCTTCTTGAGCGCCTTCTTCTTCAACATACAACAAAATACCATATTCTTGATTATCAACTTCAATAATGTCAATCAATTCAAAATTATGCAAATTGCCTTCTTCATCTTCTGTCTGAATGATTTGGTTTTCCAAATCTAAATTTTCTAAATTTTCCATTTATTTACTCCTTTTATTAATAAATTGTCTCAAAATCAATTCAGCTGCCATCATATCAACAAGCTCTTTATTCTTGGTATATTTTTTGCCCTGAGAAGCTAAAATTTGCTCCGCTTCAAAACTTGTCAATCTTTCATCTTCAAAGCATACCTCAAGTTTAGCTTCAACTTCAAGTCTTTTTGCAAAATTTTGACAATCTTGCGCTTGAGAACCCAAAGTCCCATCCATATTATACGGCAAACCCACTGCCACAGTAGCTATTGAGTATTCTTTACAAATTTTTGCTATCTCCTCAATTGCCTTCTCCTCGGGGACTCTTGGTAAAGCAATCAAAGACCTTGTTGTGATAAGCATAGGATCGCAAATTGCAATGCCTATTCTTTTTGTGCCAACATCAATTCCTAAAAATCTCTGCATTAATTAGCCCAACAAGCTCTTAATTCATCAATAATTGTCTCAATTTTTTTTTCGGAAAAAACTGACTCATATTTTTGTGAAGCTTTAGCAAAAATATTAGTCTCAATCATAATATTTTCCTCGAAAGAAGCCCGCTCTCTCAAGAAAAGCTCATAAACGGATTTACGAATTATCCATGCAAAAAGCTCAAAATCCAGAGGATTATTAACTGCTTTCAATTGAACTGCCAAAAAAGCAACATTATCACGCAAAGCAATTTCGTTCTGCAAATCCAATAAATAAAGCATATTCAAAAGTCTTTGCCTATAAAGTTCCATCATATTTTTATCAAAAACTTTTGACACAACGCCTGAGATTTTTTGCTCTAAAACTTCATTTACAACAAAATCACAAACCAAAAGCTCTTTAAAAAATGTATCTACATGCTCATTATCTTTGTTATCAAAAAACCATTGCTGAAATACATTGCTATCCAATAAAAGTGAGTAATTAGCGGACTTTAAAGCTGTGATGCAATCAAGCGCTTTTTGCTCCAAATCCTGATTAAATTCTTCTATATCAAAGAATAATGACTTCCATGCCAAATATTCATAAGGCAAAGGTTCTTGTTTTTGGCGGCTTTTTTTCTCTGCTGTAAGCAAACAATACTTTGCATAAGAAGGTGGGATTTTAAAAGTTGAAGAATCTCTGGAATAACTTTCCAAAATCCTTTCAAATTCACCTTTTGACAGCAAATAAAACCCAAAACAGTCTACAATGCCATCTTGGTCATTAATTACAACACTAAACATCTGAACATTTTCATCTTCAGACACTCGAGAAAGAATTACCCCCTGATTTCCCATTCCATCAACCATAGAAATATAACTTCTGTAAGAAGTTGAATCCTCACAAGCCAATTCACTAATAATATTCACCTGATCTTTAGAATATTGAACTCCTGAAAGTTTCAGCTTTTTGAGCCCGATTTCTGCAAGTTTTTTTAATACTGAATCTGATGAATATTCAACAACATTCATAAGAGGCTCAAGAGCACTGTAAGTTTTGGCATTTCCAAGAGACTTCACAACAAGTTCTTTTATTTCGTAATCATCTGATGAATCCAAAATAGGCGCCAAAATATTGACCAGCCTGTCTCCTTGATAATCTTCTTCCAAAGATTTGACCAGATTTATCTTTTCATTGCCCGGCAATGCAAAAAGAAAATCCAAAAAATCTATCTGAACTTCAGGATTTATAAGAGCAACATCCAAAAGTTTTTTGGTCTCAGCATCAATCAAATCCATCGGATTATCCAAATAATTTACCAACTCCTCATAACGAATTTTTTCTCCAAAAATTCTAAGCAGAGTACAAGACATCTCCTTGACTTTATCTGAAATATTTTTGTCTTTAATGTAATCCCAAAGAGGCTCTTTTATGCCTTCAATATTGGCTATTTCAGTAATCAAATAGCCTAGTTTTTCCATTTTATTTTCATCATCGCAATTAAGTTCTTTTAACAAAATTTGTTGCAATAATTCTTTATCTTCAAAATTTTTCAACTGTAAAAAAACAGCTTCTTGCTCTTTTTTATTTAATTTATTTATGTCTAAATTCTCAATTAATTCAAGAATTTTAGCCCTTATTTGCAACTTTGAAGACATTATTTTTTTGCCTCACTCCAAAAAATATCCAAGACTTTTCTAGCTTCTTTTGAGATAGCGTCATCTCCTTGCAAAATCAAATATTGGACGCAAATCATTGTACATTCAGAACAAATATTTACATCAGGCCCCTTAATCATTTTGATAACCATATGATTAGGTCTTTTACAAAAAGAACAAAAAACGGGTTCTTCTTTTTGAACATTTTCTTCTTCTAAAAACTCGTCGTCGCTTTTATGTTTTTCTCTCATAGCTCCAAGCGAAACGACTTTATCTTCATCAGACATTTATATGTTATCTCCATTTTTATAGCTGCCAACTATTATTTTACCTTATTTCTTCCTTTTACGCAAAAAAAGACAGCCCGTAAGCTGTCTTTTTTAGATAATTTCTTTCAAGTTATTATTTTTTTGCCATTTGAGCGCCTGGCACTTTTTGCCAGTTAGCTGCCATGATTTTTTTGAATGCTTTTAAAGCTGTATCTTCAAGTTCGCCAAGTTCATCAGCGTGCATAATAAGTTCTCTTAAAGGCATCAAAGCTCTTTGATCACGAAGCACACCTAAAGCTGCTGCAGCACCTGCTCTTACAAGTTCATTTTCTTTTGAATCACGAAGAACATCAATCAATGCTGGGACTGCTTTTGTATCTTCCAATTTGCCCAAAGATGTTACTGCGTAAATTCTTACGTTTACCCATTCGTCTTTAAGCATTGTGATAATTGGCTCAACGGCTGATTTATTGCCTAGCTCGCCCAACGCTCTTGTAGCATCGCAACGAACATTTACTTTTTCGTTATGAAGGATAGAAATCAAAGCATTTGTAGCAACTTCACCAATCTCAATTAAAGCATCAGTAGCTGTTATACAAACTTGTGGATTTTCATCGCTCAAAGCTTCTACTAAAGGTTCTACAACATCGATACCGCCTAATTTACCAAGCGCACGAGCTGCACGAACTCTAACATCAACATTTCTGTCTTCTCTTAATGACTCAATCAAAGGCCAAGTGGCAGTTGTATCACCAAGTTCGCCCAATGCTCTTGCGGCATAGAGTCTTACAGAACCATTTTTATCGTTTTTCAAGACGTCAATCAATTGATCAACGGCTCTCAAATCGCCCATCTCGCCTAATACACGAGCTGCATTATATCTTACTTTTTCTGAATTACTTGTTTGTAATTCTTTTATTAAATCTTCAAATGATTTTTTTACTTGTTTTTTACGGCTGTTAACACTAATTGTCATAAATGATATTTTCCCTCCGACACTTACAGGGGACAAAAATTTGTCCACACCTTCTACCAACTTACTTATATAAAGTATTGGATGTGAATTTTATTGCTTTATTCCCTTTGGTTTGCTTTACGTTTTTTTACAATTTCTGCTTTTATGAATAAATGTATTATGAACACTTAAATTCTTGTAACATATCAATCATAACATATTTTCAAGTTTTTTCTAGTCTTTCGTTACATTTATTTGTTAATTAAAAATGATTGTTTTTTTAAAAAATCTTGCAATTCAATCTTTACAATACGCTTTTTTGTTAAGAAAAATTAAAAAATATTTCAAAATATTCATCCTAAAAATGTATTGCCTAAATACTAAACTAATTACCTCGAACAAATTTGGGCAAAGTCACAAAAAGTACAGCTCTTTTTATTTGGCTCAAAATCAATCTTGGCCTCAATTTCCTCCACCATGCCCAGCAAATTATGTTCAATTTCTAAAATCATATCATTAGAACAAATAATTTCTTTTGTGAGATTTTCTTTTTTGGTACTTACAAAAACAAATTTTAGCTGATGTGGCTCAAACTTAAGCCCCAAATCCTTTTGAGCCTTGTAAAAGGCGTACATATAAATCATCGCCTGGTATTTTTCCTCAGGATTGTAAGGCAGGCTTTCGCCGGTTTTCCAGTCCGCAATGATGTATTGCTTACGACTCTGCTGTCCGGTTTCAAACAGCGCTATCCTTTCACCAAGGCTAGTGCTGTTTTCACACTTCTGAGGTCGCATCTGAGAAAGTCTCAAATTTGTAGAATTTGGACTTTCTTCTGATGCTTCAAATACAGCATCAATCCTGCCATTAAGCCAAATATTTTTTCCAAGTAAAATATCAAAGCCCCACTCCGTACAAATTATTTTTTTATTCAACAATGGGCTTTTTAAGACATTTTGCCAATGTTCTTTAGTAGTTTCATCCAAATCCGCCTCAATTTTGCCAAGTGTCAATCCTCTCAAATGATAGTCAGCAAGAGAGTGAATACTTCGCCCGAGTTTATACGTATCTTTTTGCAGAGCAAATTTTATTTTTTTCTTATATTTATAATAATATGCCTTAGGACATTTTTTATAGGTCTCAAAATGATCGGAAGTGAAAGTTTTTATCATACTTTAACGCCCCCGGATAGCTTTTTGAGCAAATCAAAAACTTCTGAGCCTTCTTTTGCATTGGTAAAATAAAGGTTCTTTTTTGCCCTTGTAATTGCCACATAAATCAATCGCAAAGCCTCAAACGCCGATTCTTTTTTCTTTTGTTCATCGAGTTTTATCGCATTGCCTCGAAGCTTCTCAAGCTTCATTAACAAAATACTGTCCTTATTAAACCGTGCATCTTTTATGCTTATATTGTGCGATTTATCCACAAATTGAGGGATAAATACAACATCAAACTCATCTCCCTTTGAGTCATGAATGGTTCTAACTTCCACAGAAGAAACTATTTCTTTTGATTCTTCAAAATATTTTAAAGCCGAAGCTTTTGATTTTCCTAATTGTCCAAGATAATTGACAATATCAGAAACTAAAGGCTCTCTGTCTTCCTCTCTTAAAAAACCTTGTTCAAAGCGTTTTATGGTGGCAGAAATCAAATTAATATTTGAAATATCTTGAGATTTATCAAAATAATACCTTCCGAAATTAAATATAAATGTGCTTAAAGAACTATGTACTTGATTTAAGAAATAAAAAACATCCCACCAAAACTTAATAACTTCAATATTATTCAACTCTTTATTAGAATAAATAATATCTTCATTTTTGATTAAAGGTTCTTTTAGTTTTTGAATAAAATCAATACTTAAATGAGGAATTCTGGTCAAATTGCATTGATTAAAGGTCAATGCCAAACTTGCCAAAAACTTATTATCAAATGGCTTATCAATAAATTTCAACATTGCCAAACATAATTTAAAGACACGTTTATCTTTAATTTCATCAGCACGACATAAAACTTCTATCCCATTTTTTTCTAAAATTCCTATCCAATTTCGTGCCTGATATTTGACTGATTTCAACAAAATCGCAATTGATGCCGCCTTGTCTTTTTCCCTTATCTTTTTTATTTCAGAAAGAACAAATTCAATCTCCTCTTGTTCATAATTAAAAGTTGCAAAATTCAAACAATCCGACTGTTTAGGATTTTGTCCATCAACAGGAGACATATTTATATTATAGAAAGCCTCCCTGTATTCATCCGTACTCTTGGCCCAATCAACAAGCGAATTGGCAAGCTCATAAATTTCTTTTGCACATCGCTGGGAGCTTCTCATTTCAACAGTATCGGCATTTTTTATAAAATCCGAAAATCCTGCCACATCAGCGTTTGTAAAAGTAGACATAATTGCCTGATTCACATCGCCGCAACGCACAATATTACCTGATTTTTGAGCAATAATTTCAATTAATTCTTGCTGTATTTTGGAAGAATCCTGTGCCTCATCTTCTATAACATAATCGAATTTATTTTGATAATATTCTCTTATATCCTGATTTTCAGATAAAAGCTTGTATGCTAAAAGCAACAAATCATCATAATCAAGCATATTAGATTTTTTCAAGGTTTTTGTATATGACTTGTAGATTTTCGCAAAATCTATAAGCTGTGCATCATTATTTTTGCGGGCTGAAAGCTCTATCTCTGAAGGAGACAGTCCAAGCATTTTCGCCTTCGAAACGTTTCTTTGCCATTCTTGCACAGTATCACCCTCAGGCAAATTCTTACTGAAAAACATCGCACTTTTTGCATCATCCCAAATTTCAAAATCAACATCAAACCCAACCCTGTTTGCATTGTCTCCATCTGCAATTATTTTGCGTGCAAGCCCATGAATTGTACTTATATGAGGATAATCGCCCAAATCTGGGTAGTTTTGTTTAATTCTTTCAGAAAAATTCTTTGCCGCAGACTCCATATATGTCAAAACTAAAATTTTGGATGGACAAATACCATCATCAATAAGCTTCATAATAAGAGCCTGCATGATTGTAGTTTTGCCCGCCCCTGGAACGGCAGGAACTGCCATTTTTCCTTGTTTATATTCCAAAACAGGCTTTTGGTCCTCTCTTGGAATAATCGCTTGTGTGAAAGAATTTTTTGCATTACTTTGCATTAAATAACTTAAAAGTTCGCCTTTGTTCTCTGTACCTGAAACGCTTGTATCAGAGCTAAACACAAAAACCTTGTCGCATAAAGCTTTCAACTTACGAAGGGCATGCCCTGTTTTTTTGAGAGTCAAATCCTGATGAAGTTTTTGCGAATATTCGCTTTCTGCAAAATCTTTTTGATAAACCCAAGAATTATAAAGCACCCCTGTATCATCTTTTAGCCAATTGCGATTTTTGCCGTCAACCCAAATTTGATACTTTGAGCGAAGCTCAAAATCAATCAATTTTTGCGGTGTCGAAATTATAAGTGCATCATATTTAATTTCAAATTTTTCTGAAGGGTTGTCAGATACAACAGAACTTTTAACCTGTAAAATCCAATCACGATAAGGGATTTCGGTAGGCATCTTTGAGTATAATTTTTCAAAATCATCCAGCGATGAAAACAACTGATTGAAAAACGAAAAAGTATCTTCTTCTGTGGCACTTTCGAGGATAAACTCCTTAAAAATACACATCAGCTCATCTGAAAGCGAGCTTTTTTTGAGTTTCAAATTTTCAATCAAAGCAATCAAGTCATTGTATATGACGATTTCATCTTCACCCAAATCAGCAGTAATAGGCATTGCCGAGTGTTTTTTGTAATGAGCAAAAACTCCCTCACACAAAACCAACGGCAAGCCCAAAAATTCCACAAAGAACCTTTTGATTTCTGACTCTTGCACCCTCAAATTCCACTCGGGATGTATAAGACAAAGAATCAGCAATGACGCAAAAACAAACTTGTCATCATAAAGCCGCTTTGTGCCCGACAAAAACTGATGATTGATGTCATTTTTTGAAAAATAATTTTCTAAACTGTTTTTGAATACCGACTCAAGCTCAGGTGTGACAATTTTTATTTCTGATAATTCAACTCCCTGCTCAATCAGAGCTGTGATTTTTTGCAAAATATTCTCTATCATATCGATATTTTGCTCAGACTTTTCAAATTCAAAATCTTTTAGGCTGTGTTTTTCTTTCTCTATGAAATTCGACAAAATCTCACCTGAATCGGATTGTAGTTCTAAAATCTCGCTATCAAAAGATTGCCAGCCTTGTGGGTATGCACACAAATACCCCCTTCTTGCCCCACCGAATTCATCAAAAGCGATAAAATATTCTGCCACTTTGCCAGACAAAGTTTTGATAAAAGAAAATGCCTGATAGGTCATCTCATCAAAATCATTAACTAACAAGTATTTGACCCCGTCAAAATCAGAAATTGCGCCTTCAGAGAATAATTTCATAAAAGCTTCTGTTTGACGTAAATAGTCAAAAGTTCGGTACTTTAGCATATCTGCTTTAGTCAAATCCAAAGCTTTTTTGGCATCCGCAGCGAAAGTTTCGCCTAAAAGCTGCGATTTTTGTGCAACTTCCTCGACTGAGAGGGCATTATTTGAAATCAAAGCATAACGCCTTAATAATTGGTGCATAAGGTTTTGCCCTGCTTGATAATCATCCAAATCAACCCTGTCGATATTTTTTTTGAGGACATAAGATGTGATATCGACCCCGACCATATCAGGTGCTACAACACTTTCGCCGTAATTAGCAGGAATAATCTGCTCAAAAAGAGGCCAATTGTTCAAAATCGAACGGTATGCAAGCCCGCTGAATGTATAAACAGGAAAACTTCCGCCCGAAAGACCACATTCTTTGAGCTTTTCGATGAATTTGTCTCGAAGAAACGCATTTTGGCAGATGACAAGAATTTCAGAAGATTTGACACCTTTTGAAATGAGCTCGCCGTATTTTTTTATAAGATAGGTGGTTTTCCCCGAACCTAAATTTCCCTTGATAAGCATGGCTCTATTGTAGCATGGGAAAAGACTATCATGCTTAATTTTCTCCGCTATTCTCAACGAACAAAGTTAGTTTTAGAACAAAGGAATACCCCTGAATATTTCAGTATATTGCCAATTCCGCCTCCCGCCATCTGGTAAGTGAACTACGGTTCTTAGTGAAATGAAGCGAAAAGGGATTTTGAAAAAATCCCGAAGGCGAGGACTTCTTTCGCAGCCTAGCGTAATGAGCGATAGAACCGTGTGAACGAGAAGTGGACGGCATTAAAAAAACTTAATAAAAATAGTAAGATGCTGAAATAAATTCAGCATGACGGAGCAGGATTGGTTCGCTTTGCTCGCAATGACGCAAAAAAGAGGCAGAACTTTCATCCTACCTCTTTAAATTTATAAGATTCTTCGGGCTAAGCCCTCAGAATGAAGTTAAGCTTTTGAAGTACCGGCTTTAGCAACGATTTCTTCTTCAATGTTCTTAGGAACCTGCTCATAATGTTTGAATTCCATTGTAAAAGTCCCGCGACCTTGGGTTTTACTTCTGATGTCAGTTGCGTAGCCGAACATCTCAGATAAAGGAACAGTAGCGTTAACTTTCTGAATTCCCAAACCTTCAATCATGTTCATACCTTCAATACGTCCGCGACGTGATGACAAGTCACCGATTACATCGCCTGTATATTCCTCAGGAGCCTCAACTTCAACTTGCATCATAGGTTCAAGAATAACAGGAGTTGCTTTTCTAACAGCTTCTTTAATAGCCATAGAGCCTGCGATTTTGAACGCCATCTCTGAAGAATCGACATCGTGATAAGATCCATCATAAAGAGAAACTTTTACGTCAATAACTTGGTATCCGGCAACAATACCGCCCTCAAGAGCTTCTTCCATACCTTTTCTGGCAGGTTCGATATATTCTTTCGGAATAGAACCGCCAACGATTTTGTTCTCAAACACAAATCCTTGACCAGGTTCAGCCGGCTCAATATTAATTTTGACGTGTCCGTATTGACCTTTACCACCTGATTGACGAGCAAATTTAGTATCCGCAGAAGCCTTAGCTTTGATAGTTTCACGATAAGCAACCTGTGGTTTACCAACATTAGCTTGAACTTTAAATTCTCTCAAAAGTCTGTCTACGATGATTTCCAAGTGTAACTCGCCCATACCTGAAATAATTGTCTGCCCTGTTTCTTGGTCAGTTTTAACTCTGAATGAAGGATCTTCTTCAGCTAATTTGCCAAGAGCAAGTGACATTTTTTCTTGGTCAGCTTTTGTTTTTGGCTCAATTGCAACAGAGATAACAGGTTCCGGAAATTCCATTCTTTCAAGAATAATCTGATGTTTTTCATCGCAAAGAGTCTCTCCGGTAGTTGTATCTTTCAAGCCAACTACCGCACAAATATCGCCTGCGTAGATTTCAGAAACTTCTTCTCTGTCATCTGCTTGCATCTGCACGATACGGCTGATTCTTTCTTTTTTGCCGCTAACTGTATTCATTACATAGCTACCTGCCTGTAATTTTCCGCTATATACACGGATGAAAGTTAAACGACCTACATAAGGGTCAGTCATAATTTTGAATGCAAGAGCTGCAAAAGGCTCTGTATCTGAACTATGTCTTTCATCTTCCGCATCAGTATTAGGATTAATACCTTTAATTGCAGGAACATCAATAGGTGCCGGCAAATAATCAATTACAGCATCCAACATAAGCTGAACACCTTTATTTTTGAAAGCACTACCGCCACAAACAGGAATAACTTTTCCGCTAATTGTAGCTATTCTTAAAGCACGTTTGATTTCTTCAACAGAAATTTCTTCGCCTTCAAGATATTTCATCATCAATTCATCATCGCACTCAGCTACTGCTTCGATAAGCATTTCACGACGTTTTGCAACTTCGTCCTTCATATCAGCAGGAACTTCATCTATTCTAATATCTGTACCGATATCATTTGTATAAATATGAGCTTTTTGCTCAATAATATCAACAATACCAGTTAAATTTTCTTCTGCACCGATTGGAAGCTGGATAGCAAAAGCATTTCCGTTCAATCTTGTACGAATTTGGTCAACAACTTTTAAGAAGTTTGCACCAGTTCTGTCCATTTTGTTTACGAATACCATTTTTGGTACACCGTATTTGTTGGCTTGACGCCATACTGTTTCAGATTGTGGTTGAACACCACCAACTGCACAGAATACAGCAACAACACCGTCAAGAACACGCATAGAACGCTCAACTTCGATTGTGAAGTCAACGTGTCCAGGTGTATCGATTATGTTGATTTGGTGATTTTTCCAAAAACTTGTAACGGCAGCAGATGTGATTGTAATACCACGCTCACGTTCTTGTTCCATCCAGTCAGTAACCGCACTGCCATCATGAACTTCGCCGATTTTATGAATTTTGCCTGTATAATACAGAATACGTTCTGTTGTAGTCGTTTTACCAGCATCAATGTGAGCAGCGATACCAATATTTCGAATTCTTTCCAAAGGTGTTTTTCTTGCCATTTTTTTATTCCCTTATCTAATTTTCAAACAATTACCTCATTTATAAGTAAAATATGCCACAAACATACTTTCTTATCAAGGGGGATTTTAAATTTTTACCACCCTAAAAAGACTCTGATTTTCCTGTTCACATTATTTTACAAAAAGAGCAATTTTTTGCATGATTTTGACTTTATATATATAGCAATTGGTATAAGTTAAAAAGGCAGAAATAAACCCCAAAAATAGTTATTCCTATGGGAAATAGGATGACGTATTGAATTGTGCAAGATGCAATAAAAATTCAACACTTTGTATTGGAAAGTTTTACAAAACTCGGCCTTTATAAATTGATTTAATGCTTATGCCCCTGCATTGAGGCAGGAAAGCCCCCAATACCCCAGTTTACGTAAGTTTCCAAAAGGAGTTACCCATGGAAGAACTTATTTCTCTAGAAAGATTGCGCGTGATCAAGGAATCAACCGTAAGACAATTGCTGGAAATTGAACATTTCCGGCAAATCGGTGCAATCAACAGCACAGAAGCAGAAGCGTACAGAAAAATTATTATTGCTGTATTCCAAATACAACATTCTAGTATTTGTGCTTAATCTGCTTTAAAGTAAAAATCTTCAAAAGGGATTTTTTATTTTAAGTGCTATGCAAAAAGCGAGCCCTCAGGCTCGCTTTTTAATTTTATTTTGGACTCACATCCGATATTGATTAATATCTATAGTGAGCAAAAGCTTTGTTAGCTTCTGCCATTTTGTGAGTATCTTCTTTTTTCTTAACTGTAGAACCAACATTGTTAGCTGCATCAAGAATTTCGGCAGTCAATTTTTCGACCATTGATTTTCCGCTTCTTGATTTTGCATACTCGATTAACCAAGTTGTTCCTTTAGCCATGCCTCTATCAGGCTTAACTTCCAGAGGTACTTGATAAGTAGAACCACCAATTCTTCTGGCTTTTACTTCCAAAAGAGGTGTTACGTTTTTGATAGCTTTTTCAAAAACTTCAATTGGTTCTTGCTTTGTTTTTTCTTGTATTTTTTCCATAGTTGAGTAGAAAATCTTCTCAGCTAAGCTTTTTTTACCACGACGCATAAGTCTATTGATAAATCTAGAAACATCTATACTTTTATAGACTGGATCCGGTAGTGGGACTCTTTTTACTGGTTTACTTCTTCTTGGCATTTTTCAAATCCTTATTTCTTAGCTCTTTTTGCGCCATACTTACTTCTGGCTTGGTTTCTGTTTGCAACGCCTGCTGCATCCAATGTTCCTCTGATAATGTGATAACGAACACCAGGTAAATCTTTTACCCTTCCGCCTCTAATCATTACAACGGAGTGCTCTTGTAAGTTATGACCAACACCAGGGATGTATGCTGTGACTTCAAAACCGTTTGTAAGTCTAATCCTAGCAACTTTACGTAGCGCAGAGTTTGGTTTTTTAGGAGTAGTTGTATAAACTCTCGTACAAACCCCACGACGTTGAGGACAGCTCATCATAGCTGGTGATTTTGTTTTATCAATGATTTTTTGACGTTCTTTACGTACTAATTGGTTTATAGTTGGCATGTTTTCTCCTTTTGCCTTATAAATTGATTTCATTGTCGTTTTCGAGCCACAAAAATAGCTCGTACATTATATCAAACTACAAGCAAAGAGTAGTGTCAACTTGTCGCTGAGATTTTTGGCGTTATTTGTAGTTTTGTTAAAAAATTATAACGTCTCCAACTCGCCTTATGGAATTTTTCCATATTTCCAGGCAAAATAATCTTGACTTTGTAGCTCCGCAGGGGACTTCGTCCAGAGGTACTTTTTTCAAAAAGTACCCAAAAAGACTCGCCTACTATCGCTCATACATTGCTAAATTCGTCTCGTTAGCTCCGCCAAGCAGTTCTCCGCGTCGGATTTTCTAAAAGAAAATCCTTTTCACTCGACTTCATTTAGCAATGTTTATTCACTTGCCGTAAGGCGAAAGAATTTTTAAAACCGCCTTATGGAATTTTCCCATATTTCTAAGCGAAATGAAGCGTTAAAAAGCGCGCCAGTGCTTTGCGATTAAGGACAATTAGGAAAATAACGAGCAAAGCGAGGCATTGCAAGCTTTAGCGTAATGAGTGAAAAGAAATATGAGAAAAATGTAATAGGCGGGAATTTTTGTGAAACTTTTTGGACAAAAAGTTTCCGCTCACCGCGTAGGTGATTAAGGCGG
>CAYUHE010000034.1:0-17452 GCA_964444415.1 uncultured Gammaproteobacteria bacterium
GACAGAGTATTTAGAGCGCAAACCATCGCAACTTTCAGGCGGACAAAGACAAAGAGTCGCTCTGGGACGTGCAATTGTCAGAAACCCAAAAGTTTTTCTTATGGATGAACCATTGTCAAACTTGGATGCTAAACTTCGCTCCAGCACTCGCTTTGAGATAAAAAAACTTCATAAAAAACTTGATACAACCTTTGTTTATGTAACCCATGATCAGGTTGAAGCAATGACTATGGGCGATAGAATAGCTGTTTTGCACCAAGGGAAATTGCAACAACTGGGCAGCGCATCAGAAATCTACAATAACCCAAAAAATATCTTTGTAGCTGGTTTTATAGGCTCTCCGAGTATGAATTTTATCATCGGTGAAATTACTGATTGCAAATTTAGATCAGCCACAATTGGGATTGATGCCAAATATTCAAACCAAAAAGCAATTCTTGGAATTCGCTCTGAAGATTTGATTTTGGACCCCAAAGGCGACATCAAATCACAAGTCGAATTGGTTGAAATGCTTGGAAGCGAAAAACTTGTGCATTTCACATTCAATGAATCAAAAATCATTGCCAAACTTCCATCTGACAAAGAAGTTAAGCAAGGTGATGATGTTGCTTTTTCTATTAATTTGGACAAAGTTATCCTCTTCAACAAAGAAACTACAGAAAATTTGGCGTTTTAGTCTTCATCCTCGACCCAAACAATAATATGTTCTTCGCAAGGATAATAAAAATCTCTAAAATTTGAGTATTTTTTGTTGTAATAATTTTCTTCACTAAAAGGGTTAGTAGTTTCGATTTTTTTATCAAAACCATTGACCTGATGAACAAAGTCTTGCCATACTTTAGCCATAATAGAATCCCTCATATATCCAGCACTCATATTATGAATCGCTTTGAAATGGATTCTATCGGAGGAAAGTATCGAATTTTTTATTAGAGTTTATGCTCACTCTTTATAATATTTATAGCCTTTTTTGCAATAATAGCATCAAATACAGGGGGCTTTAAGACTATTTTATTTTTAAAACTTTTTATTTTTTCAGAAGCCAAAGATATTTTTTCAAATAATTCTGAATCTTTTTTGGCTTCTTTTTGCAAATCTTCAAGCAATTGCAGAACTTCAGGAGTTGTCTCTCTAAAAATAAACATCTCAACACCTGCCTTAATCGCCTTAATGCAAGCCGATAAAGAAGAATAGCCTTTTGTAACTCCGCCCATAACCATATCATCAGAAATTATAAGCCCCTCAAATCCTAAATCATTCTTTAAATAATTCAAAACATTTTTTGATAAAGAAGCAGGTACAACCTCGTTGTCAAAAGCACTAAAATGCACATGCGCAATCATTATTGCATCAATGCCATCCTCGATTGCCTTTTGAAACGGCAAAATATGTTCTTGCAGCTCATTCATAGGCAAATCAATCATCGGCAAATCTAAATGAGAATCGACACCTGCCTCGCCATGCCCACAAAAATGCTTTCCGACAGTCATTATACCAAGTTTTTGTATTGAATCCTTTGCTATCTTTGAAAATTTGATTACATCAGAAGAATTTCTGCCAAAGGCTCTATTGTTAATAACGGGGTTATTCGGATTGGAATGAATATCCAAAACAGGGGCGAAATTCATATTTATGCCAAAATCAGCAAGTTCTTGAGCCAAAATATCATAGTGTTTTTTGATTTTATCAAAAGACAAATTTATCACCTCCAGAGGAGGCATATATTCGATTTTATCCGGAAGATTTTTGGTTCTTTCGACTCTTCCGCCTTCTTGGTCAATTGATGTTATGAGTCTGGGCTGTATAGATTTCAGATGTTTTATAACAAGTTTAAATTTTGCTCTGTCGATGATGTTTTCTGCAAAAAATATAACCCCGCCAAGATTATTTTCAATAAGATTTTCTAACTCTTTTGAAGGATTTTCACCCTTATAACCAAGTATAAACATCGAATTAATTTGTGCTAAAAGAGTTTTCATATTAAGATATTTCCTATCATAAATAATCCACATGGTAGATGTGCATAAACCCATAGCTATTATAAACTACAAAAAGGATAAGTGAAGAGTATGAATGCAAAAAAATTAATTGGCTTTGTAATTTTAATATTGATTTTAACAAACACCTACCTCGGTGTTAACCTTAAGCTGACTTCGACAAATTCTATGGATGGTGTTGCTGCTTCAAAGAAAAAAGGTGGCGGCGGAATTACCGAAGCACAAGCAACTCAAATCAAAACCGATACAGATAAATTGACAAAAAAAATATATGCTAACGGATTATTTTCTCCCGCTGACAACGAAAATCTTATAAGCATGAAAATGTCTCTGGATTCTGCGATGCTTATGGCTCCTGACCCCAGCTTCGCTCCACTATATTATAATCTTGGACGTATTTATGCCAAAAGAGGTATGAAAGATGAAGCTGTTGAATGTTTCCAAACTATCCTTGAAAATTTTGGAGATACAGCTCTTGGTCCAAAATCCAGAATGGAACTTGAAAAAATGGGCGTTACCATCAAACTTCCTACATTGCCTGGTGATGCTGCTGAAGAATAACACAAATCACTTTTTGCCTAACAAAATAACTTCATTAAGCAAAAAGCGATAAAAAAGGTACCCCAATCTCTTATAACCCTAAGCCAATTGGGTTTTTCAAACTAGAGCGGAATACCTTGTATAAAATCCTCTTGGTTAAAGAGGCTTACTTTTAATATAGAACTTTTTATATTCCTTTACATTGGGCGAAAGTACTAGATTTTATAACAATTTCATATAAATCAGAGCCGCTAAATTATTCAAAAAATGAGCAAGCATGCATGGTAATAAAGAACCGGCCTTTTCTTTGGCAAAAGACAGTATCAGCCCAACGCTTATTATGCTGAAAAGAGCCGAAATATTATCAACATAAAGAACATGTAAAAGCGAAAAGGACAAGGCTACAAGAATTATTCCTAAATTTGTCCCGAATTTCTGAACAAAAACAGGCTGCAAAAACCCGCGAAAAAAAACCTCTTCGGCAAAAGGAGCAAAAAACACACCTATAAAAGCTATTGCAATCAAAAGATTTTTATCAATATTGTTATAAACATCAGATATTTTTATATTGGCAAATCTTTCAAAAAAAATATCTATAATAGAGGTCGCCAAAATCATAACAATAAAAATTAAAAAACCGTCTCTAATCATTATTGGGATACTTTTTATGCCCAGAAAATCTTTTATAGAATTTGATTTTTTAAAAATTGCAAAATGAAAAACACAGCCGACTATAATGATATAAAAAAATATTTGACTGACTATCAAATATAAGAACCTATTGCTGTCAAAAGAAAAAAATTGTGCAACCCCAAGATATAAAGCCATAATTGCCACTATGAAAAGTATAGACATAAAAATATCTTGAAAATCCCATTGATTAATATTTTGTTCTTTCGCTTTCATAGTTATATAATAAATTAAAGACGCTAAATTAAAAATTAATCGAGAGGATATGAGAAAAAAACTCTTTACAGCATTGGAAGTAGTAATTTGGACGGTATTATTTTTGATACCTACATTGTTTATTTCTACTATTTTGCATCCGGATTTAGATATCAAAAAACACTACTATGCTGATTTTAAAGATATTAACGGCATAATTATCGGCTCACCTGTTAATTATATAGGCTATAATGTCGGACATGTTGATGATGTGAAAATTCTTGACGACAGAGTGAGAGTTGACATTGCAATCGTAAAAGAAGACTACAGTCTGCCGAGATGCAGCATGATAAAAGTCGAAGAATCCGGCATCGGAGGCTCTCGTTCTCTTGAAATTTTCCCCTGCAATGACCCTTCACTAAAAGGCAGTATTTATACTAAAAAGCCCAAAAGAGTTTCTGAGATGCTTGATGAATATTGTGCATTTACAAACAGTCTAATTCAGGGGATGGGAAATTTTTTAAATGTATTGCAAATTAGCCTTGAAGGCGGCGAATACTGCAAATTACAGAGCTTGAAAAGACAAAGCATATCTGCCCAATCTGAATTAAGAGAAACGAGCACAAAACTGGATAAAATTTCGGTAAAAGCACCTGCTAATCTCCAAAAAACAAACAATAATCTTGAAAAAACACTTTTTGCCGTTCAAAAAGTAAAAATTGACCCTGAAAAAGTCAGAAATAATGCAAAGAAAAACCTGCAAGGAATGGAAAAATTAAATAAAACAATAAATAAATACACAGCGGCAGAATACAGAGAAAAAGCTGAAAAACTCTACTGGAAAACAGAAGTTATAACGACTATCGACAAAAATAAATTACGAAATGATATGATACAACTCAATAATACTTTGCAATCCACGCAAACTATTTTTAATAAAATAGAAACAAATCTGCAATCAGGCTCATTAGGCAGAACCAGAGAAAAAGTTCGAGCTATCAAAGAAAATACAGGGGATTTAATAAAAAAGGATTAGAAAAATGGACATAAAATTAAAAAAAGCTGAAAATATATCAGTATGCGACCATCCTATAGCATTACAAAATCTGTCAGTAATGAGAGACAAAAACGCCACACCTGAGCTTTTCAGGAATGCAACCAAACGCCTTGCCGAAGTATTGTTTTTTAGTGCTACAGATAATTTACCGATAGTTCACAAAGAGGTGGAAACTCCTTTTACAAAGACTATCTGTAAGGTCATTGACCCTGATGCAACAATCATAATTGCACCGATTTTGAGAGCAGGATTGGTTTTTTCTCAAGTGGCAAGCGACCTTTTGCCTGATGCAGTAGTTCAGCATATCGGATTATATCGTGACCATGAGACCTTACAGCCTGTTTGGTATTACAACAAGCTTCCAAAACAATTTAAGAACCCACAAGGCACCTATGTCTATATTCTTGACCCTATGCTTGCAACAGGCGGTTCTGCGATTGAAGCCATAAAACTTTATGACAGCAAAGGTATTCCTCATGAAAATATAAGATTTATTTGCCTTTTATCTTCCCCCGAAGGCATTGACCATGTACAAAAACACTTCCCCGATGTTCAGCTTGTAACCGCTTGGATTGACGATAAGCTTAATGAAAAAGGTTATATACTTCCGGGATTAGGCGATGCAGGAGACAGAACTTTCAATACGGATTATGAAGTTTAAGGAAGTTGTCAGAGAGCGGAATTATTAATTAATATTGCTATTTAAAAAATTTCATATTGAAATTCTCATGTTTATATTAAGATTAATACAAAGGTGAGACAAATAGAGATGAATAACCAAAACATAATCTACTGCGACTTCGATGGAACAATCACCAAAGAAGATTCCGTAAACAAATTTTTGAGTCTTTTCGCAGACGAAAAATGGTTGGAAGTAGAAGACAGATGGATCAATGGGGAGATAGGCTCAAAAGAGTGCTTGCAAGAGCAAGTCAATCTTATACCTGAACTTCCTGAAAATATATTAAAAAATTACATCAATTCCATTGAAATTGATGATTATTTTGTGTCTTTTTACAATTTTTTGAAAAAAAATGGTTATGAATTGGTGATTTTGAGCGACGGATTTGATTTGTTTATCAAAGAAACGCTCGAAAGATATAATTTGAATGAAATAAAGTACTTTGCAAATACTTTAACCGTAAAAAACAACAAACTAATGATAGATTTTAATAACGGAAATCCAAACTGCAAAAACACATCAGGCACTTGCAAATGCTCTAAAATCGAAATTGAAAATTTTTATTATATCGGAGACGGCCTCTCAGATGCTTGCGTTGCAAGAAAAGCTGCCAAACTTTTTGCTAAAAAGAATTTGAAAAAATATTGTGATGAACAAAAAATAGACTATATTAATTTTGAAACATTTGAAGAAATATTGGGCTATTTTGCACGAAAAGGAGAGCTAAATGCAAAACTTAACTACATCAATAACTGATTCTCAAATTAAAGAACTAGACCAGCAATATTGTTCTTATGGCGATACTGTTCATTATTCTGATGACCCGAAAGTTTTCAGAAATTGCGAAGGTTCTTTTATGTTCGACTCGCAAGATACCCCGTACCTTGACCTTCAAATGTGGTATGCATCTTGTAACTTGGGTTATAAAAACAAGAGAGTCTCTGATGCTGTAGTTGACCAAATCAACACCATGCCGCAAATCGCATCTCGTTTTCTTTATGATTACAAAGTTTTGTTGGCAGAAAAAATCGCAAAAGCCAATGAGAAAAGATTTGGGTTAAAAGGCCGTACACACTTCAATGTAGGCGGTGCTCAAGCTATTGAAGATGCTCTCAAATTAGTAAGGAATTTCACAGGCAAAAATCTAATGTTCGCATTTATGGGCGGCTATCACGGTAGAACAATTGGTGCATCAGGCATCACATCAAGCTATCGTTACCGTGAAAACTTCGGTCATTGCGGTGACAGAGCCAATTTTACGCCATTCCCATATTGCTACAGATGTCATTACGGCAAAAATTGCCAAGATTGCGATTTTTATTGCGTAAAACAATTTGAAAAGAATTTTGAAAGTGAATGTAACTCATTCCACAACCCTGCAAAAGGAACATCAGAATACGTTGCGTTCATAGCCGAACCTATTCAAGGTACAGGCGGATACATAATTCCTCCTCAAGGATATTTCAAAGAACTCAAAAAGGTTCTTGATAAATATGGTATTCTTTTCGTTGCTGATGAAATCCAAATGGGCTTCTATAGAACAGGAAAACTTTGGTCAATCGAACATTTCGGCGTTGAGCCAGATATCATCACATTCGGAAAATCAATGACAAACGGATTGAATCCTCTTGGCGGACTTTGGGCAAAAGAAGAACTGATTAACCCAACTGTTTGGCCTGCAGGAAGAACTCACTCTACATACTCTTCAAACCCAATAGGGACAAGAGCGGGATATGAAGTTATGAGTATCCTTGAAGAAGGCGATTTCGAGACATCAATTCCTGAAAAAGGTAAAAGATTCCTTGAAGGCTTGAAACACTTGGCAGCTAAATACAAAAAAATCGGAAACGTAGACGGTCTTGGTCTTGCACTTCGTATCGAATGTACCGAAGAAGACGGTTATACTCCAAGCAAAAAACTTTGCGATGATGTTATCGACGAAGGCTTAAAAGGTGATTTGACCTACCGAGGCAAAAAATGCGGTATCGTTCTGAATAACGGCGGATACTACAAAAATGTTATAACACTTGTTCCTGCGGTTACTATTACCAATGAAGAAATTGATATGGCAATAGATCTTATTGATCAATTGTTTGCGAGGTTTTAGTATTGTCCTCAGTATTTGATTTTGAACTAAAACATCAACCACAATCTACAAAAGCTATTTTATTATTCCATGGAATGACAGGGAGTCCTTTTGAACTCACAAAATATGCTAAAAATCTCCACAAACAAGGTTTTGATGTATACGGATACTGCTTGCCGGGTCATGGTGACCACCCACAAAGCATCTATACAGTAGCTTGGGAAGATTGGATAAATTTTTCTAATGAAAAATATGAAAATCTAAGAAGCCAATATGATGAATTTTTCTTGGGCGGACTCTGCTTGGGGGCAGTAATAGCTTTGAATTTGGCACAAACACATAAAGATGTTACAGGAATTATAAGTCTTTCCACCACTTTATTCTTGGATGGATGGACAATTCCTTGGTACAATTTTTTGTTCCCGATAGGGCTTCATACAATTCTTAAATATTATTACACATTCCCTGAAAGAGAGCCTTACGGAATCAAAAATGAAATAGTAAGACGCAAAATTGCCAATCTTATGACAAGAAATACCGTTGCAATGGACAATTATCCAATGAGCTGCATATATGAACTTTTGGAACTCTCAAAAAATACCAGAAAAAATATGCAAAAAGTAACTGCCCCTATTTTATTAATTCATTCAAAAGAAGATGATCTGACAAGTATCAAAAGTGCAGAATTTGTCTATAAAACTATTTCTTCAATAAATAAAGAGCTGATAACTCTAAACAACAGCTATCATTTAGTTCTTTATGACAATGAAAAAGAATTGGTATTTAACAAATCTATAGAATTTTTAAACAACTTATGCAAACAAGAGCAAGAGGTGGCAGTATGAACCTGATTTTACAAGCTTTTTTTGTAATAAATTTAATGTTTATAGCAACTTTTGTTCTTGGACGATGTTTTGTTTTCAAGCAAAAAAATAATCCGAATTTGACTGCATTATTTTCTATTATTTTGGGATTACTATTTGTATTATATTTTATTTCAATAATAAGTGTTGTAGGAATAGCACTATTTCATCATAAATATTTTGCTATCTTCTTATTGGCATTCATTCCTATGCCCTTTATTATTGGGCAAAAAGCAACATATGAAAAACTTCGTTTTTATTCTAATTTACAATTAGCGATGTTTTTTGCCAGTTTATTGGCGTCTTACATTATATTCAAAATTTAATTCTTTATACAAAGTTAAATAAAAACGAGACTGCTATTGCAAAAAATCCAACAGTAGTCTCGTTTTTATTGTAGACCAAAAAGCCTACGCCATAAAGAACAAACTACATATTATGTATGATGAAAGAGGCGACAAAAATTGCTATCATTCAACTATACTCCTTAGAAGACGACGATACACATATCCCTATTAAGCTATGCGCTCCTGATATAATCGAGTTCGTAGCTTTTTTTTATGCATTTTACAATCCTTTACAAAAGCTCACCAATTTGACAATTATATCAACAGTATTGTTTTTATATATACATAATATATAATTATCCCGAAACAATTGGAGAAACCATGTCATTTGTAGTCAATGCCCTACAATCTTATACTAATATTGTTCAGCAATATGATGGTCAAAAATCAATGCAAGATAATAATCAATCACGTGTTGATGCAATAAAAAATCTTGATATGAATGTAATATCTCAAGCAGGACCTTCAGATGCTACTGTTCAATCTTTAAGTCAAGCCGACAAAAAAATGGTTCTTGAAAACGCTAATAGTGGTATGAAACAAACATTCTTGGCAGCTTGGCAAGATAGCCTTGACAAACAAACAAAAAAAGATATAGCAGAAGAGTTTAGTCTTTCGTTATAAAAATAAAATAATTCTTGTATAATTTTTAATTTTTACCCACAATTCCGCTCAATGGTGATGATGCCGATGCGTATGATTTCATTGGAATTCTGCCTGCTTCATAAGCCAAACGACCTGCTTGAACACCAAGCTTGAATGCTTCAGCCATTTTTTCAGGGTCTTGAGCCTGAGCAATTGCTGTATTTATTAAACAAAAATCAGCCCCCGCTTCCATCATCAAAGAAGCATCTGACGGCACGCCAATACCAGCATCAACAACTACTGGTATGTTCGCCTGCTCGATAATGATTTTAATATTTTCAAGTGTCTTAATCCCTTGACCTGTACCGATTGGAGATGCCAAAGGCATAACTGTTGCACAACCTATTTCTTCAAGTCTTTTACACAAAATCGGGTCTGCATTCACATAAGGTAAAACTATAAAACCTTCATCCACCAAGACTCTTGCTGCTTCAAAAGTGGCTATAGGGTCTGGCAGAAGATATTTCGGGTCTGGAATAACTTCAAGTTTAATCCAATTATTTATACCCATTGCCTTTGAAATTCTTGCCACACGAATTGCTTCTTCTGCTGTCGCACAACCTGCTGTATTAGGCAAAAGCCAATATTTATCGAGATCAATATGATCCATAATACCAACATGTCCGGGTGCATTTGTGTCTACACGTCTGATTGCCACTGTCACAATTTCAGCTCCGCTTGCCGCATGAGCTTTTTTCATTGTTTCAAAATCATCGAATTTGCCTGTTCCAACCATAAGACGTGAAGTAAAAATTTTATCACCAATTTTTAAATTCATTTTTTAGAGTCCTTTTCTTCTTTTAAGTTCTTCGATGAGTTTTGGCACTATTTCGAACACATCACCGACAATTCCGTAGCTCGCCACAGCAAAAATGGGCGCCTTTGGATCTTTATTTATAGCAATTATAATATCTGATGAATTCATACCTGCCAAATGCTGAATTGCTCCAGAAATTCCGCAAGCGATATAAATTTTTGGTGTAACAGTTTTGCCTGTTTGCCCGACTTGGACAGAATGCTCACACCAGCCTGCATCAACAGCACAGCGAGAGGCCCCCACAGAACCTCCAAGCAAACTTGCCAATTCTTCAAGCATCTTGAAGTTTTGAGCATTTCGAAGCCCTTTGCCACCTGCGACAATAACTTCTGACTCTTCAATTCTGGCTGTTTCCGCTTGAATATTTTTCACAAATTCAATCAATTCTGTACGAACAGGAGTATTTGAAAAATCTACTTCAATATTTTCAACATCAGCCTTTTTTGTCACATCCATTGCTGGTTTTGGCATAACTTTTGGTCTGACAGATGCCATTTGAGGGAATTTTTTGCACAAAATTGTTGCCATCAACTCACCGCCAAAAGTCGGACGAGTCGAAGCCAATTGACCTTTTTCATTTATATCAATTCCTGTACAATCAGCTGTCAAGCCTGTATCGAGCTTTGATGAAATTCTAGGTGCTAAATCACGTCCAAGAGTTGTTGCGCCAATAAGCATAATGGAAGGGTCTTTCAGGGCTACAGCATCACAAGCAGCTTTTGCATACAAATCTGTTGAATATTGTAACAATTTGGAGTCTTGAACCAGCCAAATATGGTCAGTTCCTGCTTTTGAAAGTTCCTCAAAAATATGATCTAAATCAGTTTCGCCTGTAATCAAAAGAGCTGAGACTTCTTCTCCATCGAGTTTTTTAGACAATTCTCGAGCTTGATTAACAAGTTCTAGAGTAACTCCCGCAAGGGTTTTATCCGGTGTCAATTCTGCGAATATACAAATTCCTTTTGCCATTATTTCAAAACTCCTAAATCTTTCAAACTATCCGCCAAAAGAACCGCAATCTCATCAGCAGTTCCAACTATTGTATCGCCGGCCTCTCTCGGTGAAGGTCGAAATGCCTTAGAAACATAAGTTGGCGAGCCTTTAATCCCTACCAAATCAGCTTCTAAACCTATATCTTCCATTGAATAATGCTGTATTACAGTATCTTGAGCCTTCATGCTGCCCACAATGGTCGATTTACGAGGATTATAGTCACATTTTATTGTGCAAATCACACCCGGCAATTGCATTTTGATTTTTTCCGTACCGTACTCTGTTTCTTTTGTAACAAGAATTTTATTTTGATGTATTAAAAGTGCTTCTTTAGCATAAGTTACCTGAGGTAAATCCAAATGCTGTGCGATGCTGGGTCCTGTTTGAGCCGTGTCACCGTCAATTGCAAACTGTCCGCAAATAATTAAATCAAAATCGCTCACTTTTTCTTTGATGGTAGTTGCAAGAGTTCTGCTTGTAGCTTGAGTATCAGCCCCTGCAAATTTTTTGTCAGTAACCAAAATTCCTTCATCACAACCCATAGCGATTGCTTTTTTTAAAATTTCTTCCGCTTGAGGAGGACCCATTGTCAATACTGTGATTGCCGTTTCAGGATTTTCATCCTTGATGCGCAAAGCTGTTTCGATTGCATATTCATCAAAAGGATTGATAATACTTTCAACGCCCTCTCTGACCATTGTATTGTTTTCTGTCCATCTGATATCAGCGGTATCAGGAACTTGTTTAATACATACTACTATTTTCATAAACTAATCTCCCTATAGATAATTCAATTTTAACCCAAATATTTTGTTGCGAATAGAAAAAAACTCAATTTTTACAAAAGCAAGTCTTTTTCGCAAAATTGCTTAACAAATTAACTAATCATAGAATGTTCATGCTAAATTAAGTTAAAAGGGTTTAGTTTTAATGAAATAGGTCGTAAATGTAAACAAAGCCTGAAAAAACGACCAAGAGGGATAGATGTTTTTAAGCGGTTATGGAGTATTTTTAGCATTTGTAGTGTTTTCTATACTATTTGCAGTTGCTGCGTTAGTAGTCTCATTCATTGTGCGCCCAAAAGATAGCTATGACAACAAAAATACCACCTATGAATGCGGTATGGAACCTATTTCTGATGCGCAAATAAATTTTAGTATTAAATATTATATGTTCGCTCTTTTATTCATAATATTTGAAATTGAAGCTTTATTCTTGTTCCCATGGGCAGTCATATTCAAAAGATTAGGGCTTTTTGCATTGATTGAAGCCTTCATTTTTATTGCAATTTTAATCTTAGGGCTTGTCTATGCTTGGAAAAAAGACCTTTTGGAGTGGAATTAAATGCAAATAATTTTATCAGCAGTAGATTTCGTATATAACTGGGCAAGGTCAAATTCATTATGGCCGTTGACTTTTGCGACCTCTTGCTGCGGAATCGAGATGATTTGTACTTCTGCCTCAAAATACGATATAGCACGCTTTGGCTCAGAAGTTTTTCGAGCAACCCCAAGACAGGCAGATTTGATAATCACAGCTGGTACAATCACCCACAAAATGGCCCCGGCATTGATAAAACTCTACGAGCAAATGCCCGAACCTAAGTATGTCATTGCGATGGGGGCTTGCTGCGTTACCGGCGGAATGTATGAAAATGACTCATATTCTGTCGTTCGAGGTGTTGATAGACTAATACCTGTTGATGTATACCTACCCGGGTGTCCGCCTAGGCCCGAAGCTCTTTTGGATGCTATTATTCAGCTCCAAAATAAAATGAAAACAGAAACTCTTGCAGATAGAAAAAAATACATCGAAGCTCATCGTCCAAAGGTAAAATTGGCTAATCCTGACTCCGAAATCCTTGTTGCATCAGATGAAATCGAAATTGTAAGATGGGGGGTCTAAATGAATTTTGAAGAATTTTTAAATCGCCACGAAATAAATATAGTCCAGCAAAAAGATGCCCTAGACAATGATATCTGGCAAATTAACCCAAATGATTTGCTTAAAACTTGCGAGTTTTTGAAAACAGAACGATTATTCAACTACGAAATGCTGTTAGCCGTTATTGGGCTTGATTGTTTTGACCATTTTGAGATTTTGTACAGTTTTTATTCTGTAAAAAATAACAAAAAATTATTTTTGAAAACTATTTTGCCAAAAGAACACCCTTATATTGAAAGCCTTTGCGGACTTTATTCTTCAGCCAATTGGCATGAAAGAGAATGTTTTGATTTGCTCGGAATTAATTTTTTAAATCACCCAAAAATGGAGCGGATTTTGATGCCTAAAGACTGGATCGGGCATCCTTTGCTCAAAGATTATAAAGAAGAAGACGAAAGACTAAGTTGGAATAGACGCTGATGGTTACAGAAGAATTAAAAATAAATATTGGACCTCAACACCCTAGCACACACGGTGTTCTAAGACTTGTGGCTGACCTGGATGGTGAATACATAAAAGATATGGAGGCAAAAATCGGCTACCTCCACAGAGGGATGGAAAAATTAGCCGAAAGCCGGAACTATCAACAATATTTGCCAATGGTAGACAGAATAGATTATTTATCGGGATTTTTTAATTCTGCCTCTTTTTGCTATGCAATAGAGGCTTTAGCTGGCATAGAAGTTCCTAAAAGAGCCGAATATCTTAGACTCATAACTATGGAACTCAATCGTATCTCATCGCATTTACTCTGGCTAGGCACATTTTTATTGGATTTGGGGGCAACTTCACCTTTATTTTATTGCTTTAGAGAACGTGAGGAAATTATAAAAATCCTTGAAAACCTTACAGGGCAAAGAATGATGTACAACTATTACTGCTTTGGCGGAGTAAGAAAAGATATGCCTGATGGCTGGCTTTCTAGCGTCAGAGATTTTTGCGAAATTTTCCCTGAAAAAATTGATGACTACGAAAAACTCATCACAGAAAATCCGATTTTTATGGCAAGAACCAAAGGTGTCGGCGTAATTTCGGCAGAAATGGCTCTGGATTTTGGCATTACAGGTGCAAACTTGAGAGCTTCAGGAGTCAAATTTGATGCCCGAAGAAATATGCCTTACGGACTGTATAAAGATTTCAATTTTGATATTCCGACAATGCAAGAGGGTGATTGTTATGCTCGTTATCAAGTCAGACTTCTTGAAATGAGAGAGAGCTGTAAGCTCATCCAAAAAGCAATTTCTCGTATTCCAGGCGGAGCTTCAGAAAAATTAAAAGTTAAAAGAACAAATTGCGGATGCAACAAACCGGAATGTGCTTTTTGCGGAGATGAAACAAAAGTTTTCTTCAAAAAAACAAATCCGTTGGCACTCAAAATTCCTACTTCTGAAGTTACGACTTTTGTCGAATCTTCAAGAGGCCTCAGCACTTGCTACGTAAGAGCAAACGGTACAAATATGCCTGATAGAGTCAAATGGAGAACACCTTCATTTGCCGCGACTCAGATTTTACCCGAACTCTGCAAAGGTGTCTTATATGCTGATATAATGGCCATTTTAGGCAGCTTGGACATTGTACTGCCGGAGGTGGATAGATAATGTATGATTTGTATCTGAAAATCTTTGAATATTTATCTCTCCCCAAATGGATTGGCGTTATTTCTTGGCCCGTGATTCCTTTTATCGGAATTGCAGCTTTAATGGTGCTTATGGTGCTGTTTTTGGTTTTGCTTGAAAGAAAATTTCTGGCACTTTTAACAATAAGAAAAGGTCCAAACAGGGTCGGACCTAACGGTCTTTTTCAGACTGTTGCCGATGCGATAAAATTACTTTTTAAAGAAGATATCATTCCTACAAATGCAAACAAAATCCTGTTTACGATTGCTCCTGTGGTATTTTTCTTCCCCGTAATGACGGTTTACGGATTGATTCCTTTTGCACACAACTGGGTTGCCATAAATGCAAGCTGCGGGCTCATTTTGATGCTTGCTATTTCATCCATAAGTGTTTTAGGGCTTTTGTCAGCAGGCTGGGCCAGCAACAATAAATATTCAATGCTAGGTGCAATGCGCTCTGTAGCACAGGCTATCAGCTATGAGTTACCTTTGGTCCTTTCGGCTCTAAGCGTTGTAGTATTGTCGGGAACGATGAACCTCGACAAAATAGCCTTCGGGCAAGAAAACATATTTGGCTGGTACATTTTCCCAGCATTTTTGGGATTTGTGATTTTTCTAATTTGTACATTAGCAGAACTCAACCGCGTACCTTTTGACTTACCTGAGGCTGAAAGTGAACTTGTCAGCGGATATAATACCGAATACTCAGGAATGAAATTCGCTTTATTTTTCTTGGCTGAATATGCCGCATTATTTGTTTACTCGGCTCTAATCGTAACTTTGTTCTTTGGAGGCTACTCCTCACCTTTTGGCGGGTATATTTTGGGGCTTATGCCCCACATCAAAAAAGTTGTTTTTCTTGAGCAGGCTTTTTGGCTAATGTCAAAAACTTTTGCAATAATTCTTTTAATTATGTGGATAAGGGCAACACTTCCAAGGCTTAGAGCTGACCAGCTTATGAGTTTTTCGTGGAAATTTTTGCTCCCACTATCGTTCTTAAATTTATTATTCGTAGCACTTTTAAAATATTTTATAGGATAAAAAATGGAATTCATAAAAAAACTAAAATCAGCAATAATAGCAATAAAAAACGGGATGGAAATGATAGCCAAACACGCATTTCGCCCGACTATTACTATTCAATATCCTGAGCAAAAAGACCAATTCAACGCGAGATTAAGAGGGCATATCGCACTCACTTCCAATGAAGACGGTTCAAGCAAGTGCATAGACTGCAAATCCTGTGTTAGAGTATGCCCTTGCGGCGATTTAATAAAAATAAAATCCCACAAAGACAAAGAGGGGAACGTCATAATTGACAAATTCCAAATCGATTTGGGACGCTGCATTGTTTGCGGAAACTGCGTTGATATTTGCCCGAAAAATGCCTTGATAATGAGTAATGACTATGAATTAGCAAAATATAGCAAAGAAGACCTAGTCTTTGAAATTGAAGACTTAAAACTTTCTTATGAAGAAACCCAAAACCTGTTAAAAGATCTGGAGAAGGATTTATAGATGGAAATAATTAATTTTATAATTTTTATACTCCTCTCAAGCATGATTCTTTTATCATCGTTGACAGCTGTTTTCGCCCGAAATATAGTCCATTCTGTATTAGGTGCCGTGACTTGTTTTATGTCGATTGCAGGGATATTTTTTACGCTTAATGCTGATTTTGTCGGCATTGCACAGATTTTTGTTTACGGAGTTGGCGTTTCAATATTATTGGCTTTTGCGATTATGTTCACCGCAAAAGAGTACGAAAAGACCTTATATCTTACAAATCCTGCCCGTATATTTTTGGGTCTGATTTTTGTTTCAACGTTATTTTTGTCTATAAGCTGTTTTATTTCTCCAAATTTACTCCAAAAAAACAGTGTGGTTTTCTTGACAAAAAAACCTAGTGCAAGTCAAATTGAGCTTCTGCAAAATAATGGAACTGCCAAAATTATTGGGAAAAGACTCTTTTGTGATTATGTTTTGCCTTTCGAATTACTGTCTGTACTGCTTTTGGCAGGTGTTATCGGCGCCGGGTACTTGGCAAGGAAGGAGGAATAGATGTTTGAAATTGGTTTAATACATTACATATTACTTTCCACCGCACTATTTTGCATAGGACTTTTAAGCGTCATTATCTCAAAACACTTAATCAGAGTGCTTATTGGTGTAGAATTTATGCTAAATGCAGTAAATATAAACCTTGTAGCCTTTTCAAATTATCTCGATTTAGCCAAACTTGACGGAAATGTTTTATCGCTATTCGTTATGGCAATCGGTGTATGCGAACTTGCACTAGGTCTAGCAATACTTATTTTGATATTTAGAAGAACCCAATCCGTCGATGCAGATGAACAGAATTCTTAGAGGATAGAAAATGGAATCAATCTTACAAAATATATGGCTAGTAGCGATTTTACCTTTATGGGTATTTGTTTTCATTGTTTTTGGGCAAACTTATATAGAACGTATGGATCGAAAAATATCAATGTACTTGACTGCCGGCGTGACTTTTTTGGGATTAGTTTTTTCATTAGTTGCGCTTTCTTACTGCATTTCAAACCCGACAAGCACTCTTGAAGAAAATACTATATGGCTGAGTGTCGGACATTTAAAATTCTCTTTTGGCTATCTGATTGACGAATTATCCTCAATGATGCTGTGCGTTGTTTGCAGCGTAAGCCTTCTAATTCAAATATATTCGCATTCTTATATGAAAGAAGATGATTGTTATCACAGATTTTTTGCCTATCTGGCATTTTTCAATTTTGCAATGCTCGGCTTGGTTTTGAGCAGTAATTTGTTCCAAACTTACATTTTTTGGGAGCTAGTTGGTGTCGCAAGCTACTTGCTCATTGGTTTTTGGTATAAGAAAAATGCGGCGGCAAAAGCTGCCCAAAAAGCTTTTATAGTCAATCGCATAGGCGATTTTGGACTTTTGCTCGGTACTATGGCATTTTTGTATCTTTCATACAATTTTT
>CAYUHE010000035.1:0-13096 GCA_964444415.1 uncultured Gammaproteobacteria bacterium
CCCTCCATCGCATTTATCGCAAAGCGAGTTTCACTCCAGTCAGGATTCCGCTGTCAATAATGGGCAAAAAGAAAGCCGTCCATATTGCGGGCGGCTACTAGACTTGGGGAGGAGGTTGGGGTATGACCCATAAAGGGCCGTACTTGATTATTTATTCGACTATTTTCATATTTTTCTTTAAATTAAAAATCGAATATACTACTTTTGAAGTACAGTTTCTAATTTCACTCAAATACTGAAAAAATTTGCACGACTATAAAATTTCGACTACTATTGAAAAAAGAATTTAGGTAAATTAAAAATGAATGAAAATTTAGAATTAAAAATAGAAAAACTTGAACACTGCATCGCACTTCCAACCTACGCCACAGAAGGTTCTGCAGGTATGGATTTGGTTGCAGCAAATAAAGAACCGATTACTCTTGGCTCATTAGAAAGAACCTTAATTCCAACTGGAATAAAAATCCAACTGCCAAAAGGCTATGAGGCGCAAGTCAGAGCTCGCTCAGGCATGGCTATCAAACACGGAATCACACTTAGCAACTGCGTCGGGACAATCGATGAGGACTATAGAGGTGAAGTTTGCGTAGGTATCATCAATCTTTCTAAAGAAAGCTATACCATAAACCCTGGTGATAGAATTGCACAAATGATAATTGCAAAAGTCGAGCACGTAAAGATTTCAACAGTAAACTCCCTTGATGAAACCCAAAGAGCAACAGGCGGTTTCGGTTCAACGGGATACAGAGGCTAAATTTGCCTTCGCATCTTTTAGCGCCTGTCTTATAGATTTTTTATTAAGCAAAATAATTTGCGTAGCATAATCTATTATTTCATTGATTTGTTTTTGATTTGAATAAATTCTGGCAGAATTTGTAGCCTGTTTAAGCTGATTGGCGCTGATTTTACGTCCTTTATCAATCAAAGTATTTTCTTGGGAGAAAAATTCATCTTCCAGGGCAATCTTAGTAGAAGGTAAAACAGGTGCAAGTTTGCAGAACTCAAGCTGATTGGCATCATTAGTCATAAACAGAGCAAAATCAATAGCTTCTTGAGGATGCTTGGATTTGATTGGAATAACCAAATTCATCAAAGAAATATCAATAATACCGTTTTGCATGTTCATTTGCGGTGCAACATCCGTTTTTTTATAAACTTCTGGTGCATTTTGCTCAATTGTTTTTAAGAAATTCGCCCCGGCCTCCAAAAAAGCTGTATCGCCTGACATGTATTTTTCTAAAGAATCTCTATGAGTCTGATTTATAGAGCCTTTTGGAATAATATTTTCTCGATATAACTCTTTGAAAACCTCATAATTTTGAACAGTAATTTCACTATCAAAAAACCCCTCTAAATCCACACCTTGCTTGGCAAGATTTTTCAGCATTTTACCGTCTTCTGACAAATTCGGCATAAAAGCATATTTGCCTGTTTTTTGTTTAATATTGCGAGAAAAAGTAAAAATCCCTTGATAACTATCAGGAGGCATGGTGTAGCCGGCATGCTCCAAAATATCTTTATTATAAATAGTCACAGAAGATGTAACATACCAAGGAATTGCATAATAGCCTGAACCTTGGCGGCACAAATTGAGTGCTGAAGGCACATAAATATCTTCAAAATCTCTATCGATTATCGTCAAAACTTTTTTGGATTCAAGAGTAGACGCAAAAGAAGGGTTAAGGTTGACAACATCTGGGACATTATCGCTCATAACAGCTGAAAGTGTCCTTTTTTCGCCCTCGGAAAAAGGAATATCAATCCATTTTATTTTGATATTCGGGTGGTTTTTTTCGTAAATGGCGATTTTTTGTTCAATATAAGGCGTAAAATCGTTCAACTGCAAAGTCCAAAATTCGAGCTCTATACGGTTATCAGTTTTGACCTGACACCCTACAAAATTCAAAACTATAAGAAAGACCAAAAATAATTTAACAAAAATTTTCAAAATAAAAACTCCATTAATGCTAAGATTGATTATAGAATAGATTGGAAGTTTTTTGCAATGAACCTTTTTGACGTACTTGAAGAACAAAACAAACAAACGCCTCTGGCAGAGCTTTTGCGCCCCAAAACTCTTGACGAATTTTTGGGACAAAATCAACTGTTTGGCGAAAATAATGCGATTTTGAATTTATTAAATTCAAAAAGACTCTTTTCACTTATTCTCTGGGGTGCTCCGGGTTGTGGCAAAACCACTTTGGCAAGGCTTATTGCTCAAGAATCAGAGTGTAAATTCATCGAACTTTCAGCTGTAACATCAGGCGTAAAAGAACTGAAACAATCTGTTGAAGAGGCTCAAGAAGCACTCAGAAGCGGTCAAAAAACAATTGTTTTTATTGATGAAATTCACAGGTACAGCAAAACTCAGCAAGATGCGCTTTTGCCTCATATTGAAAGAGGCACGATTTATCTAATCGGAGCAACGACTGAAAACCCATCTTTTCAAGTCATTCCAGCCTTACTCTCAAGAACACAGGTGGCAAGACTCAATCCTATTGACCCTGATAATATTATGAAAATCATTCGCAAAGGATTTAGATATCTGATTGATAATTATGGGAAAATCACTCTGGACAACGAAATTGGGGGTTTTATAGTCAAATATGCAAACGGCGACGCAAGATTAGCACTAAATTTGGTCGAAAATTCATATTTTGCGGCAAATTTCAAAGACAACCAAAGATTTTTGACTGTTGACATAATTGAAGAACTCGCTCAATCAAAAGCTATCAAATATGATGCACAAGAGCATTATGATATCGCTTCGGCTTTTCAAAAAAGTCTCAGAGGCTCTGATGCAAATGCTGCGATTTATTGGCTTGCAAAAATGATATCAGCAGGTGAAGACCCTCGTTTTATTGCAAGAAGACTAGTCGTTTGTGCAGCAGAAGATGTTGGTAATGCAGACCCTAATGCACTCAACATAGCCCTAAATGCATATAAAGCTGTGGAACTATTGGGACTTCCCGAGGGGCGAATTCCGCTTGCACAAGCTGTTGAATATGTGGCAAATGCTCCTAAATCAAACAGGGCGTATATGGCAATTAATCAAGCTTTAGCTGATATCGAATCAGGTCAAAACTATTGCGTACCAAATCATTTAAGAGATTCTCATTATAAAGATGCAAAAAAATACGGATTTGGCGAAGGATATATTTATTCGCACAGCAATCCTGAAGCAAAACAAAGCTTTTTACCTGATGAAATTAAAGACAAAAAATATTTTATGAACTCGTAGAGAATGAACCTGATTGTGACTGATATTTACTCATAATCGCATCTAATTGAGAATATTGTTTGACCAATCCTTCTCTTTGCTGATCAAGTCTTGATTGTTCATCTGTAATTGATCTGTTTAAGTCTTTAATACTTCTTTGCATAGATGATGCTTTGGTAACAAAATATCCTGATTGTGAATCAAGATAAATATCTAGTTGAGTCTGAACTTTTTCAAAAATACCCTTCATAGTTTTTTCTTTATCGCCAACTAAAAGTTTTTTCAAATCAGAGGAATTATCCTTTAAAGCATTGATAAATTTGCTTTCATCAAACTTAAAGTTACCTTCTTCTGTGCTAAATCCGACAAGAGAAAGTGCTTTATACTCAATATCATCAGTTACAGGAGTCATCATCATCATCTGCATAGTCGTCTGCATAGAGCTCACGGTATAATCTGACTTTAAGGCGCCCGCTTCGCCTGTTTCTGTATTTACAAAGGTATAGTCCTTGATTGTTTTAGCAAGAGCATTAAATGACCCGACAACATCTTTCATTGCATTTACAAGATCTGATGTATTATCTGAAACAGATATTTTTAATGGTTCATCCGCTTTTGTAACTGAACTCAAGTTGATGTTTATGCCGGTCAAACCTGTTTCTGCGGCTGTTACTTTATTTGATTTAATAGATATAGTTTTGCCGTCTAATTCAATTTGACCTTGCTGCCTTTTTGTCTGAGTAGCAGTATTTACAACACCATTTGCATCTGTCATTCCGATATCAGAAAGGAACGCTTTGCCGCTAAAATAAATATAATCGGAATAATAATCGTCTTTTGCCTTAAAAGTCATAGTATTATTGGTTTGATCATACTTCATTGTGACTTGACAAGCTGTGGATTCATTCACAGCATTCATAATTTGTCTTAAAGTAGTATCAGATTTAACTTCAATTTTCAATCCACCTATATTAATAGTTTCAGGAAGGGTCAAAGTACCTAAAGCTCTAATCCCTGCAGTATTATCCGACAATTTTCCATCTAAATTTAAGGAACTTTTAGGAACGCCTGTCATAACATTTCCAGTTAGTGTAAGCCCAAAAACATCTGCGAAATTTGATTTAGATTTTGAAAAAGGATTTTGAGGGTTTAAAGTCCCGCCGGTAACTCCCGAAAAATCAAGGCTCACAACTCCTGTAGAGTCTACAGCACATGTAATAGCACCATCAAGAGTTGTGTCATCTGTAATTTTTTGATTCACTTTATTTATAAAACTCTCTAAAGTATCGCCTGATATTATATCTTGTTCAATTGAAAGTGCGCCTGTCGGAGTTTCGAAAGCAAATGCAAATGTTCCGTCAATAATTCCCAATTGACTTAAATTGATACTGCTTGTTATCGGACCGGCAAAATTAGAGGCAGAAGTTATAGGAGGTTTCGCCAAAGAATTTACCTTAAGTTCTACACTCCCCGATAAGGCTCCTTGGCCCACAGATACAGATGCTACTGATTTATCTGAAACTTCTACTGATTTTCTGTCAAATAAATCGAAAGCATATATCATTTTACTGTCAACAACTTTTTGTAAAGTAGAATCAAAGCTTCTATATTTTGCTTCTACTGTTTTATAAGCATTTTGTTGTTTAGTGTAATCATCTTTATTTTTCGTATAAGAGTTTAATCTATAAGAATTCGCCTTCATAGTTGCATCAATAAGCTGTTGCACCGGCAATCCCGATCCTATACCGGAAAAAGTTACACTCATCCAAATCTCCTCAAAGGTACCTTGTCTTAATAATAAACCCTAAGCGGGTTATTCTCCTCCTGTAAAAAAATGATTTTAAAAACAAAAATAAAAAGGCAAACCCTCTAGGAATTTGCCTTTTCTATAAAAATTACTAAGTAACTTATTTGCAAAGTTCTTTGAATTTTTTACCTGCAGAGAAAGCTGGAACTTTTTTAGCTGGGATTTTGATCTCAGCGCCAGTTTGTGGGTTTCTGCCAGTTCTAGCTGCTCTTTTGCGAGATTCAAAAGTACCGAATCCAACCAAAGTCACTTTGTCGCCTTTAGCTACAGTTGTTTCGATTACAGATACAACCGCATTTAAAACTTCGCCAGCTTCTTTTTGAGATACTTTCGCTTTTTTAGCTACTTCTTGTACTAATTGTTCTTTATTCATGATTAAGAACTCCTTTCTTAAAGTCTTACAACTCCTATTATATTTATAAAGCCTTGTTTGGCAATAGTTTTAAGATTTCGCAACATTAAAAAACAACCATACTAAGTATTTGTTTGAGTTTATCTCCTCCAAATGCTTGATTTTAGGGCTTTTGATAGTTTTGCAAAATACCTTCAAGCATCTTCTTAAAATCGCTTCGTATTATTTCAGAAGTAACAATTTCACACAAATCTTTATATTTCAAAATTCTTCTAAAGAACTTTTGCCTATCCTCACCTTTATTTGAAATTACTAATTCGTCTTTGTCAAAATTCAATAATTTTTCATTTTCTCGAAGATTATAAGATTTTGCCAATCGCCCTTTTATCTTAAAAGTCACACTGGAAGGGAAAAAGACCCCTGATGATTTTTGAGGAAGCTCCTTTATTGATTTGATTTCATCCAGATTAACCGTCTTATTTTCATGGTGTTTCAGACTGTAACCCGTCAATAAAACTTCTCTGGAAGCATATTCTATATGATAAGTATCAAAAAAATATTCATGCCCCCCGTTCAATATTGTTTTTATTCTGCAAGTATTTTGCCTGAATTGTTCTATTTTTTTTATAGTTAAAGAATGTTTGCAGTATTTATTTACATTTTTATAACTTGAAGTTTCAAGCCCCAAATCTAAAAAATTGTCATCCGGCAAAAACCTGGAAAAATTTTCCAAAAAAGAATTGTAATTTTTAGACAATTCTTTTTGCTCCAAAGATTCAACAAAAGAAACAAGCGCTGCCAAAGTCTTAAGGTGTTTTGAGTCCAAATAAATTTGCCAAGGCAATTTCGAAATATAATATTTGTTTTTTTTCTTGCTGATTTTTACATCTGAAACTTTAAGAGTATTCATTATCTTAAGCAAAGTTTCTTTGGTAAATGACTGCTCTATATCAGGATTTTGGGACAATTTTTCATTAATTTCTTTTTGAGAAAGGCTATTGTTTATAAGCAAAAACAAAACATATAAAATTCTGTATCCGCTAGGTACTATATTTGGGTTTTCTAAAATATTACTCATAAAGCCTCAAAACATCTTTAATTATAGAAACAATTTCTCCCCTCAACTCCACAGGCTCTAAAACAACACAATCTTCGCCATAAGACAGTATTTTTTGTACAAAAAGAAATTTGTTTTTAATCGGTTCTTCAATAAAAACTTCCCGTCCGAAAATTTTTAAAATATTTTGATTTTCATCCGCAAGAAAATTTTTGACATCCTGATTTAAAAGCTTATATTTTGCAACAGGAAAATCTTTTTGCTCAATATCAAACTCTTTCAGGCTTATAACTTTTATATTCTTAATTCTATCCACACGCAAATATTGTAGTTCCCCGAGCTCAAAACTATGACCCCAAAGATATAATCTGGAATTTTCAAGAGACAAATACTTCGCCACCAAACTTATTTCTTTCAAGCCCGAATTTGGTGACTGATATTCTAAAACAACAAATTTTTCTTTTTCGCAAAAATAATTTAGCTTTTTTATCAAATCAAAATCCATTTTCATAAAAACCGACACGACTCTCAAAAAATCTAAATCGGAATCCTTCGAACAAAATTCTTTGACTTCTTTAAAAAACTCGCAAACATCCAATAAAAACCGCCAATCATTGTTTTTGACGAGACTTCTAAGTATAGTTTCTATTATCTTAGAATGCTGTTTAGTAATTTGGAACAAAAAAGGATTGGTATTTAAAACATAACAAAAAGAATTTGTTTTAGATGGTCTTGAAATATCGCAGCCTATTTTTCTAAGCGAATTCACATAGAGGCAAATCATATCATCTGAGACTGTTTTTTGAAGATGAACATCTTCCTTGAAAACCTCATTAATTTCATAAGTGCTGCAAGGCTTTTCTATAAGCAATTTCAGGATTTTGAGCATACGATAACCCGTTGCTACAAACTTAGGTATCTGTTTTTTAGAATTATCCTCAAATAAAGTTTTCATTTACAATCAAAACCTCTTTTTCAAGACAATTATAGCCTTTGAGCTAATTTCCTCATAATTTATTTATAAAATTTAACACTATTTTGATTTTTAATAGTAAAATAAATTATAGAATAGAGGAAAAAATGATTAATTATATCTGGTTATTTTTAATAGTCACATCAATAATTACAGCTGTTTTTACAGGTAAAATTGCTGATGTCACAAATTCAATTCTACTATCCGCCAAATCGGCGGTAACCATTGCGATTTCTTTAATCGGCATAATGGCTTTTTGGCTCGGAATAGTCAAATTGGCCGAAAAATCAGGGCTATTGAATATTATAGCCAAAATCATTCAACCTATAACAACTTTTTTGTTCCCCGAAATTCCAAAAGACAATCCTGCCCTTGGAAATATCGCCATGAGCTTCTCGGCTAATGCTATTGGGGTTACAAATGCCGCAACTCCAATTGGGATAAAAGCTATGCAAGAAATGCAAGAGCTAAACCAGCAAAGCGAAAGTGCCTCAAATTCTATGTGTATGTTTTTGGCGATGAATACAGCTGGTTTTCAGCTTATTCCTGCTTCTGCAATAGCTATTTTGGCTGCAACAGGGTGTTCAAACCCAACAATAATAATATTTCCGACTTTGCTCGCAACCTCAATTGCCTTGTGCGGAGCGGTTACTTCGGCGAAGATTTTCGAATATTTCTCAAATTTGAACTCCAAAAAGGAGGCTCAAAATGGAAATTAAACACATTTTTGAACTGTTATCTGTTTGGATTTTACCTTTGATGCTGCTTATCGTCTTGCTTTTTGCCTTTTTCAAAAAAGTGCCACTTTATGAAACTTTTATTGACGGTGCCAAAGAAGGCTTTGATGTCGGTGTTAAAATAATCCCTTATTTAGTGGCAATTATGGTAGCAATAGGGATGTTCAGAGCATCCGGAGCGATTGATATTATAAGTTTTTATTTGGCAGATGCACTAAAAACAGTCCATTTTCCAGTCGAAACCTTGCCTCTAGCAATTATTAGACCCCTTTCAGGCTCGGGAGCCTTGGGGATTTTGTCTGAAATTGCACAAAAACATAGTGGGAATGACCCTGTAGCTTTGACAGCAGCTGTCATGATGGGTAGTTCTGAGACAACTTTTTATGTCCTGACAGTTTATTTTGGAGCCGTTGGCATCAAAAAATTCAGACATGCACTTCCTGTCGGTATTATTGCTGATTTGATTGGGTTGAGTGTAGCACTTTGGGTATCGCATTTGATTTTTTAAAAGGAAAATAAAAAATGAATAAATATTTAAAAATTTCTCTAATTACTGTTGCTTCATTGTTTTTGGGGCTATTTATTTTGGTACAGACTCTGCCGCTTTTTGTAAATGGAGACCAATTCAAAGGCACTATTTGTAAGGAATTTGAAAAAGCTACCGAACTTAAATTATCCATTAATAAAATAAAACTCTCTGGGGCACCTGTGTTCAAAACCAAAATAACCCTTGAAAAGCCTCTTGTTACAAATAAAAAAGGTGAAAATATTTTTTATTCAGACAAAATAAGTGCCTCAATAAATCTTCTTCCGATTCTTTTCAAAGAAATCCAAATCTCAGATGTAGAAATGATTTCGCCGGATATCTATCTTACAAAAGAAGAGGACGGTAAATTTGAATTTGAAACTGAAGCTAAGCCAACCGCTCAGCAAGAGTTTGAGGTTGTTCTTGACGGAATGAATTTCATCGCGGAGGATTACAGACTTCAATATATTGACAAAACTGCTCCAAAGCTAATCACAGCAAAAGCAAAAGGCAAAAAACTTGAGCTTTTGGGCTTCAACAACAACTCCGGTACAAAGTTTAATACAGATGGTGTTATGGCAATAAACAACGTCAGATGCCTGAATTATGATATCAAAACTAAAATTGACCTGCCTGCGTTTATAGAATACCAAAAAGATCATCCTGAGCCTAAAACAGCTCGAAAAATAAAAGTAAATCCACTTTATGAAATGTACAAAAATGGCTTAAAAGCTGATTTGAAAGCTGATTTGAAGATAAAAACACCTGAAGATATCAATGGGGAAGTCCTTATAGATAAATTAAGCATGAAAATCAACTCCAAAAAACTTCCTGACAGCCGCATGCATATCAAGGCTAAAAAAGACAAATTCTTTACCATAGCAAAGCTCTACATTAGCCCCAAAGGCATATTAGACGTTGACGGGGAATTCAAAAAAGATTTCATCGACCTAAAACTAAAAACATCCCACATGCAGCTTGCTGAGCTTCAATCCTTTGTCAATCCTATCTTAAGCTCAATCGGAACCCCTATTCAAGAAATTGAAAAACTCAACCTTCAAGGCGAAATATTGGCGGATTTGAGGCTGAAAAGCAATCTTAAAAATATCAAATCCGATGGATTTTTGAAAATAAAAAATGCAAAAATCAACTACTGCAAAGGTTTGCTTGTCATAAATTCATTCAACTCAGATATCAAATTAAACAATAATAATATCTCAATCCTCAATACGGGTGGGATTATTGACGGCAACAAATTCACCGTCAAAGGAAACGTAGACCCGAATGCCAACACAAATATTCAAATTAATATTCCGTCTCTAAGTCTAAAATCAGCTACAAAGAGTAAAGAAGCCCAAGCACAGCTTGCAGGTATATCGAATCTCGAAGGGAAAATATCAGCGATAGTAGACCTCAAGGGCAAGCTGGACAAACTCAAATATCAAGGCGTAGTAACGCTAAACGGGATGAATATTATTTTGAAAGATTCCCCTGCAAAAATATCCTTTCCGATAGGAAAAATAAATCTCAACAGCGAAAAAGCTCTTTTGAGCATTCCACTACTTTATGTGAATAAATCTGCCTTCAATCTAAACGGCACAATACCTTTCAATGAAGAAAAAATCAACCTGAGTGCAAAAGGACGGCTCAAATCCTCAGATTTGGCGACTATCTTGAATTCTGGCCCAATCGGACAAGGCGAAGTACCGGCAATTTGCAATATATTAATAGACAAAGATGCCCTAAATATAACGTTGCAGCTTTTAAATGACGCTAATAATAATATTTTGATACAAGGAGTAGGTTCAAACAGTATTCTGAGTGCTATTTTAGATATCAAAGGTGCAAAGACCAATCTGTCTAATGTAGGACTTTATAAAACCTCAAAAACAGCTCTAAGCAATAACCCTACAACAAATTTACAAGGCTCGTCAAAGATTGCAACAGCCGATGGAGCTGTCAAAACAAGCGGCAAGCAAGTTATTTTAGACAATATTAAAGTCAAAGTCTTAAGCCCGATAAGAGTTTCTTTGCCTATAGGAAAAGGCTCAACATCAAACATGACAGGCGAAACCACCCTTAACGGAAATGCCAAAAATCCTTCCATTAAAGGCGATTTCGTACTTTCAAATGCTATAATCCCTGATTTGAAAGGGAAAGTCTCCAAAGCTACAGTTTCTTTCAAAAATCAAAAAATAGTCGCAAATATATCCGGTCTTTCAGCAGGAAAAACAAACCTGAACGCCCAAACAACAATTGATATAAGAAGCTTTGACCCCGCTGTTATAGAAGTTTTGGATATAAACGCAGGGAATTTTAATGCGGATGAATTTTTTGGACTCCTTGGCAAACTTTTTCCTGCTCCAAAAACTGCCCAAAAAGTTGAATATTCTCTAAATAAAAAAAACACAATGCACTTAAGCCCTGTGACTATAAAATCAGGAAATTTCTACGCTAAAACCTTTGTAATCAACGCAGTTCCTTGCCATGAATTACACGCAAATATCAATCTTGATAGATACAATATTTTCAAAGCAAGCAATCTTACAACAGAAGCAATGCAAGGCAGCGTTACAGGAGAAGTCCTCTATGACTTGGTATCAGCCATCACATCTTTAAACATAAAAGCCAGAGGGATTGATGTCGGTACTTTTGGTCAAAAATTCTTGGGAACTCCACAGGGACAACTTTCAGGTCTTGGTGATGCAAATGCAAAATTGTCTTTCAAAGGTGCAACTACTGATGAAATTACACGTTCATTACAAGGAGCTGCCAATATCCATGTGGAAAACGGCGAAATGGGTGATTTGGGTCGAATTGATTACTATTTGCGTGCAGCAAATATATTATCAAATAATATTTTATCCTTGAATTTGAATCGCATACTAAATGGGGTAAGGCTCAAACGCACAGGCGAATTTGACCGTGCATACGGACGTATGACTTTTATAAAAGGCGGAATTCTAAGGATTGATTCTTTTAAGACAGAGGGTCCGCGCTTAAGCATCTTACTTAAAGGCTACATAAACAACCTCAATATGTATGGAAGCATAAATGTTTACGGTCGATTATCAGAAGAAGTTGTGGGTATACTAGGACCTCTGGGTGATTTTTCGGTAGAAAAAATCCTCCAAAAAGTACCGGCCTTTAACAGCCTAACCAGATGTACAATAGGGCTTATCGAAACAAATGTTTCTGATTCGCAAAGAAAAGAAATTCCGCCACTTTCTATTCAAGGAGCAAATTCTCAAGAATTTACAGCTAAAATTGACGGAAATATAACAAAACCGTCTGCTGTAAAATCCTTTAGATGGATAAGGACTTATTCACCTCAAGAGCAACTCCCACAGGCTTGTCCTGTTCAGAATTAGCTTCATCACAACAATGAATAATTCTTAAAAAATTCATCGCAAATATTTTTAATTGTTCAAGATCCGAATTGCCGTTAATTACAACGTCAGCATATTTTTTAGTCGGCTTGATATATTTTTGCGCTGAAGAAGTAACAATTTCGAGCTGTTTTTTGGCGTCTTCAACTTCTTGATTGCGTTCTTTACTTCTAACTAAATAACGCTCTTTTTGAGTTTTTGCATCAATATCAACAAAGATTTTCAAGTCAAAAATATCATGAATATCATCATAAAGACTGCACATGCCTTCAACAATAATGACTTCTGCCGGCTGAATTTCGACACATTGGGGGATACTGACTCCTGTACCGTTAATCTGATAGCGAGGAATAAGAACATTATCCCGCATCATCAATGCCCCAAGGTCACGTCTCATCAAATCAAGCTGAAAACTAGTCGGTGCATCGGGATTATAGCCAGTTGCCAACAAAGCATCAAAACTTCCGTATTCTTGAATACCTTTTGAAATATCATTAAAATAATTATCACCTTTAATTGTGCTGATAATAAGATTTTGTCTGCGTTCTTGAACTCTTGCCGCTTGTTCCTTGATTACTTTTACAAAAGTTGTTTTCCCAGAAGCTGATTCTCCAGCAATAGCAACTAAAACAGGACGCTGTAAGGCAACCATGTCATTCAGTCTTTCAAAAAAGTTCGGTTTTAAAGATTGGATAATCATGCTTTTGGACATAACTTCGCGCATAATCAAAGCATAAAGCTGTTTTTTGCGTTTCAGAAGTTTTAAGTCCGGCATCATAATTCCTTACAAAAAATAAGTATTCTTCTATTATACTCTTAAAATCTCAAAAATAATTTTAATTGTTAGATTGTTAAAATTTCTTAAATAAATCTTTTGGCTGACTTTATTTTTTAAAAAATAACTAAAGTTGTAGAAAACTCGAACTTCCTATGGCTTCTCATGGAAGCTTCCATAAGCTAAAATAGTATATATTTGGGATAAGTGTGTCTAAAAATCAAAAGGAAAGTGTATCGGGAAAAACAGTGTCAGTAACT
>CAYUHE010000036.1:0-12403 GCA_964444415.1 uncultured Gammaproteobacteria bacterium
GCGCTCTAAATAATCTGTCAAATCCAAGATTTGGGCAGCTTCTTTGACTTTTTCGTCTATTTCATTTTTTGAGACTTTCCTCATTTTTAGAGCAAAAGCCATATTTTCGTAGACGCTCATATGCGGGTATAGGGCATAATTCTGGAAAACCATTGCTATATCACGGTCTTTTGGATGAACATCCGTGACCTCTTTTTCGCCGATAAATATTTTGCCTTCGCTGACATCTTCAAGACCTGCAATAATCCTCAAAAGAGTTGATTTCCCACAGCCTGAAGGTCCAACAAGTACCAGAAATTCTTTGTCTTGGATTTCTAAGTCCACGCCTTTTATGATTTCGTTTTTATCATAAGATTTTTTGATTTTTTCTAGTAAAACTTTACTCATTTACAGCCGTTTCTTGTCCTTCACTTTTAATAGGAATAATAAAATTGAATGACGAGCCTTTGTGCAGTTCGCTTTCAACCCAAATTATACCACCTAAAATATCAACTATTTTTTTTGCAATCGGCAAATTGAGCCCTGTGCCGATATTTTCGCCAATATTTTTTCTTGTTTTTTCAACGATGCTATATTCATCAAAAATCAGATTCAAATCTTCTTCTTTTACGCCTGCTCCTGTATCAGAGATTTTGAACATCATAAAATTTGTCTCGATTTCTTTTGGACCGACAAAAAGCCCTTGAAGTCTGGAATAATTCAAATCAGGATTTGATACGGCAATTTCAACTATGCCCGAAGTTGTGAATTTTGATGCATTTTCAACAATTATAGATAAAACTCGTCTAAGCAAATTTTCATCCGTGTAAGCTTTTCTTTTTTCAAGCCCTGTAAATTTCAGGTTAAATTCAATTTCTCTTTTTTCAAAAGAAGTTTTGAAAGCTTGTGACACAAGAGTCAGTACATTTGTTACGGCAAAATTCTTTTTCCCAACAGGAATTTTAATTGCATAAAGTTTTGTAATTTCTACAACCGCCTCAAGCGTGCCGTGCAAAGAAAGTGCATTTTTGGCTATGATGTTCAGGTATTTGTCTTGCTTTTCGTTCAGCTCTCCGCCAACACCTTCTAAAAGGGCTTGAGAGAAGCCTATAATAGAGTTCATCGGTTTTTCAAATTCCTGGGAAATATCTGAGATAAAAGCATTTCTTTTTTCGTTTTTTTCTTGATTTGTTTTGTATTCAGAGATTACATTCGAGATTATCGTATGGGTTTCGGTTACGTCTCTGGCACAAACCATCACTTGCTGTTTGGCTTCTGAGTCATAGGCGGTAACTTCAAGAATTAAGGTTTTATTGTTTTTTGTTTTGACATGGATTGTGTTTTTTTTGTTATTTATCATTGCATCATAAATTGCTTCTGAGCCTTGCTCACAGATTTGTGTGATAGGCATGTTTTTTATTTCTCTTGAGTTATAACCCAAAAGATGTTCCATTGCTTTGTTGCAGAACAAAATTTTGCGTTCATAATTCAATGCGAAAATTGCATCAGGCAAATTATCTAAGATTTCATCTTGAGCATTAAATAAAAATTTCATACATATTCCAATCCTTTTACTATTTTATTTATTTTAGCAGAAAATTTATAGAAGTCATCTCAAAAATCCAAATTTTTCTAAATTTGAGGTTTTTGAGATGACGACCTTACAAAAGTGAAAAACGTTGAAAACGATTAGTTTTTGACGTTTTGAAACTAGCCGTCTGAAGCGTACTCGAAAATGGAAAAATTTATTTTGTTATTTTCGAGACAGCTTGCATTTTAAAACGCAAATTATTTTTTTTAGGAGTTTTAAACAAATATGCAAAAAATAAACAATAATATATCATTCAAATCCAATATTCATTTTGTCGATAAAAAAACATTCGACAGAATAAAGCAAGGTGCTGAAATTTTTGTAAGTCCCGGAATGGAAATGCATAGAGGGAAAAATTTTTGGACAGAAGAGGTTAAAACCTGTTCTGCAGGTGGGTTTATCTCGGATTTTGATGCTGTTGGCTTTCATTGCTATCATTCCAAAAGAAATTTTGAAAAAGCCCAAAGACGAGCTGCTAATGTTTTGAATAAAATAAAAGAGCCTAAAAATGGTTTGTTGATAGGTGGAAAATCTCATCAAAAATGTCCTTATTCGATGAGTTTATTTGAGAATTTGAAAGGAGAATTTTCAAGCAAAGTAAAAGACATTTCTATTTTTGAAAAACTTAAAAAATATTATGGACAAACTCATATGTATTATTCAAAAAAGGAGGATACTTGGTGGCTTTGTTCACAATACAAATCATCAGCTAAAGCCTCTTTAAAAACAGTTCAGCATTTTCCGGCGTTGCTGGATTTTTTCAAAAATATATCTATAGCCAAGACAGATAGGCTTTTTGTGGAAGGCAAAGAAATTACCAGGGAAAAAGCACCTAAGATTTTTGCATAATACGCAAATTATTTTTTTTAGGAGTTTTAAGCAAATATGCAAAATAATATATCGTTCAAATCAAATATACATTTTGTCAAAAGGAGTTCTTTTGACTGGCTCAAAGCTGGCTTTGAAATAGCCCCAGGCAGTAAAGATGCTATTTATAAAGGCAAAGATTTTTGGACAGAAGAGGTAAAAACTTGTTCTGTAGGAGGCTTTGTGTCAGAGTCTGATGCAATAGGGTTCCATTTTTTTCATTCAAAGCAAAATCTTAAAAAATCTTTAAAACATGCGAATAATGTCTTAAAGCAAATTGGTAAGCCTGAAAACGGTTTATTGCTTGGGGGCAAATCTCACAAATTGGCACCTTGTTCGCTGCCACTTTTTGAAAAATTAAAAAAAGTTTTTTCGCAGTCGATAAAAAACCTTTCTGTTTTTGAAGATCATCAAAAAAAATTCGGGCAAACACATATGTTTTATTCGAGAGAAAAAGATACTTGGTTTATTTGTTCTGAATGGTCAGAAGCTAATAACAGTACTAAAAAACCAGTGACTGATTTGCAAGGATTGTTGGATTTTTTCAAAAATATTTCAATAGCAACTAAAGATAAACTTTTTATAGACGGGAAAAAAATATCTGAAGAACAGGCGCCGCATATTTTTGAAAGAACAAAGATTAATTCTTTGTTAAAAGAACTGCTGCCTGATATACATCTTTCTTCGAGACATTAAAAAGCGCAGATAATATTTTGCTGATGTCATTGACGCTATAGCCTAATGAATTTAATTTTAAAATCTGCTCATTAAGGTCTATGTCCGAGTTATTTTGGGTTTCGCCAATTATTGCAACGGCAATTTCGCCTCTAGGAGGATTTTGCTTGTAATGAGCGAAGATTTCTTCGATTTGCCCCTGTTTTATCTCTTCGAAAACCTTTGTAAGTTCACGCCCTACAGCTATTTTAGCGTTTGGGCTGATTTGATTTATTTCTTCAAGGGTTTTGACGAGCCTGTTTGGGGATTCATAAAAAACAATCGTCTGGGCTTTGAATTTTCGCAAAACAGAGCCTTTTTCGGAGGATTTTTTGGGTAAAAAGCCTAAAAATAAAAATTGTCCGCTAGGATTATAAACGCCGCTCATAAAGGTTGTTACAGCACTTGCACCTGCAAGCGGGATAATTTTAATTTTGGCTTCGATGGCACATTTGAGAAGTTCGCTCCCCGGGTCTGAGATGATTGGAGTGCCTGCATCTGATATCAGAGCTATATTTTTGCCTTCTTTTATTAGAGAAATTATTTCGTTTACAGACTGTTTTTCGTTGAATTTGTGATAGCTTTTCATTTTGGTTTTGATTTCGTAGTGGTTGAGAATTTTAATTGAAACCCTTGTGTCTTCACACAAAATCAAGTCAACATTCTTTAAAAGCTCTATTGCTCTAAGTGTCATGTCTTTTATGTTGCCGATAGGAGTCGGGCAAATATATAGGGTTCCGTCATTCATTCAAAAAACTCCTGAGCAAAATAGCTTGTTTTAAAATTACTTTATTCCCAGCATTGATATTATTTTGGCTGCTCTATGGGTTATTGTGTGGTTTTCTTCGACTATTTTTCTTGCATTTTTGGCTTTGCTGATTCTTTCATCTTCATGAGTTAAGAAATAATTAACTTTATCGCCAATGTCTTCAAAAGTCGTACTGTTATAATAACCTAAATTATCACCAAAATGCGTTTCTAAAGTTTTAACATCGCTTGCAAGGGTGAAGGTTTCTATCGCTGAGGCATTCATAACTCTTTCATTTATTCCGAGACAAAGCTGTCTTGGCTGAGAATGCAATACAATTTTGGCTCTGTTCATTATGTTTACGCTGTCATAATAATCAACTTGTCCCATGTATTCAATATTTCCTGAAATATATTTTTGCCAAACAGCATCTCCGTATATTTTCAGATTGAATTTGCTCAAGCTTTGAACAAGGGCTATTCTTTTTGCATAATCAATAATATAGATAAGGTCTCTGAATATGGAATGATAGCCATATTTGTTGAATCTGGCACCTCTGTTGTTTTCTATTATTTTAGTAATTTCCCAAAAAGAAACTTTCGGATTGGCAAGAGCCATTTCATAAATTTCCATCATGAGGTCAAAAAAAGCAGGTTCAACGCGGTTTTTAATTTCTAAAAGTCTTTGTTCGTAGTCAAATAGTGAGCTAAAATATACTATATCAATGTCTTTTGCGCAGTTTTGTTTTTTCCAGAAATCCAAGTCTATAGCTCCGGGCATATATGCATGTTGTAATGTCGGATAGTATTCAGATAGTGCTTCTTTATCACAAGGAGTGACTGTTAACAGTGTGAAATAAGGGTTTTCACCATGTTGGTCGAGCGCTTGCATATTTTGGTAAAAAATCGAATCTACATTCCACATAATTACAGGGAGTTTGGCTTCTAAAAGTTTGCCCCAAAGATTATAATCACTGCCATTAAGCCCGATAGTAAAGTGCATAGGGATACTTTTTTCGATGCATTCTTTGACCGAATATACTTTTACTCCGGCAAGTTGAAAAGCTTTCATCAAAGACTTGATGCAGCTGTTTAAAACATTGTATTTGCTGCCGCCTTCTTCTATATGTCCGCCAAGAATTCCAACTGTTACGTTTTCTTTTTTCAGTTTTATTTCTATCTTCGGTTTCATTTTCATGTCCTATTTGTTTATTTTTACATTTTAATAAAAATTATATTTAAAAATGTATTTTTTGCAATTTCGTTACATTTTAAATTGTCCCAAAGCTAAGTCTACAAAGATTATATCACTCATTTAAAAAACTTCTGACTATATGCCCTGCCATAATATATCCGGCGACAGGAGGCACGAAAGATACGCTTGCGGGGGTGATTTTTTCATATTCAATATCGCCGACACGTTCGGTGATTTGAACTTTTTTGACCTTGGCTGGCGGTTCATCCGAAATCACAAAAGGAATTCCTTCGGTTATTTTTCTTTTGTTGAGCTGATACAGGACATTTTTTGTAAAAACACATTTTTTTGCTTGGATATCTTTGAGGTCTGATATTTTTAAGGCTTCTGGGATTATCCTGTTTCCAGCGCCTAGAGAGCTTATTATAGGGATTTGATTTTGGTGGCAATATTCCAGAAGTTCAATTTTTGAACGCAGGGTGTCTATTGCATCAACAACAAAATCAGGCTTGTTTTCAAATAATTGTTCGTTCAGATTTTTTGTGTAGAAGCTATCTAGGACATTGATTTTGATATTCGGATTTATGTCTTCACATCTTTTTTGAGCAAGAAATGTTTTTTTTTGTCCCAAAGTTGAATTCAATGCAAAAAGTTGCCTGTTTATGTTTGATTCTGTGATTTTATCAAAATCAACCAAAGTAAAATTGCCTATGCCAATTCTTGTTAAAGCTTCGCAAGCAAATGAGCCTACACCACCAAGTCCGACTATGATGATGTGTTTTTTTGAGAGTGTTTCTTGAAAATCACTACCCCAAAAAAGTTCACATCTAGAGAAAATTTCTTTCATTATTTTTTCAGATCCGATATTTTTTTATAAAACTCAATTTCTTTATCAGAGAGGTGATAAGGTAGTATAATTCGTATTTTTACATTGTGATCACCGATAGGTCCGCTCGGAGGAGTCAGGCCTAATCCTTTGAGCCTGAGAGACTTGCCCGATTGGGTTTTTGGAGGAATTGTTACTTTTACGATTCCTTGAGTGGTTTCTACTGATTTGACACAACCCAGAACAGCTTCTTCGGGGGTTATATCCAAAATCGAGTTTATATTATTCCCTTCAATTTGAAATTTCGAGTTTTTAGAGAATTTGACAACCAAATAAATATCGCCGCGCTGTCCGTATTCATCGATTTTCCCTTCATTTGCAAAGCGTATTTTTGCCCCTTCTTTTATACCTTTGGGAATATTAACCCTAAGAGTTTTTGATACAGGAGAAAAACCGCTTTTTCCGCAGCTATAGCAACCTTGACCTTTGCACTCAGGGCATTTATCCATAAAAGATACTTTTACATTTTTGATGCCGCCATAGATTGCATCCTCGGGTTCAAGAGTTATATCTTGCGTAACATCCAGACTCGTTGACGGTTTCTGTTGTTTTTGGGGTTTGGCTTGAGATTGGTATTTGTATTGCGGCTGAGAGGCTTTTTGTTGTTGGTGCATGTTTGAGCCGAATATACTTGTGAAAAAATCACTAAATCCGCCCATATCGTCAAATCCAGCCGAAGTGTATCCTTTAGAGAAGCCTCCGCCAAAGTCGCCGAAGTTTATATTTATGTTTTCAAAACCCGGAGGGGGTGTAAAATCTGAACCTTGTTGCCAATTTGAGCCTAAAGCGTCGTATTTTCGTCTTTTTTCTTTATCGGACAAAACCTCATAGGCTTCGTTAATATCTTTGAATTTTCCTGAAGAGCTGGCATCTTTATTTACGTCAGGGTGGTATTTTCGGGCAAGTTTACGATATGCTGATTTGACTTCTTTTTCGTCAGCATTTTTTTTGAGCCCTAAAATTTCATAGTAATCTTTGTATTTCATACGCTTTTTGCCTGATATAATATTTCCAATTATAGTTTAAAATAAACTCAAATAAAAATATTTATTTTAAACATTTTTTTAATATTTAAATATAACGTGGCGCAAGTTTTTTGGAAAGCCACACTCAGGTAAAGATACGGTTAAAGTTTAGAAGAGTGGAATTTATGAAAAAATTATTATGTCTTTTAGTTATTTTGTTTTTAAGCTGTACAAATATTGTGGCGGCAAGATCTTTTCAATTGCCTTACAATAAGACCATTAATATTGAAAAACCAAAGCTTGAAATGCCGGAAATGCCTAATTTAACTTTGCCTAATGCAGAGACTTTGAATATTTCCAAGCCTGATTTTAGTCTTCAGCAATCAGATATTGATAGTATCAAAAATTTGCACCAAAAAACCATAAAAAGACTCAAAAGTTTAAATGATAAAAATTTGCTGATAATGAATAAAAAAAAGAAAAACAAGCCAGCTTGTCCTACAAATATGCAAATGCTAATGAGTTCGCCTGAAACGATAAATATTGATGTGCAAAAAATACCTTTTGGAAATGAAGTTTCTTTTTATAAAATATCAGATATTAATCCTAAAAAAAGTGATGAAAACCCAGGTGGCAGAGGGATTAATGAACTTATTGTTTATACGAATGATTATGGTCTAAAAACCGGCACTAACGAATACGGAAAAGAAGCCATAATTGTGAATAATCAGGTTGTAGCTTTGAGCTCTATGGATTCAATCATTCCTCTAAACGGCTTTGTTATCAGTGGTCATGGTAAGGCTAAACAATGGATGGAAAAAAATGTTATTTTAGGGGCAAGAGTTGACATAAATACAGCAACAAAAACAATAAGCAGTATTATAACGCCTGAAACATACGTATTTGAAGCAGAAGAAAAAATCAGAGAAGCTCAGGAAATAAATGATTATTATAAAAAAATGAAGTGTTCGATGCTTCAGTCAGATTTTTATATTGATAAAGCCAATTCATCTTTGAATTATGCAAAATGCTATTCAAGTCAATTTGATATTGTTATGGCAAAAAAATACGCTAAAAATTCAATGGTTTATTCCGATAGGGCTATTGCTTGTGCTGTGCCTTATGTGCAAAGTGAATTCAAAGGCATTTGGATACGTCCAAAAGATAGAAATCCGGAAAAAATCGGGCTTATTTTAGACAATTTGAAAAGAGTAGGGATTGATACAGTTTTTGTCGAAACTTATTATCACGGGATGACTATTTTCCCTTCTGAAACTTTAAAATCATACGGACTGGTTCAGCAAAGACCGGAATTTATGAACACAGATGTTTTGCAATCTTGGATAGACGAGGCTCATAAAAGAAACATGAAAGTTCATGTTTGGTTTCAGACTTTTTATATCGGCAATGAAGCAGTTTCACCTATGCCTAAACTCCTCAAATTGAAACATCCGGAATGGCTCAACAGGCAGTATTGGTTTGCAAATTCTGATGAAGTACAGCCTTCTCTTGCAGAGCATTTAGGTTATTTCTTGGATCCTGCTAATCCTGAAGTTCAAGAGTATTTGATGAAAATACTTAAAGAAATAGTTTGTAAATATGACGTTGATGGCGTAAACATTGATTATATTAGGTATCCTGTTTGCTCATCTCCAAATTCTTCCGACTTTTTGTCAACAAGTTGGGGTTATACCAAATATGCAATTGATGAATTTCAAAAAACATACGGTATTTCGCCTCTTGAGATGGGTTCAAGCAATCCTAACTGGTATAAATGGGAATGTTACAGAAGAGACAAAGTTACATGTTTTGTGGAAAAACTTGGCGATTTGAAGAAAATTCGTTCAAATATAACTATTTCAGCAGTAGTATTCCCTGACAAAAATCAAAGTGCAGTTGTCAAATTACAGGATTGGGCAAAATGGGGTCAAAGAGGATATTTAGATGCCTTCACGCCGTTATTCCTGTCATCGAATATTGATTTTACAGAAAAATATTTGAGAGATATGATGGCTTGTAAAGGTGCTAACGTGAAGCTTTATGCTGGTTTATTTGATCCTTTTACGCAGACTGAGCCTACAAATTTGCCTCAAGAAATAAAGGTGCTTAGAGAATTAAATGCTGACGGCATAGTGATTTTTGATTATGCACATTTCACAAAAGCTTATCAGCAGGTTTTGTCAATAAGAGCATTTAACAGAAACAGCAAATAATTTTCAGGGGGTTTATTTTAAACCTTGCTTTGATTACAATAAACTTAAGCTACATTAAGGGATTGAGTCAATGTTGCCAAACCTTGAAAATATTAAAGACAGAATAAAAGAGCTTATAGAAAATGTCGACACTCAAAATCTCGAAGATGAGTTGACAGGGCTCCATTGTGCTGATTTGGCAGAAGTTTATCAAGAGCTTAATCCTCAACAAAGACAGATTTGTAATAGCATTTTGTCAGAAGATGAATTGGCTGATTTGCTTGAAGAACTTTCTCCTCAAATGCAAGTTGAAACCCTTGAAAATTTGGATGATGAGAAAGCTGCAAGAATTATTTTAAAGATGCCACATGACTCTGTGGCAGACGTTTTGGGCGATTTGGACGATGTTGATTCAGAGACATATTTGAACAAACTTCCGCTTCGTGTGTCTAGCCAAATTCGTGAATTATTGAGTTACGAAGAAGATACCGCAGGCGGTATCATGAATTCGGCTATTATTACTGTTAATCAGGATATGACTATTGAACAGGCTTTATCCTTTTTGAGAATTAAGGCAGAAAAAGACAATATCGAGCTTTATTATATTTATGTTGTCGATAAACTCAATCACTTATTGGGCGTTGTCAGTTTAAGAAGTTTACTTACAAGCCCTTTGCATATCAAAATCGAAGATATAATGTCGACTGATATTATCAAGGCTTATGTTGATGACTCACAAGAAGTTGCGGCGGATATCCTTATAAAATACGGATTTTTGGCTGTTCCTGTTGTTGATCATTACAATAGAATCAAAGGTATGGTTACTTGGGATGATGCTCAAGAAGTAACTGAAGAAGAGACGACAGGCGAAATTTACGCATCTTCAGGTATCACAACAGATGTAATTGATGAAGATGAAATCTTGGTAGGACCTATATTTAATGCTATCAGGGCAAGAACTCCCTGGCTTTTTATTACACTTTTGGGAGAATTTGTAGCTGTTAATGTTGCGCATCATTTTGACGAACTGATTGGAATTATTCCGATTATTGCAATATTTATGCCGCTTTTGGCGGGTCTTGGCGGTAATATAGGAACACAAAGTATTACGCTTATGGTTCGTGGTTTATCAACCGGAGAAGTAACGGCTAGTTCGGCTTTACACCATATTTTCAGAGAATTTAGAATCGGTCTTTTGATTGGTACTTTCTTTGGCATAATGGTTGTATTGCTCACGTGGAAATGGCAGCATAACGCAGCTCTCGGTATTGTTGTCGGAATTGCGATGGTTACGAATATGACTTTGGCAACTGTTATCGGCACAATTACACCTTTTGTTTTGAAGAAAATGAATATCGATCCTGCAATTGCAAGTGGACCTGTAATTGCTACAACTATCGATGTTATTGGTTTAGCAGTATATTTCTCTTTAGTTGCGGTTTCTTTGAAATTTTTGATTTAAATAACTTTTTCAAGTTTTTCTTTGTAAAACTCGCCCAAATTTACAAGAGCATGCAAAGTCATAGCAAGTATTTCGACTTCTTCTTTCCATTCGTAATACCCACACCACGGCGGCAATATTGATAATGGATTATTTGGAAAATCCCTACAAATATCAGGGCGTTTGTCATATTGTGTACAAAGAGAATCTTTATCAAGGTGTTGACAAAAATAGAAGTATACATTTTCATCTGGACCAAGTTTTCTCTCAAGCATATCAACATATTCAGGATAAATAAGTTTAGCTTTTTCTTGATCTTCATAAGGCTGAAATACGCTTACAAATTCTGTTGCGAAACGGTCTTTGTTTGAGGCTTTTTCTTTGAGTTCTTCATAAGAAAATTCACTGCATGCAAATTTACAGCAAGTTCCTGTTCGATTGCAACTGTAATTTTCTTTGAAAGCTTCCATTTGTTTGTATTTGGTCAAAACATCTTTGAAAATTTCTTCTTCGATATCTTTTAATATAGCTTCTTGCCATTTTTTATAAACACAGTTTTCAGACAGAACTTTTTCAAAATTTATTCCGCAACTAAGGCAAAAAGCTTCTTTTTTCCCTTGGTAGGTGCATTTTTGCCGTTTGAAATATTTGCAAGAATAGAACCATGCAGGTGCAGCAGTTTTATTTTTTACTTTTTTAGAAAACTCAGTTTCTTCGGTTGAAAGTTCGAAAAAAGTTAAGAATTTTTCCCAAATAGGCTCATTTTCAGCCAAAGATTGTACTTCTTCGGGAGAAAGTTCGAGATATCTATTTTGACAGCAACTATGACAGCGATTACATGAAAAATTCTTTTTCATTGCGTCAAATCTGACTTTCAGGTTTTTTTGTGATGAAAAAAACAATTCTCTGAAAAGTCTGCGATTTTGGGCATTTTCTTTAATAATACTGTTCATAATCACATGATAGATTAAAAAAACTATCTAGTAAAATTTAATTTTTCATAGCAGAGCAGAATACTGCGTGACGTAATGTAGAGAGGTCTCAAGATTGCTTTTTTTCTATCTCTTTGTTGTGAAGTTTGTTTGTTACTGCTTTGTTTACCATTGGTATAAATACGCCTAATAACAGTCCAGAGAAGGCATATCCGCTCAATTGAGCAACGTTTAAGTATTTTAGAGATTTTTTAGTTATATCGGAAGCTAGTTTTGATGCGTCTTTTATTGATTTTCCTACGATTTCTTTTTTTATTCCGGGTGCATATAATAATTCTTCATGAGTTTTTAAAGAAGAACCCATCAGCTTTTTCAAGCCAGTTGCTGTTTTGTTTTCACAATTTAATAATTCAACGCCTTTATTGTGTTTTTCGAAGAATCGAGCTACTGATCTGGCTGCTACATCGCCTAGAAGTAACCAGCTTGCAAAGCCCAAGAAATCACGTGTAGCTGTTTCACGAAGTTCGTTTTTGTCGCTTGATGCAAGAAGTCTGCCGATGATTGCAACGGCATAAATATATTTATATTGGTTGAGGTTTGGCATTACTTTGGTAAATTCTAATTTTTTAGGAATATCTTTGAGCTTTCCTCCAATTTGATTCTTGGCAAACCAACCCATGCCAACGGCTGCAAGTCCTTTTAGAAATTTAAATTCTGTAGATTTATCTTTTTGGGCTTTTTCGCCTTTGCCGTTTTTGTCTTTATAAACAACAAATCCGTCTGAACCTGTTTTCTTTTTGGTAATCAATCTGTTTGCAGCTTGCATGCTAATAGCTACAGCAGATACAAGCCCAAGGCCTAAAGCCATTTTTCTGAAATTTAATTTGGTCACTT
>CAYUHE010000037.1:0-11694 GCA_964444415.1 uncultured Gammaproteobacteria bacterium
TTGATTTGTGCCCTCTTCCAACAATGCAAACATTCTTTCAATTATTTCATCATTTCAAAATTCTGCAAAAGCAGATGCAACAAACTCATCCAAATCAGGAGAATGATAATTTAAAAATTCAAACAAATTGAAAATATTTCCTTCATTGCATGCGAAAAATAATTTCTGGGTGGCATTTCTTTTTATAAAATCCAAAATATAATCAATATTTTCGACCAAACATACCCATGCGTCCAAATCAATATTGTTAATAATATTATTTGCAGCATTTTGTGATATATTTTTGTCTTTTTTTAACAAATCTGATGTTGTTTTGTTTTTTAAATTCATCTAAAAATACCCCAATCTAATAAAAAATCTTTCATAATATTATAGCCTCAACACACTAACTTTGCAAAGGAAAATTAATTTATTGACAAATAATCCTTTTAGTTTGACAATCACATTAAGACTTGTTTTCTATGGGATGTTTTTAGTTTTTTTAGGTAGAAATTTATGACACAAAATACTGCACTAATTGATGAGCATAAAGCCCTTGGGGCTAAACTAATTCCTTTTGCAGGGTGGATGATGCCTTTGCAATATAGAGGGATAGTTCAAGAGCATCATGCAGTTAGAAAATACGCGGGACTTTTTGATGTTTCTCATATGGGAGAGTTTTTTGTTTCAGGTAAAGATGCGGCCAAATTTTTAAATTCTATAGTTCCGCAAAATATCGAAAATATGGAAGAAAATAAGGTTCTTTATTGTCAATTTTTAACGAAAGATGCCGGCATAATTGATGATTTGTTGATTTACAAAATCGCCGATGAGAAGTTTTTATTAATCGTAAATGCCTCTAGAGTATCAATGGATTATCATTGGATAATTTTTAACAAAAAAGAATTTGACGTTACAATCGAAGACAAATCTGAGGAATATTCTTTAATTGCACTCCAAGGTCCAAATTCTTGCGCTATTATGGAAAAAATCGGTTTCAAAAAAGAAAATCAGCCAGAATTTATGCACTTTACAACAGCATCTTTATATGATTCCGAAGTTTTTGTTTCAAGGACAGGATACACCGGCGAAGATGGTTTTGAGCTTTTAATCAAAAACGAAGAGGCTTTGAAAATTTGGAAAAATCTTCTTAAAGATGGTGAAGAATTCAATCTCGAACCTATTGGATTGGGCGCAAGAGATACGCTCAGACTTGAAGCGGCTTTGCCTTTGCACGGACATGAGCTGAACGAGGAAACAACGCCGATAGAAGCAGGTTTGAAGTGGTGTATTCCGCAAGATAAAGAGGCTGATTATGTTGGGAAAATCAAAATTTTAGACCAGATTAAAAACGGCGTAAACAAAAAACTTGTCGGATTTGAAATTGTAGAAAGAGGAATCGCCAGAGCTGGTGATAGAATAATTTTAGATGACAAACTAATTGGCATGGTGACCAGCGGAACAATGTCCCCAACAGGTAAAGTGCCTTTTGGTATGGCATATGTCAATAACACAAATTTGAAAATAGGAGATACTTTCAAAATAGATATTAGAGGGAAATTACATCTTGCAAAGATAGTTAAAAGACCTTTTGTAAATAAAGCGTATGTAAAGTAGGCGAAAGGAGAATACATGATCGTACCTGAAGGAATTTTATGCACGAAAACTCATGAATATGTGATGCACGAGGGTGATATTTGCACAATCGGAATTACAGACTATGCAGTAGAACAGCTTGGAGATATAGTTTTTGTAGAGTTGCCAGAAGTCGGTACATCTTTTGATAAAGGTGAATCGTTCGGTGCAATCGAGTCTGTAAAGGCTGCATCTGAGGTTTATATGCCTGTATCGGGAGAAATTATTGAAATAAATGAGCCTTTGATTGAAAAACCTGAAATGATAAATAATGATACTTATTCAGAAGGATGGCTAATCAAAGTAAAAACGGAATCTTTGGATGTTGATTTGGCGGATGCTCTTGAATACGAAGATTACAAATCAGAAGTGGAGTAAAGATTGTACAACTTTTCAGCATTTACAGATGTAGAAAGAGAAGAAATCCTCAAAGAAATCGGTGTTTCTTCTATAGAAAATCTTTTTTCTCACATCCCTGAAAAAGCTCGATTTAAGCTGATTTTGCCTGATGGAATAAGTGAAATGGAAGCCCAGAGAGAACTGAAAAAATTGGCTTCAAAAAATGATATTTCTTTTGCTAATTTTTTAGGCGGAGGTAGCTATAACCGTTTCATACCTGCAGCAATTGCAACAATTGCAAGCAGATTTGAATTTATTACGGCTTATACGCCTTATCAGCCTGAAATTTCGCAAGGAACTCTTCAGATGATATATGAATTTCAATCTATGATTTGTTCTTTGACAGGTATGGATGTGGCAAATGCATCTGTTTATGATGGGGCAACAGCCTGTGCAGAAGCTGTTTTGATGGCTGTTAGAACCAAACGTAAAAATAAAATCCTTGTATCAGAAGCCATAAACCCCGAATACAAAAGCGTTATAGAGACTTATTGCTATGGTGTTGATGTTCAGGTTGATTATTTGCCATTAGTTGATTTCAAAACCCAACTGAACGCAATTTCAAATGATTATGCTTGTGTTTTGCTTGCAATGCCTAATTATTACGGCACAATAGAAGATATCGAAAAATGCGGAGAACTTGTAAGGCAAGCAGGAGCGATGTTTATAGTTTGTTCAGATATTTTATCACTTAGCAAAATCAAACCTCCAAGCGAATTTGGGGCTGATGTAGTTGTCGGCGATTTTCAGCCATTAGGCATTCCTATGGCTTATGGCGGGCCTTATGGCGGTTTTATGGCAACAAAAACCGCTCATATGCGTCAAATGCCTGGCAGAATTGTTGGGGCAAGTATTGATAAGGAAGGCAAAAGAGCTTTCACGCTTACAATGCAGGCAAGGGAGCAACATATCAAAAGAGAGCGTGCGACCAGCAATATTTGCACCAATCAGGGTCTTATAACCTTGTGTGCAACGGTTTATATGTCTTTGATGGGTCAAAATGGAATGTCAAAAGCATTTTTGATGTCTGTCCAATATGCTAAAAAACTTGCCTCAAAACTTTGTCAAATCAAGGGTTTTGAAGTTTGTAATTCTTATTTTATGTTTGAATTTGTGATAAAAACGCCTGTAAATTCAGATATTTTTCTCACTAAAATGAAAGAAAAAGCGATTTTGGCAGGTTTAAAGGTTGATGAAGACAAAATTTTGGTCTGTGCAACCGAAATGACAACAGAAGCACAGATTGAATCATACATTAAGTCTGCGGAGGAAATCACCTGTGAATAAGTTGATTTTTGAAAAATCCAAAGAAGGGCAAATAGGCATTGATTTCAATAGTGAAGCTCAGTATGATTATTTTTTGCCGAAAAATCTTGAAAGAGAAGAAAAAACTGTACTCCCTGAAGTTTCAGAACTTGATGTTATGCGTCATTATACAGAACTTTCAGGTAAAAATTTCTGCATCGAAAAAGGTTTTTATCCTCTCGGTTCTTGCACAATGAAATATAATCCAAAGGTGAATGAATTGGCTGCAAGTCTTGACGGGTTTGCAAATATTCACCCGAATACGCCTGATGAAAATGCTCAAGGGGCTTTGGAATTGATGTATAAGCTTCAAAAAAGTTTATGCAAGATTACAGGTATGGATGCAATGACTTTGCAGCCGGCAGCTGGAGCTCATGGCGAGTTTTGCGGAATGCTTATTATCAAAAAATATTTTGAAAAACTCGGGCAAAATCGTAAAAAAGTAATCGTCCCAGATTCTGCTCATGGCACAAACCCTGCCACAGCAAGAATGTGCGGGTTCGAAATCGTAGAAATTAAATCAAATGAAAAAGGGCAAGTTTCAGTTGAAGCACTCAAAGAAGTCTTAAATGATGATATTGCAGCTATTATGATGACAAATCCTAATACTCTGGGGCTTTTTGAAGAAAATATTATTGAAATTTCAGAACTTATGCACCAAAACGGCTCACTTTTGTATTATGACGGAGCAAATCTCAATGCTATTATGGGGATTACAAATCCTGCCAAAATGGGATTTGATATTGTGCATTTGAATTTGCACAAAACTTTTTCAACACCTCACGGTGGTGGTGGACCAGGTTCTGGACCTGTAGGAGTCGTTGCTAAATTAAAAGATTTTTTACCTGTGCCGATAATTGATTTTGACGGCGAAAAATATTTCAAAAAATACAGTATTCCAAATACTGTCGGAAAATTGAAAGCTTTTTATGGCAATTTTGGCGTTTTAGTAAGAGCTTACACTTATATTTTGATGATGGGTAATTCTCTCAAAAAAGTCTCTCAAGATGCTGTTATGAGCGCAAATTATCTTAAAGAAAAGCTCAAAAAAACTTATCATCTTCATTATGATATTACTTGTATGCACGAATTTGTGCTTTCAAGCAAAAATCAGTCAGAACAGGGCGTTCACACAATCAATATTGCCAAAAGAATGATGGATTATGGTATTCATCCCCCAACGGTTTATTTTCCGCTTATTGCGCCTGAGGCTATAATGATTGAGCCGACAGAATCTGAACCAAAAGCTGTTTTGGATAATTTTGTTTCAATAATGGAAAAAATCAATCAAGAGGCAAAAGAAAATCCTGAATTAGTACTTAATGCGCCGCATTCTACACCTGTTTTGAAAATAGATGAAACATACGCAGCCAGAAACCCAGATTTGAGATACACAAAATGACACATTCAAGATGGTATGACCATGATGAAAATTTAAAATTGCTATTCAAGCTTTTGCAGAAGCTTCCTTTGGAGGAACAAAATACAATTGCTTTTGAAATTATACAAATTTTGATGCAAAAAAATTCACATAGTGATGAATTTATATCTAATTTGGATTATGTTCCTGACCGAAGTCGTTGGTATGACAAGTCAGAAACTTTGCATTCTGCTATAAAAATGCTCAAGAATTTGTCTGCTGAAGAACGCTCAGAAGTGATTTCCGAGGTGTTTTCAACAATAGTTGAAGCAATTCATCAAAATAAAGATGAGCTTTAAATAACTTCTAGAAATCTACAACTTTTGTAGTCGGGTTTTTGAATTTTGTAATATTTGATTGGAACAACAAATGAACACTGCCGACAGGGCCGTTTCTTTGTTTTGCTATTATTATCTCCGCTTTACCTTTCATTTCAAGGTTTTCAGGATTGTAATAATCATCACGATAAATAAACATAACTATATCCGCATCTTGTTCGATAGAACCTGATTCACGAAGATCTGAAAGCATCGGTTTTTTGCTTTGTCTGCCTTCTACGGCACGAGATAGTTGAGAAAGCGCAAGTACAGGAGAATTTAACTCTCTTGCAAGTTGTTTCAAGCCTCTTGAAATAGCAGAAATCTCTTGAACCCTGTCAATTCTGCCTTTGCTTGAGCCTTCCATTAATTGCAAATAGTCAACTACAACAAGCCCTAAATGTCCGTGTTCCATACATAAACGGCGGCATTTCGCCCTAATATCCATAACTCCGACAGCAGGAGTGTCATCAATAAAGACAGGAGCATCAGCAAGTTCGCCCATAGCTTTTGTTAAGGAAGACCAATCTTCAGACTGCATATGCCCTGAGCGAAGCCTTGAAGCGTCAATCTCTGCTTGTGAACACATAAGCCTTTGCACAAGTTGCTCTTTTGACATTTCAAGAGAAAATATCGCAACAGGGACTTTTTTCTTGAGTGCAACATTGAGTGCAACGTTTAGTGCCAGAGATGTTTTTCCCATAGCTGGACGAGCTGCAAGGATTATCAAATCTGATTTATTCAAGCCTGATGTTTGGTTATCAAGGTCATAAAAACCAGTAGGAACACCAGAGAGTTCATTTCTGTTATTGTATCTTGCCTCAATTTGCTCATAGCCTGTGACAACAAGGTCTTTGACGTGAATAAGATCGCTCGTTGCTTTTTTTTGAGCTATTGAAAAAATCATTTTTTCGGCAGTATCAAGTGTGAGATCAGAACTGCCTTCATCATAGGCAATCGAAATAATTTCATTTCCCGCATGAATCAGCTCTCTAAGCGTGCCTTTTTCTGCAACAATTTTGGCATAATGTTCAACATTCGCAGTTGTAACAACATTCATTGCAAGGTCATTGATATACGAACGTCCACCTGCTTTTTCAAGTTTATCAATATCTCTCAAATATTCTGAAAGAGTCACAATATCAACAGGTTCATTCTTGTTGAAAAGGTCAACAATAGCGCTATACAAGATTCTGTGAGCAGGTTTGTAAAAACTTTCCGGAGATATAGTTTCAACAACTCTTGTAATTGATGTAGGATTTACTAAAAGCGCACCTAGAACAGCTTCTTCAGCCTCGACACTTTGTGGTGGCATTTTTCCCATTTTGACTTCTGTAGACAAAGACATTCCCCTTGAGAGTTAAAATACTTCTTTATTTATTATATCGAATAAAAATATTTTAGGGCGAAATTATTTTTGTTTTGTTACAGTTTTATTTTGTTATAGTCAGTAGATTAATTTGCTCGAAATAAATTTGCTGTCTAGTATAATTCTGTTATAATAGATTTGTTAAATTTAGATTTTATTTTTTATTAAGGAGAAATGAAATGAAAGTAATTATTGAAGATGGATGCATAGGTTGCGGCGCTTGCGAATCAATTTGTGAAGCTGTTTTTTCTGTAGAAGATACAGTTGTAGTAAATGAAGCGGCTATCGCAGGAAACGAAGATGCAGTAAAAGAAGCTGCTGATGCTTGTCCTGTAAGCGTTATAATCGTTGAATAATTAGTTTATTCAAAAGTAAAAAAAGGGCTTTGAATTTCAAGGTCCTTTTTTTTAAGACAACTTCTAGTAATTCTAATAAATAAATGGTAAATTATACTCATAAACAGTTAAGGAGTCAGGAAATGGTAGAAAATTTAGGATTATTTTTAATATTTTTGGCTGGAACTATTATTTTGGATTTATTTTTCCGCTTTGGATTTTCAAAATATTTAAAAAATAAAGCTGAAAATATAGGTTCTTATAACGATTTATCTCAAAAATTGATACCTGCCATTAGCAAAATTATTTATCTTACGGGTGTTTATTTTGCCGTTTCTTCATTGGATTTGATGGAAGGCACTCAAGCCAGTTTCACCAGTGTTTATATGGTTTTGATGTTTATTATGACAAGTTGGCTTATATTTAGGCTTATTGCTTGTTTAGGGCATTTTTTGTCTGATCAGATGGTTAAAAACGGAAATACGCAAGTCACTTATTTTGTTCCTTTAGTTACAAGGACTTTGAATATTGCTGTTGCAGTTATTTTGAGTGTTTTGCTGCTTCAAAAACTTGGATATAATGTAACCTCAGTCCTTGCAGGACTCGGGATTACAGGTTTGGCAATAGGCTTTGCTGCTAAAGAAACTCTTTCAGATATTTTAGGGTCATTTATAGTTGTTCTTGATAATGTATTCAAAATAGGTGATATGATTGTTATTGAGGCTTCTGTGGATGGCGAAAATGTCCAAGGAGTGGTCGAAGATATTTCTTTGTTTTCAACTAAAATAAGAGTTTTAGATCATTCTGTTGTGATTATTTCAAATCATAGAATTTCGGGGATGACCGTGAAAAATCTTTCCAGACGTCAAAAAATGAGAATTAATGAAAAAATTTGTATAAATTACGATTCAGGGACTCAAAAAATTGAACGAGCTGTCGAAATTTGTCGCGAAGTAGCAAAAAACCACCCTCAAATTGAAGACGGGTTCAATATTTATTTTACTGAAATTTCAGAAGGCTCCGCAAAAATATTTTTCAATGCATATACTTTGACCTCTGATTTTACAGAGTTTTTAGAAATTAAAGAAGAATTATTTTTGGCAATTAAAAAAGCTTTTGATTCTGAAAATATCGAATTTTCTGCTGCGGCAAAAGTTTGTTAAATTTATCAATCTTCTACGGTAAGAACTGTTTTTTTGATTTTCATATAATAAACAGGAATGCCCAATAATAATATTAATAACCCAGGAATTGCGTTTTCGGGTCTGAAGAATAATAAACACAGGCCCATAAAGACTGAAAATACACAATAAAGTGCCGGTAAGAATGGGTACCATACAGTTTTGTATGGACGTTCAAGGTCAGGATATTTGTGTCTAAAGAGAAAAAGTCCGCCGATTGTAATTGAATAGAACACTAATTCGATGAATGTTATATAAACCAGTAATGCTGAAAATGAACCGCTTAGAACCAATAGAATTGCCCAAAAGCCCTGTGCTATCATTGCATTTGTAGGAACGTTTGTAGATGGATTAATATTTGCAAGAGATTTGAAGAACAATCCGTCATTCGCCATTGCCCAAAAGGCTCTTGCACCTGACAGTATTGTGCCGTTTACGGCTCCGATTGCTGAAATCATAATTATCGTTGAAATTACAACCCTTCCTGAAGCTCCAAAAATGGCATCGAAGAAACTTGCTGCAACGATATCATTTGGGGCATTTTGAATTTGGTTTACATCCAAAACGCTTAAATACATTATGTTTATTAAGAAATAAAGTAAACAAACACCGCCAACGCCGAAAAATAATGCTTTTGGAAGGTTTACTTCGGGGTTTTTGATTTCTGATGCAATAAATGTGACGTTGCACCAAGAATCCGCCGCAAAGAAAGCCCCGACAGTAGCTACCGCTAAGACTGTCAGCAAGTCAAAATTTAAGTTAAAATGCGGCAGCGCAAAGTTGTTATGCAATACTGTTGGATTGACGGCAAATAATCCGCATATAATCAATCCTAGTAAGGCGACAAGTTTTGTCGATGTGAAAACATTTTGCACAATAGCCCCAAGCTGTACGCCACGGCTATTTATATAAGTGAGCAATATTATCAAAGACATTGCGATTACTTCAATCGGTGATATATTGAAAAATCCAAGAGAGAAAAACGGCGTGTTGTTGACAAATTGCGGAAGCAAAACGCCTAAAAATTTGGCAAAAGCCACACTTACAGCTGCGATACATCCTGTTTGGATTACAAGGAATAAACACCATCCATAAAGAAATCCTACACGTTTACCCCAGATTTTTTTCAGATATACATACATTCCGCCTGTTTCAGGAATTGAAGCTGCATATTCGCTGTAGCAAAGCGCAGCAACTGTTGTTGTGACTGCCACAAGACCCCAAACCAGAAGCAATAACCATGCAGAATTCAATTGTCTGCCTATATCTGCTGATACGATGAAAATCCCAGAGCCAATCATTGAACCTGCAACGATAGATGTTGCATCGACTAAACCTAGATTTCTCTCAAAATGTCCTTGCTGTTTTTCCATTTATTGTTATCCTAAAATACTCATATAACATATATTTTAGCTCAATTAGAGTTATTTGTCTCTTGAGTTTTGGGAAATATGGATTGAGAAATAAAAATCGGTAAACTTTCTTAACAAATGGGCTATATATGGCAATTTTAAAAAGTATATTGTTTTTATATATTTAGGGATAAAGAGGAGAATAATAGTTTTTTTATGGCATTTGATGCAGTAAAATCAGGAGAAGATTTAGTAGGTCTTGGAAATAATTCGGCAAAACTTAATATGTCGAACTATAATAATGCTACTATTGCTAGTATAAATGCCCCTCTTTTTGAACATAAAGACCCCAAAAGTACACAATCTTATAGTTTGGGGCATTCTAACGCAACAGGTGCTAAAGATTTTGCCAAAATGACTACTGCAGAGATTATATTTGATACAACCCATAATAGTCTAGTAAATTCAATGACTTGGCAGTCTAAAAGTAGTATATCATTTATAAATTTATTACCTAACGGTCCTAAGGACACTGCTGCTGTTGTAAAACAACAACAAAATGTAGTAAGCACAGCACCTTTATTTACTTTGATGGGAACAAAGACTCCGCAAGAAATTAAAGATTCAAAAAATATGTCAAGTTTTTCAAAATTTGCAAATATGACAGAAGAAGAAATAAAAAACTTCCCACCTTCTTTCGATAAAAAAGGCAGATATTCCACTACCGCCTAACCTTCTATAACTTCGATTTCTCTGCCGTCAGGGTCTTCAAAGAATGCAATTTTCAAACCCGCTTTGATTTCAAAAGGGTCACACGAATATTTTAAACCAAAGGCATGTAGTTTTTTTGTGAATTTATCCATCGAATCCACTTCAAAAGCGAAGTGCCCGAATTGCGTTCCTTTTTCGTAGCCATTTTCAGGGTTTTCAAAATTGTGCGTTAATTCAATATCAACGCCTGTAATTTCATCTCTGAGATAATAGAGTTTACAATCATCTAAGTCCATAGTACGAGAGAGTTTTAACCCTAAAAGTTCTTGGTAGAATTTTAGTGATTTTTCTATATCTTTGACTCTAATCATTGAATGTAAAAGTTTCATATCAGTTCCTTAAAGCATTGCTGCGCCGATTATCCCAGAAAAATCACCTAATTTTGTTTTAATGATTTTAATTTTTTGAGCAGGAACAGGGAGAGCTTTTGCTTTAGTTTTTTTGACTGTCAAATCATAAAAATAATCCACAGCTTCAACCAATCCACCACCGAGAATTATAACTTCAGGGTTAAAGAAGTTGATCACGCTGGCAAGTCCGCAGCTTAGGTATTCAGCTGCTTCATTAAGTATGCCGATTACCAGTTCATCATTATTTTCGACAGCTTCTTTAATGCTGTTTGAACGAATTATTTCATCTTCAGAAACTTCAATCGATGATTTGTGACCTTTTTTTAGGCTTGCTAAAATTTTCTTTTCTATTGCAGTTCTTGAAGCATAGGCTTCAAGGCATCCGCTTCCGCCGCAAGCACAAGGGCGACCGCCAGAAGCTACAATAATGTGTCCGATTTCACCGGCAGTTCCGGTTGCACCGACCCAAATTTTGCCGTTTTGAATAATTCCGGCACCGACGCCTGTTCCGACAAATACGCATACTGCGCTGTCATAGCCGATTCCTGCACCGAATTTGTGTTCACCGATGGTCGCTACATCAACATCGTTGCTTACAAAGACATCAATTCCAAAATGTTCACCGAGAATTTTTTTGAAATTCAAATCATAAGTAAAAAGGTTTGGAGCAGAAATTAAAATGCCTTTTTCTCTATCAACTTGCCCGGGAAGGCCGATGCCGATTTTTTCGATTTCATTGATAGATATCTCTGTTTTTGAAAGAGCCGACTCAATTGTTTTGATTACTCTTTTGATTAAAACGTCAGAACCTTTTCTGGCTTGAACTTTAGTGCGTTTTTTTGCATAAGCCAATACTTCGCCTGTTTCGGTATTTACAATTCCAGCTAAAATTTTTGTTCCGCCCAAGTCAATCCCGATAGAATATTTTTTCATCTGAATTCTCCTGAATACTAATTTTAATAACGCTATCTTACCCTAAAAAGAATGAACCGTCAGCAAAAAACTGACGGCATTTAATTTATTCAGCTTGGGTATCTTTTTTAGCTCTACCTGTTTTTTTAGGGGCTTCTTCAGTTTCAGCCGCCTTTCCTTTTTTGGTAGGAGCTTTTGCAGTTTTGGCTTTTGTAGTTTTTTCTTCTTTTTCTACTTTTTCCTCAACTTTTTCTTCTTTTTTTGCTTTAGAAGGAGCTTTAGCCTTTTTTTCTTCTTTGACTTCAACTACTTCTTCAACTTTTTCTTCTTTTTTTGCTTTAGAAGGAGCTTTAGCCTTTTTTTCTTCTT
>CAYUHE010000037.1:11794-12390 GCA_964444415.1 uncultured Gammaproteobacteria bacterium
TGACTTCAACTACTTCTTCTTGCGGTTTATTTTTGAATTCTTCAGGAGCATCTTCTCTTTCAGAATTCCATCTAGGAAGATTCAATTGTTTTCTTACAATTCCAATACCTACATGAACTCTCCATTCGTCCATTTTTAGCTGTTGTGCCAAAATTTTGTGACATCCGATTGGAGGCAATGGCAATAGTGGTGTGTATAAATTCAATATTGCTATCAGCTGGTCAGGAGATACGGCCAATTTTCTTTTAGGGAAAGGCAATTTAGGAAGCATCATTTTTTGTCTTACTAAATTAATTCCGAAAAATACTTTTTGTGGTTCTAAGCCGATTTTTTCTCCAATTACTTCATGCGCATCAGGATTTGGCAATGGAAGCATTAGTCTGTATAAATTTTCTATTTCAGCTACTTGTTCTCTACTAATGAGTAGTTGTTTAGGTGCAGGACGTCTTTGAGGACCTCTGTTGAAGCCTCCGCCACCGCCGAAACCACCGCCACCGCGATTGAATCCGCCACCTTGGGGTCTATTAAAACCACCACCTTGAGGTCTGTTGAAACCACCGCCTTGGTATCCGCCACCTTGTGGAGGTCTGTTGTAT
>CAYUHE010000038.1:0-11566 GCA_964444415.1 uncultured Gammaproteobacteria bacterium
CCAGATATTATTCCCAAGTATATAACTTTGTTTTCAACAAGTCAAAGAGGTTTTTCTTTGCACATTATTCTCTTGTTAAGAGATATTAACAAAACCTGTGCAATAGCTAAAGAAATTCTACAATACAGCCGATACCTATGATATGTAAACTATTTTAAGGAGTCGGTATGTCATTTCCATTTAATGGAGGTCAAAACTCATATCAACCAAAAGGTGCCAAGGACGACATCTTCATAAAGCCGCGTATAGAATTTGAATTTCAAGTTAAAAAAACTGAACATGATATATCTTTATTTGATATTACAAATTTAGATGAATTAAATGATACAGGGCGTGATTTAAAGTCCGAGGATATTTTTGCTGATGTCGAGGCTGAATTTGATGGCCCAAAATGGCTAGGCCTTACAGGTAAAGGTGTTTTTGGCGATGAGCCAAAACTTATGGAAACGAGTTTTTTAAAAGCTCCTCCTAAACAAACAGATAAAGAAGGAAATCCAATCAAAAGAGATAATAATCCCGGAAACGATTGGAATTGGAACACTTTAGTATAATTTAATACTTGCAATAAGTTTTAAAATTTAGTTTAATAACTATATGGAAACTTTAAAGCAAAAACTTGTAGATACTGGTAAAAAGCTTTCTGAAAAAGGCTTGTCCCCAGGCTTTTCAGGTAATTTAAGTGTCAGATACGGCAAATATTTTTTGGTAACTCCTTCAGGCTATCCTTTAGGCGATTTTGAAAAAGATGATTTGGTATTGATAGATAAGAATTTCAAAGTCATTGAAGGCAAAAGAAGACCGTCTTCTGAGGCTAAAATGCATCTTGAAATTTATGCACTACGTCCTGATTTTGATGCTATAATTCATTGCCATGCTCCAAAAGCATCAGCTTTTGCGGTTGCTAATGTGCCTCTTTCACAGCCTATTTTGGCAGAAAGTGTTTTTCACTTAGGGCATATTCCTATCGCAAAATATCATCTTCCTTCGACAACGGATGTGGCTCAAGAGACTGCAAAACATTTTGCCAAAAGTGATGTTGTTCTTATGCAAAACCATGGCGTAGTACTAGCTGCTAAAAGTCTTTATGAAGCTTATTATAAAATGGAAACTGTTGAATATACTGCAGAAGTAATCTTGAATGCCAAAATCCTAGGTGGCGGCAAAGAACTTAATTCTCAGCAAGTTCAAGACATTATAAATTTAAGAATGGAACTCGGGAAATAATACACCGTGATCATTAAGTTTAGAACTTGGTTGTTAAAAAATATTATTTATTCATTCATCTCGCCTGTAAGCTTATAAGTGCCATTTTTCAGTTCTTTGAAGCTTAGATTGACATTCTTTCTCATCTAATTAGCTTCCAAGTTATTTCTCTTATTAGATTACATTATAAATAAATTTCAAGATTTATTTTAATTGGTATTTTTGAGCTTGTTTTAATCTAATCAAATTGCCAAAAATTTCGTTAAATAAGCATTCATCCTCATGTACATTTGGTGTAGATAGCGCTAATTGTAAATCAGTTATAGCTCCAGAATAATCGCCAACTTTTTCTTTTGCTTCGCTTCGTGAAATTAAGGTAAGTTCATCTTGAGGGTTGATTATGATTGCTTTAGTATAATCAGAGATTGCTTCTTTATAATTATTTTGATTTGCTTTGGCTATACCTCTATACGTATAAGCTAAGTCATTTTTAGTGTTAATTAAAAGTGCTTTTGTACAATCAGAAATAGCTCCATTATTATCATTTATTTGGATTTTGGTTAAACCTCTATATGTATAAGCTTTATCATTATTGGGCATAATAATAATTGCATCTGTATAATCCGAAATCGCTCCAATATAATCTTGTTGCTCTGCTTTATTATTTCCTTGTTGAATATAATTATTTATTTCATTCTGATTAGAAAATGGAGGTTGAGCTGGTGAATTAGTATTAGAAATTACTGATTTTACTAAAAATAAAATGAAAACAATTATAATCAATATTGTAGAAATATTTTTCATGCATAATCCTTTTTTAGGCTTAGTTTTACTATAGCTTTTTATTTTTCTTTCTTATTTATTAGTGGTTGAAATGTGGTTTTTCCAGTTAATTTATCGATTTTAACCATTCCAAATGGCAAACCTGCTGGGGCATAAAGGACTTTGTACTCGTATCTCCAAACAAATTGAAAAAATAAAAAAGCTAAAACTATTACAAGTACTATATTATATTCTTGTTTCAAAATAATTATCCTATTTGTAAAAATTTTATTATGACAAATTAAAGCAGTTTTGTAAATATTTGTTTCTTTCAAATTTCAATGAAGTTATCAAGCGTATTCAAGGCAAAACAATGTTGAAAAAAGAAAAATGCTCAAATATTTAGTTTCGAACTGTACTTTAAACGACAAAAAAGTAAGCTATGACTATAATTTGCCGTTTGCTTACTTCGTTAATTTTGACTTTTGTCAAGAATAATACATTATATTATTTTCGATAATTTATTATTTTACAATTTTTTTAACGATATTAAAGCCTGTGGCTGTTTTTTGGATGACTCGTGCTTCAGGAACAATATCTACAGTAGGCTGTTCATTGGCTGCGAGAGATTTTACATTTTGTGCTAATTGAGAAACCAAAGGTGAATTTGTTTGTTGTTGTGCCACAGTTTTTGTTTTCTCATTATTTTTGATTACTTTGTTAATTTCATCTTTAGAACTTTTAACTTTTTTATCTAGAGCAGCAATTCTATCCGCTTCTATTTTTGCAAGTCTGGCATCTTCAGCGATTTTAGCCAATCTAGCTTCTTCGGCAATTCTATCAGCTTCAATCTTAGCTAATCTGTCAGCTTCGATTTTTGCAAGTCTGGCATCTTCAGCGATTTTAGCCAATCTATCAGCTTCGATTTTAGCCAATCTAGCTTCTTCAGCAATTCTATCAGCTTCAATCTTAGCTAATCTATCTGCTTCGATTTTTGCAAGTCTGGCATCTTCAGCTATTTTAGCCAATCTAGCTTCTTCGGCAATTCTATCAGCTTCAATCTTAGCTAATCTGTCAGCTTCGATTTTTGCAAGTCTGGCATCTTCAGCTATTTTAGCTAATCTAGCTTCTTCAGCAATTCTATCAGCTTCAATCTTAGCTAATCTGTCAGCTTCGATTTTGGCAAGTCTAGCTTCTTCAGCAATTCTGTCAGCTTCAATCTTAGCCAATCTATCTGCTTCGATTTTTGCAAGTCTGTCAGCTTCTGCTTTTTCTGCAGCAGGTCTGTCTGCTTCAACTTTAGCGAGTCTGTCGGCTTCGATTTGAGTTGCATTTGAAGGAGGAGTAGCGGCACTTCCGGATAGTGTTATTTTTGCCGCTGTTACATTGTTTTGGTGAATATTAGCTTTGTAAGTACTTGTTAAAGTGATATCTTTAGGGGTAGAGGCATTGGTAACAATTAACAAATTATTTCCTTTTAGAGCAATATTTTGTGCGGCTTTCAAGTTAAAAGCTTGTAAGAAGTTAGAAGCAGTTGCTGTAATACCGCCGTTTGCAGATGTTATGGAAGATTTTGTAGTATTATTTACATCTTTCCCAGTTAATGTGATATTCCCGTAAGAATTGATATTTGAAGTTTTCAAACTGTTGGTTGCGCTAAGAGCAACTGTTCCGTTTTGTGTAGTCAAATCAGTTTCTGAAACATCAAGATTGTTTGTTGCAGTGAGTGAAAGACTGCCATTTTTAGATTTAATAGAGCTTCCGTTACTTCCTTTAATATCTTTGCCTCTCAAAGCAACATTTCCGTAAGAGTTGATGTTTGAAGTTTTTAAACTGTTTGTTGCAGTTGCAGAAATTGTTCCGTTTGAAGAAGTCAGATCAGTTCCTGACACATCAAGATTGTTTGTTGCAGTGAGCGAAAGACTGCCGTTTGCAGATTTGATAGAGCTGGCATTATTTCCTGTAATATCTTTGCCTTTTAAAGTAACATTCCCGTAAGAATCAATGTTTGAAGTATTCAAACTGTTTGCTGCAGTAAGAGCAACTGTACCATTTGAAGATTTTAAAGTAGAGCCTGTATTGTGTTTGATATCATAAGCACTTAAAGCTATATTGCCTGAAGTTTTGATATTTCCGATATTTAAGGAATGCCCTGTATTAGCTGCAACAGAAGCACTTGCGAAATCTCCAGTAGTATCTAACGCTACAGTATTATTTTTGTCAGCGTAGCCTGAAAGAGTACTTATAGCTATTGTTGAAGTAGGTGTAGTAGCTTTTAAACTTACTTGATCAAGTTGAGTTTTGCTTACTGTCAATTTATTTGTATCAGAGAATAAATTTCTCAAGAAAGAACTTGTTATAGTTGTTGAATTTTTAGATTGTAAATCAGTTTGAGCTTCATTCTTTAAAGCTGTTACGGAGATATCGGTTGCTCCTTTAATTGCAATATTTCCGATAGATTCAGAAGTTGAAACAGTAACTTTTTTGAAGCCGTCAATATTAATTCCGCCATCTTTTGCTTTTACAGAAGTTAGAGTTGCACTTTGTCCTTCAGTAAAATAATTGCCGGGTTGACTTTTCAAGTCACTTTGAATATTGATGCCTTTGATAGTGTCTACTCCTGAGATAGACACCACGCCTGTATTCACATAAGGATTGGCGACTGCTTTGATATTTAGGGATGTATTTGCGTCACTTGTTAAGGTGGCTATTTTTGTATAATTAGCAGAATCCATATAAATTCCGTTTTGTGCAAGTAATGTTGAAAGGCTGACATTTATTCCGCCTGCGTTCATTCTTTGGTCTGTCAAATAAATTTTGCCGTCTTTAGATTTGATGGCAGCATTTGATTTGAGAGTAATATTGTCTGCTCTTGCAATTTTATCAGCATATTTTACAGATGCTGCTGTTATTCCTTTTGTGATTGCGTCAGCAGGTGTTATTGAAGCTAAAATAGCTTTATTTGTAGAAGGTTCTAAAGTAAAACTTGTTCCTTCTGCTGTAATAAGTTTTACATCTCCGTTTGCGAAAATATCTGCTCCATCAAGAACTATGCCTCTTGAAACAATTGTTAAATCACCGCTGTCAATTTTTCCTTTGATTATAATACCGCAATTAGGTGCGGTTTTTGATTGGTTTTGTTTAAGTTCAATAGATTTGCCATTCATAGTAACGCCTGACGTTGTTAGCATTAAAGCGTTTGTATTAACATATGAACCTTTTTCCAATAAAATACCGTTAGGATTTGCAATAATGATGCGAGAAGTATCAGCGCCTACGCCTGAAGATAATATTTTGCCTGCAACAGTAGTCATTCCGCTGATAACATTGTTTAATAAAGTTTGAGAACCACGGGTAAAGTTGACATCTAAAGTCTCAGTTTTACCGATATTTAATGTTTGCCAGTTAATTGACGCATTATCCACGGCATTATTTGTAGTGATATTTGTGGTTTGAGTCCCTGTATTATGGCTAACTCCATCTATACCTGACATTGAATTTATTGTAGAATTTCCTACCAGAGCGTATGCTGCTGAGATGTTATTTAAGAACAATATAGCCAACAAAATTGTGGACAAAATTGCTTTATTTTTTTTATTAATCTTATTTACCAAACACTACCCCGTTTCTAATGATCTTATCTACCTACACGACAGTTTAACTTTAAATGATGATTACTTCATAACCTCATTGTTCGACATATTTAGATTGAAACTTGAATGAAAACATGGTTTTTATTCAAGTTTGTTACATTTAGCTTTACATTTTTGTAAATAACTTTCCCTATAGTGTAATAAAAACAATAGTTCGGCTTTTATTGTCTTTTCGTTACATTCAGTTGAGAGAAATACCTTTAAAAATGTCCGCTAATATTTTTTTACCCTATAATGTTGATTAGTAAACTTATAAAAGCAGTTTTTACAATAAGATAGACCATGTGGACTAAAAATTTATGAATGACAAAAAACAAAATGAGCCTATAAAAAAGGATAAAAATCCTAAAAAAATAGACATCAAAAATCTAGGCCTTAATCTCGACAAAATGGAATATCAGCAAATAGTTTTATCAGACTCAAATTTCCCAGACAAAAGGGATTTTCGAGAAGGCAATTTTTAGTCGACTTCCGGTAATTCGATACAAAAAGTTGTGCCGCCTTCAGGAAGAGTTTCAAAATCTATAGTTCCGTCAAAACTTTCAATTATTGCTTTGCATAGACTTAATTCAAGCCCTGTTTTTTCTCTTTTATTATTATCAGGTAGCAGTACTTTTGAGAATTTTTGAAATAAAGAAGTTTTTAGAGGTTGTGGAATACTGTAACCAAAGCCTGTGATATCTATACGTATATAGCCGTCTTTGCGGCTTAAAGTAATTTTTGCCGGCTTTTCAGACAATGAGCAATCAGCTATTTTCGAGAATAAATACGATAGGACTTGGCTCAATCTGTCTTTATCAACTTGGATTGGCGCTTCGGTTTCAAAATTTTCAAGAGTAAATTTTACCCCGAAATCATTGTTGTGAATTGTTTGTTCTACAATCATTCTCAGGTCATGAATTTGAATATTGTAGTTTGCACTGCGAGTTTCAATTTCTTCAATGTCAATGATGTCATTAATCAGATTTATCAATTTGGCATTGTTTACATTGGCGAGATCTATAAGTTTTTTAGTATTTGCATATATTTGGCAGTTTTTAGTATTTTTATCTATGGAACAGCCCAATCCGTCTGCAATGATGATAAGAGCTCCTCTTATCGCATTAAGTTGAGTTTTGACATCATGACTTATTATAGAGAAAAATTCATTTTGAGATTTGCTAAACTTTCTGCGTTCGGTAACATCTATGGCATAACCCGTAGTCCCTATGATTTCACCATTCATCCCTGATATAGGGACTTTAAATGTTTCAAACCATTTAACTCCTTCAGGTGTTGTTATTTGTTCTTCTACAGCTTTTTGTTTTTTGGTTTTTATAATATAAAGATCATCTTTATGATAAGCTTCCGCAAGCTTTTCGGGGAATAAATCCAAATCTGTTTTGCCCAAAATATCTTCAATTGCTGTTTTGCAATTTTCTGAGAACTGTTTATTTACAGCGATAAATCGGCCCTCTGTATCTTTGAGCCACGCCATAAAGGGAAGATTTTCCAATATTGCCAAAAATTGTTTTTTGCTGTCATTTACTGTTTTTTCAAGCATTTTTCTGCTAGATATATCTCTAATAGAAATAATTTTTGAAAAGTCATTATCTAAAGAAACATCGCTTATGTTTATTTCTACCCAAAACTTTGAGCCGTCTTTTTTTATACCCATTTTTTCAGAATTTGAATTATCTTGGTATCCCGGAATTAAAAAATCTATGTTTTTTCCAACTATTTCAGAACTTTCATAGCCAAACATTTTTTCCATTGTGGTGTTGCAAAGATTGATAATGTCATAATCATCAACTGCTAAAATACTATCTGGTATGCTGTTAAGAATAGAATTTATTTTTTTAGAGTTTTTTGATATTTCCAGATTTTGGTAGCCTATTTTTGATAAAGCATTAGCAACGATATACATTAATTGTGCGGCTGCTTTGATTCTTTCTTCAGGGACTATTCTTATCTCACCTAATGCTTGGCGAATTTCTTGCTCCGCATCATATCCAAGAAGAGTAAAAATAGCTTGAAATTTTTCAATATCAGGAGGGTTTGTAAGGACTTGTCCGCCTAGCATTGCGCCTATTTGTTTCCCATTAATTATTATTGGGGCAGAAAAATCCATTAATCCTGCATGGCAGTGATAAATTACCGGTTCTCCTGCTTCAAAGGATTTCTTGCCTGCATTAATATCACATTCATTACATTTTTGATAACCTTCAGGGCGGTTTCTTATATGGTTTTTGCAAAAATTAGAAAAATTACTCGGTTTGGTTACAGGGCCTTTGTCATCGACAGTAATACTTGCCACACCAACTGCATCTGCAAAAGTATCTTGCAGTTCTTGCAGAAAATTCAAATCAATGACATCTGACAATTTAACTTCAGTGTCTGTCGTTTGTTCAAGTATCATACTATTTCCCTAACTGATAGGTTTCTAAGAAGATGAAAAAAGAGTTGTCGTAAATCATATAAGTCATTAACGACAAAAAATTGTTAATAGGAATATTATACCAGATATGTCAAGGGTTACGGCATAATTTTATCGTGAAAATTTTAACAATAAAAATTGATAATTTTTTGAAGGTATTTATTATTAAGTAAAGTAACAAGTTTTATTGTCACTAGCACAAAAAATCTTTTTCATATTTAATATAGAACTACTAATGGTCAATAATAATTTATTTTTTAAAAAAGGAGCATCAACTATGGTCAAAATTAAGCCTTTGGAAGGTACAAAGTTACCTGAAATTTCTATTTATCCTCATGAAGGAGGTATAACAGAAATTCTTTTGGATAAAACCTTCCCTAAGTCAATATTGAATAAAGGACCTTCTCTTAAGCATCAGCCTAAGGCAGATACTTTTGTTAAGTCAAATCCGATTTCTGTCGGAGTAGATGAAGAACATCTTTCACCTGTCAGCAGAACCCCTATGAAAGATGTTCAAGATTTTTTCATCCCTTCAGAGGGAAATATTACCCACGTTCACGTGGATTAATAATTTTAAAAACAGATTTTTAATTTGGCTAGTCAGGTTTTTATCTTGGCTAGTCATTTTCCTTTAATTGATTACCCGATTAGCGGATTTAAAAAGCTAAATTTTGTGTTGATTATAGTAATCAAAAGGAGTAAATGTTATGAAAATAAAAGAACGCCTTATTATTCTGCGTAATATTTTTTACAAATGTTTTTTTATCGGGTTATTTTTCTTTATTGTAGCTGTTTTGTTATATATGCCATGCAAGTGTTTTTTGGCGACTACTTATCAAACAGTTTTTGGCATCAAAACAGAGGCGTATTATAATATGTGGGCTGGTTTTGCAGGTTTGATAAAAACGATTCTTGTATTTTTGTTCCTAGTCCCTGCACTAGCCATACATTCGGTAATCCATGGGTATAAGAAAAATTCACAAGATTAAATAACATAAAAAATACCCTGTAATTGTAGATATTAGAAATTTACCAAGAATAGAATTAAATATTACATTTTGTAAATAAACTTCCTTTATAAAGCAAGTTTTCTTTTGTTTCACCTTAATATCTTCAGAAGTCAATTTATATATGAAAGGAAGTTATTATGATTAAGATTAATGTCGGCAGACAACTAGGCGGTGGCGGTTCATACAGTAATGGAGTGAAAAAAACTTTTCAACACGATGCTATGGGTATTATAGGAAAACAATTAATGATTAATTTTCAAGGGCTTACCCAAGAACACCAGTATATTAATTTGAGAATTATGGATAAACCACTTACGAGAAAAATAATGAAGTTTTTTGGTAAAGATGTTAGCAATATGAAAGTCAAAATCAAAGGAACAGTGGAAAGTAGCGTAGACAGAGGAAAAACTGTTTCCCGTAAATATAGTGATAAAACCACATTCAAGCATTTAGAAGAAACAGTTTTGGGAAAATCTGATATATGTCATGTTAAATCATTCTTGAGACCAATAAGTGAAGCAGCAAATAATGTTTGGTGGGGGAAATAGGAGTTTATTAGTATTAATACTAGTGTTACAAGGAACTCACCAACCCCAAAAAAGCATTTTATTTTTTATGTGTCCTAATTTTGGGTTCAGGTCAAGAATTTAAGCAACCTCTGAAAAATAGGTCTTAACAATCGGGTACAGCATATATTTGTTAATTTCACTAAAAAACTAACTCTAGCTTTGGAGTTATTATACGGTGTCAGGACAAATCCAACCTAAAGTTTTGCATAATTCGAACTTTTGTAGACTTCTTTAAAGATAGAAAAAGACTATACTTATTGTAGGATAGTAATAAGTGTGCAGAAAAGTCGTCTTTTATGAGTATGAGTATTAATACAAGCCATAATTCTTTGATTTTCAGGAATGCTTTGCAAAAAAGTATTTCTTTAAATCAAAATATTGTTGGTCGACTTTCAAGCGGAATAAGAATAAATTCTGCTTCAGACGATGCTGCAGGATTAGGGTTGTCAAAAAAACTAACATTGGCAAAAAGCGGGAATGAAGTCGCTAAAAATAATACTCAAACAGGTATTGCAATGTTGAATACAGCTGATAGTTCATTGGATAATATGGTATCTTCTTTGCAAAGAATAAGGGACTTGGCAGTACAAGCATCAAACGGAACATATTCTCAAGCTGAAAGAGCGATGATGCAGGCTGAGGCTACTCAAATTTCAAGTGGAGTAAAGCAAGCTTATCAAACAACTACTTTTGGAGACAAAAAAGTCTTCCGAGGAGAGCAGGCATCTGCTACAGAATATGCTGATGCAATCGCAGCAGGTTATACAGATGATAGAATAATCAAAACCGCAGCAGAATTTATCAGTAAGATTGGTGCAAATACGGCAGGAAGTTTCAAGCTTATTGCTGACCTTGATATGTCACAACTAGGTACTTTAACTGCTTCAGCTATAGCAAGTTTTACGGGACAGCTTGATGGCAATAATCATCAGATATCGAATTTGAGTATCAATAGTACAGCATCTAATGTTGGTCTTTTTGCCCAGATAAATGGGGCAACTATACAAAATGTCGCTTTAGAAAATGTAAATATTAATTCTGCTACTGGTGGTGCCGGAGGCTTTGCTGAAAAGGCTACTAATTCACAAATTACTGGATGTTATGTTACAGGAAATGTTTCATCAGGTAGTAGGGCCGGAGGTTTTTTTCGTAATATTGCAGGTGGGTCCGTAAGCAATAGTTATTCTGCAGTTAATGTATCTGCTAACTTAAATGCCGGAGGTTTTACTTCGGGACTATCTAGTGGGGCTACAATTACCAATTGTTATGCTACAGGTAATGTCTCTGGTCAAAATTCTGGAGGTTTTGCGGTTAATATTAATGATGTGGGGGTAACGGTTACTAATTGTTATGCTACAGGTAATGTCTCTGGAGCCGACTCTGCTGGGGGGTTTGTACTAGATAATCTAGGTGCTGTTACTAATTGTTATGCTACAGGAAATGTTTTTGGGGTCAATACTGCCGGTGGTTTTGTATCTACTAACCAAATTGGAGCTAATATTAATAATTGTTATTCTCTAGGAAGTGTTACAGGAGGTATGTTGTCAGGAGGTTTTGTAGGGTTGAACAATTCTGTAATAACTACTAGCTATACTACAGGCTCTATTAACAATGCTGGCGGAGGGTTTGCAGGTTCGGGCGCATCTGATAATACTAATTTTTATAAAAATAATGCAACATCATCATCAGGCTCAGCAGTAAACGCCAACACAACACCACCACCAACAGGCACTTGGGATACTGCAGTTTGGGATATATCATCAGATACCCCTGAGCTCAAAACTGCAGGTCTTGTCGTAGCTGCATCTGCAACACCAAATGGCAGCTCAACTGGGATACAGGTAGGAGCGAATAACGATGCACAATCTGCAATACAAGCGAATGCATCTTTTAATATAGGGAACTTAAATTTCAATGTCAGAACACAATATGCAGCTCAGCAGACCATTAGTC
>CAYUHE010000039.1:0-11436 GCA_964444415.1 uncultured Gammaproteobacteria bacterium
CCCTTGCTCTACCGACTGAGCTAACGCGGCATTTAGGCTGCCACCTTATAAACATAATACAAAGCACAAAGTTACACGTCAACTGTTTTATGAAAAAACTCACTTATAAAAAAGAGTTGACAATCAAATGTGTTTTTTTTACTCTAGTAATATAGATGCAAGTCTTAGTGCTCCCATCGTCTAGAGGCCTAGGACACGTCCCTTTCACGGACGCGGCAGGGGTTCGAATCCCCTTGGGAGTACCATTTATCAAAAACGGCAATATTTGCCAATTTATAAAAGATTGACTTAAGCTCCACTAGGAGCTTTTTGTCTTTTAATATAATATTTGAACAGTGATGGTGCATCTTTGCACAGTTCAAAAATTGTTAGATAAACTATATTGGACAAAAAAAATCTACCCTAAAAATGGGTAGAACGTTCAATTTTGTTAATAATCGTGCCTGGAGGGATTCGAACCCCCGACCTTTTGGTTCGTAGCCAAACACTCTATCCAGCTGAGCTACAGGCACATATTAAATTTTCATTTTCTTTTTTCCCTCAGCTGTCTAACTCGAATGGCTAGTTGTCTGAGAGAGCTAGCAAGATGCCTAATCAAGTTCGCATTACATTTTGCGTTATCGAAATTAAATTTCAATTTCCCCTTAGCTGCATAGAGTTTATTTTCGATTTTGTGAGACAAACCCTCATAAGCCAGCTGAGCTATAGGCACAAGGTTTTTTATTACCGTATAAAATAATATCACTAAAATATTTATTCGCAAATAAAATCTTTACGGATTGGTTTTCAAAAAATCAATCATTTCTCTCAGAGCGATTGAGCGGTGTGAAATTTTATTTTTTTCATCCATCGTAAGCTCTGCCATAGTTTTGCCAAGTTGGGGGATAAAAAATATCGGGTCATAACCAAAACCGCCTGAGCCTTTTTCTGCTTCGAGTATTTCTCCCTTACAAACTCCTTTGGTACTGTGAAGGAGGTTCCCGTCCCCATCGGTCAGTGTCATTGTGCAAACAAATTGTGCATTACGGTTGCTATTTCCTTCAAGGCTTGTGATGGCTTTTTGAATTCTTTCATAATTGGTATCTGCCCATCGAGCGGAATGAATACCAGGTTCACCACCAAGAGCAGCTATTTCGAGACCAGAGTCATCCGCAAGAGCAGGCAAATTCATAAGTTTGCTCGCTGCTTTTGCTTTTATTAAAGAATTGTCAAAAAATGTCAGACCATCTTCAATTGGGTCAAAATCTGATGGAGGATTGATGATTTGTATCGCAAAATGTTTGAAAATAGCTTGCATTTCTTTGAGTTTGTTTTCATTTTGCGTAGCAAGGACAATTCTTTTCATAATTATGCACCAAAGCGTCTTGAGCGTCTTGCAAACTCTTCAACTGTTTTTTCTAGTTCAGTTTTGTCATATTCAGGCCAGAATTTTTCTGTCACATAAATCTCGCTGTAAGCAATTTGCCATAGCAGATAGTTGCTTATGCGTTGCTCTCCGCCTGTTCTAACAAGAATATCAGGGTCTGGAATCCCTTTAGTATAAAGATTATCAGAGATTGTAGCTGTTGTAATTTCATCAAGTGTAAGCTCTTCATTTTTGACTTTTTGGGCGATATTTTTGACCGCTGCCAAAATCTCATGTTGGCTTCCGTAATTGATTGCAATTTGCAAGTTTACCCCTGTATTGTCTTTGCTTTTTTCCATTGAATTGTGCAAAATGTCTTTCAATTTTTTATCAAGAGTCTCTAAGTCTCCGATAATTTTGATTTTTACACCCTCTTTCATCATTTCGTTAATTTCATTTTTGAGAGTTTTGTATAGAAGATTCATTAAAAATGATACTTCTTCTTGTGTTCTTTTCCAGTTTTCAGTTGAAAAAGCATATACGGTTATGTATTTTATGCCAAAACTATCAGCGAGGCGTACAACATTTTTGAGGCTTTCAACACCTTTTTGGTGACCTGCAGCGGTTGGAAGGTTGCGTTCTTTTGCCCAGCGTCTGTTGCCGTCCATGATTATTGCAATGTGTTTGAGGTCGGTCTTTTCGACTAATTCTTTTGTCGTATATGTTTTTTGTTCTAGCATTATTTATTTTCCTAATTATTCAAATCTTATTAAATTATAGAACAAATAAAAATCTATGATAAACTTGAGCTATGATTGAGATTCTAATTTTATACATTCTTTACAAAGAAAAGAATACTCTTTATGGCATCAGAAAAGTCATTAAGGAAAAGTTTTTGTATTTGACTAGTGCGACTTTCGGGAGTATTCACCCTGCAGTCAGCCGGCTGATTGAAAAAGGGTTTATTCAAGAGAAAAAGACACTTTCAGATGGCGGAAGAAAAAAACATATTTATTCGATTACAAAAGACGGCAAAGAACATTTGTTATTGGCACTCAAGGCTGATTTTTCTCTCAATTCGAATAATATAGAAAAGCAAATAGGTATTAAATTGGCCTGTTCTGATATTCTTGATGAGCCTTCTGTGAAAAATTTGTATACGAAAATAGTCAGATATTATGAGCAAAGAATAGTTTTGTATTTAAAAATGTTGAAAAAAACTGATTTCAATGAATTGCAAGCTAGTCAAATCAAAAATTTGATTTCAAATTATCAAAATGATATAGATTTTTTAAAGATAAAGCTAAATTAAGACAAATTCTACTTTTCGTGGTTAAAATTTTATATTTTTGTTAAGATTAATATAGAGTCAAAAATAGGAGAAACAATTGGGTAAGTCCAAGCTAACTTTATTTATATTAGCAGCCTTAATTTTGGGTGTTTTTTGTGGATGGCTCTATCCTGAATTCTCTTTAACCATAAAGCCTTTGGCTGATTTGTTTCTTAGAATGATAAAAATGATTATTGCTCCTTTGATATTTTCTACTTTGGTAGTTGGTATTGCAGGACATGGTGATGTCAAACAACTAGGAAAAATTGGCTTAAAAACAATTTTATATTTTGAAGTTGTTACAACTTTGGCGCTTGCTATTGGTCTTGGTGTTGCCAATTATTTCAAGCCCGGTCATGGTTTTACTGTTCATGCTTCGGTTCACAATTTGCAACTGGTAAACCAAATGGGGCATTTAGAGGTAAGCAATTCTGTCCTTGATACTTTTTCACATATGGTCCCAAATAGTATTTTCGACGCTATGGCAAGAGGAGATATTCTCCAAATTGTATTTTTTGCGGTGTTTTTCGCTTTAGCTTTATGCTCAATCGGCGAGAGCGGTAAACCGATTTTGAATGTTTTGACATCTTTGGCGGATGTCATGTTTAAAGTAACAAAATATGTTATGTTTTTCGCTCCAATAGGGGTTTTCGCTGCTATTGCAAGCACAATAGGCGAAAATGGCGTAGGGATTTTGACTATTTATGCCAAACTCATAGCAGCTTTATATTTGGCATTGTTTATTTTTGTATTGTTTGTATTGGCTCTTGCTTGCAAAATTTGCAAAATACCATTTATCGGCTTGGTTAAGGCTTTACAGGAACCTGCTTTGTTGGCATTTTCGACGGCAAGTTCTGAAGCAGCATTGCCAAAAGCTATGCGTGTAATGGAAAAATTTGGTGTTCCAAGAAATATAGTCGGTTTTGTTATGCCTACAGGTTATACATTTAATTTAGACGGAAGCACTCTTTATCTTTCTTTGGCAGTTGTTTTTGTGGCTCAGGCTTCGGGAATAAGTTTGGATTTACATCAGCAATTGATGATAATGCTTACTCTTATGCTTACCAGCAAAGGTATAGCTGCTGTTCCAAGAGTTTCTCTGGTCGTTTTGACAGCCACTTTGATTAGTTTTAATCTTCCTGTTGCAGGTGTTGCAATACTTTTGGGCATTGACCAAATCCTTGATATGGGTAGAACCACAGTCAATTTGATTGGCAATTGTGTTGCTACCGCTGTCATCGCAAGATGGGAAAGAGTTTTAGACTATACTAAAATGAATGAATATTTGCAAAAATCTAATATTAAAGTTAGCGAAAAGTATAAAAATATTAGATTTTTAAATAATAATGAATTGACTCAACAATCTAAAATAGGCTAGTATAGTAAAAAAAGAAGTTTTTACTGCATTTTATAGGATAGTCTATCTGTAAGGGGAGTTGATGAAAAATCAGTATTTGGTTATTTCTGAGAGTTTGGTTTATAAAAACAATAAATTAACTGCAATAAATATGTATGATCAGTTTTTGGCTATGCAATTGCCGGCTGAATTCGATTTTGATTTGGCAGTTTTGTGCGGTCCGGGTTGGGCAGTGGGCGATTATAGTTTGGATATTTTTATAGAGCCAAAAGGCAATGAGTCTTTCAAGCTAGGCGTTATAAATTTTGATATTCCTAGTGAGAATTTTGTTTATAATGCAGTAGCACAAGATCTTTCTCTGTTAATCAACGAGGGGGTTGAAGAAATTGCTTTTGTGGTCAAAAATAAAGAGGAAATTTTGATAAGACGTAATTTCATGGTTAATATTTTAGAATAGGGGTTTTATTCGATGAAAATTGTTTGTTTTGATGTCAAAGACTATGAGCGTAATATGCTTGAAAAGCTCTCGGAGATAGCAGACGAACTTGTTTTAATTGAAGACAGTTTCCATTCCAATTTTGCAAATAATCTTGAAAAGATTAAAGATGCTGATATAATTTCTGTCTTTGTAAATTCAATGGTTGGTTCAGATGATCTTTCTCAATTACCGAATTTGAAGTTTATCGCGACTCGTTCTACTGGGTTTTCCCATATAGACCTGGATTACTGCCAAGAAAATGGGATTGCAGTTTCAACTGTACCAAGATATGGCGATGTGACAATTGCTGAGTATGCTTTTGCTTTACTTTTGGCTTCAGCGAAAAAAATCGTTTTATCAAGTTCTGATTTAAAAAATGGGGTGATTGAGCCTGATAATTATATAGGTATTGATTTATTTGGCAAAACAGTTGGCGTAATAGGCGTTGGTGCTATCGGAAGGCAGTTTTGCCGTATAGCAAATGCCATAGGGATGAATATTCTTGGCTATGACCTTTATCCTAATGAACAGGCTATAAAAGACTATAACGTCAAATTTGCAGATTTAGAAACTCTTTTGAAAGAGTCGGATATTATTTCAATCCACGCACCTAGTACCAAAGATAATGTTCATCTGATTGATAAAAAACAATTCGAAATGATGAAAGAAGGCGTAATACTTATTAATACAGCCCGTGGAGAGATTTTGAACACAGAAGCGTTGTATGAGAGTCTGCTTTCAGGCAAGGTTGCTTCTTGCGGTTTAGATGTGCTTGAGTGTGAGGATATTATTCGCAATGAAGATGATTTTTTGCAAAAAGATGAATGTAAAATCATAGCTTGCCTTAAAAAAACTCTTATCAATCATAGACTTTTGAAGATGAAAAATGTTATCGTGACTCCTCATGTTGCTTATGACTCAAAAGAAGCCATTGAACGGATTTTGTCGACTACAAATGATAATATCAAATCATTTTTGGCTTCTAATATTCAAAATAATGTTATAAACTGAGCTTTGATTTGTAATTTTCATGGATGATTTAGCTAAATTTTTTGCAGGTTTATGCCGAAGACATATTTAGTTAGAGCTTTTGGAAAAAATAATGGCTAAAATTATCGAAAATTATAATGGAAGAAGAACAATTCGGTTGTCTGTTGATGATATATTTATGGTAATAAGTCAATATCAGCAGCTTTCTGCGTCAAAAATACTAGAAGCCCCTGAAGCCAGAAAGCTGCTTTCCAAAAACTTTGTTTATCTTCCAGAAGATATTTAAGAAGTTTTTTTAAGATTTTTTGCTTCTATATTTACAGCATGTTCAAATCTTGCGAGTTCAAGTTTTTCGCCTAAAAGCTTATTAAGAACTTTAATTTTTTCATCAAAACAAAAAGCTTCTAAGGGGTTAGTTTTTGATTTAGAAAAAGCAGCTTCTGAAGCATAAGCATTCTTTTCAGTCATCAAGCCGTATCGAAATGCCTGAAGGGCGTTTATTTGTTCTCCTATAGGTGTTTTTTCATTCTTGAAAATATCCTTGAGTTCTTCTCCTACTTCTTTAAAATCTCTTTTGGTATCAGAAAAATTAAAAGATTTTTTATATAGACTATTTTTGTAAAATCTTTCGTATTCTTCAAATCTTTTGACGCTTGCTGCATTTGCTAAATCAGGTGCAAAACTTGCATTTCTTAATGCAAATTTTGGGTTTAATAAATAATCGAAAATATGACGTGCTTCATGAATAAATGTGTCAAAATGTTCTTTTGGCAGAATTAATTCTTTCCCTCGTTTGAAAAAAGGCAATTCCATAATTAGCCCTATAATTGTTTTTTTGTCGGCTCCTATTTTCTGGTCAACAAAGCCATTGTAGCCTTTGCCTGAAATCTGCGCCAATTCGATATTTGCATTGGGTGCATATTTTTTAACTAGGTTTGTTATATCATCAGAATTAAGAATACTACCTTTGCTTTTAATAGCGGTTTTGCTAAAAGAAAAATCTTTTAAAATATCTATGTTTTTTCCTTCAAGAGCGGTTGCAATTTTGCGTGTAAAAAGTTCTGCTTCTTCACATCTTTTTGCAGGGCTCATTTTTCTTACTAATATTTTGGCAGTATTAGCTATTTGCACATTATTAACCTTAATTATAAACCTTACTATATATTTATAAAGTCTAAAAAATGCTTAAAATTGCCTATCTTGAAGCTCTTTTATTAAGTTTTGTAAGAAAAGTTAGGGGGTAGAAAATTTTTGTAACCTATTGAGTTCATTGATTAAATCATCTTTTGAAAAATCGTGTTCAATCAACTCCCATGGAAGGATTTCATTTGTCGGTATTGTTCTGTTTACATACCAGTCAAATGGTGGGAGATTTTGTGTGCGTGAAGAGCAGTTTTTGTATGCACGATTTATGCTCCCGAGGGAAGCTGAATTTTGGTAGAATTCGATTAATAATTCGCCTAATCTTCTATCACCTCTTGAGAGTAAACCTTGGATATTATCCCATTTAATGCTTGTGGGGCGGTATTTTATGCCTGATATGTGGAGGTGTTTTTTGAGATATTCATTTTTTTCTTCCAAAGTCTTTAAATCTTCTCGCCCGTACCATTGAAACGGAGTATTAGCCTTTGGGACAAAGGACGATGAGCTTAATGTTAAAGAAAAACCTTTGAATTCTTTTTGGAGACTTTTCATTAGTTCGCATAATTCTTTGATATCCTCCATTGTTTCTGTAGGAAGTCCAATCATAGAGTATATTTTCAGACCTGAAAGTCCGTTATCTCTTGCAATTTTTATGCTTTCAAATATTTGTTCTTCAGAAAGTTTTTTGTTTATAAAATTCCTGAGCCTTTGTGAGCCTGCTTCAATAGCTATTGTGGAGTTTTTTTGCCCTGCTTTTACAAGCATTTGGATGATTTTCGGGTTTATTCTATCAGCTCTCAATGAAGAAATTGAAACCTCAAAATCTGTTGTGTCCAATTTATTAAATAAATATTCTGTAATATCGTCAAATCTTGGATGGGCGCTCACTAATGCTCCTAGAAGTCCTACTTTGCCAGCTTTTTCAATACCTTGATCAATGGCTTTAATTATTTGTTCATATTCAGGATACCTAAACGGCAAATTTGCGTAAGAAGCCAGACAAAATGCACATTTTTGCGGACAGCCTCTGGCAATTTCAACTAAGCAATTATTCGAGAACATAGTATTCTCGGTCACAATTGGCGAAAACATGCAATCCAATTCTTTTTTTGTGATTTTTTTGATTTTTTTGTTGCAAGAAATCGATTTTATTGAAAAATCTTCATTGTATTCAAAATCGTACAAAGAAGGCACATAAATTCCTTCGAGTTCGCTTAATTTTTGTAAGGCCTCTTCCCTTGAAAGGTTCCTGTTTTGATAAATAAATTCGACTATTTCGTTAGAATTTTCGCCATCGCCTATAATTATAAAATCGAAAAATTCGGCAAATGGCTCTGGATTCGCACTTATGGCAGGTCCTCCTGCGAAAATTAAAGGATAATTTTCATCTCTGTCTTTGGTATAAAGCGGTATTCGATATTTTTCTAGGATTTTGAAAATATTTATAAAATCAAATTCGAACGAAAAAGAAAATCCGAACAAATTAACTTCTTGTACATTATGGGACGTCTTTTCTGTGTCGGTAAAAATCTTTTCGGGATTGGCTTTTGGGTTTGTATCAAAAATCTTAAATAAAGACAGATAGCCAAGAGCTGACATTCCGATGTTGTAGTTGGCAGGAAAGCTTAGCCAAAGTTTTATGCTGTCATTTTCCTTGTGAGAAGGGGTATATAGATATTTTTCATCGATTGTTTTAATCATTGGTTTCTTTATTTATCACCTTTAAATATACTTCTTGGAAAATTACACAAACAGTTGCAGCTATTGCAGGAGAGAGGATTACGCCGGCTACTCCCAATGTCTGTGCGGCTATAAGTAATGCCAAAATAATTACAAGTGGGTGCAAGTCAAGCAGTTTACCGAACAAAGCCGGTTTCAAAAATTGGTTTGTGAGCCATTGAGCTAATATATAAACGCCTATAACCGCAATGATTGAATTAATTCCCATAGGAGCCGCGACTATAATGCCAATAGCTAAAGCTATAAAAGGCCCTGCGATAGGAATTACATCTAAAAGCCCTGCCAAAAGACCAAGCAATGCCGCGTATTTAATGTTGAAAATTAAAAGCCCTATACTTGTCAAAATCGCTACGGCAAGCATATTCAAAATCTGCCCGATGACATAGCCTCCGACTTTTAGCGATATTGACCTCCCCATAGAATGTACTTTATCCCTGATATTTGAAGGGAAAAAGCTCAAGACGCCGTCTTTTAAGAGGGGTTTGTCTAAAAGCATATACAAAACTATAATCGAGGCTGTAAATATTATAGTGAAGCCTTCCATAACGCTTTTGGTTATATTCAATGATTGATCCAAAATCTTTCCGCCTAAGTTTGTCATAGCTTGAGAAATAGTGTTGAAATTAAGGAGTAATTTGCGAGCAGGAATATCCAAGCTGGCAATATCGACAAGCAACTGTTTGGTAAAAGAAATATAAGTAGGCGAATTTTTGAGCAGAAGTGCTGTTTCTTCGACAATAATTACGCACAAAGGAATTGCTATAATCAAAATTGTGACTAGTCCAAGAAAATAAATTAGGGTTATTGCAAGCGCTCGGGGCATTTTTCCGGAAAGCCAATCCACGATAGGATTTATTGCACAGGCTATTACGTAAGACCCAAAAAACAATAGAGATATTTCTTTGAAAATGTAAATTAGCACAAGCAAAATAGCTATCATGATTGAAAAAAGCATTTTTTGAGTGTGGCTTTTCGAATTTTGCATCACTTTTTCTCTCTTTTTCTCCGTTGTTTGTATTAAAATTATAGTATCAATATCGTTAATAGTAAATAAATTTGTGCAAAAGGAGCTTTTAATGTCAGTTAATCAAAATATTTACCCAAAAACATTCAAAATAAACGATTTCGGACATGCGCAGATTGGCGGATGTGATTTGCTTGAGCTTGCACAAAAGTATGGGACACCTTTATATATTTATGACGAACAAACTATCAGAGATATTTGCAATGACTATAAACAGGCTTTTTACAAATATCCGAACATTCAGCCTATGTTCGCAGCAAAAGCTTTTATGACAAAAGCGATGGTTGCAATCTTGAAATCCGAAGGCTTTGGGCTGGATGTTGTTTCAGGTGGTGAGATTTATACTGCTCATTCAGTCGGGTTTGATATGTCAAAAACACTTTTTAATGGTAATAACAAATCATTAGATGAATTAGAATTGGCTTTGAATGTCGGTGTTGGGCGTTTTTCTGTTGATAATTTTTTAGAGCTTGAAATGCTTGATGCACTTTGTGAAAAACAAAATAAAAAAGTCGATATTTTGCTTCGAATCACTCCGGGAATTGAGTGCCATACCCATGAATACATTCAGACAGGGCATTTGGACAGCAAATTCGGTTTTGACTTGACTCAAATTGATGAGGCAGTTTCTTTGATTAAAGATAAATACCAAAATCTCAATTTGAAAGGTCTTCACGCTCACTTGGGCTCGCAAATCTTTGAAACGCAAGTGTATTATGATGCTGTACAAGTTTCATTAGAGCAGTTTAAACTGATTAAAGATAAATTTGGGATTGTTTTAACAGAACTAAATATCGGGGGAGGACTTGGTATTACCTATGTTTCTGGGGATAACCCTCCTTCAGTTTCGCAAATTGCAGATGTGATAATTTCTTCACTTGAAGAACACGCTGAAAAATATAATTTACGATTGCCTAAGCTTTATCTTGAACCTGGCAGAAGTATCGTAGGAACGGCAGGAGTAACTATTTATAATGTTGGCAGTACAAAACAAGTCCCAAAAGGTAAAAAATATGTGGCTTTAGACGGAGGTATGGCCGATAACCCTCGCCCTGCGATGTATCAAGCGGAATATACAGCTATTGTCGCAAACAAGCCTAATGCACCAAAAGAAGAAATGGTTACTTTGGTAGGGCGTTTTTGTGAGTCTGGGGATGTGATTATTGAGAATATCGAGCTTCCAAAACTTGAACAAGGCGATATAGTTTGTGTTTTCAATACAGGCGCTTATGGCTATTCGATGTCAAGCAACTATAACAGGGTTTTAAAGCCTGCTGTGGTACTTGTAAATTCTGGGCAATCTGATATTATAGTAAAGAGGGAAAGTTACGAGGAATTAGTCGCTTGTGATGAAGTCCCTGCCAGACTTCTTTAAAATAAAAGGGTTTCTCAGTTGCTAGACACTATTAGTCAGTTTTTAAATGCCCAATTCACCTGGCCTGTTAAAGAATTTAGCTTGAAAGCTGTTTTTGAAATAGGCATAATTTTAGCATTTTTATATGCAATTTATACAGCTTATATCCGCGGTACACAGTCAGAAAGACTCTTGAAGGGCATCGGTATGCTTCTTGGAGCTTTGATTTTGAGCAAAATTCTCATTATGCTTGATTTCCAAATTATTGGAAGATTTTTAGAAACACTTGTAAGTATTATGCTGTTTGGTTTGGTTGTAATATTTCAGCCAGAACTCAGAAGGTTTTTGGGATATCTTGGGCAGCCCGGTATTTTCAGCAAAAATATATTTCAATTTGAAAATCATAATCAGAGTTTGCAACCAAAAGCGAATGTAGCAAAAGAAATTTCAGATGCGGTAAAACACCTTAGCAAAACACGTATTGGTGCTTTAATGGTACTTCAAAAAATACAAGAAAATAACACCATGTATGATGTGGGGACACGTATTGACGGGTTTGTTTCACAAGAATTATTGCTGACTATTTTTCATCCGAATACTGCTTTGCATGATGGTGCTGCAGTTATTTGCAATGGAAAAATTGTTTCTGCTGGTGTGCTTTTACCCTTGACAGAA
>CAYUHE010000040.1:0-9972 GCA_964444415.1 uncultured Gammaproteobacteria bacterium
ATAGGAATCGAACCTACAACCTACGGTTTACAAAACCGTTGCTCTACCGTTGAGCTATATCGGCAGGTAGATTTATAATATTAAGGATACAACTTACTGTCAAGACCTTTTTTGGAAACTATACGTTTTGTCTCTCATAAAGCCAACAACTAACAGCATGCCCATCCTCAAAAACTCTCATAGAGGGCTCTTTAGATGAACATTTAGGCATAGCTCTTTTGCATCTGGGATGAAATTTACATCCTGAAATTTTATCCTTAATTGATGGAGGTTGCCCATTTATAACTTGTAGCTTTTGAGCATTTTCTTTTGGTAAAGAGTCCAACAGACCTTGTGAATAAGGGTGTTTGGTATCCTTAAAAAACTGTTCGGAAAATGCTTTCTCAACAATTTCGCCTGAATACATAACAATCACTTCATCTGCCACTTCTGAAATAAGAGCCAAGTCGTGCGTAACAAGTATTATAGCCGTTCCAAGCTTTTGCTGAATTTCCTTAAAAAGTTTCATTATTTGAGCCTGAACCGTCACATCGAGTGCAGTTGTGGGTTCATCCGCAATTATCAAATCGGGATTGCAACTCAAAGCCATTGCTATAATGACTCTTTGGCACATCCCACCTGAAAACTGATGCGGATATTCATCAATACGTTTTTCGGGCTCAGGAATATTTACCTGTCTCAAAGCTTCTATTGAAAGCTCTCTGGCTTTATTTTTATCAACTTTTTGATGAAGCATAATAACTTCAATTATTTGATCCCCGACTGTATAGAGGGGATTAAGTGATGTCAAAGGATCTTGAGGTATCAGAGCAATTTTATTCCCTCTGATTTTACAAAATTCATCTTCTTTGATGTCAAAAATATTTTTACCGTTAAAGTTAATATAATCAGCACTTACAACTGCATTTTGTGGCAAAAGACGCAAAATTGACATCAAAGTAACTGATTTTCCACAACCAGATTCGCCTACAATGCCAAGTAGCTGACCTTTTTCAATCGAAAAACTGACCCCTTGCACAACAGGAAAAACATCATCATCAATAGAAAAACCTATATTTAAATTTTTTACATCAAGCAACTTCATAAAAATATTATAGCTTAATTTATTGGAATTTATCTTGCCTGCCGGATTGAAGTATTGGCATGGCAAAAACAAATTGTTTGAATTTCGTGTTTCAAAAATCTAAAACTGTGGTATAATAAAAAGAAAAGGTATTATAGTGAAATTTAAAGTAAAAAAAACGAAAGAAGCACAAAAGAATTTCAATGAATTAACTGAAGAACAAAAATGCCTCTTAAAATCAGATTATGAAAAGATAGAAACAAAGGGCATTGAAACAGTTTTTATTCGAACTATTGATAAAGGTATATTCGAAATAAAAACAAAAGATTTACGTTCTATTTTCAAATATAAAGAAGGCCAAATAATTTTAATCGGCGTAATTTATATTAAAAACTCCCAAAAAATGCCGAAAAATATCCTTAAAAAATGCAAAAAAATACTCAAAGGAGACTAAAAATGAAAAAACAATTTTATGTAAAAGACCCAGAAGGTTTTGTGATTAAAATAACAGATGATAAATTAACCGACGATTTAATAATTATTACAAAGGAAGAATATGCTGAACTTTCAGGACTAAATTATTATAAAAAAACATATGGACGAGGTGGAAAACGTGATGGTGCTGGCAGGCCAAGGAGCAAAACTCCTACACAAGCTTATTCTTTAAGAATTAAAGAGGAATTGGATTTAAAAATTAAAACATACGCCAAAAATCATAATATTAAAAATAAAACAACTGCAATTAAGAAACTTATCGAAAATGGGCTAAATATAGCTTAGCCTAACTTCACACAATTTCTGCCGTCATTTTTTGCCTGATACAAAGCTTTATCTACTCTTTCTAGGAATTCTTCGATACTTTCAGAATAATTATATTCGCCCAAACCGATACTGATAGTCATATCAAGTGTAGGTTTGTTTTTAATCTTGAAATGACTGATATCAAAAGGTGTTGCTTCGACCGCACTTCTAAGCCTCTGGGCAACAATCTCGGCATCAGCCAAAGTTGTAAAAGGCAATATAACTATAAACTCTTCTCCGCCATAACGACATGCCGTATCGTTTTCGCGAACTTGTTCAATAATTATCTGAGACAAATTTTTCAAAACCAAATCGCCAATAGCATGACCATAGGTGTCATTGACCTGCTTGAAAAAATCAACATCAATCATCATTGAACAAAGATTGGTTTGATTACGTTTTGCAGTCGCAATTTCTTGCTTAATTCTCTTGTCAAACTGCCCTCTGTTATACAAATTTGTCAAAGCATCTGTTGTAGCATGCTTCAAAATCTCGGCATAAGTATTAGCCTTATCAAGCGTAATAGCCGACTGATAAACCAATTGTTCCAAATAACCCCTGAGTTTTTCGCTCATTTCGCAATAAGTACTGTCAGCAACTATTGCCCCAAAAAGCCCGTCTTCTGTAATCACAGGAAATCCAATTGTATGATTGTCCTCGGATAAAACGACTTTTTTATTCACTCTAATTTGATTCAAAAGTTTGTCTAAGCGCCCTGAAATATAGTTTGAGGGCCAAAGAATTTTGTTTTCATCACCATCAAATTGGAAAATATAAACCAAATGCTCAGGCGCAAATCTGTCCAAAATTTCGCCTATAACAGGGATTATGTATGAAGTTTCATACTGTGTTTCAATTACTTTGGCTATATTTTTCATAGACTGATAAAAATTTATATTTGTATTCATTTTTTCATTAATAAGAAAATTTGAAACCGTTTGAGAAATCATTGTCACAGCTACTTTTATGGCAACCATTATCTCTCTTTTCAAAAATGCAATACTGAACTGAGCAAAATTGAATTTCACCATGCCTGTGACTTTGTCAGCTTGCAAAATTGGAATATAAAGCACATTGTTTTTTTCATCAATCAGCTTTGATACAAGTTTTATAAGGCTTTTATTTCGCTTATGAAATTCAAGCAAAACACCGTTAAAAATAAAATGATTTTTTGACAATTTCAAAAAACTTCTGTAATCATCATTATTCTTGTCATAAGAAAACATCCACCCAGCAGAGAATTTGCGGAGATCCTCACTCAATTCGTCATAAAAAAACATCTCGAAACTATTTGCCTTAAGGTCTTTTTTGAAAACCTCTTTCAAATTTTCGAATAATTCAATTGCAGTATTTTTTTGAACAAGGATATTTTCAATTTTTTCTAAAAATTCAAGCTCAAATCTTATCATTGTAAAAAACCTTATTTATCTTTGCAAATCTGACAACTTTTCATATTGTTGAGAATTCTCTTATCTAATTTATCAGAAATATAAACTTTTCCATCCACATATTTGATTTCATCAGGCTGATAATCCAAATTTTTCTCGGAATTTTGCAAAAATGTTCCCAAACCTTCTTTCAAAATAGCTTTTTGACTCACATCATTCAAAATACCGTATACAAAGTAAGTTCTGTAACTATCTCCCTTGGAATCCAGTATTATACCCGCTTTTTCAAGCTCTTCCATAGAACCAAAATAATTCCCGTCTTGACTTAGCAAAATCGCAAAATTGTAATGCGCTTCATAATTAAAAGGCTGCATATTAATGGCTTTGCAATAATATTTTTTTGCCCCCTCAAAATTGCCCAAAAGCTGATATGTCAAAGCTAAATTGTAATAAGTATCATAATCTTCGTCCCTGAGCTTCAGAGAATTCAAATACGCCTCAACTGCATTCTCCAACTGTACTCTAGATGCAATTGGGTCATAACCAAGCAAAAGCGATTTGTCTTTGTAGGCAAGGCCCAAGTTATAATAAGCAATAGCTCTGTCTAGCTGATTTTCTTTGATTTTAGAAGGATTCAAAGACTTTGTCGAAACGGCAATTTGATACTGCTCAATTGCTCTGTCTATTTGCATCAAGCCATCAACAAGAATTATTCCCAAATTGATTCTTGCCTTCAAAAAATCTTTTTTATAATTAAGGGCTTCTTCGTAACACTCGGCAGCTTTGTCATAATCTTCATAAGCTACATATATATTACCCAAGTTGTATCTGGCCCTATAATGCTCCGGATAAAACTGCAATGCTCTTTCGTAATCATTTATTGCATCAATGTATTGCGAATTTTGATATTCTTTGTCTGCTCTTTCGACAAGATAAAAAGCAATGCCCTGATGCACGCTCATAATAATAAAATCCCAGAAGAAAAATAGCACCAAAGCACATATAGCAATGAACCCAGCCATGGAAACTTTATCTATAAGAATCTTAAAACCTTTGGTTATATTATGAATTATTGAATTAAATATACGTTTTATCTGAAAAATCATTTTTTTATTATACCAATATATTACCCAGGTAGCGAATATTTTATTTTCTATATATCTGTTTTTATATACTCAATGAGATATAAATAAAAGTTAAATCTTTAATTTATATTTTGTTATTCGACTCTTACCCAGACACAATCCAGCTATTACTTTAACCGAACTCTTTATTTGTTCGGTTTTTTATTTTTCAAGAGCGCTATCTGAAAAATCTCAAAATTGGAAATTTTGTACTTATCAGATACCTTCCACAAGACTATTGATATTTTTTTTAAAAAAAGATAGAATATAGAAATAAAATCTAATCCTAAAAAATAATTCAAACATGTAACATTTTCTTAATGTTTTTAAAGAAAATATCAAGTTTAATTCTTTTAGTGATTAAAATAGTATAAAATAGTTGCAAGGAACAATTGTAAAAAAGGAGTTTTTCATGATTGTGAGCTTTAACCCAACAATATCAAATAAAAAAAATCATCCGCCTAAAATGGTGAATAATAATGTTGCATTCAAAAGAAATTTCGATTCAAAAGAAATTGAAGGATTGACTAAAGATAAAGCAAATGTTTTAAATAATGTACTAGTATTTATACGTACAGGTGTAATTAGAGCTCAAGATGGAGCTAAAGATACATTGCAAAAATTAATGCAAAATAATCCTGATAATGGAAACCTTCAAATTATATATTCTAAATTTCCTTAAAAAGAAATATTTTAATGATTATAATTTTTAATCCTAATATTTCAAATAAAAAACATAATTCGCCTAAAATGGCGAATAATAATGTTGCTTTCAAAAGAGATTTTACGGCAGACGAATTGCAAATTATAAGAGAAGGCACAAATGCTGCTAAATTTAACGCATTACAAAGAAGATTAGAAACAAGCCTGTTCCCTAAAAACCCAAAGGATACAGTCACAAAAACAGAAGCCGAACCTCAAATACTTGCAATATTAAAGGAAAATCCTTTAAATATTGCCGCTAAATATATAGCTGAAAAGCTTGGAATAATTGCATAATTGATAAACTATAATCCTTATATTATAACTACGCAATAATATCTTGAATTTTATTTGAAGCTGTAGCTCCCAATACGGCTCCTACGCCCATACCTACAAGAGAACCCATTGCGCCGAATTTTTTGGCTCCTAAAGCCCCGCCATAACCAATTCCTGCAAGAATACTTGTTACATTGATTGCTGATTTGCCTGTTTGTTTGATTGTATTGCCTGCTTGTTCTGAAATACTGTCACCTTTGTTCATAGCTTTGAATAACTTCGGCAATTCCAAAAGCGCAAGAGCTGCAACTCCCAATATAGTAACTCTTTTCATTGCTCTTCCTGTCAGCTCAGCGAATTTACTATTAGCCTTAATTTCAGAAACAAACATTTCATTCCCAAAAACATTTTTCATTTCTGGGACATATTTTGATTTACCATCAGTAATGCCTAAAAAACCTTTAACTTTTTCTCCAAATTTTGAATTATATATTGATTCATCCATGGCATACCATTTCGCGACTCTTTCTCTGCCTGCTTGAGTTTTAGCTTTATTCATCCATTCTTGCATCAAAGTCCCTTTGAAGAAAGAAAAATAGTGCTGATATTTTGAATAATCATACGCAGGAGTATAAGCCTTACCACCTAGTTTTGCTGCCAACTGATTATACCCTGCTTTAATATCACGCATATCTTCTGGAAAGTTAACTATCGCTAAACTTGCAAGACCAACAGCACTTGCAGCATCACCATTGTTGATTTTGTCAGGCAATGACATAATTCTTCTGACAGGCGGCAATGAACCGAAAACTGATTTCTCAATTTTTTCATCAACAGAATCAACCTTATCAACTTTTTCTTTAACGTCTCTAACGTCTCTTTGAAGTTGAGGATAGCCCTGATATGCATTTGTAGTGAAAAAACTAACGTTCAAAACCTATATACCTTATTTCATAACCTAATACTATACATGTAACCTTATTTATATAAAGTGCTGCTTTGCCCTAAAATTGCTAAATTCCACCCACATGGCTATCGTTTTGTTAACTTTTCGTAACAAGTCAAAATTTATGCTATCATTGCTAAAGAGGTAAATTATGTACAAACTTGCAGTATTCGATTTTGATTCAACATTAATGGATGGGGAAACCCTTGAATTTATTGCCGATGAAATCGGCATCAGACAAGAAGTTTCTGCCATTACAACCAAAGCTATGAATGGTGAAATCGACTTTTTTGAAAGTCTTATCGAAAGAGTTTCATTCTTAAAAGGAATTCCTGAGAAAAAAGTTAACGAAATTTGCCAAAATCTTCCTCTGATGAAAGGGGCAAAAGAAACAATTTCAGAACTCCAAAAAGCTGGACTAAAAATCATCTGTTTTTCAGGAGGGTTCAAGAATGCACTCATACCTGCCAAAGAGCATCTCGGGCTTGATGGTGAATTTTCAAATATTTTACATGTCAAAAACGGTCTTCTTACAGGTTTGGTGGGTGGCGAGATGATGTTCTCTGAGAGCAAAGGTCACATGCTCTTGAAACTTCAAAGCATTCTAAACATATCTCCTGAGCAAACTATCGTAGTAGGAGATGGCGCCAATGATATCAGTATGTTCCACCATGCCCGAGAACGCATCGCTTTTTGTGCAAAAGATGTATTAAAAGCCAAAGCGTCTATTATCATCGACGAAAAAGACTTGACTAAAATTTTTGAAAAATTAAAGCTGTAATATTCTTTGTAAATTTTTATTGCAGAAAACAGGCAAAATCCAACGAGCACAAACATGGAAACCCTTACAAATCATGGACTTAAGCCTTTTCAAACATGCAAACCATGTCATAGCTTGACATTGGGCATGCCCCTTGTCTCACAAACCATGCCAGAAGGCTTATTCAGCGTTTTGTATAGTAATGTAATAATTGCACAAATTATTGTTGTATTTTACGTATATGTGATTAATAATTTACAAAGTTGAGCAAAAGCCTTTATGACAATGAGCTTTGCACGAGTTGAGAGTATAGTATCTTGTTGGGAGGAAATAGAGTGTTAAGAACACGGGATATGGGGAAAGCTACTTCTGTGAGAAGATGGACGTCAACAGCAGTAGAATGTTACAAAAGAGGATGTAGTTGCGGGGGATGCTTTTATAATGAGTTCTTTTCATCAAGTTCGCAAAGATGCCAAATGAAGGCAACTGTGTTAGAACTAGTGAGAGTAATCGGGACTCCGGAAGTGGAACTGCCGCAAGTATTAGAAAACTACTAGAGGAAAATTTGAGGGATGAAAAAAGCGAGGAATAAAATCCTCGCTTTTTTAGTGTTAATATTTCGAACAAAAAAACGAGGCTTTTGGCCCCGTTTTTTAAATATTAATTAATTTAATTATTCAGCAACAGCTTCTTCTGCTTCTGCCACAACTTCTGGAGTGACTTCTGCTTCTGCCACAACTTCTGTAACTTCTGCTTTAGCAAGTGCAGCTTCTTCAACAACAGCTTCTACTTTTGCTTCTTCTGTTACTGCTTCTGCAACAGGAGCTTCTACAACTTCCACTGCTTCTTCTTTAACAGGAGCAGCTTTTGCAGCTTTTGCTTCAGCTTTTTCTGCTTCTTTAGCGGCTTTTTCAGCATCTAATTTTGCTTGAGCTTTTTTAGATGGTTTTTTAGCTTTTTCTTTTACAACCAAACCACCTTCTTCATTACAGTTATTGATTAAATACTGTACTGTTTCAGTTGGTTGAGCGCCTTTTTGAATCCATTCTAAAGCTGCTTCTTTATTTAATTTCATTTCTTTTCTTTTTGGGTTGTAATGTCCTAGCTCTTGAATAGGAGCTCCTTCTCTTTTTGAACGAACATCAATTACAACAATTCTAAAAATAGGATTTCTTTTATATCCCATACGTTTAAGACGTATCTTTACCATTTATTCATTTCTCCTTCAATTTTGAGTTTTTAACATTTTTGCCGCGAGAAGCTCAATTTGTATTTTTTTGAGGATAATACACATTAAGTTCCGTATTATATAGTTATCACAAGCATATTGCATGTGCAAGAAAAAATAATTAAATAACATACAAAAAAATGGGGAATTGCTCCCTAAAAATACTCTATTGCTATCATCCCAAAAAAGTCTTCTTCCCATATACTCGAATTATGAAAAAGCTGAAATTTTTACTACTTATATTATTGATTTTCATTGCCCCGATTGCACAATCCCAGCCACCGGTCAAAAAACCGCCTGCAATTCAAGGGATGTATTATATGACAATACCTGAGGGGATCTTCCTAAAAGGTGTTATACAAAGTGAAATTTCAACCAAAACAAATAACTTAAATGACCCTGTAAGTGTGATTATTCCGACAAATCTTTATTTAATGAATGCTATTTGTATTCCGGAAAATTCTATTCTTGAAGGTCAAATAGCAGAATTCGCTCTCCCTAAAAAAGGCCGTGATGGACTTATGCGGATACATTTAGATACAATAAAATTTCCTGATTACAGTTATTCTACTTTTGACGGGGATTTATGGATGAATGGCTCAAATATAATCGGGGGGCAACCCTCAGAACTTTCTGAAATCAGAGAAGTGCCTTTTTCTGTCGGCGGATTATCCCCAGGGTATATATTGGTAAAACCCACAGGAGAATACAAAATCGGCAAAGACATTACCCTAAGCTCAGGAAGCGAAGTTTTGATAAAAACAAATGATGAAATAAAAGTAAATTTTGGACAATAGCGAAATAAATGTATTATAATTAAACTATAGTGAAAATGGAGGAAGAATTATCATGAGAAATTTAAAATATTTAACAGCAACTGTTTTGACTGCTTCTATATTGACTTTATCAGGCACAAGCGTAATGGCACAAAATTATAATTACAGCTATACCAAGCCGCAACTGCAAGGCAAAGTAAGTTTAATCCCTATGGGAACAACTCTATCAGGGGTCACAACTAGCGATATTTCTTCAGAAAACCTTATTGTAGGTGATACTGTTGCTTTGACTTTGGGCTCTCCTTTTTATTACAAAGGGTCTTTGATTGCACCTTCTAACAGCAATGTTTTAGGGCTTGTAGTTTTTAGTCAAAAAGCAGGACGTGCTGACAAAACAGGTAAACTAAAAATCAAATTTAACGAAATAATCACCCCTGACGGGCAAAGAATTCCTATTTCTGCAAAAGTCATTACAAATGACGGCACAGGTCTTTTGATGGGTGAAGCTACAAAAGAAAAAGCTAAAGATATAGCTAAAAATGTTGCCGTTGGCTCAGCCGGCGGAGCTTTATCAGGATTAGTCTTTGGTTCAATGGCAGGCGGTAACGCAGGCAAAGGTGCTGCTTTAGGAACAGCATTAGGAGCTGGTCTTGGACTAGGCAAAACCTTAATTGATAAAGGTGCAGATGTTTCTATACCTGCCGGGGCACAATTAAATATCATGATTGACCAACCCGTGACGGTTAATTATTAAGGACACTTGATTAATTGTTCAAAATTAAAAAGTTATGATAGACTTTTTAAGTACTATTTTTATATTTTCACAGATGGATTTTTATGAGTATATTGGGGATTAAAACCGAAAACGATGAACAAAAGGACAAAATTTTATTTTGGCCGGCTGTTTT
>CAYUHE010000041.1:0-8357 GCA_964444415.1 uncultured Gammaproteobacteria bacterium
ACTTGTGCAGTGGTCTCATGTTATGGTATGTCAGACTTTCCCTCTATGGAAGGCCTTTTTTTAGAGTTTATAAATATAATTCAAATTAACGTTGTCAATGTTCACATAATCCTTGTATTCCGGTGGAATTTCGACTGTATAGTTTTCAGATTTTTTATCAGGATAAATGTGATAAGCCTCTTGCATTTCTTTATCTACTATAACAGTATATTTGCCAGGATTTAGGCCTGATAAAGAAAAAGTACCATCTTCATTAGTATTAGCATAGTTTATTTCTTTGCCGGAGTCGTTAAAGATACTTACAACTAAATCTTTTATAGTTAGTTGTTTTTCGAATTCATCTTTTATAGTGACAGCCCCATTGATATTTCCTACAGAGCTTATAAGCCCAAATGCAACTTCGGTTTTTTCATTTTCATTAATTTTTATATGTCTGGCAGGGTTTGTTTTATTATGTATACCTAAAAATGTTGGTAGTTCATCTTCGAAAATTTCTATTTTATGAACTCCTGGTTCGGCACTTTTGAGTTTTGTATTACCATTTTTTTTTGTCAAAAGTATTTCGGATTCATCTTCTAATTTTATAGGAATATTTTCTATGACAGGTTCTCCTTTATCCCTGATTCCATTTTGATTTACATCTAAAAATGTAGTTACTTGCAGGTAACCTTTATCTGTATTATTGGTACCAATGGCTTGTAGTCCACTACCAGATATTCCATAAAGTTCTGAAAAATCTATAGTTATTGATTGACGCATATTTGATGGAATATACATATTGTCTACAATATAACATGGGCTTCTATTGAATCTATAATTAAGGCTAACGGCACTTCCTGATTTGAGACGCTTGATTACTCCAGCACCAAAATCAAAACCTTTATTTATTCCTGTGTAGTGGTAGCCTGCTGAAAAATTCAAGTTAACCCCTTTTATTGATGGCGTAGAATAACTTGTTCTCATTATGTTATAGGCATCATTTCGGGAATCCGATTTTGTTTTTATCATTTCATGTTCAATGGTTGCATTCCCAAATTTTTTGCCCAAGGGAGTATTAAGATTGGCATATATATTTGAGTATTCTGATTTATAACTTGAATAGCCCTCTGACTTATAGATATTGGAATAACTATTATTTCGTACTCCGCCATTTAGGCTTAGGCATTTGATTTTTTTATTTGCAGATAGTTCACAAGAGTTTGAGGCTATTTCGCCAAGCTGATTTGCACCTTTTTTTGTATTCATTCGAAACATTATTGAAGGTGCTTTCTTAAAAGTTGTCCTAGATGTGAGATTGTAATCATCAAAATCCATTAAACCACCATCATAAAAATGTCCAAAATTGGATTTATATTTTGAATAATTACCTGATAATGTTGTATTTTTGATTTTCGTACTAGCATTTAAGCTTGCACCTGCTTTGTCTGAAAGACTTCCTCCTGAGCCTGAAGATGATCCTGCAGAATAAAAATTAGGAGAGTAGTTAAAAATACTTGTTTTTAGTAAATTATCTTTATTTATTTCATAAATGTTCTCATAATTTAGGCAAGCTCCTATTCCATCTTGTGTGATTCTGTCTTGAGAAATTGAGTTGCTTGCCCCAAAATAAAGTTTTGAGTTTAATTTTTCGTTATGTCTATAGTTAAATGCTCCCATATATGTTTGACCTTCAAGCATATTGAGATTTCGCATTGTTGTAAAATTCAAATATTTTTTGTTGCCAAGAATACTTTGACCCCAATTAGAGCTTTGAGGCGAGGACATTATTTTGTCTATTAAAAATAAATTTTCAAAGGATAATTTTTCTGAAATATCTTTATTGAATTTTGCACCTGTTACAATTTTTTTTGTATTTGCTTGATAAATATAACCGTTATTTGCCCAAAGACGATTTTGGACCCCAGTTATACCTAATATTATATCTTTTTTAGGAACAATTGTTTTGTTAAAATCATTTCTAAAGGTTCTTAATAAGACTTCTTGTTTGCTTCCATCAGCAAGGATTTCTTCAATTTTAACTTTTTCAACTTTATTTTTTCCATTATAAAATACTTTTTTTAGAGAATAAAATCCGCCATAAGTATTGAGCTCTTTTTCAAAATCATCATTTATATATACTTTTACAGTACTTTTGGGATTTACATAACCCTGGATATCTTGATAAGTTATTTTTTTCTCAACGCGGTCTTTTAGTTGAAACCCCATTACGTCAACAGCTAAATTGTTTTGTCCAAAATCCCAAGCATCAACTTTTCCTATAACATAATCATGTTTGCTGGTTTTATTTTTATATTGAGGACTTATTCCTGAGAAAGAAAAAGGATTATTGGTATAGCTGTTAGAGCCTAAATCTAGTTTGTAATCTCCTTTTTTAAATTTTCCTTTTATGGAGATTTTTGTATTATTATTGAATAAAAAATTATTGCTTTGCGAATTTTTATAAATTTGAGAATAGCTATCAGACATCATATTATTACTGATACCTATATTATCAACGCTAAAATCACCTTTTTTCTTTGGAAGAGTTATTTCTTCATGGGCTTTTGCTTTTGTATCGATTTCTTTTACAAGAAAAGCGTTCTCATCAAAGTTTTTAATTTCTTTTGTTTCATCTTTTTTTGTATTTATAAATGCCAAAAGTTGGCTTGGATTTGTGGAAATATTATTGCCTGTTATTTTTGATAAAGCCTCTGCAGGTAGGAAGAATTCATTTTGGATGCCTGTTATGCCATTTTTGGTAAAAAATGCCGCATAATTTTGCTTTGTTCCATCAAGATAAAGTGCATTATTTTTGATTGTTGCATTTTTAAAAGAAAGACTTTTTTCGACGTGGCTTTCTTTGTAAGGGATTTCAAAAAACTTTAAAATGTATTTGCAGGGCAGATACATTTTATTTTTGTCCATGATAACTTCTATTTCTCTTTCATCTGAATCGTCTATGATTAGATATGAAATTATACTTTCTGAGGCAAATGAATATTGGGAAACTAAGAATAAAAGTATTAAGACAAATATTTTTTTCATACACCAGGGATATTATCCAAATATATTTCTGCTTCATATTTATCAGGCTCATCCATAGCGGATGCTGAGTCGAATGTTCCTGCTTTTGGGGTTGTGGTCAAAGCTAAAGTCAAATCTGTTACTCCACTTTTTACTTTGCAAGTAAAATAGCCTCTGGAACTATTGTATTGGACTCTGCCATCGTTAGTGATGCTTAGTGTCCCAGGATAAGCTATTGCATCAGAGTTGTTTACAGCAGTGGATTTTTCTTGTTGACAATCAGCGATAGAACTGCTATCAGGTTCGTGCCCTGTGGCACAATCGCCTAATACTAAGTGCAAAGACCTCCTGGTTCCTTCGGATGTATCGGTGCAATAAAAAGCGTTTTCTTTAGTACTTGCAGAATCAAGGACAAGTGCATGCATTCTTATTGTTTCGGAATCTTCATTACTTTTGATATTGAAATTCAAATTCAGGGCATTGCTCAAAGTACCTGTATCTCCGTCCATGCTTGCATTTAGAGTGCCTGATACAACTATAGTGATTGTAGTATCAGAATCAACTACAAATGTATGTGTGGTTATATAGTCAGCTTTTGCAGTATTTATGCCTAAAAATAAAACCAAAATAAATATAGTGATAAAAAGTTTCATTTTTTTATATTCCCCATAGTAATAATTAATTGAAAGATAGTGTAACAGTAGCTCTATATGAACCTTCCTCATCATCAGCCGAGTAGGTATTTGTGAGCGGGGTATTTGCAGGTACTGTTATAGAAGTATTTGTTGAGCCTCTGCGAGCTAGTGTAAGATCCCAATTTTTGTTGGTTGAGTTGTAAGCAACGGTCAATCCTGTTGCTGTTGCAGGGTCATTTATTCCATAAGCAATTGCATTAGGGTTGTTTATGGCAGTTGGGCTTCCTGTTTTGATGTTTGTCAAAGAAGCTATTGCAGGAAGAACTGTATTGTTTGTCAAAATAATGTATCTTGTAGCACCTATGTTGAATACTGCATTTTGCGCTGTGGTATTAGTATTGGCAGATGCTGATATAGTTAAGTATTGGTTGTTGCGGCTGTTTGTTGTCATAGTAAATGCAGGCGTAAAACTTGTGGAAAGAGCCCCTGTATCTACGTTGATTGTCGCAGATATGTTACCTCCGTTTGTTACAACTGATTTTGATTCAGGACAGCCTGCTACAAAATATTGAGAATCTGTTCTTGCTGCAAAAGCTGACTGTGAAAATATTAAAATCCCAAAAAATATTATTCCCAAAAATAGTTTTTTCATTATTTTCTCTCTTTTTTACACGAATGATAAAGTAATTGTTGCTTGATATGCACCGTCTGAATCAGCTGTCGAAAAAGTCCCTGCTCTTGGCGCTGCAGCAGGTATTGTGAGTAAGGTATCAGTATTTATTTTGTTAGTTAATGCTGCGTTATAGTATTTATTTACGTTATCCCATGTGTAGGCTAAGTGTCCTGGGATATCAGCAGGTTTGTTTATTGCATAAACAATTGCTTCTGCATTAATTGCAGGAGTCGGTCCGCCTGATTTGGCATCTGTAACAGCTGCTACTGTTGGAAGAATAGTACTGTTTGTCAAAACAAGGAATGTAGTACCCGTATTGCCATCTCCAAAAAATGCATTTTGGGCACCTCCTGTTGTATTGCAAGTTGATGTCATTCTTACGTTTTGAGATAAATTTGTATTTGTTATCATTCTAAATCCCGGCGTTAGAGCTGTTGAAAGACTTCCTGTTGTAGGGTCTATTGTTGCTGCAATATTACCGCCATTTGTTATAATTTGTTTGACTGGTCCCAAAGTCCCTGTAACTGTTTGGGATGCTGTTGTGGCTGCCAAAGCTCCTTGCATGCAAGCCAAACTTGCAAAAAATATTAGAGGTATTAAAATTAAAATTTTGATTTTCATCCCCATTTTCCCTGTTTTTGTATACACTTCTTTCTTAGGGGCAGAGTAGTTCTCCACCCTTTTTGAAAGAAGAATATTGTTTATACGAATGATAGAGTTACGGTAGCTTGGTAGTCACCCGCTTCATCATCGAAAGAATATGTTAAAGGTCTTGCTGCAGCTGCAGGCACTGTAAGCAAGGTATCAGTATTTCCTTTATTTGTTAATGCTGCGTTATAGTATTTGTTTGTGTTATCCCATGTGTATACTAAATCAGTTGTGATGTCAGCAGGTTTGTTTATTGCATAAGCAATAACGTTTGTATTGGTTGCAGGTACTGGTACAGCTGCTTTTGCATCGGTAACAGCAGCTACTGTCGGAAGTACTGTATTGTTTGTCAAAACAAGGAATGTAGTACCCGTATTGCCATCTCCAAAAAATGCATTTTGGACTAACGTAGTTGTGTTACAAGTAGATGTCATTCTTACGTTTTGAGAGGCGTTAGTGTTTGTTGTCATTCTGAATCCAGGTGTAAAAGCAGTGCTGAGAGCCCCTGTATCAGGGTCAATTACAGCGTTAAGGTTACCGCCGTTTGTGATAATTTGCTTCGATGCTCCAAGCCTCCCTGTAACTGTTTGCGATGCAGTTGTGGCTGCAAACGCCGATTGTGACGATGCAATGGCGATAATACATGCCAATAATAACGTCGATAGTAAAATTCTGTTTTTCATCATTTTGTCTCCTTTTTTCACTTGTGCCTTTTTTCACTTGTGCCGAAATACTTTCGGCATAATTATTTATTTCCCCTGTTTTTTTATACCTTGCTCGGGTTTACTTTGTCAGGTATAAATGTCATGTCTTTTTTTAGAACTTTGTTGTTATTTTTTTCATCAATATAACTTAGAACAAATTTTATGTTATATTCTTGTCCAGGAATTAGCTGGTCTTGCGGAATATCAAGTTTTTGAGCCATTTCGACAAATTTTCCGCCCAATACTGTGGTTCCATGTAGGTCAAATTGCTTGATTAGTTTGCCATTTTGAGATAGGTAGCCCACACCGTTATAGCGGATTTTGCTGTTGCCTAAAGAAGATACTTTGTATTCACAATTGTAATCCTCCCCTGTTCTTTTTAAGACAAGTGTATCGAGGTTGCCTTTTTTGGAAAAATTACCTTTGTCCAAATATATAGGTACGCCTACTCTGGTTTTTACGATGATTTTTCCACCACGAGAGCCGTTAGCTTTTTGTATTATGACTTCTTTTGTATCTGTGTCTTCCAAGAATAGCATTAGTCGAGAATCACCTGCCGGTAAGCTTTTCAGATCTGTAACTGTAAGTCTGATTTTTTGATCAAGTCCATTTTGGCAAGTAAATTCTTGCGGGAAGAATTTGAGTTTACCTATGAGTGAATCTTTTTGCCCGGTATCGTCTAATTCTACGAATCGACCTTTGTTATCAAATTCAAAAAACACAGGGTAAACCTTAAAACGAACTGTTTCATCTTTTCCGCCTGCTACAGAAAAAGAGCCTGTGATGTAATCTTTCTTTGTTTTGTTGGCATTAAGCTCAATATAGCTCGGCGATATTTTAATTGCCGCTTGAGCAAAGCCTGTAACCATAAATAGTACTAGAATTGCTAGTAGTTTTTTCATATCTAATCCTCCGTTTCTAATCTGTATTCAAACTCTTCGCTTCTAGAGCCTGCCGGTATAAAGTTGTCTTCAGGCCCTTTTACCATATAGTCAATGTTGAGGAGTTTTTTTTCTAAGGTGTTTGCCATTTGATTTATTGTTGATTTTCCTGATGCAAGAAATATGGGTGTATTTTGCAGTGGAATATATTCATTAGTTTGGTTATAAGTCAAAGTGGAGTCAGTACCTCCCAATACTTTGACAAAATATTTGAGACTTTTGTCATTGTTATTTGAAGTGCTTCGCATGTATAATTTCCAGTTTTTGTTGGAACAAATGTATAAGCCTAAAGGATTTGCAAGATTTTGTGCGCTGTTTCTTTGTAAGATTTTATTTTTATCAATAGATAGATTTACAATTCTTTGAGAAAAATCAATTGATGAAATTGTATCTTGCATAAATCTAAAGGTGTAAATTTCTTCTGCTACTACAGAATTGTTATTCATAAGAGTGAATTTGATATCGGTAATATAATTACCCGGATAGTCACAATCAAAGTTGACAACATTTAGTGCCAAATTCATATTGTTCACACCTAAAGAATTGCCGTTTCTGATTTCATAAGATTTGCCTATATCAAAATGAGAAATTGGAGCTCCACCCATTTCAGCAACTTCAAGACGAGTTATGGGCAAAGTATAATTTGGGTTATCAATATTTCTTATTTGATTATCTAATGGTTCAGCAAGAAGCTTCCAATTGCCATCAGTTGCAAAACTTAAATTTATTGGTTGTGAAATTTTGTTAGGAATTTTAATTGGTGTGGCAAATTTTTCAATTTTAAGATTATTTGCAAAAATTATTTGATTACAAAATATCCACAACAAAAGTAAGAATATTACTTTAAAAATAATTTTCATTTTTTATAAATCCTCAATCCTCAATTTGATATTATTTTGTTTCGAATGTGATATTTTGACATCAGCTTTTAGGCACTCCCAAGTGGGTATGAAATTTATGTTCATGTATCTATGTTGATTTGTTTATAAAGAGTTTAAAGTATAAATGTATTGATTAAAGTAGCGAGTATTTTAAAATGAAGAAAATTTTGTTATTAATATTAGTTTTATTGTTTTTCCCAAGCGAAGTTTTTGCTGCTACAAGTGCATCACAAACAGTTACCGCTACTCTTACTCGCCCAGGTGGCGGAGGCGGTGGAGGCGGAGGCGGTGGGGCAGTTGCCATTGGGGTAGGTGGTGGTGCCGTTGCAGCAGGTGGGGCAGCAGCTTTTGCACCTTTGCTTTTGGCAGGGCTATCCCCTAATTCTATAATTGCAGCAGCAGCTCCGTTAGATTGTATAGCTTGCAGAGAATGTTTTTTGCAAAAAGCAATGATGGATCATTTTGGTGTGCCTGATATTAATTCTGCTACAGCCGCATTGAATTGCAATCCTTGTAAAATATATTTTGCTCAAAATGACTCCAAGATTTTGAATGGTACTTATGATTTGCAAGGGATTACCCTACCAAATAGCCTTTTGAATGCCAGAGAAGTTAGAGTTAATGTAACATTAGCTTCAGAGGTTTATGCCGAAGTTAAGGGGGAGCCTGAACTCAAATTGGCTATATATAAAGATATTTCACAAGCTGATTTGCGTAAGAAGTTTGAAACTCAGCAATTCACTCGTTATTATATGATGAAAAAATATGATATTCCGTTGTTAGCTAATTTGCAATCTTCTTGTAATGGATTGCAAAAACTCTCAGGAATGTTGGATATTAGCAAAATGAAAAATAAAAGCATGCAATTGCAG
>CAYUHE010000042.1:0-8106 GCA_964444415.1 uncultured Gammaproteobacteria bacterium
ACAAACTAATAATGGACAATACTATTGAGCCTAATAATGCTGCCCAATAATCAGCAACCATAAAGCCCGATACTATATGAGCTACAAGCCAAAACAAAAAGGCGTTGATTATAAAAGTAAATAGCCCTAAAGTAATCAAATTAAGTGGAAGAGTTAAAAGAATTAATATAGGTCTTATAAAAATATTTATAATGCCCATAAATAAAGCCGCCCATAAAGCCGCCATAAAACCGGCAAAACTGATTCCCGGGACAATCCAAGCGACAAAAAGTAATGCCAAAGCTAAAAGAACCCATTTGATAAGTATATCTAACATTGTATTTCTCCCTTTTCGAACACTTTAAATATACGATATCCACTAAAATATTTCATTAGACATAAGTCGTAAATTACGATTCGCTCATTCCGCAGCAATTTTTGTTGCTCATTCCCTCGGGGTTTTGCTTGCATTTGGCTATACAACTATGGCATTTGTCTTGCAAATCGCCATGCTCAGAATAATATTTAAAACTTTTTATCCATTTTGGTTCTTTGCAAGAGCATGTTTGCATGAAAGTTAAAAACCTGACGAATTTTTCGAGCACCTCTTCAGAAACACCATATTCAATCTTATTGGCATTTTCAGCGGTTATTTCTTTATCAACCAAAAGAACATTCTCCAGAAAATTACAAATAATTTCATGCCTTTTATTTAATTCAATAGCAATTTCTTCTCCCTTATCTGTCAAAGTAACAATTCCATATGGTTGATAATTAATATAACCTTTGTCTGCAAGATTTCTAAGAGCTTCTGAGACAGAAGAGGCCCCAATAGAGAGGATATTGGAGACATCTTTAACTCTTGCAGCTTTGTTCTTTTCGACTATCTGATAGATTGCCTTTAGATAATTTTCTTGGCTGGCTGTTAAATAATTTTTAAGTTTCATAAAGTTATTTCCATTTCTCCTATTGACTAGTTGATTTTTTTATAAGTTAATATATAATAGTTTACGGTAACCCGTAAAAGTTATCAAGAACCGAAGAAATTAAGGGCAGATATATAATGAATAATTCTATCATAAAAAACACTAATACTATGAATCAAATGTGCTGCTGCATGAAGCGAATGCGATTAGCAGGTTATTTTTGCTGTTGTTAAAACAGAACAAAGATTTGAATCATAAACCCGCTAATCAGTTAAAATGGTAAGCGGGTTTTTAATTTGTGAAATGTGGCAGAAAGGTAAATAAAATGATTGGTGCAATACAGAATAATTATTATACTAAAGATTACAAAAAACGACCTATAAATAAAATAAATAGCTCAACAGAAAATCCATTCGGAGTAAAAAACAATAACTCGCAGACCTTCAAAGGAGGTTTTAGCGATTTGATTACAGCAGGAATAAAAAGGATTGAAAACGGAGGGATAATTGTTGATTTTTTGTTTGTTGATATGCTTGGAATGGTTATCCCAAGAACTTATCAAGCCTATCAACGTAACAAAGAAGAACTTGGACATATAAATTACAAATCAGGTACAGAAGAACTTATTCGCGAAATTTTTTCAGGACCAAGTATGTTTGTAATTCCAATGGCTTTTATTGTTTTATCCAAAAAATTATTTGGCGAAGCTTCAAAAATTCAATTCAAAACACTTGATTCACTAAGTGATTCTTTTGGCAGAATGCTCAAGAAAGATACTTCATCAAAAGAAAAAATCAGCTTAAAAGAAGATTTTTACAAAAATATATTAGAAGAAGCTTTTGAAAACCATAAAAAAGTTACTCTTCAAAAACCTATAAATATTGATGAAAATATAGAAAATATCGTAAAACTTGTATCTAAAATTGAAAAAAAAGAGAAGACCAAAGAAAATACTTCTGCGATTAAACAAATAGTTTCTGATCTTAATAAAGCCCATGGGATTCATCTTGAAAATTCTCAAAATCTAACCCTAAAAGATGGACTGACTAAAGAAGCAGGAGCGTTAGTTATTGATTTGCTCAATTATTCTAAAGATATCGTCTCAAAAGTTGCCGAGCATGCAGGCTCTGATAAAATGGCCCATCTTGAAAAATTACACAAATCCAAAGCAGGCGGGCGTAAGTTTATACTTGCCTCTACATTCTTGGCCACAAGTGCATTTTTATACTCAGTACCAATTATGTACAAACAAAACATACAATTCCCAGGCATTGACGGATTAGTAAAAGAAAAGAATACAACGGCTAAACCTTCCGAGAAGAATGATACCAAAAATAACGAAGTATCATTCGGTCGCAATTCCACAACTACTGACAAATTCTTCAGGAATTTCGATTTCAACGGACACAACGTACCGCACACAGTTCTTGGAATTTATACTTTAGGGTTGATGCTTGGTGCCAGATTATATCAAGCCAGAAATGCCGATGAAAGAAGAGAAGTCGCCACAAGAGACTTTAGCGGGCTTTCTACTATAGTTTTCGCCTTGCCTATTTTCAGAAATATAATTTCAACATTTGCAAAAAAATCGACGGGCTTCCCTATTTCGAAAACTCTTAAAACAATAAAGGACCACCTAAATCCTACAAAAAAACCGTTCTCTTTTGAGAATATTACAGATATGTACTCAGGACCAAGCAAATTAAAGAACAAACTGGTTGATTTCACTCAAAATATTGAAAATCACAATGGCTATTTGAGGAAAATTTTTGATTTTTTGAGCGCTGAGGCTAAAAAAGCACTAAATGAAATAGCAGATAAACTTTCAGATAAAAATACAACTGTAAAAGCTCAAGGCAAGCTTCAAGAATTTTTCAGCAAACCTTTCAAAGCAAGTGAAATTGATTTAAGACTGCCTGAAACAAATAAAGAAATTATTGAAATGCTTAAAAAAGCACAAGACAATAATGAATTTAAGCCCCAGATTGAAATACTAACCAAAGAACTTGATAAAGATAAAAACCCTTTAGTCAAATATGCTGAAGCACAAAAAAGTATTCCTGAAGCAATTAGCATAGTTGCTATATCAGGATTTTTAGGGTGGTTTTTACCTTGGTTTAATATCAATTACACCAAAAATCTTTATAAAAAGAAAAATGCTGTAAGTGAATAATTTAAATTATTAATTTTTTGTTTATATTAAAAGAAAAGCCGAAAAAATCTGCTTAAATAATAGCATAATAAAAATGCGTTTAAATATTGATTTAAGGAGATAAAAAAATGGCAAAAACGATTGGTATCGACTTGGGAACAACCAACTCAGTCGTAGCAGTAATGGAAGGTGGCAAACCAACAGTAATCGCAAATGCTGAAGGTTCACGTACAACCCCTTCGATTGTTGCAATTTCAAAAACTGGAGAACGTTTAGTAGGTCAACTAGCAAAAAGACAAGCTATTTTAAATGCCGAAAAAACCGTTAGCAGTATTAAACGCCATATGGGAAGCGATTTTAAAGTTAAAATCGATGGAAAAGATTACACACCTCAAGAAATTTCCGCAATGATTTTGCGTAAATTAGCTGATGATGCATCAACTTACCTTGGGGAAAAAGTAACTTCTGCTGTAATTACAGTCCCTGCTTATTTTAATGATGCTCAAAGACAAGCAACAAAAGATGCAGGTAAAATTGCGGGCTTGGAAGTACTAAGAATTGTCAACGAACCGACTGCAGCTGCTTTGGCTTATGGCCTAGACAAAAAACATACTGAAAAAGTTCTTGTATTTGACCTTGGTGGCGGTACATTTGACGTTTCTGTCCTAGAAATCGGCGATGGAGTTCACGAAGTATTATCAACTTCAGGTGATACAAAACTTGGTGGTGATGACTTTGATGAGAAACTTATCACTTGGTTAACGGAAGAATTTAAAAAACAAGAAGGCATCGACATAAAAAATGATAAACAAGCTATGCAACGTCTTAAAGAAGCTGCTGAGAAAGCAAAATGCGAGCTTTCAACTGTAATGGAAACATCAATCAATCTTCCATTCATCACAGCTGATGCAAACGGTCCAAAACATTTGGACTTGTCTTTATCAAGGGCCAAATTCGAAGACCTTTGCCATGACTTGCTTGAAAGATGTAAAAAGCCGATGGAACAAGCTCTTCAAGATGCCGGGCTTTCAAAAGGCGAAATCGATGAAGTAGTTTTAGTCGGTGGTTCAACTCGTATTCCTGCTGTTCAATCACTTGTAAAAGAATACTCGGGCAAAGAACCTAATCAATCAGTAAACCCTGATGAAGTTGTAGCAGTTGGTGCTGCAATCCAAGCAGGTATCTTAGCCGGTGAAGTTAAAGATATCGTTCTTTTAGACGTAACTCCTTTGACTCTAGGAATTGAGACACTTGGCGGAGTTTTGACAGCGCTTGTTCCTCGTAATACAACAATCCCTGTTTCAAAATCACAAGTCTTCTCAACTGCAGAAAATAACCAAACAGCGGTTGATGTCCATGTTCTTCAAGGTGAAAGACCAATGGCAAAAGATAATAAATCACTTGGAATGTTTCGCTTAGACGGTATTCCACCGGCAATGCGCGGAATTCCACAAGTAGAAGTTACTTTTGACATAGATGCCAACGGTATCGTAAATGTTTCTGCAAAAGACAAAGCGACTAACAAAGAGCAAAAAATCTCCATCACAAATTCATCAAACTTGAATGAAAATGATGTAGACAAAATGCTAAAAGAAGCTGAAGCTAACGCGGAAGAAGATAAAAAGAAAAAAGAAGAAGTCGAAATCAGAAACAACGCTAATGGACTTATTTCATCTGCTGAACGTCTTGCAAAAGACTTTGAAGGCAAAATATCTGATGCTGAAAAAGAAAAAATGGAAACTCAAAAATCAGAACTTCAAAAAGCTCTTGATGAAAACAAGCCTGCTGATGACATTAAAAATCTTGCTGATGAATTGCAACAAACAATATTTGCAATCTCTCAAGCGGCTTATCAGTCAACAGCTTCTGAAGAAGCCCAGCCTGAAGGTGGCGAAACACCAGCAGGAGAAGCACCTTCTGAAGTTGGTGGTGATGATGATGTAATCGATGCTGAATACACAAAACAAGACTAATTCTTCTCATTTGAATAATCAAAAAATCCTCGTTATATAAGCGAGGATTTTTGTCTTTATAAGAAGATTTTTGTATAAAGAAATGTAAGCATTATTCCTTGATAATAACAAATAAATAGTTTTACGTTTTTTAAATTCATCAACAAAGAGACTCTGAAAATGATTCAAGCAATTAATCCTATAAAAAATATAAACCACAATTACTGCAATAGCGGTAAATCTTTATACGGGAAAAATTTGACTTATAGTAATGATAGCGTTACTTTTAAAGGGAATATTCAGGCTAATAAACTCCATCCAATATTTTTTTTAATTGATAATGTTTTACTTCGCTCTGTAAAAGTTTCTCAAAAAAGCTTTTTATATCAAATACCTGAACTCCAAGGTAAAATTAAAGATGTAACAATAAGAACAATTGACAATAAAACTTTAAATTGCTGGGATATTAACCCTAATCAATCCCAAAAATATATATTATTTTTGCACGGTTTATCACAAAATATAACACATAACCAAAAGTTATATGCCGCTCTAAACAAAAACAATTACGGTGTGTTAGCTTTAGAATACCGCGGTTTTGGAAAGAATAAAAAAACAAAAATCAATGAAAAACTTATTGGACTAGATGTTGATGCTGCCTTAAAATATCTTAGAAAAAAAACATCAATGCAAAATATAAGTATAATAGGGCATAGTGCAGGGGCTTTTATGGCAGTTGATATAGCTCAAAAAAAACCTGACCTTGGAATGATTATTTTAGTTGCGCCAATAAATGGTATTGGAAGTGCCTATAGTAATATTCTTGCAAAAACAAAAAATACTTACACAGCAAAATTCATCCAAACTTTGACTAAAAAATACCCTGCCTTCATTAAAACTTTTGATTCAATTTTTAAAGCAGATACAAAATTGGCGAATGTAGAATCTCCTACATACATAATACATTCCTTATATGATAAAGTAGTTAATTTTAATGCTGCAAAAGAATTATCCGCTAAAGCAAAAAATTTGACAGGTTTTATAGAACTATCTCAAGGTGGGCATAGACTTGATGAGAATAAAATAGAAACCGTAATTAATGTTTTAAATTCTCACACCGTATTTTGAAAAAACTATCACCAAAAATTATTTATAAGCTCAAGTATTCTTTTAGCAGATTTTCCGTCCCCATAAGGATTTTTGGTTATATCAAATCTTGATATTGATTTGTCTTTTGACAAAATATCTTCGCTCTCAGAAACTATTTTTTCATAATCTGCACCGACGAGGACTGAAACCCTTGCATCTACGCCTTCTGTGCGTTCTGTTTCATATCTCATAACCAATGTAGGGCAGCCAAAAGAAGGTGCTTCTTCTTGAATTCCGCCCGAGTCGGTCAAAATCAATTTGGCATTTTTCATCAAATAAACCAAACTTGGATAATCAAGCGGTGTCAAAAGATGGACATTGGCACAATCGCCAAGTCCAGCGTGAATTTTATCCTTCACATTCGGGTTTGGATGTACAGGAATAATAAAAGTATGGTCGAAATATTTTTGCGCCAAAAACTTAATCGCATCAATGATTTTGTCAATTCTTTCACCATGATTTTCACGTCTATGAGCAGTTATCAAAACCAATTTATCATCAATTCTAATATCTTTGGATGCAAAAAATGTTTTTGCCTCTCCAATAGTTTCTTCTGACAAACAAAAAAGAGCATCCACAACAGTATTTCCTACTGTATGAATTTTTTCGGGCAAAATATTTTCTTTCAAAAGTGCATTTTTATTCACATCTGTGGGTGCAAAATGCAAATCTGTAACTCGCGAAGCCATTTGCCTCATTGCTTCTTCAGGAAAAGGCTCAAATAAATCATAAGAACGAAGACCGGCTTCCACATGAAAAACAGGGATCTTGTTATAAAAACTAACTAAAGCACCTGTCAAAACACTAATGGTATCGCCTTGAACAACTGTTGCATCAATTTTGTACTCATCGTACACAGCTTGCAATTTATCCAAAATTCTAGCTTGTACACCCGCTAAGGATTGATTGGCTTTCATAACATCCAAACTCATATCGGCTTTTAGTCCAAAATATGACAAAGTTTGGTTCGATAATTCTTTTTGCTGTTCAGTATTACAAACAATAACGTTATATTTTTCAGGATATTTTTTGAGCTCCAAGATTACAGGAGCCAATTTTATAACTTCAGGACGCGTACCGAATATGAACAATATATTTTTCATTAAAAACTCTCTCTATAAGTCTTTTAATAATCCTAATAATAGCTGAATTGGAACATAAATGCAAAAAATAAAAAGCTTTTTTGCCATAAAATTAATACTATTTTCATATGGGATTTTTTCTAATAACGGCAATGATAACTTTACAATGTTATCATTACTAATAAGAAGATATATAATTTATTGTATAAAAATATGAGGAGGAATAAATATGGTAAACGGTATTAGTGGTGCTAGCGGACAAGCCATAGGTGGAGTTGCTAAAGGAAATTGTAGTCCTTGTACTGGTTGCGGCGACTGTGGAAATCCTAAAATTACAACACTTGCTCAAATGCTAAAAGATACAAATGCAATGAAAAAACCTGAAGAATTATTCAAGCAACTGTCTTTGCAAGCCGGCGGTGACGGTACTGCAGTAACTAAAGATCAATTACAAACTCTTTTAGATAAGCTAACCAAAGATGGTAAAGACCCTAAAATGATTCAAGATTTGATAGCAAATTTTGATAAAATTGCCAATGGCAAAGACTCAATTACAGCAGCTGATGTGAAAGCAGCAGTGCAAAACGGAATTCTTAAGCCACCACACAGAAATGGTGAAGTAAAACCTGATGGCGATGACAATAAAGGTTTTCAAGATCCAAGCACTATTACAAAAGAACAGCTTGAACCACCTATAGACCTTAGGGTATAAAAATCAAGTAAAAAATAAACATATAAAAGCCCAGCCTTAAGACTGGGCTTTTATATGGAGCGGAAGACGAGACTCGAACTCGCGACAGCATGCTTGGAAGGCAGGTACTCTACCAATTGAGTTACTTAGATCGGAAGAGCACACGTCTGAACTC
>CAYUHE010000043.1:0-7563 GCA_964444415.1 uncultured Gammaproteobacteria bacterium
ATGGGTGTCCACTGGCTGGAACCAATCGTATTATTGGAGAAAACAGGATTGGAGGCGTATTGCATATAAACCCCGAAATAATTGTTTGAAATGTCGCAGAGATCGATGGTAGGACTGGAATTGAACATGGATATTCCGCCCGTGTTGTTACAACCGGCATAACGGACCTTGCAGCGCCGCATCAAACATGTAGCATCATTGCTCGGATCCTCAAAACGGATTCCATACCAGTTACTTGATGCCGGGGCAGTTGTTGATCCGTCATTATTCGTATCACCTCCCCAGTTATCATCCCTGATGGAAGTAAAGTAAATACATTCTCCTACATTGGCTTCTGCAACAAGGGCTCCATTAACAGTCAATGAATAATAAAGAGGGAACTTTAACACATTATTCGATCCGATTACCATCCTCCCGCTTGCATTTACAGTCATTCCGGAATAGAAATAGTAGGGTATGTTCAGGGAAGGGAGTGTGAGGGTGTCAGAGAAATTTGAAAAATTCATATACACAGCGGTATTCACATTTCCTGTAAATGTATTTGTCCCGTGCGCGGTCAGATCAGCTGAAGCAACATATGTAACAGGCCAGGTACAGTTGGAAATCGTTGCATCAGTAATATCCATCTTGGCGTTGTTCTGGAGGTAAATTCCATCATGGGTATGCTGCATATTCACACCTGAAACCGCAGAATGAGAATTATCTTTTGCCCAAATATTGCAACCGTAATTGGCAGCCCATGTGGAATTCGTATTTATCAAACCCCCCGTCATATTAAATGTGCCTGCTGCTTCTACCTGAGCCCCGTAATAATTAAAATTCTGTAAAACAGTGCCAGTGAGGGTGGCTTTGCCATTATAAACTAGGAATTTGTCGGCATATAAAACCTGGCAATTATTCAGAATCACCCAACCTGAATCGGCCAGATTTGAGCCTCCTACCTGGATATATTGCCATCTTCCAGGTGCGGGGGTTGGATTGTTCGTGGTGAATACTACCGTATTGGCATCAAGTTTACCGTATGCCAGCATATACTGAGAATCATTAAATTTAACAGTTACTCCCGATTGTATAGTAAGGGTAACGCCATGATTAACAGTAATGTATGAGGTTACTATATAAGGACTTGCTGCCGCAGTCCAGGTGGTATTTGAAGAAATCACACCCGACACGTTCGTATCAGCATGAACGGTTTGCAGAATGCATCCCATTATTATTGTAAAAAGCGTAATAAATTTTCTCATGATCTTGTTTTTTATTAATTCAAACGGGTTAAACAATACTTAAGCAATTGTTACAGAGAAAATAATCCCTCCAGTTTACAAAATTACAACAGATTTATAAAATCAGGGGCACCGATTATTTAACGTACCGATTTTTTAAGGGAACGCGGGGAAAGGCCGGATTATCGTTTTTGAGTCACTGGGAATTATAATAAAAGGAGGTTTGAAACAAGCCTCCTTTTTTGATTTCAATTATATAACATTATTTGAGTTTTACCAGCTTGAAAGTTCTTGAAAACTCTTTTCCGTCTTTTCCATATTTGATTTTCACAATATAGTCACCGCCTGAAACATTTGAAATATCCTGGGCCTGAACAAATCGGCCCGGAACATTATGGGAATAAGCATGCTGAACGACAGTCTGTCCATAAACACTGGAAATATCAATTGTCACATCGCAGGCTTCATTCGCCTGGTATTCAATGTTAACCTGGTTTCCTGCAGGATTCGGATAAACCAGGATCCTGTCAAGCATGCCATTTGTATTGATGGAATTTGCGAAGGTCTTCAATACCGGTGCGGTCAGGGTTGCATCAGTTATAACTTCTCCGCGGCTGTTCGCAAGTTCCGATTCATTGTTCACACTTAGCATGAAAGGCTTCATTGAACTCAATGATTCCGAGGCTTTAAGCTTCAGGGTAATTAATTCATCCCTGTTCATGAGCATCAGGGGTTCGAGTTCCGACCAGGCAATGCGTAACTGGTCCCCGGCAATTTTATATACCGGGCTACCCGATTTCATTGTTATCCCTCTGATGCTGATGAGATCCGCCGGAAACTGAAACACCAGGGAGACAGCTCCGAGTTCGGCTTCCCTGTCAATCCGTACAGGCAGGTCAAATTCCTGTCCGGCTGCTATTACCATTTCACCATCCTGAACCAGTGCAAGCTTCGATTGTTCTGATTTACCTGCGGATGGCACATTGGAGCCATTTACGTCCCCAACGCAAAGCCCGTAGAAATCCTGGCTCACAACCCCTCCGCTCACTATGATCGTATCCCCTCCGATTGACGGTCTTGCAAAAGTCCAGTCTCCCCGGTCAAAATAAGTATCCAGGCCCGCGAACCTCCGCTTGATCTTGATGGCATCTGTTCCATTGATCGAGTTGCTGAGGTTCACATCCGCAGCCAGTAAACGCACAGGTTCAATCAATATCTCCTCGCCGGAAAAATGACGCTGTACCTTGGCGGCGTCGGTGGCATTAACGCTTCCCCATGGTTTTGAGGTATATGCCAGCACTTTATACGTACCATTGGGAACCGAGGCAAAACCATAGTTCCCGTTCACATCGGTAGTTGCCGAATCCACCCTGGACGTTCCCTGTTGAAGGACCACCTTGACATTATCAAGCACTGTATTGGCCGTATTGTTGTATTTGAAATTTCCTGTGACGGCAAATCCCGGCTGCGGATGGACTTCCCCGTTTATATAATAGGTTGCAGTGGGAATGTCGGGCAAGGGATTTCCACCGGCATCTGCATACTCGCATTCAGACCCTCCGCTGCTCGAATTATTCCAGGCAAGGGCAGTAGTTCCGGAGATATAGGTGAAATTAAGATCCACGATTTTACCTCCCGATGCGATGGTGCGGGGTGTTAAATCAGTCCATGTCATCATGATCTTATGCAGGGTTCCCGACACGGTCATGTCGTTTACGATAAGCCCTGTAAGTAAGGCATTTGTATTGGCAAAGCCGGTATAGGTAAGCAGTGTGGGATTATAATCCAGCCTCAGCGAAAGGGCCGTAATACCTGTAAAACCGGTCACAGTTACGGGAATTGTCACCGGGCTGTTATTGGCAGACCCTCGGGTTCCGGCCGTAGTTATAGGGGCAACAGCGGTTGTACCTGCGGCCTGGGTTACTGTGACGACAACCGGGGTAAGCCCTGTGACCGTTACGGTAATTGAAGCGACCCGTTGTGAAGCCGTCAGGTTCTGGGTATAATTGGCTGTAACTGCCCCGTTTCCTGTTCCTGAAAGCGTGGGGGTGCACCATGTCTGGTTGCTGGAGGCTGTCCAGGCTGAATTGGATGTTACTGTAAAACCTGTCGATCCTGCAGCAGCTGCAACATTCTGGTTAGACGGGGAGACCGAAAGACTGGGCAGGATGGTCCCGGTGACCTGGATATCATCAATAGCCCAGGAATAACCGAATGATCCCGTGTAATTCCATTTAAATTTAACCTGTGCCTGCCCAGCCACGGCATTCACCGCCTGGTTGAATAAAACAGGATTTGTTGCGGAAGTGGTGGTAAAATTCTGTATCACCATCCAGGTTGTACCTCCATTGATGCTGTAAGACAATGAGCCGGATGATCCCGACCATGCTTTGAAATAATTCTTAAACTGAAGGCTTACCGTTGCATAAGCCGATAAATCCATGAGAGGGGTTATCAGATCGGCATTCTGGGAATTTCCGTTGCCATAGGCATCGCTGTTCAGATAGGCGTAAGGTGCAGTCAGAACAGGATTAGGCGATTGCCCAGTGATCGTACCGAACTGCCAAATCTGCCCGTTGCCCTGGTGATCAACCTGGCTCCAGCAGGAGGGAATGGAAGTGGTGGCAAAGCTCTCACTGAAGGGCAGGGTGAAAAGCCCGCAAAGGGTAGTGAAAGTGAGGTCATCCCCGTAATAGGTTCCGTTTGCATTGGTTGCATAAGCGCGTATATGATACGTTGTATTGGCAGTAAGCCCGGTGAGGCTGCTTGTATACGTTCCTGTTCCTGTGCCGTCGGTGGTATGGCTTCCCGAAACCGTCGGATTGGCTGAACTGCCCCAACAAACCCCGTGGGCGCTTACTGAAAATCCTCCGTCATATAAAACATTACCTCCTGAACTTGCGCTTGTCGTTGTGATGGATGAAGCAGCTGTAGTCGTAACAGCAGCAGTTCCCGGGATAAATGTCATGTCGTTCCCGTTTGTTGTCCCGTCGCTGTTTACGCCAACCAGCCTGAAATGATAGGTGGTGGCGGCGGTCAGCCCGCTGATGTTTGCATTGACCGGGAGACTGCCTGTACCGGAACCTGCAGAAGTTACGGTAGTGGAATTCCCGTAAGAAATTGTCGTTCCCCATTCAAAATGATAAGTACTCGCAAGCCCGTTGGGGTTAATGGTCCCGTTAAGTGTAGCGGCAGTCCCGGTAACGGCGCTTGCTGCGAGAGTGGTCACACCAGGATTATTGGAAAATTTAAAGGATGCAATCCTCGTCCTCCAGGTCGTTGAGCCTGTGGTCTGAACATATTCAGTCGTAAACCAGAATGTCAGGTCATCGGTCGGATCTACCGACATCATGCTGTAATCACCCCAGCGGGCTGCTGAACCCGTTTGGCTTCCTGTTCCTGCAATAATGGTTTGTTCGGCAATTGTCATCTGGTTCAGGGGATCATTGACCCGTCTTCCTGTATACCGTATGCTGGGGTAAACAGTAGAAGCTGCAGAAACTGAGTAACCCAGCGCGATATCTCCGCTGGCATTCATGGCAATACTGCCCATCCAGCGATGATTTGCATCAGGGGCATAAGTCCCCTGCTGATAAATTGTCCAGGCAGTTCCTGTATTCCGCAGTTCGTACCAGCGTATACCGGCATGACTGGTTCCGTCAGCATCAACGGCATGGTTGGTCACCATAGCGCGGTATCCGCCAAAATTACGATACTGCAAACGGTACATCAGGCGGTCTGAAAGGTCATCGAGCTTCACTGTGGTTCCTGGCTGGGGAATACAAGCCCCCGTTGTTGATGTGCAAATGGCTGATTTAAATGCAGCGGTTTCAAGGCTGTAGCTTTCAGAGAATGTTGAATTCGAAGTAGTGGCCCAGTCGACATGGAACTGCCAGATCTTCAGGTAATCGGTGGTGGTGGATGACCAGTCGTCAAAGAATGTGAAATAATTCGGCTCATTTGCAACGGGAGGAGTAGTTCCGTCCCAGTCGGAAGGAAGCATGCTCCCTGGATTGCTGGTGGACCCCAGGTCAAAATATACCATACGGGCCGAAGCGTCGCCGGTAAGCATTTTGGAACGTTCAAGTGCAACGGCTCCAACGCCTCCCCAGTCAGTCTCGTTTACGAATTGATTAAATGATAAATAATAGGCATCGGGCCAGACTCCGAATTTCGGATAATCAGGCATTCTGTTGCCAAACTCAAAAATATACCTGTACCAGCTCCCCGTTGGGTCTGAAGTTTGTGAGACAGCGACCAGTTCGGCATGCTGTGAGGTCGACGGCAGTGAGAATTCAGAGATTATCCACCGTCCCGAGGCCTGGTCATAAAGGACCACGGGATCCCCGTTATTCGTTCCTGCATAAGGAGCAGGGATGCCTGTCCATATGCTGCTTAGCAAGGCAGGGCCCAGCAGGGTAGATCCGGTCTTTGAATAAACGGCAAAATTACAGTTGACAACCTGGAGATACTTATCAGGGCCGACATCACCCTGGGTATCGGGAGGATAATATCCCAGCAAATTATTGATCCCGTCGAAATTCTGAATGGGGGCTAAAATTGCTGGAACATAGGTTCCATCCTGTTTCTGCCATACCGGGTCTTCGGGAAGAAGGAACGGATGTGTCTGGAGATGATTGAATTCCTTCATTCCGATCCTGTTCTTAATTTCCCGGTCCGGATCAGTCTTTCCTTTTTTTGGCGGGATAAGTTTCATTTCCCTTAATGGAGGGGTAACATCGGCAAAAACAGCTTGCCTGACACTTGTAGGATGCAGGACGGTTTGCTGTGCAAATAGTGTATCACCAAAGGAGCTTAGAGTAATTGCGAGGCATAACAGAAGGTATTTTCTCATGTCGGATTTTATATTTTTTGCAAAAGTAAAAAAAAAGAGGCTGCCCCGAACTTACGAGACAGCCTCTCCCTGCAAATTTCGAAGTTTATTTCCGTTTCACCAGTTTCATGGTTCGGGTGGTTTCTTTTCCATAGTTTCCGCAACTGATCTTGACCATGTATACCCCGGCCGAAACATCAGAGAGATCAAACTGCTGGTGGTATTTCCCGCTTGCTGTATATGTGTTTATTTGTTTGCGGATGACCTGGCCGTAAACGTCTGTGATTTCAACACTGAGCTGGCAGGCTCCGTTTAGCTGGTATTCTATTTTTACCTCTCCCCCGGTGGGGTTCGGATAAACCGAGACTACGTCCAGCAAATCATCTCCATTGCTTGTACCTGCACCGGTTTTCAGGGCAGGCATTGTCAGGGTCACATTTGGAATCGCTGCTCCATACCCGTCGGCCAGTTCCGATTCTCTTGTAAGGCCGAAGGATAAGGCCTGGGTTGAATTCAGCGTCTGCGATGCTTTCAGGTGAAGGGTGATCAGTGCATCCCGGCTTCCAAGCAGCATAGGTTCAAGTTCCGACCAGGCTATTCTCAGTTCACTGCCGGTGGCTTTGTACAGCAGGTCACCTTGTTTGATGCTTACATTCTTTATGCTAAGAGATTCAGACGGATAAGTTATTACCAGGGCTACTGCTCCCAGTTCTGCAGCCTGTTCAATGCGGACGGGAAGTTCAAACTCCTCTCCTGCCGTGATCTCCATCTCTCCTTCAGGGACCAGCCTGATTGCTGTCTGGAATGATTTTCCCGCTGCCGGGACATTGGATCCGTTCACATCACCAACACAAAGCCCGTAGAAGTCCTGGGTCACCGCCGCTCCGCTCACCACAATCGTATCCCATCCTGTGGTCGGTTTTGCAAACGTCCAGTCGCCCCGGTCAAAGTAAGTATCAAGGCCCGAGAACCTCCGCTTGATCTTGATCGCATCCGTAGCATTGATGGAGTTGCTCAGGTTGACATCCGCAGCCAGTAATCGTACAGGTTCCGTCAACAGTTCAAGCCCTGCAAAATGCCGCTGAACCTTTATGGCATCCGTGGCATTCACGCTCGACCAGGCTTTGCCGGTATAGGCCAGTACTTTGTAGGTCCCGTTCTGTACCGTTGCGAAACTGTATGCCCCGCTTGCATTGGTGGTCACCGAGTCCACCCTGCTGCTTCCCTGTTTAAGCACCACCTTGACGTTATCGAGCAGGGTCATGGCTGTGTTGTTGTACCTGAACACACCACTCACCATGAAGCCCGGCTGGTAGTGTACTTCTCCGTTAATATAATAGGTGGCGGTAGGCGTATCGGTCATGGGGTTCCCGATTGCATCGGCATACTCGCATTCAGTTCCGCTGCTGGCTGTGTAATTCCAGGTAAGGGCGGCTGTGCCGGTGCTGTATGTGAAGTTCAGGTCGACGATCTTGTCCCCGGCGGCAAGAGTGCGCGGCGCCAGGT
>CAYUHE010000044.1:0-5945 GCA_964444415.1 uncultured Gammaproteobacteria bacterium
GAATAAACAGGCAAATCTCCGAAGGTACTGATTTTTCTAAAATCTTTATCTTCAACACCATGCACAGTTTGCCAGGCAATATAAGCACCAACAACAGCTTTTAGACTTGATAAAGGCATCATATTAGTTGGAATTCCGCCTATACCTAGCTTTTCCTTGAGCATATCCTGAAGATATTTGCATGCCATAGGAGTATTTTCTTGAAGCGGTGTAGCCAAGCCCATAGCCTGCTTGGAATAATGGAAATTGTAGCGAACAACGCTATAACCTTCTTCAATCAAACCTGTGCAGAGCTCAGTTCCGCGTGTGCTTTGGCGTTTTGACCATTGCTGATCAGATTTGTAGTCTGTTCCTACGGTCAAACTTTGATAATGCTTGGATTCTTGACGCCATTTGCCTATCAGAAACATCTGATTGACAGGGATATCAGCCGCAATTACAGTCCCGTTTTTGCCGCAAAAATTGTCCAAAAAGAATTTGACATCATTAAGGCGATAAGTTTTGTCTAATCTAAGTAGGTTCAAATCATTATCCAAAAGTGCAATTCCGGTTTCTTCGGTAGCCGCGTGGGTAATTGATAAGCCTACATAATAAAATTTTTCATTTGAATTGGCCATACATATATTATAAAACAAAATAATCTTGATGTAAAAAACGTCAAATTTTTATATAAAAATATTGCAATAATAAATTGTTATAGTAATATTATAATTACGAAAGCGCTCGGAGGAGTGCCGGAGCGGTTTATCGGAGCAGTCTTGAAAACTGTCGTACGTGCGAGCGTACCGTGGGTTCGAATCCCACCTCCTCCTTTTCTGCTAGAGTGAAAAATACAGGACTAGCCGTTGGAACACTTAAACTCTTGAGGGGGTTATGAAAAAGTTTTAGGCATAGTCCTTTTTTTTGTGGATTTTTATATTAATGACTTATTTTGAAAATACATTTATAATTTTAATTAAAATGCTACTATCAAAAATATACGATAAGGAGTTGATATGCAAAATCTAGGCAATATAGTGACAAAAATCTTTTCTATAAAAGGTTCATTTTCAAGAAAACCTTTTATTTACATAGCCCTTGCTCTTTGGGGAATAGACCTTTTCATAGCAAAATTTAATCTTTTTGAAAGATTAAATATAGACATGCCCTTGGCTTCATTTATTTTAGGACTATTTATATATATATACATTATCACAATAATCAAACGTTTAAGAGATATTGGATGGAATTCTTGGTTTGTATTATTATCTATAATCCCCTTATTGTCTTGGGTTTTTCTAATTGTTTTAGCCTGTGAAAAAAGTAAGCAAGAAAACGAGCAAGAAGAAAAACCTAGTTTCAGTTGGCAAAAATTAAAAGACCAAATATTAAGTGCTTCGGGTGCTTGCTTATATATAACTTATTTGTTATTGGGGTTAGTGCAATTTTTAGCAACTTGGGCAGGTCTTGAAGAAACATTTCATAATAATATAATTCCTTTCTTGCTTGCAGGTTTTGTTGCATACATCCCTTTGGTGGGGACCGGCTTTGGGATATATGGAGCACATGTTGGTTGGGGATTAAGCTTATTAAGCTCTATTCTAATATTTACAGCACCTTATATTTTAATGATTATAATATATTTAATTACATCTTTGATTGACAAATTTTATGGCTGGGGCACGCAAAATGACTAAACTCATTTTTACAAATATCGCTATGCTCATAGCAGCATTTTTTCAAATGCCTTATGGCTACTACCAATTACTTAAATTTGTTATTTTTATAACTACCGGCGTAATAGGCTTTGATCTTTATAATAAAACTCAAACCATTTCATACAAATTTATAGCTTATAGCTTGATTGCCTTACTTTATAACCCTTTTATAAACATTCATTTTGAAAGAGAAAATTGGCAAATCATTAATATCATAACTATTATAATGCTGTTTTTTTATATAAAAGATGAAAATTCCAAATCTTCTATTTAATACTCAACTAGCAAGATACTGAACCAAGTTCAGCATGACGATAAATAATCTTCCCTTTTTTCCATTCTTATAATAAACTATACACATAGGGATACATAAAAGAGGAGACTCTAATGAGTGAAAGAAAATTAGTAGGAACAAAGGAAATGTTCCAAAATGCTCTAAATGGTAAATACGCTATCGGAGCTTACAATGTAAATAACATGGAAATTCTACAAGCTATAGCTGAAGCTGCTGAAGAAACAAAATCACCAATCATTCTTCAAGTATCTGCAGGCGCTAGAAAATACGCTAACCAAACATATTTAATTAAACTTGTTGAAGCTGCTTTGGCATCAACTACTGTGCCTATAGCTTTGCACCTTGACCACGGTGAAGATTTCGAAATTTGCAAATCTTGTATAGATGGCGGTTTCTCATCAGTTATGATTGATGGTTCTAGATTCCCACTTGAAGAAAATATCGCATTAACCAAGCAAGTTGTTGACTATGCTCACGCTCGCGGAGTTTCTGTTGAAGCTGAACTCGGAAAATTAGCCGGTGTTGAAGATGACGTAAACGTTTCTGCCGCTGATGCTACATACACAAATCCAGCTGAAGCTGCCCGTTTCGTAAAAGAATCTGGTTGTGATTCTCTTGCAATCGCTATCGGAACAAGCCACGGTGCATACAAATTTGCAGGCGAAGCTAAATTAGACTTTGCAAGACTTGAAGAAATTAGAAAAGCTGTAAATGAAGCTGTTGGATATAATTTCCCACTAGTTCTTCATGGTGCGTCTTCTGTTCCTGAAGCTTTGGTTAATGAATGCAACAAATTCGGCGGAAAACTTCCGAATGCAAAAGGCGTTCCAGAAGAAATGTTGTCTTATGCAGCTAAAAACGGTGTAGCTAAAATCAACATCGACACAGATTTGAGATTGGCTATGACAGCTACAATAAGAAAATTATTCGTTGAAAAACCAGAGGCCTTTGACCCTCGCGGTTATATGGGACCGGGCAGAGCTGCTGTAAAAGAACTTGTTAAACACAAAATGACAGTTCTTAACACTGCAGGACACGCATAGTTCCTATATTATAGAGATATCAAAAAGAGTAAGTCTTAGGGCTTGCTCTTTTTTTGCTTTGTCTTTGAAATTATGCTCTCTTTTAATATTGATAGCTCAAAATATTTCGCTCAATCTTGCCAGATTCGGCAAAATTCACTACTAAAGTTGTAAGAAATTCGTACCTTTTTAGAATATTCAAAAAGATTAAATGCATTTATTATAAGTGAGTGGTTAGATTATTGAATTAGTTTTTAGTTAACAGTCAAATTTAAATTAGTGCAGACGCACAGAAGTACGTTCAAATGTAAGTTCAGTACAATTGTGCAGAAGTACAGTCAAGTGTAAACGATTTTTGTTAACATCGGTGTAAAGGTACCATTGTTCCTGTGTACCTACGCCTTAAAACTCGATATCTTGCTGCCAAGGTTAGTTTTTAACACGGAAGTAAAGTTAAGATAGGAGATTTTTAGTTATGGCTATTGTAGTAAACACGAATTTAAGCTCAGTAATGGTGCAACGCAACATTTTTAATGCAACAAATGAGCTAAAACAAAGTATGCAGAGATTATCTAGCGGTATGAAAATTAACGCAGCAGGTGATGATGCAGCAGGTCTAGGTATTTCAGAAAAATTAAAAGCACACATCTCATCATCAGATGTAGCAAAGTTGAACTCTCAAACAGGTATCAACATGCTTCAAACAGCAGAAGGTGACTTAGCAGTAATCCAAGACAACTTGCAACGTATGAGAGACTTGTCTGTTCAAGCAGCTAACGGCGTATATTCAACTTCAGAACGTAAAATGTTAAATGCTGAATATAAAGATCGTTTGGCAGAAGTCGGCAGAATAGCAGCAAGCTCTAAGTTCTCTGATTTGAGTATGTTGAACGGTACTATGAGCTCTATGGTAATGCAAATCGGTACTGATAACACAGCTAACAGCCGTGTAGATATTTCATCTTCATTTGCTAAAGTATCAACAACATCTATCGGTATCACAACAGGCGCATTAACAGGCCTGTCTGCGACCAACATTACACAAGCAACTAATGCACTTGTAGCAATCGGCTCTCTAGATAAAGCGATTAATGATATCTCTGATAGAAGATCTCTTTATGGTTCAACTATCAACCGTCTACAAGCAACTATCACAAGATTAGACGTAAGAAAAGAGAACTTGACATCAGCTAACTCAATCATAAGAGATACTGATATTGCTTCAGAGACAGCCAAGTTGACAAGGGCTCAGATATTACAGCAAACATCAGGTCAGCTGTTAAAACAAGCCAATCAATCAACTCAAATAGCACTTCAGCTATTGTAATAAACAAAAATAATAAGCTCTTACATATATTTATATATCAGGGGTGCAAACAACAACCATATGCCCGGTCCTCAAGATCGGGCTTTTTTTCGCGGATTTTTGACTGGAACAAAGTTCGCCTTGCGAGTATATCGACGAAGTAAAGATTTTATGAAAGAAAAGCGAAACGTAGTGAAGATGAACGAGCTGTCAAATAATCCAAGACATAGATTTTAAAATAAAAAATTTATTCCTCAACTAAAGTACGGTAAAATCGCAACTTTCTGCTGTTTACAATTATTTTTACATAAACTAGAATAAGAATAAAAGTACAGTCGTTTTTCTAAGGGATATAATAAATGGTCGTCATGATTGAAAATGATGATGTATTCATTGATTTGAAACAGGAAGTTTCTAACGGATCTTTGAATCACTGCCATAAGAAAATTAAAGAAGCCGCCAAATTCGGCTGTAATAAGCTTATGCTTAATTTTAAAGATATAAACGACTTAGATAATATTTTGTTAGACTTTATTATTTCTATAAAAAACTCAATATCCTCAATAAACCTATACAACGTTGATATGCACTTATTACCACTATTTTACCTGATAAAATTAGACCAATTTGTGAATTTTTACACCTCAGAAAATGATGCACTAAATGAATATAAACCTATTATCAAAAGGCGATTTGAGATAGTTCCAAAAGTTTCTTCGATATTTTTATCAATTATTCTTGTATCAAGAAATATTACATGATATAAATAAAAAAAGGCAATTTTTTTTATTGACCTATTTTAAACTGTTAGTTACTTGTTTGGAATAAATAATTGATAGCCGAAGTTCAAAACTCACTTATAGCTCAAGGTCTTCAGGTTGAACATTCTAAAGGTTCAAATGAGACTCGCTTTGATTTTATTCTCGAACAATTAAATTTAATATTCAAAAATTATGAAAAACAGGAAACTCCTGTTTTTCTTTATATTAAAGATGATTTAATCGAAAAAATAGCCTATTTCTTAGCCGGATTTAGCCAAAGACCAATCAGCGTAGGCATAGCCGGAGAATCCGCAAGCGGAAAATCAACAATTGCATTAGATATTATGGAATGCATCATCAATTTCGAAAAAAAATACAAAATGAATAACCTAATTACACGCATAAATACTGATGATTATTATTATGATCGTTCAAAAGAAGTTATTAAAGCAGGCGGATTTGACAATTTTGTCAAAAATTATGACCTCGATTCCCCAGATGCGTTCGAACTATCACTAATGTGTACCCATATCGAAAAACTCAAAAAAGGTCGTTCCGTATGGCTTCCAAAATATGACATGTCAGGCACAGCCAAAAGATATGACAATCATACCGTTGCAAACCCAGGCAAAATAATAGTCGCAGAAGGCTTATTCACTCTCTCAGAAAAAGTTAAAGATGCTTTCGATTTTAAAGTTTTTGTACATGTAGATGAAGAAATCCAAAAACAAAGATGGTTCTACAGAGCTGAACAACGTGGAATAAAAGATTCTGCCGATGAAATGTATCAAAATATTATCGAAAAATCCAAAAAAAATGTCCGCCCCACAAAACAAAATGCAGATATTGTCATTAATGGCGATA
>CAYUHE010000045.1:0-5020 GCA_964444415.1 uncultured Gammaproteobacteria bacterium
TGGTCGTATATATATTTAAGTAATTTGATTGTTGTCATTTCTGTTTGATTGTCTTCGTTTACAAAGGTCATCAAATCAGGGTTGTTATAATAGTCGAGATTACCGAATATAGTCGAATTCAGGACTTTTCCGTCATTGTTTATAGAATAAATAACTCCATTTTCAAATTGCCAAAAATCTTTTTTTGCCCTGCCTTCTTTTGCCTGTAAAAACATTGTAGAGTTGTGTTTTGACATATCCAAAACAGTTATCCCGTAAAGTTTATTATTTTCACACTTTGAAATATAAAAAAGCCGTTTTAAATTATTGCCTTTAAGCTCTTTTATTGTAAAATTCTCCGTTCCGTTAGGCACGTTTTTCTGCTGTAAAGCCCATATAGTAAGCTTTTTGGCTTGAGCATTAGCAATAGGGGCAATAAATTCATTTATAAAAAATCCTGATAGCATTGCAGCAAGCCCAAAGAAAAATACAGGTCGGGCAATTCTTACGAGGCTAATCCCACAAGCTCTCATGACAGAAATTTCTGAGTTGAGACTCATTTTGTTCAAAGTCATGACCGTAGAGAGCAAAACCCCCATGGGGATAGTCAGAGAAAGGATTGCAGGAAGCTTGAGGATGACAATAAATATTGCCACATTAAATGGAATTCCGTACAAACTCATTTGTTTGATAAGGGTTAAAAGCGTGTCTGAAGCAAAAATAATGGAAGTAAAAATAACAAGCCCCATCAAAAATGTTTCAAATGTGTTTTTCAGAATATATCTGTCTAAAGTCACAAAATACTTATTCAGCACAAAAATTCTGCGCGAAAGCCTAAGAAGCTTTTTCTTAATCTTTTTCTTCAGTTTTTTACTCTTAAATAGTTTTTTGATATTTACCATGGTGACCCCTATACTTTTTAGTTTATTATGCTAAAATCAAAAAGTAAATTTATAAAATTAAATTTCAGGAGATTTATTTTATGTCAAAAGCACTTGAAGTAAATGAGGCAAATTTTGAACAAGAAGTCAAACAGTCCGAAATACCTGTGGTAGTTGTGGATTTCTGGGCTCCTTGGTGCGGACCTTGCAGAAAAATAGCCCCATTAATTGATGAAATCGCAGAAGAATTTCAAGGAAAAATCAAAGTTGTAAAAGTTAACACAGATGAAAACTTAAAAATAGCCCAAGAATATAGCATTAGCGGTATTCCAAGCATTTTGGTATTCAAGTCAGGTGAAGCAGTTGAACGCCTTGTGGGCATGATGCAAAAATCATCTCTTGTCTCGAATATTGAAAAACATCTGTAAATAGAAGTCATATAAAAAATAAAAAGAGATCACTGCATAAGTCATTTTGACAAAAAAGTCTAAAAATATGATTTGTGCATAAGTCTCAATTCATAGGTTTAGGATTTTCGCTTCCGAATATTTTTTTCGTACAGATTTGGAGATTTTTTTGGGTGGTCTCAAAATCCGCTACTTCTTGAGGTTTGAAATTAGCTGTAATTTCTTTGTCAAATTTGTCTTTTAATATTTTAGAAATATCTTCTGTTTTTTGGAATTTTTCACCGGCTGTTTCTGTAAAGATTTTTTCCAGATTGTTAAATTTTTCATTTGTCGTTTTCTTGCCGTTTTTGAGTTCTTTGAGCAGTTTTTTCAAATCTTCGGGATGATTTTTGTCTACAAGATTAGAAACATCGAATTTCCATTGTCTTACTACATCAGTCAATTCCGCCCTGTTTTTAGAGTTGGCAAGAGTTTTCTTTAATGTTTTTCCTCTATCGATGCTAAAACCAAGAAAAACAAGAGTTATTCCTAACCATTGCATCGCACGTCCGTTTTTGTTGTCAATGCCCATAAATTGGCTTATGGCATTGATAATTCCGCCTATAGCATAAGAACTCCCTGAGCCTTTTGCGCCAGTTGTAAGTTTATCAAGTCCGTATTTTGTCATTCCAAAATTATCAACAAGAAATCCGCCTTCTTCTGCGTACAGGCTAGATTTTTGAGCTTTTTTATTTTTCAGAAGCGAAAATAAAACCACTCCGGCTCCACCCAATCCGAGGGTGAAAGAAGAGGCATGCATCAAGTAATTTTTGTTGTGCCTCAATACTTTTGAGATTATGACCTTACCGTCTTTGTTGATTGATTCTTGAAAAACTACTGTTCTTGGAGTCCCTTGTAAAAAGTTTTCTTTCAAAAATTTTGGTTTATAGATATTTTGGGCAATTTCAAATACGGAGATGCTTATTTCTTTTGAAGTTTTTAGCATGTTTTTGGCAATTAGTTTAGCTTTTTTAGAAAATTTTTCTTCAGCCATAATATGAAAAGGATTAAGTTTTAATTCAGGTGTATTATCAAGGGCCAGCCCTGAAAAAATAGAGGCAATTCCTATGCCGAAAAGCCCTGTCCCGATTGGGGTTTCAATTATTGATGCGGCACCCATATTCATAGCTTCACCAAGTGCCATCATCGGTATGCCTTCGCCTAGTCCGCAAGCAAAGCCTGATGTTGATGAGGCTCCTATGCCGATTTTTGCGAATTTCAAACCTATTTTGCCTATTTCTGTTACAGGAGTGATTGTTTGTACGCCGTCTTTAGTTTTTGAAGCTTTTGTTTTTTTAGAAAACATTTTTTTTAAACTATCATCATTCTCTTTGTAAGAATCATAAAATAGTCCTGCACTTCCGCCAAAATATCCCAAAGTAGCTACACACGAAGCAATAAAAGCATAAATCGGCAACGCATTTTTTAGAAAGCCCGAACTTTTAACTGTATAAAGAGGTGTTTGTGCTGAACCAAAAGAAATTGGAGCGTTTTTTTTAGACACATTTTTATTCAACGCTATTTTAATATTATTCGAGTTGCAAATATTAATACTCATGAATTTCTCTTAAAAAATCAGGGAAAATTTTAGTTTAATAGTTACTTTTAGTATAAAACATACTTTATTGATTAGATAGTAAATGTAAATAAGTATTTCAAAATCCGTTTACCTAAACAGCAAAAACCTCTTCGCTAAAAAGTTAAAAGAAAAAATTATGCCTGTGGCAAAAACTTTGGCAAATAAATAATGAAGATCTATAATTTCCACGAAGAAAAACATAAGACCTTCCAGAATACAAAGTCCTGTAACGCCTATAATAAAAAAAATAAAGAAAGATTGCAGATTTTTAGGTGCGGTACTTTGTACGAAAATCCAATTTGCACTTAAGTAATAATGTAAAACAGAAGCCAAAGAAAATGAAAGCCCTACTGCCAAGAGATAATAAATATTAAAAAATTCGACTTGTACTGTAAGCATGGAAAAATCAAGAGCCGTAATTAAAAGCCCTACAATAATATATCTATAATATTCCCTTAAAAGTCTTTCCAAGATTCACCTGTATTTCAAATCTCATTTATAGTAATATCTAAGCATAAATTAGATATTAGAGGAAGCAAATCATGGAGTTTATAAGAAAACATCTCGATATTTTTACAATTTTAGGACTTTTAGTCGCATTTTATTTTTTGTTTTTCCACAACATTTGGGCATATCCACTTATGGATGTTGATGAAACACGTTATGTTGCGATGTCTCGAGATATGTTTCAAACAAAAGACTTCCTAACTTTATATTTGAACGGCGATTTCTTTTTTGAAAAACCTCCGCTTTATTTTTGGCTTGAATCATTGTCATTCTGGATTTTTCATACAGTTAGTGAGTTTAGCGCAAGAATACCAATGGCTTTGTATGCCACTTCATCATGTTTTTTGTTGTATTTTGTAGGCAAAAAAATCGTTTCAAGAAGCTTTGGCGTGGTTTCGTCTTTGATTTTGGCAACAAGCGTAGAGTTTTTGGTCCTTTCAAAAATCGCCATTCTTGATATGCTTTTGGCTGCCTGTGTAGCTTTTTCGATATTTTTCGGTTTTATGACATTTTTTGTTGCAGAGCAAAACAAGAAATATTTTTGGTGGTTATTTTATGCCTTTTCTGGTCTTTCTGTTTTGGCAAAAGGTGTTCCTGGGGTCGCAATTCCTTTTGGAACAATGTTTTTTGCTGGGCTAGTAAGTAAAAAAATAAAAGAATTTTTGAATCCTCAATATTTTTGGGTAGGCATAGGATTGTTTTTGGCAATCGCACTTCCTTGGCATTTGATTATGTTCAAGATGCATGACCCGTTATTTTTTAATGAATACATAATGAAGCATCATCTTTCACGTTTTGTCGACTCCAAAGACCTTGGTAGACAACAGCCTTGGTATTATTTTGTTTTGATGCTTTTATGGGGGCTTATCCCTTGGATTTCTTCATTTGTGGCGATGATTGCCGAAAATTTAAAAAAGCTAAATATCGAGTTTTTAAAAAACTTTGATTTTGCAAAACTCGATAATACTCAAAAATTTCTTACATTAAATATCATCGCATTTTTGTTTATTTTGATGTTTTTCTCATCTTCAAGTACAAAACTGATGACTTATATTTTGCCAATATACCCATTTACTGCGGTTATTATGGCATGGTATTGGAGTGAGTATCTGTTTGAAAATAAACACAAAAAACCGATAGCAATTTCAGTTTATATTTTGAATTCCATTTTAATTTTGGCATCTATTGCAGCAGCTATTTCATGGCTGTTTTTGCCTATTAATCTCTCGGCTGATATTGCAGATGCAAAATGGTTTTTGGTAGGATTATTATCTATAGTGCCTTTGGCTGGAATTTTTTGCGTGAAAAAAGACAAAAAAATCGGCGTTTTTGCTTCTTATGTGGCATTTATTCTTATACTGTCAGCATTTGGGACGCATCGAATTTTTAATGTAGATTACAAATTCGGGCAGAATGATTTGATGGAATACGCCAAAATCGCAAAAGATAATCATTACGAGCTTTCGACATTCAAATTTGGCAGAAGATACAGCCTTTTATACTATTACGAGGGCAGGGTGGAATTTCAGCAAGAAGAGGACTATGTATGGCTAAATGATACTTTGGATAAACCATATTCTGTTGTGATAATCAAAAATAAAGACCTTGAAACTATCAAACAAAATACA
>CAYUHE010000046.1:0-4279 GCA_964444415.1 uncultured Gammaproteobacteria bacterium
TTTAACGGTTGCGGACCAGCGAGGGATTTGTCACCCTTCTTTCCTTTTTTCAATTGCTGTTAGAATCTTATAACGAAATAGTTATTTTCTCAATAATTTTGTGTCTTTTCACGAAAAAAAAGCCCCCGAAGGAGCTGTGTGTTTAAAATTGTGTTGGTCTTTGTTTTTTTAAAACTTTTATAGCTACGCGAATGTCTTAAAGGACATTTCGGTATTTTTATCAATAACTTTTTTGACTGCTTCAATTTCCGATTCAATAGCTTTATGCTCTGTTTCAATTTGTGACATTTGAAGAGTAAGAGATTTATCTTTTTGGTTGGCCTGAGCCACTTTACGGTCATATATATCTTGAGCTTTTCCATCATCAGCCGTGAATAAATCATCATAGACTTCAGACATAGCTCGCCAATCTACAGCTTCATAGTTACCTGTCCAACCCGTGTGAGGGTCAGTAGGGGTTCCAAATCCAGCATTTGTAAGTACTGATTGAGAGAAAGGATTAGCTTTCCTCAAGAGAACATATGTGCCGTCTCTGATACCATCTTCGAGGCTCTTTTTGATTTCACCCGCTGGAGGTATATAGCTTGGATCAATATACTCCGAAAACTTCATATTTTTAGCGACAACTAATACTTCATAGCCAGATATGGCAAGATTGGTCGTGTTAATTTGCTGATATACCGATGGATGAATATCGGTTGAAAACAGATTTCTAGTGCTTAAAGAATTTGTATAGTCAGTTGCGATTTGCTCCATCTGCTTAGACAGCTGTAGCCTTGTATTGGAGATTTGCTGAGCTTGATATTCAAGATCACTTTGTCTCGCTGTTAGCGTTAAAAATCGCGTTTGACTCGCTGCTAAACCCATTTTCCGACATACTCCTTCGAATTTACAGTCAAAATCACGCCATCACAAAAGAAAAATCTTTGGATAAGCCTATTTTTTGACCTGTTGAATTTGTTGAATTGTTATTTTTTAACCAACAACATGTATATCGGCAGGCGTGGACATGTTCTTGAGGATTTGGGGGCTATGTGTAAAGAAATGTTAACAAAGCTCAAGTAGTTATTTTGCGAAGACACCTATTCAGGTTGTTTATTGAGGAATATTTGTCGCAATAAAAAAAGAGCCGAAGCTCTTTTTAGTTTTTTATAAGGGTTTTTTAAAATTATGCACCCCATTTAAAGGTTTCTGTATTTTTTGTGAGAACTTTTTCTGTACTTTCCATCATAGTTTGGATTGCCTGAATTTGAGTTTCGGTTATATTCATTTCTTGCTGAACATTTTTTTGCATATTGTTGATGTTGCTGCGTTCAGCTTCTAAAATTTGGACTTGTTCTTGATAAGCTGTTTGATCTTGTTGCTCAGTAATAAAAGTCAAATCTTTGTAGCCTAGTTTTTGGTTGACCCCTGAGTCATCTCTGTATACAAAAGTGAATTCCCCTGACATAAGTTTGTTGCTGAATACTCTAGAATCCATCATGGCTTGTTGATCGGGAGATCCTGAATAACCTGTTTCATAGGTATGTTTACCATTATTATCAGTATAAGGGATTTTTAAGTAAGATTGACCATCAAATACTTCTGCGCCGGTAGTTCCTGTCGCTACTTTTTTATAAACAAATATTTGTTTTTGGCATGGTGTTGTATATTTTGGTCCATCTGTACCCCAAGTCTCGGGGTCATTCATATCAAAAGTAGGCGGCAAATCAAAATATTTTGCTCCGATTGCCAATCTGTCATTGTTTGGAGTTGCAAGAGTCAAAACTCTTTGATTCTCAAAGAAATTGATTCTTTGAGCGATATCTGTAACTTCATTTGTATAAAGCATTATACGATTCGACTGAATTTGGTGATTGGTGGTTAAAGTTCCCAATCTTACAGTGTAATAATTTTTGTACGTTTGATTAACACCTAGCGCCATAACAGCTTCCTCACTATTTTTTTAATACTTTCACTACTTATATAAAAACAATGAGTATATCTAAATTACATAAAAACAATATATTGTTACAATCCTTAACATGCTAAAATCCCCTATGGGCATGGATTTTAGCATGTTCATATAAATTTTTTATCTGGTGCTTAAGCTTTGTTCAAAAATATAACGGCATTGGCTCATAGCCATAACTTTTAAAGAGCAAAAGCCGTCTTCTCTTGACAATACGCCGATGCTTGCCAATTTATTTTTCATTGTTTCTGACATTTCTTCAGGATCAACGAATAAAGCGCATTCATTGGTGCAATTTTCATGTTTTAGAGGGCATTTTTTCATTTTATTGTTTCCTTATGTATATATATTAAGGCATTTTATATTAAAGTGCAAAAAATGGTAATATATAGTTATCTGAAATCCTATTATTCTATTGGGGGAGATATTTTATGAAAGAACTTTTAACGCCGACTTTTTTAATGGCTCAAAAACAGCTTGAAGACGTAGCGAAGCTTATTGACTTGGATGAAAATATTCTTGAGCGTCTTAAATATCCAAGAAAATCCTTGATAGTTTCTATGCCTGTAAAAATGGATAATGGCAAGGTTAAAACTTTTATGGGATATAGGGTTCAGCATGATTTAGCGATGGGGCCTTCAAAAGGTGGAATTAGATATTCTCCTGAGGTAGATTTGGGGGAAGTTTCAGCACTTGCAATGTGGATGACATGGAAATGTGCTTTAATGAATTTACCTTTCGGCGGTGCTAAAGGTGGCGTTTGTTGCAGCCCTGAGGGGATGTCGGACGGGGAGCTTGAAAGGCTTACAAGGCGTTATACTACAGAAATTCTTCCTATGATTGGTCCTGATAAAGATATTCCCGCTCCAGATATGTATACGAACGAAAAAACTATGGCATGGATTATGGATACGTACAGTAATTATTATGGCTACGCAATTCCAGGGGTTGTTACAGGCAAGCCAATTGCCCTTGGGGGTTCTTTAGGAAGAATTGAAGCAACCGGAAGAGGTGTGGCTTATTGCACTATGTATATGATTAAAAAAATCCGCATGCCTCAAACAGATCTTGATATAGTCATTCAAGGGTTTGGAAATGTTGGTTCAATTGCCGCAAGACGGCTCGAGAGAGAAGGGCACAAAATTATTGCAATCAGCGATGTTAATGGCGGAATTTATAATAAAAATGGCATAGATATATTAAAATTAATGGATTATCAAAAAAAACACGGCGCGATCCAAGGCTTTAAAGGTACTGATAATTTGACTAATGAAGCTTTGCTTGAGCTGAAATGCGATATTTTAATTCCTTGCGCTGTTGGCAATGTTATTCATAAAGATAATGCCGATAAAATTAATTGCAAAATGGTGGTAGAAGGCGCAAACGGACCGATAACGCCTGAAGCGGACGATATTTTAAATGCAAAGGGCATTATTATTATACCTTCAATTCTCGCTAATTCCGGAGGGGTTACGGTTTCTTATTTCGAGTGGGTCCAAGATATTCAAAGACTTTTTTGGCCCGAATTAGAGGTGATTAAAAAGCTGAAAATCCTTTTGGAAAAGACTTTCAATGAGGTTTATGCTTTGTCTAAAGAGAAAAAAGTTGACCTTAGAACTGCCGCTATGATGATAGGAGTAAGTAGAGTCGCTGAAGCTAAAAGACTTAGAGGGCTTTATCCTTAGAGTCTAAAATTCTACAAATTATTGTGACATAAGGGCGCATGCCTTTTGGCATGTCATATATATATAGGATGAAATTGCTTTTGGGTTTATGCGCCAAAAATTTGTGGAATAGAGCCTAAATGAGGTTATTTTTGGTGCTATTAACATGTTTTAACAAATGTGGCAAAAACATTTGCAAAAAAATTTGTTTGGACTATTATAATAAAGGACCAAGTCAAGAGGAATGTCTACAAGACGAAACTTCTGAGGCAAAAACATAATTTTAGACTTTATTATATATAACATTTTATAAAAATAAAAGAAGAAATCAGCCGAAAAAATCACTTGACAAGCCAATTTGGTGGTGATAATATCACAAATACCGCCACAAAAGAGGCGGTTTATTTAACGGAAGAAATTCCAATTTGAACTTTGAAAATTGAATAGCTTAAATGAACAATTATAACAATGAACAACCTGTTAATTCATAAAACAACAAAAGTCAGGATACTCAGTTGAAACAACTATAATTTAATTATTATATAAAGTTTTTGACAATGGAGAGTTTGATCCTGGCTCAGGACGAACGCTGGCGGTATGCTTCATACATGCAAGTCGAACGATAAGGCCCTTCGGGGTACATAAGTGGCGGACGGGTGAGTAA
>CAYUHE010000047.1:0-3916 GCA_964444415.1 uncultured Gammaproteobacteria bacterium
GTGCGCTGGCAAGCAAATTGAAAATTTAATAATTGAAGACGGGACGTAGCGCAGCTTGGTAGCGCACTACCTTGGGGTGGTAGGGGTCGCAGGTTCAAATCCTGTCGTTCCGATTCTTCCAGAATCGTTCTCCAGGTAGAACCAAAGGTTTACCCTTTCGGGTATCCTTGGCTGTAGAGCTCATACTTCGCCAACAGCCAAAGACAAATCCTGTACCAACAGGTTTTTAAAACTATATAACAAGGAGAAATTAATGATAGAAACAGCAGGGATAATAAATGATATATTGAGTTTTGTGGGCGCCGTAGTTTGGGCTGGTGCTATTATCTTGATCTTTTCAGCTTGGATAGGCAAAATCTGGGCAGACATGTGGTTTCAAAAAGAAAGGCAGTTGTATCAAGACGAGCTGGCAGAATATAAAGTTTTAATAGAAGAATATATTTCAATGCTAAGAGATACTGCAGAAACTGATGGAGTAGCCTCTATAACTCGTTCTCAATTTGATACGGAATCTGTTCTTTATCAAAATCTCTCAGAATCAGGACTTGAGTTGGTTGAAGCAATAACTTGGCTTTTCCCTGTTTTGGATGAATTGCCAAGAGAAGAGTATGATCGAAAAAAACTTCTAGAAAAACGCTATGAAAATGCATCAAAAAAATACAATAATTTTATGCGCCAATTGGGTAAAGCCGCACCTTTTATAAACAAAGAAATTTATTATATGTTTGATAAATTGAGAAAAGAAAGCCATCATCAAATATTATTTTTTCCTGATATAAGAATAAGAAAACATGGTGATGTAATAAAAGCTAAAAGTACTGAATGCTATACTAACACCGAAATTATCACAGAAATTTATAAAGAAACAACTGAAAACTTGAGAAATTATATTGCATCTCAAAAAATAGCCGAGTAAAAAAGGAGTTATTTTATGAATGCTATTTTTAAACGCAGAAGTATTAGAAAGTATACTTCGCAAAATGTCTCAGATGAACAAGTTGAGTTAATTCTTCGTGCTGCTATGGCAGCGCCTTCTGCCAGAAACTCTCAACCCTGGGAATTCATTGTGGTAAGGCAAAAAGATACTTTTGCAAAAATAATGCAAGTTCATCCCTATTCTTCAATGCTTAAAGAAGCTTCTGTTGCTATAATAGTTTGCGGTAACAGGGATAGGGTAATAATAAAAGGTACAGATTATTGGGTACAAGATTGTTCTGCTTCCGTTGAAAATATTCTTATTCAGGTTGCAGATATCGGATTGGGGGCAGTTTGGCTGGGTGTTTATCCTAGAGAAGACCGTGTTAATGGAATTATAAATCTTTTTGATTTACCATCACATATTGTGCCTTTGGCTATCGTTTCAATTGGTTATCCTGCTGAAGAAATCCAGCCTATAGACAGGTTTGATAAAGTTAGAATTCATTTCGAAAAATGGTAAAAAATGCAGAAAATTTTTGCGGATATATGGATTCACTTCTTGGTGTTTTAGAAGTTGTGTGTTCTGATAAGGCGCTTTTGTCAGTAAAATATGTCGAAAAATCAGGAAAAAATAGCAAAAATACCTTAGTGAAAAATGTTTTGGTGCAGTTGCAAGAATATTTTGGAGGGAAAAGAAAAAAATTCGATTTACCTTTGGAACTTTCAGGAAGCGAATTTCAGAAACAAGCTTGGCGAGAGCTTATGAATATTCCTTATGGTCAAACTATTTCTTATCAAGAACAAGCAACCAAAATAAGGAACCCAAAAGCTATAAGAGCTGTCGGTTCAGCCAATGGTAAAAATAAAATTAATATTATCATACCTTGCCATAGAGTTATTGGAAAAAATGGAAAATTAGTCGGTTATGGCGGAGGCTTGTCTCGCAAAGAATGGCTGATTGGGCATGAAAAGAGACATGATTTTTAAATTTCATGTATAATTATTAGTTAATGACAGATTTACTAGGAGATTATATGAGCGTTTTAAATGTCAAAAAACTTTGTTCGAAATATGTGAACGATCTTGAAACTTATATTATGTTTCAGATTGGTCAAGAAACACAAAGACTCAAGCCTGAGCTTGAAGCAAAAGGCAGAAGTCCTATTTCTTTGAGTATGGGGGCCCCTGTCCAGTCACCGCCAAGCTTTGTTATAGAAGCTCTAAAAAAAGCTTTAGACGAGAAAGGAATTCATTCGTATTCTTCCCCGAAAGGAGAAATGTTTTTTTTACAAGCAGTAGCTGAGAGGATGAAAAAACGCTTCGGGGTGGAACTTGATGCAAAATCAGAAATTTTTTCCTTGATAGGGTCAAAAGAAGGTCTTGCAAATGTTTTTAAAACTCTTATCAACCCTGCTTATGAAGAAAAAGACATGGATATAATTATGATTCCTGACCCTGGGTATGCTTCTTATAAAGAGCAAATAAAGGTTTCAGGAGGTTTAGCTTATCCAATGCCTTTGTGTGCAGAAAATAATTATATGCCTTCTATGGAAAGTATGTTTAAAGCTCTTAAATCCGATGGTTTTGACCCACAAAAAGTTAAAGCAATTGTAATAAACTATCCTAACAATCCACTTGGGGTAGGTGCTACAAAAGATTATTTGAAATCAATTGTAGAATTTTGTACTGAGAAGAAAATATTGCTTATAAGTGATGCTGCGTATGCAGATATGTCTTTTGAGGGTAGTGAAGCTCCTTCAAGTATTTTAGAGTTTGAAGGTGCAAAAGATGTTGCGGTCGAATTTCATAGTTTTAGCAAGCCGTATGCTATGACAGGCTGGAGAGTCGGCTGGGTTTGTGGAAATAAAAATATTGTAGATGCGCTTGGCAAATTTAAATCAACTGTTGATACAGGAATTTTTAAGGCCTTACAAAAAGCTGCTGCGCAAGTTTTGAACTCCAAAGAAGGCGATGAATATATTATTCAAAGCAACAAAGCATTCAAGCAAAAACAAGATATTATGCTTAAAGGGCTTAAAGAGCTTGGTTGGGATATAGATAATATTATGATTCCGACTGCCACATTCTATTTATGGCTGCCTGTTCCGAAAAATTATTCGACTGCTGCTGAATTCACAACAGCTGTTTTAGAAAAATCAGGAGTCGTGCTCGTACCCGGAAATGCTTTTGGTAAATACGGCGATGATTTTTTCAGACTTTCTTTTGTAGCTTCTGATGATGATTTGAGAGAAGTTATCAGAAGGATGAAAGAAGACGGATTTTATTTTAACTAATTAAAAAGCCCTCTATTGGAGGGCTTTTTGCTATTAGCTTATGAATTTTAATGTAGAATTTTCTTTTGCGCCAAGTTTGTCTTTGAATTTTTTCGCTGTGACTTCATTTTCGAAGGGGGCTTTTATTTTTTTATCTGCTATAGCTTGTGCATCAAAATTAACTTGTTTTTTTAATTCTTCCAAAATTTTGTCTAAGTCGAGTTTTTCTGCTCTAGGATCGATATTTTCGATATGATAAAGTCCTTTTGCAATACCTTCTTCAAGAGGCAATTTACCTTCTAATATTCCGCCTCTATCCCAAGATTTTTCTGATATAGATGTTTTTTTACCTTCAATTATGCAGAACGCTTGGCAATTTATAGATTTCAAATTATTTAAAGCAATGTTTGTCCCTGCAAATCCATTGCTTGTATGTTCAAAAGATTCGAATTTTTCTTCTATAGCATTCAAAGCGCTGTGTGACAAACCAGCTGGGGCGAATTTTTTTGATGTTAAACCTAAAAAATTTAGACCTTGAGAAGATAAATCCATTACATACTCCTTGTTAACCGATAATATTAAAGTAATCTTTACATTTTTTTTATCGGGTTATTTGCCTTCAATCTTTAGGCTAAATAGGGTTAATGTTAAAACATTGTTACATTAACTGAAATATTTGAAAGAAGATTTGGCGTTATTATCAATAATTTTTTCGACAGCTTCTT
>CAYUHE010000048.1:0-3760 GCA_964444415.1 uncultured Gammaproteobacteria bacterium
CAAAAGGGTTGCAAAACGGAGCGAAGAGCTTTGAGCTGTCAAATATTTCAAGACACCAAAACTTCGGCGCGATAAAGGTTACAAGACAAAATGCCCCAAAAATACCTGATCTCAAGCTAATGAATTCAGATGAAATGGCAGATGCAGTAATGCTTGATGAATCTGCTATGCGTTTTATCTTGTTGCTGTCTAAAAAATTCGTCAATGAATTAAAAGTAGGCAAAGACGAAAAAGGGATTTCTTGGAATATTATGAGCGATTTTAGCTCATTCACCGAACAAGAAATGGTGAAAAGACTTTCTAATGTTTTCAAATTGAAAAATCTGAAACTAAACATAGAAAGCGTCTCGAACCAATCAGCAGAAGAATCCGCCAAGAATTTTGCCAAAGAAATATCAAGCAAATAAACCCCACAAAAGTAAGGAAGAAAAAATGAGAGTACAACCACAAAAGCGAAATTTTGACGAGAGTAGAACTCGTCTTGCGAGAAGCTCGGCGGAGTGCTGTAACCCAAAAGGGTTGCAAAACGGAGCGAAGAGCTTTGAGCTGTCAAATATTTCAAGACAGCAAAACTTTGGCGCAATAAGGGTCAAAGGTGTCTTAGCAGGTTCACATAACGCTAAGACCATAGAAAAATTTGCTCTGGAGCAGAACAAAACCGCCGATTTTGGCGAAAATGCTTTTGGTGTAATTCATCGCTATATCCAAACTATGGCAGGCTCAGAAAAAGAAATCGAGTTAATGACTAGACTCCAAAAGACTTTTAACGGTATAAAAGGGGTCAAAATCGAGCTTTTTGATGATACAAAAGCGGATAAAAACGTCAGAAGGTTTTCAGAAAGTAAACCTCTGATTGTGGATATTTTCGGCTAAACCCAAACCCCTGTAAGAGAAAATGGAAGTGCAAAACACAAACCCCAATAATAAAAGAGAAGGAATGGAAAAATGAGAATTGAAAATCAAAATACCAATTTCGGTGCAATCAGAGTAAAAGGCATCCAATCAGATACAAAACAAGCTCAAAAACTTGATTTGGTTACTAAAAGATTTGGTCAAACTGCCCAATACGGCCTCAATCGTATGAAAAACGCAAGAAATTTCATCCAAACTCAAAAAGGCTCAGCGACCCAAAGAGAGCTGTTTTCAGCGCTCAAGAATTCTTTCATGGGTGATAAAACTGTCAGAATAACAACTTGTAGCGATAAAGAAGCTTTCAACGGTGTAAATCGCCCATACAAAGATAGTTGGCTAATGAGATGGTTTTTGTAATAATTAAAAATAAATAAAAAGAAGAGAGAAAAAAAAAGAAGAGAGAAAACATGAGAATTCAACCAACACAAAGCACAAATTTCGGTGCAATCAAAATCAAAGGACTAGATTTAGCAAGCAAAGAAGGTAATGACTTGTACATACACGCTTTACATATCCAGAAACCAACCAAAAGAGGTATGGTTAAAGAAGGTATGAGCAACACGTACAACAATTATTTTCAAACCATTGAAGGGTCTGAAAAAGAGCTTTCTTTAATTGCATATTTGAAAAAAATGTTCGCACACAAAACAGAAATCAAAGTCGAGTCATGCCCTGATTTAGAGGCCAAAGAAGCCATTGACAATTTTGGCAAAAAGTAAAAAATAAAGAGAAAGAAGAGAAAAAATGAAAATACAAAGTCAAAATCAAAATTTCGGAGCGATAAAAATCACCCTGAAAGACGCCCCAAAAGTGCGTATGCAACAAGGAATGGACCTAAATGCCGTACTTACAAAAATGTATAATTCAACATTTCATCAAACAACCGGCGCTGATACTTTTCAAACGATAAGCCGAATTGCAAGAGACTTCAAACAGCCTCTGTCAACAGGTTTATCCGACGGCAAAACGTGCTACACAATTATGAGCGCTGAAGGTTCTAAAACTGAAAAATCTATCATCGAAAAACTCGGCAAATCTTTTAACAACAAAAAAATCAACCTTAAAGCAGAAAGCATCACAAATAAAGTGGCTGAAGGGTATATCGAAAATTACAGAAATACTTTAAAATAAGAGAAAAAAATGAAAATAGAAAATACATCCCTAAACTTCGGAGCGATAAGAATTACGCCCAAAGCAACCCAAAAACAGGTTGAAAAATTTGCATCAAGCGGACTTCATAAAGATTGGCTTGACAGAGACCTTGATATGGTTTTGCTCCAAAAAAATGTCATATCAACTATAATCAATACTGCATCAGATGCTGGATTTGAGCCCGGACTCGGCAAATATATGGGCAGAAACGGCTTTATAGTTATGACACAGCAGGGCGAACAAGCTGAAAAAGCTTTGCTCAAAGAATTTCCGGACAAATTAAAAACAACAGGGCAAGAATTTGATGTTGTAAGTATTGGTCAAAAAGAAGGCCAAGACTCACTAGATGAATATATTGATGAAATTAACAATTACGTTGCCAAAAGCCTTGAAAGACATAGAAAAGGCGGCGGTTTTTCGATAACTTTATAAAATTAAAAAAAGGTGCAATTTAATGAGAATTGAAAACACACAGCGAAACCAAAACTTCGGCGCAATAAAGCTCTCAGGGTTTGATTTTCAAAAAGATGACAAAACAATCAAAGAAATCAAAACCTCCGTTAAAAAATTCCGCCAAAATCTTTTGTTCGGACAAGAAGAAAACAACGAATTCACCCGCTACATACTTACAAAACAAGGGCTGAAACAAGAATCCAGAGTGCTTGAGGTCTTAAAAAATCTCTTGAAAAAAAATAAAAATATCAAAGTCGAAGCTTGCTCTGATGAAGCAGCCTGGGAAAGCATCAGAAGATTTTAAGCTTAAAAATACTTACAAAATCAAAAAAGGAATAAAAAATGATAATTCAACCACAAAATCAAAACTTCGGCGCAATCAAAATTAAAGGTATAAAAGCCCAGTCAGATGCGGCTGTAACGGTGATGCTTCAAGCAAGACACCACGGCAAAGACATCGAAATGGGTCAAACTGAGAAAAACGAATTTTTTAGATACGTCCAAACAAGACAAGGCTCTAAAAAAGAGTTTGACGTGGTTGCAGCCTTGAAAAAAGCCCTTTACGGCACAGGAGCAAGAGTCACAAAATGCTCTGATAATGAAGCCGCAGAAAACATAAAAAGATTTAACGCATAAAAAGGGTGAAAAATGAGAATTCAAAGTCAAAACACAAACTTTAAAGCAATAAAAATCAAAGGGATAGATCCTGAATCAAAACAATATTGGCAAATGCATCAGGCTACAGGAAAATACAATCTGGAAGCCAGATGGGGTCAAAGCCGATGGGGTTTTTATAGCAGATATGTTCATACCAAACTTGGTTCTGAAATGGAAAACAGCTTGCTCTCTGATTTGCTGAAGCTTTTTGGCGCTGATAAAAAAATTAAAATCAAAACTTGCGAAGATCTCGAAGCAAAAACCAATTATAATAGATTTTTGACCAGCAAATAAGCACCTCGTCATGCCACGTTACGCAAACTGCTAATTCGCTTTGGCTCAAAGCATTTTTGCTAACCTGACCCATCATTCTAAGGTTCACGCTGTTCACCAAGAATGTTGTGCTGAACTTTAAATTTCTCGCACCTCGTCATGCTGAACTTGTTTCAGCATCTTGCAATTTTTGCTATACTCAATTTATGAAAAATTCTTTTGTATATATTTTGACCAATTTTGAGGAAACCACTTTCTAAACAGATTACACAAACATTTATATTTATTAGGCGGTTTTGATATTTATTTTTTT
>CAYUHE010000049.1:0-3365 GCA_964444415.1 uncultured Gammaproteobacteria bacterium
TCCGCCGAGCTTCTCGCAAGACGAGTTCTACTCTCGTCAAAATTTCGCTTTTGTGTTGGTTGTATTCTCATTTTTTTATTTCCCTAATTTTTCTACGTTTGTTCTGGCAATATCATCAGCTATAAGTTCAGCAGTTAGAAAGTCTCTTTTTTCGCTTATATAGTTCAAAAGTTGAGCCATAGCTGTTTTTTCTTGTTCTGAACGTTCTTTTGCCATGATATTCAAGGTGAATTTGTCCCCTGTAATAAGTCCTGCTTCAAGTTCAGCACCGTTGAATTTGGCAATTGAGGTAAATTCAGCCAAATCTTGAGGGGTAAACTTGCCTAAATTTTTTGGCGCAATTCTTATTGCTCCGAAGTTGGTATTTTGTACGTTTGAAATTTGCATTATTTTAGCTCCTTTACGTTGTCTAGTCTATGTTTTGACACTTGTACAATTGCCTCATCGTCTGGGATAATTTTTGCCTTATAAAGAGAGGGCTCTATTTTCAAAAGTCTATTAAGCATTTGAAATGCTACTGTTTCGTCTTTTGAGCCGTTTTTTGACATGATATTTAAGCAAAGAGTGTCTTTGTCCAATCTGCCCAAATTCAGCGGCGCACTAGCCATTTCTGCCGCTTTGCCTATTGCCCAGTTAATTTGTTTGTTCACCGATGTAATATTTGGGATGCCTTTATCTGAGGCTATTTGGCTGATATTTATAGCGCCGAAGTTTTGATTTTGACTTTGTACTTTCATTTTTGGTCCTTTCTTACTCTTTTAAATTGCCGCTTTGGCAGTGGTGGCTTATTTTTGTAAGTGTTTCGTATATTCACTAAAATTTATCGCTGCTTCCTCAGCCGATTTGTTTGGGATGCTTTCTAATTCAAGGGGTGAGCGGTGAAGTTTAAAATAGTCCCCAAGCTCTTTTATGGCTTGTTTTTCAAGGTTTGAACCTTGTTCTGTCATAATATTTAAAGAATTTCGGCTTCCTGTTTTGCCCAAATGCAGCATCGCATTGAATTTTTGAGCCGTATTGAATATAAATTTTGATGCGGGCGATTCTAGTAGGGCAAAATTCGCTTTATTATCCGCCTCAACTCGCCCTTTTCCTGTTAAAACAGCCTCAGAAGGGGTTTGTTTGACGGTAATTTTTATTGCGCCGAAGTTTTGTGTTGTTGGTTGAATTATCATTTTTTTCTCTTTATTATTTCATGAAAAATTGTTTAAAAGGGTTGCTCTCAAGCATTCTTTTGCGGTTAATTTTCGCTTCTTTATCTGGGCATGAGTCGATTTTGATGTGGTCTTCATCGACAAGCAGTTTATTAAGCACTTTCATTACTGCATTTTCTTTTTCAGAACCTTGAGGGGTCCAAACGTAGTGTTTGAGCTTTCCGAAGCGAGTTTCTCCAGGGACTAAATTTTCTTTGTAAAGTTCGCATAAGTTTTTTACTTTATTGAATAGGGGTGTTTTCGGCTCCAGACCGGTGAGTTTTATTGCACCGAAATTTTGCTGTCTTGAAATATTTGACAGCTCAAAGCTCTTCGCTCCGTTTTGCAACCCTTTTGGGTTACAGCACTCCGCCGAGCTTCTCGCAAGACGAGTTCTACTCTCGTCAAAATTTCGCTTTTGTGTTGGTTGAACTCTCATTTTTTCATTCCTTTTTTTGGTTACTTATTTAAACATTAGGGTTTTTTTTATGCATATGATTTATGTATAAATCGTCCATAGTGCCTTTGTGAGCTTTCTCAGCTATTCCCGCTTCTTTATCGAGGATGCTTGCGGCTTCAAAATATATGCGTTTTTGCTCAAAAGCATCGCTCAGTTGTTTAAGAATGGTTTTTTCAATTGGCGAATCTTGTTTTGTCAAAATATTCCAGCATTTTCTGCCGTTATTTTCGCCCAAAGAGATTAAAGCGTTGAATGGTTCGATTATTTTTGAGATTAAGTGCAAAGCATCAACATCAATCAATGCGAGATTTGCTTCATTGTCAGCTGCCATTTTGTCTGTTTTTTCTAAGTGAAGTATCTGTGGCGTTTGCTTTGGGGTGATTTTGATTGCACCGAAATTTTGCTGTCTTGAAATATTTGACAGCTCAAAGCTCTTCGCTCCGTTTTGCAACCCTTTTGGGTTACAGCACTCCGCCGAGCTTCTCGCAAGACGAGTTCTACTCTCGTCAAAATTTCGCTTTTGTGTTGGTTGAACTCTCATTTTTTCATTCCTTTTTTTGGTTACTTATTTTCAAATCTTCCGATAGCTCGAGTGGCTTTTTTGTTTGAAATAGATGTGACTTTAAACACATCGCTTACGGCTTCTCTAAGTTGAGGAACCAACTGTTTTTCAATGGCAGAGCCTTTATAAGACTTGATGTAGATATTTACAAAGCCTAGCCAGTTTCTTCCATGAATTGGTTCAAGCGAGCTGTCTTTGGCTATGCTTGTAATTTTTTCCATAGCGGCAGAATTGTTAAATTGACCATTGAGCCTGATTGCACCGAAATTTTGATTTTGTGTTGGTTGAACTCTCATTTTTTCATTCCTTTTTTTGGGGTTAAATTGTTAACAATTTTTTGCAGTTTATAGTGATAAAATTTTTGCAAGAAGCCTTTGCCTGCGCAATTGTGGTGCTTTCCACCTCGAAGCGGAGGTTTTGGCTTTGGCTTTGAATTTTCATTTTGAGACCCTCTTTTTAGACTTAGTCTTTTGATTAAAATACGAGCATAAAACAAAATGAATAGCAGGAGTCAAAAATTTACAAAATTTAATATTTCGGCGCGGTTTTTAGAGGTTTTTCGACCCTGATAACCCTTGTCTAACAGGCGAAATCAGAAAAATCTGGTTATTTTTAACTAATTAATTTTAGCTATTTTAATTTTTTCTGGATGATGTAACCTAAAGTTATAAAAAGTCTTGCCACACTATGTGTCAGGGCTATTTGTAGACTATTAACCCTTGTAGGACATAGCATTAGAGGAGTGTGAATGATGCAACTTGACATCGAAAAAGCGGCAAAAGAGTTTAAGAAGTGGAGTTTATATCGTTTGGCAATCGAGCTCGATGTTCCAAATCAGGCGATTTATTCTTGGAATTCAGGCAAAATCATCCCGAGCCTAAAAAACATTCGAAAAATTTGCCATATCCTAGATTGCACGCCCAATGACCTTTTCGGGCTGTAAGAATTTTTACAATTAAAATACTCGCACCTCTCATGCCACGTTACGCAAAATGCTAATTCGCTTTGGTTCAAAGCATTTTTGCTAACCTGCCCATCATTCTAAGGTTCACGCTGTTCACCAAGAATGTTGTGCTGAATTTTAAATTTCTCGCACCTCGTCATGCTGAACTTGTTTCAGCATCTTACCAATTTTCACTCAGGTCTGTGAAAT
>CAYUHE010000050.1:0-3059 GCA_964444415.1 uncultured Gammaproteobacteria bacterium
CCAACGAGAAGTCATATTTTGTATAGCCTAATCATTGTACTTTAGCCCGAATTTTTGTGCCAAAAACTCGACTCTCTGGGGTAAAAATTCTTTTGCCTCAATACGAAATGCCTCTGTAATGGCTTTTCGAATTTTGTCTTGATTTTCGGATTTAGAAATATCCTCATTCAGAGGAAATTTCACAACTATTTTGCCGTCTTTTATAGATGAAATGCTTTTTTTAATGTCTTTTTTTTGAATGAACAAATGATGCTTTTTTGTAGAAAATTCGGTATTTTCATCAAAAATAACAAGATTTTTTTTGAAATCCTGCATTTTTTTGAGATTTGATTTTATCCATTCAAGATGAGTTCTGGCAAAATCTTGTGCTTTATTATAAGCGAAATACCAAGGCATGGTGACTATTATGCCGTCTTTTGGCCTGACTTTTATAGTAAGTTTTTTTGCCTTCAAACTTTTTTTGAAAAGCATTTCGATGCCATCAATTTCGATGTATTTTTTTGTCATGCTTCCACCTTAATCTTGTTATCATTTTACTACAAATCCGGCTTAGGGTTTAGCAAAAATAATTTGCATACCTCTTCATGTTGATATAAAATTTCAATATAGAACTTAATAGAAAAGAGGAATTATCAATGAAAAAACTATTATCTTCATTAGCAATTCTGTCAATGCTTTTTTTGAATAACATAGCAAAAGCCCAAGATTATACAGATATTACTCCGACTCACTGGGCTTATAATTATGTCAAACTTTTGTCCGATGACGGTGTAGTTGTAGGCTATCCGGATAAAACTTTTAGACCTGATAACAATATAACCAGAGCCGAATTTGCCACAATGGCAATCAAAGCTCTAAAACAACAAAATGCCCAAATAAAATATGCCCCCGAGTTTTCCGATGTCCAAAAAGACTACTGGGCTTATGAAATGATTAGAAAAGCGGGATATTTTGACCTTGTCAAAGGAACCAGCGACGGCAAATTTTTGCCTGAAGAAACTGTCTCTAGGGCACAAGTTCTTTCAATAGTAATAAATGCACTTACGACAGAAGATATGACTCCTGATCAGGCCAAACAAATTCTTTCAAAATCATATAGCGACTATCAAAAAATTCCTGATTGGATTGTAGTTCAAGCAGGAAAAGCAGAATCCTTGGGCATAGTAGTCAAATCACCAAGCAATCCTTCTTCTATGGAAGCGGACAAACCTGCCTCAAGAGCAGAAGTTACGGCATTCTTATCCAATATGATAAATCAAGTAAAAATGACCCCGAACAAAAAACTTGCTGCAGTAATGCCAATAACAGCTAATGGGATTATTCTTGAAAACACCACAAAATGCGGTAAAATTGTCACCATCCCAGCAGGGACTGTCTTGTATATAAAAATGAATGAGTGTCTGTCTTCTCAAGAAACAAAAACAGGACAATTATTCTTAAGCAAAACTCCTGATAACTATATTACAAAAGAAAAATTCCTTCTTTTGAATAAAGATGACAAAATTCTCGGACAAGTTATAGAAGCAAGAAAAGCAAAATTATTCTTTAGAAACGGGAAATTAGTACTTGAAACAAGAACCATAAAAACCCAAAATAACCAAACGGCTGACTTTGAAGCACTAGCCACTATCGAACCGCAATTTAAAGGCTTCTGGCAAAAACTCTGGAGAAAAATTATTAAAAACGCCAAAATTGAAGTGCAAGATGCTCAAAATATATGCGTAACTCTCTTGAAGCCTGTAAAAATAGATATAACTAACGGTTGGATAGTTCAAGACTGCGAGGAGTAAAATGCCGGTAACGACAATTCAAAATACTTTACTTGGAGTTCATGGTGATGAAGAAAATGCTTATACAGGCGGTGTGTATAACATGCTGGCAAGTTTTGGAACCGGTCTTTATAAGGCATTGCAAAAAAAATCCCCGAATGTAAAATATACATATGAATATATTGAAAATCAAAAAATACTTCCGCATATTTCTGTAGGATTTAATGCCAGTAGTTATCCAGGTTGGGATATTATGCTAAATAATCACCGCGCAAACATAATGTGGAGCGTAGATTCTTTATTCTATAAAAATTTTAATCTGATTGAAAAATATTATAAATTTCCAAATTTTGGATGTATTTGCATTTCAAAAGATGATGATGAGGCTATAAAACATTTTTTGCCTGAGCTTGTTACTTATTACATGCCTCTTGCAATTGACCCAGAGATATGGCAATCAGACTCGACAGAAAAAACAAAAGATATTGTTTTTTTGGCATCAATTCAAGATGTTGAAGAAAGCATATTAAATATAAAAAACCAACTTAAAAATAATCCTGATGTATTTGATTTGTATATGGAAATGCATCAATATGCCTTAAACAATCCAACCAAAAACTTCTGGGAAATTTACTCCCTTTTCAGTCTTACAAAAGATAATCCCATTTTTTACAGTGCCTTATTACAAGAACTCACCTATTTAGCGTCTTACCAAAAACGTATAGATCTCGTTAAATATCTTTCCAAATCAGGCCTGAATGTCGAAATTTGGGGGACTGGTCCATGGGATAAATATACTTCCGGCAACGTCAAACATATGGGTTCTGCACCCTTATTTGATGCAATAGAAATAATTAAAAGTGCCAAAATTGCACTAAATCTGCAACCAATGCAAATACTGAACGGTATCCATGATAGGATTATTAATTCATCAGCAGCAAACACCCTTGTTTTTACTGACAAAAATTCCGAAATATTTAATTCTTTCGAAAATAATCTTTGCTATATAAAAATGCCTGATTTTGAGGGGCTTGCAGATGGGCTTAATCATTATCTGCAAAACGATGAAAAAAGAATTGAAAAAGCAAAATCAGCCCAAAAAATCACATTGCAAAATCACACTTGGGATAATAGAGCTGATGAACTGCTAACTAAATTTCTACGTTTATAGAATTTGATTTAGACTTTTTCCGTACCATCCTATCTTACTTTTTCGAATTCAAGCAAGTAGGCATAAGTTTTTACTTTAGGATCCTCTACCGCCTGATTTTTATGAAAACCACCTTGAGT
>CAYUHE010000051.1:0-2675 GCA_964444415.1 uncultured Gammaproteobacteria bacterium
CGCGACGCGGTCGCCCCACCGCTCCTGATACCACTCGGACGTGACGAGGCGGCGCATGCGCAGCCCGTCGCGGATCGACAGGTCGAGGCTGTGGCTGGCGCAGACGAAGCGGTGGTGAGGCAAGTTGCGCGGGCCCCACTCCCACGCGGGCCAGAAGACGCCCACAAGGAGCGACTTCATGGTTCCCGGCGGGACGTTGATCAGGAGCCTGTTGTAGAGCGCGCCGCTGTCCAGCTCGACGCCGTCCGTGATAGCGGTCAAATGCTCGCAGAGGAAGTCGATGTGCCACCCATGTATGTACGGCTGGCCCGGCTCGATGACGTGCCACGCCTGACGGACAAACATGGCGAGGTCCTCCTCGCACTCGGCGCGCGAGATCTCCATCAACTGCTTGTCGATGTCGATGATCTGCCCGTCGAGGTTGAGGATGTGGCTGGTCAATCTATTACCTTGAGGTCCGCCGTGGACGGCGTGCGAATGGACAGGCAGAGCTTGCTCATCATCTGGAACGTCAGCTCCTGAACGCGCTCGTCGAGGGCAGTCTCAGCGAAGCGTGCGACATGCACGAATGCGATAGCACGCTGCGCCACGATGTCAAAGAACAGCTCTGGCGCGAGAATTTCGCTGGTGGAGACGTCTTCGTCGTCCTCAAAGTCCATGTCACCCTCCGTACTGCTGTTCGAGCTGACGCATGCTGATGTGGCGATATTGGACGACGTGGCCGCCCTGTATATATAGCTCGCAGATGCCGTAACTCCAGCCCGTGGTGGCGGTGCCCGCGTATTTGGCGATATAGCCGTCGGGCATCGACGAGCCGAGGTTCATGACTTCAATGCTGTTGTTGACGCCGATCTTGGGGGTCTTACGAAAAGTTTGACGGTGCGTATGCCCAAAGACCACGGAGTGGGTCGCGTGGTTCGCAATCTGGTTCTCGCTCTGCTGGCCGCCGTATGGCCTCCCCATGATGTTCATCGGGACGTGGATAAAGCCGACCCTGTCGATCATCAGCCACTGACCATAGGGCTGGATCCGCCACCGATACCTCGACGCCATCTCCTCGACCTGCGCCCACAGGGTGCCGACGGTTTCCGGCGTGCGGTTTTCGAAGCGGTGTATTCTGTCTTCGTGATTTCCCGCCGTCATGTCTTGCGGAATGTCGAGGTGGTCGATTTCCTTGTACAGGGCGCACATTGCCTCCTCGCAGCTCTCAAGGTCATGCTTAAAGCTCGGACGTGCCGCGTGCCCCGCGCTGCCCCTCTCCTCGTGCATCGACACGCTGTCCCACGAGGCGAAGTCGCCGATGTGGACGATGCGGTCGGGCGGGTTGGCGGCAATATGCTTTCCAATCCACCGGAAGCGATCCTTCGGGATGTCGGGCTGGTCGTGGCTGTCGCCGATGGCGATGACGACGGTCGGCTGCGAGGCCTTGCCGGGTATGATGCGGGGCTTGGCGGGTCCGTCGGTGGATTTGGATACGAGGCGGAGGAGGCGGTTCTCCTCCTCCAGCCCGGCGACGCGGGCAACGGCTGGCGAGACGCGCAGGGGCTTATTTCGGCGCAGGGCGTAGCGCAGCGAGCTCTCGTTGCGACCGAGGTGATAAGCGGCCCGGCTGGTGCCGCCCATCTGTAATATCAGAGCGTGCAGCTCCGCCGGGCTTAATACCATCGTATCTGCTCCCGCCAGTCATTGTGACAGTGTATCACAAGTTGTGTGACGGGGGGATGTACGCCCGATGCGGGCGTCACTTCCAGAGATTGAAGTCGCCTAGGTGTGTGCTTTGCGGATCCCGCCACGCGGCCATGAACTCCTCGAAGGCCGAGACGAGGGCGTGGCATGAGCCGAGCACGATAGCGTAGGCGATCAGCAGCGGCGAGGCGAGGACGAGGATGGCGCGGATCAGGTTGTCGGGCATGGTGTCTCCTTGAAATCTTTTGCCTGCGCCTTCAGGGCGCGCTTGTGTTCAAGATACCGGCGGTTGCGCCGGTCGTTGCGCTCGCGGTGAAGAACCACGCTACGACTGTTTTCGTCAATGAATTGCAGACCATGCTGCGTCAACACTTCGCGCATGTTTGCAATCGCATGTTCGCCGACATTGAAAATACGCAGCATCGGACGGATGCCATAGGCAGCCATCTCCTCCAGCGTCTCAATTCCCTCATTGCGCAGCGTGCGGTAGGCGCGCGTGTTGAACCATTCTTCTTGGATCTGTGTCATATCAATCTCCTGCTGCTAATCGTTTGGCCGCGAATAGGGCCTGCTTCAGTGCGTCACGCGCCTCCGGCTCAAGCTGGCGCGCGTCGATAGTCGTGGCGGCGATCCTGATCGGCCCGCCGTCAGCGCCGGTCAGCGCCGTCTGCGTCCGGTCGCCGTATGTGCGCGGCGCGATCTTCATCAGCCGCCACTGGTGGTGGTTCAGCATCACCCGCGTGGAGTTGACGTTTGTCTCGGTGCATTTGTTCGCGAGCAGCTTCAGCTCGTGCAGTTCGAAGTCCGCCATGCCCTCTCGCGCGCGCGCGCATTGTGTCTCGAAATGCGGGTGAGACGACATCCACCGATAGACGGTCGAGCGGCTCGGCATGTCCTCATCCTTACAGATATCGACGAGATCACGCCCCGCGATCATCTGCTCGCAAATGGCGTCGGCGATTTCGGGCGAGTATGTGGACGGCCTCCCG
>CAYUHE010000052.1:0-2472 GCA_964444415.1 uncultured Gammaproteobacteria bacterium
TTGCGGTATTCATTGTACAAAATTCGAACCTTTTTTGAAAGCAATCCTGACGAAGAAATCTGAAACAATGCGGACGAAGTTTTGCGGAAACAATTTTCTGGGGAAAGGATTCCGCAAAACTTCGGCTGATTCCTTTTTTCTGAATTCGGATGTCGCAAGCGGAGGAGGAGGGGTCTGGGGAGGAATCCTCCGCTTGCTCCTCTTTTTGTTTTGGCGAAATTCGGGCGGGCTAGGATTAAAACCTACTATAATGATTTTTTAGAAAAGCAGAATCTTTTTCAAATTTTGTTTTCCAAATTTTATCAAAAAAATAATAGGCAATTCTAAAACCGTTCACCATACCAATAATATCAACGGATAATTTTTCGTGCCGTTCTCCTTTTTTATCAACATCATAACGAAAACGAGTAAAAGAGGAATCGTTATCATCAAGTATTTTGATAAAATTATCAATATTATTTTCAAACTTAATTTCTTTACTTAATTTTTCTTTCAACTTCTCATACAATGCTTTGATATTATGATTTGTTTTAAACTGAACACCCAAAGTTCGAAGTATTTTCTTTATATAAATTTCAATTGATTGCCTATAACAGGAATAAATTGGATATATAATATAATCAATACCAACACCGTCCTTTTCTTTTTGACATGAATCAAACCAATTTGTAAAAATGATTTCTCCAGCATTATAATATCCATTAAGATAAAAATAATCTGAATTTATATTTGTCTCGATCTTTGCAATCAAATCATCATTACGTAATTTTGTATTTAAGTTTTCATGAAATTCTTCAAATAAAATCTTTTCTCCTTGTGAAGCATGACATTCTTTAATTTTTGCGTTCATAATTAATTTATCACTGTTACTGTTTGCCCCATAGAGGTAGTAATATCGTTCTCTAAACTATAATTATACATCGCCTCAAAAACATTAGACCAGTCATTAGAATTTATTCCCCAAGAAAAGGTTGAACCATTGCTTGTATTATTTGCAACATCACAAACTACATCCAGCAATCCATCTACATCAGTAGAAAAAATATTTTTCCCAGTGACAGGACCATAAATGGCAGCGCTAACCACCAATCCTGCATTAGAATTAAAGAGCCTACAATTGCTCAAATTGCTTGTCGAACCACCACCTCCAACCGTAAGACGAAGTGGTTTTTCAGCTATTTTGTGGCGTACCTCATTGTCATATGTAATATTTATTTTTCCCAGTACCACATTATTTCCTGGTTGTACGGTTTGTGTATTTAAGGATTGGGTGGAGACTGTTACATTTGCCGTTGGTTGTGGGGCGGGCATAGTGCACGATTGAGTTGAAATTGGCTTCGCGGTAGAAACACCGCACCTGTTTAAATCACCACAAGCTCTCGTCTGATGAGAACTCTCGCAGCTACTCCATTCTGTACATTGCCAATCTGGAGTGCAAATCGTTAGTATTGTGCCAGGTAGTTTTTTTACTTGTATGCCACTTATTGCTTCAATTGTATATGAATATTGTGTAGCTGATTTTAAATTTGACACATCAACGATATGTTGAGTTGAGTATCCAGACGCTGACGGGATAACTTGTATTGAGCCATTATCTAGTGTTAAAAACACTTTTGCACTAGAGGGAATATTTGTATTCCACGCAATCTGAGCAGAGTTTGCGGTTGTAACTGGTACATTAACAGAAATACTTAGTGTTTGAGTTTCTGTTTGTATCGGCGGAGTACAACTCTGTGTTTTTGTCGGTGACGGTGTATTTACAGAAAGACAATCAAAAGTTTTTGTACAACTTCTAGTTTGGTTACCAGAAGCAGAGCATGAATTCCAATCATCACATGACCATGTGTCTGCCTGACATGACGGAGCTGAAGGCGTACAAGATTGAGAAGTAATTGGCGATTGAGTAACTACTGAAGGACATTCAAAAGTTTTATTACAAGAACGGGTTTGGGAACCAGAACTTGAGCATGCTAACCAATCAGAACAACTCCATGTATCTTGTGTGCATGACGGAGCTGGTGTCGGTATTGGTTGTGAGGGCACAGCAACATTTGGTTGTTTGATATTAGGCTGACTTACTTTTTGTGTAGAATCAACAACAGTCTTTTTTGCTGACTCAATCGATAAATCTTTATTGTTTGTTGGTTCCTCCTGTTTTATATTTACATCAACTTTTTTAGCTGTTGTTACTGTAGATGTTGCTGGTGTAGTAGTTGCAATTTGAATTTGTTCTACATGTGGAGTTGGTCTGAAAATATTCCATATACTCCAACTTAAAGGATTCCACCATGCAGCTAATACAATTTGCGGTACGATAAAAACACTGACCGCGAGAAGAATAAATATCTGTTTGTAAGATTTTTTCATTTTAAAAAATTATTTTAATAAATCCTCCATAGGAACGCCTAACGACTTGGCGATTTTTTGAATTGTTTGAACGCTTGGTTTTGTAACGACACCACCCTCAATTTT
>CAYUHE010000053.1:0-2446 GCA_964444415.1 uncultured Gammaproteobacteria bacterium
GCAGCAGGCCATCCCGGCGCCATGGCGGAACCGGCCGCTGCTTTGGGCCCGCCCCCGCTTCTCCTCCCAGCCGAAGAGGGCGCTGCCCTGCAGGACGCAGTCGATGATCCGCGCGTTGCCGATGTCCGGGCCTCCGGCTGGATCCGGATCAAAGGGCTGCACCAGGTTCCGCAAACGAAACGCTACCGGGTCCATGCCCAGACGGGCGGCGGTATGATCCAGGTTGATCTCGGTCACTGCGCACACCTGGGGTGAGCCATAACCGCGGCAGGCTCCTCCGATGGCAGTATTGGTGTAGACGACATCCGAGGTATAGGTCTGATCCGGGACCCGGTAGAGGCGGAAGGTCTTCTTCCCCATGGCCATGGGGATCGCTTCGCCATTCGTGCAGTAGGCACCAACGTCCACGAGCATGTCGATTTCCCGGGCCGTGATGCGTCCGTCCCTGTCAACGCCCGTCTTCACCCGGCCTATGGTTCGGGTCCGGGTCCGGGTGCTGAGGATGGTTTCCGTTCGGTCAAGGATCAGCTTCACCGGCCTGTGCAGCTCGCGGCTCAGGAAGGCGGCCACCGGCTCCAGGATGGGGTGCCCCTTGCCGCCGAAGGAGCCCCCGAGGGTGGTCTTGATCACATGCACCTTGTCGAGGGGGATGCCCAGGGCCTCCGCGACGATCAGCTGGACCTGGAAGATGACTTGGCAGGGCGTGTAGATCGTGAGGGTGCCCGCAGCGTCGATGTCGGCGATGCAGCCGTGGGTTTCCATTGCGGCGTGATGCACCTTGGGCGTCTCGATCCTGTCTTCGACCACCAGATGGGCCTCGGCCAGCCTGGCGGCGGCGTCGCCGCAGGCGATCCGCTTGTGGTAGAGGCGGTTGCCCGCCGCATGGATGGGCTCCGAATCAGCACTCAGTGCCGCCTCGGGATTGAGGACCACCGGCAGTTCCTCGTAGACGACGGTGATGAGGCGGACCGCCCGCTCGGCGATCTCCTTCGTCTCCGCGACGACGGCGCCGATGCGATCTCCGTGGAAGCGCACATGGTCCGTGAACAGGGTCTCGTCCTTGACGACCTCCAGACCCTCCAGCCACTTGTGGGAATTGTAGGCGTTCCCAGGGGCATCCGCGTAAGTGAAGATCGCCACCACCCCCGGCAGGGCGGCGGCGGCGGCGGTGTCGATCCGCTGGATCCTGCCATGGGCGATATCGCTCAGGAGGAGCTTCGCGTGCAGCATGCCGTGCAGTTTCAGATCACCCACATAGCGGACGCTGCCGGTGACCTTCTGGGTCACATCATGGATGGGCACCGATTTGCCGACGATCTTCAGCTCCGCGCTCGGCATCACTCACTCCTGGATCAGGTCATGGAAAATGGCGTGGAAGACATCCTGCGCGAGGCCCTGCACGTCGTTCAGCTTGTGCTGGAACAGCGGGTTGCCGCGGATGGAGTCCTGGACATTGCCCCTCAGAGATTCCGCCAGCTCCGCCGCCATGGCTGCGGAGGGTCGCCTATGCAGGCAAGCCTTTTCTGCCTCGAGGGCTCGGAAGGCCTTGGGGGCTGCCGAGCCCAGGACGATGCGCGCACGCCCGATCCTGTGGTCTCCGGCTGCGAGAGTGAACACCATGGTCAGGCTCACATTGGCGATCACCACCTGGCTTCGGGCTCCGAGGCCGATCTTGCCGAAGCCGCTGCGCGCGGACGGAGGCACCGGGACCCGGATGCCGATGATGGCTTCACCCATGGCCAGGCTGGTCCGACCGATGCCCAGCACCAGGTCGGCCACCTCGATGGAGCGCGTGCGTCCCTGTGCGTCCAGGATCGTGACCACGGCATCCAGGGCCATGAGGGTACCCAGGGCATCCCCCCCAGGGGAGGCATTGGCGAGGTTGCCGGGCAGGCAGGCCAGGTTCCGGACCTGGACCGAACCGATCTGCGAGGCCATGGTGCTGAGGCAGGGAATTCGGGCCTGGACAAAGGGCTCCTGGGCCAGTCGGGCATAGGTGACGTTGGCGCCGATGGCGACCGTCTCCGCGGTGATCTCGAGGGTGTCCAGGGCCCGGATGCCCGTCATATCGATGAGGGTGGTGCCCACGGGGATCCGGCCGTGGAACTTCGGCAGCAGGTCGGTCCCGCCCCCCAGCAGGTGCGTTCGCTCAGTGGCTCGCCCCAGGCATTGCGCCAAGGCTTCCAGGTCCGTCGGGGTCTCGTAGCGGATGCTACTCATGATGGGGCTCCGAGGCCGCCTGGACCGCGTTGACGATCTTGAGGTAGCCCGTGCAGCGGCAGAGGTTGCCGGCGAGGGCCGATCTGATCTCCGCTTCGGAAGGATGGGGGACCCTCATCAGCAGCGCCTTCGACGACATCAGCATCCCTGGAGAGCAGTACCCGCACTGGACGGCGCCGGCCTGGATGAAGGCCTGCTGCAGCCCATCCAGCTCCCCGTTCCTCTG
>CAYUHE010000054.1:0-2245 GCA_964444415.1 uncultured Gammaproteobacteria bacterium
ATTTATTAGGATATAAAAAAGCATACAAGATGACAGGCACACCAGGATACGCTGGCGGTCCAGGAGAAGCTGTAGAAAAAGGCGCATCTGGATCACATCGTGATAACAACTGGAAAAAAGGCGCAGCCCAAGTTAAGTTAACAGAAGGCAAAAAATTAGGCCCATATTCTAACGTAAAAGACCAATTTGGTCAAAAATATTAATATTTAGGGCGGATTTTCATATGTGTATGTATTAGTACATGTATGAAAGACTTAATCTCGGAATTAATTGAGCGTTTGAAAAACGCTGACAAAGATATAACAGAGGCAATTGCGTCTGGTATAAATATTCACAACTTTGATACATATCAACGATTTGTGGGTAAAAAAGAAGGGTTGTCTGAGGCACTTGGGATTATTGAATCCCTCCTATCTGAAGACGACGAAGATCAATATTAGCACTGTATAGTGCAAGGAGTGAGGCCGAATGGCTGCATATGATTTAAAGGCTTCGGACGAGCCAGATTTACGTTCAGAACTAGAATGTTTTCCAATAGTAGAACCTGGTATTGAGGTGTTAGGTGATCGCGTGTTAGTGCAACTACGTCGCGAAAAGACAACATCTAAGGGCGGGATTATATTGGTAGACGAGACAACACAAACCATTAAATTTAATGAGACTGTGGCTAAGGTTATTCAGATTGGACCATTAGCATACAAAAACTTAGACGATTTAACACCATGGATCGAAGGACCTTGGTGTCAAGTAGGTGACCTAGTTCGCACAATCAAATACGGCGGTGATCGTTATGTGGTTGATGCGGGTGATGAAGGCGCCCCGGTTGTGTTTATTACACTACAAGCTCGAGAGATTATTTCTAAGGTAAAATCTTTTGAACATGCACAACGCATGAAAGCTTTTGTAGATTAACTTTGTATAAAGGATAGAAAAATGGCAGAAAAAGAAAAAGACGTCCCTATTAGGGAAAATGAAGATGGCTCCGTCTCAGCCAAGGTAGAAGAAAACGCTCAAGAAGAGTTTGATACCGAAATTGACGGTGGTGGGCAGACAGACGAAGACGGCGATGACCAAGAAGAAGATGGTCAGGACGATAATGATGAGTCTGAGGAAGAGCGTGAGAAGATCCGCGAAGCTCGCCGTGAAGAGCGTAGGCTCAAAAAAGAATTAGCAAAACAACGCGACGCGTCATCTAAACATAAAATTAGTGCGCTAGAAAAACGTAACGAAGAGCTGGCAAGACGCTTGGCTCAGATTGAAAACAATCAGTCATCGTTCCGGTTAGCACAGCTAGACAAAACGTTAGAAGACGAAGCAACCCGTGTTGAATATGCAAAGATGAAGATGATGCAGGCAGCGCAAACTGGCGACGCTGCGGCACAAATTGAATACTTGGAACAATTGACAGACGCCAAACAACGTCTACAACAGTTGCAACATTTTAAAAAGCAACAACTTAACGAAGCTAAAAAGCCTAAACAAAACGTTCCTAATCCGGTGTCACAGGAAGTAGAACGAAACGCTAAAGACTGGCTCCGTAAGAACTCATGGTATGACCCTGAGGCTAGAGACACAGATAGTAGAATTGCCAAGGTTATTGATCAAGAGTTATCTGCAGACGGTTGGGATCCATCGGATTCTGAATACTGGGATGAACTCGATAATCGATTATCTGCACGTTTGCCACACCGCTATACAGCAAAAGGTGGCACCACACAACGTCGATCAGCTGGACCAACAGCCTCGAGTCGTGTGTCAGCATCAACCACAAAGCCAAACACCATCACACTAAGCCGTGAGCGTGTACAGGCGATTAAAGATGCTGGTTCATGGGACGATGTAGAGAAGCGAAACAAAATGATCCGCGCATACGCATCGTATGATCGCGCTAATAAAGGATAACATAAATGGCTAACAACAGAATTAAAAGAGATTTAGATGATCGCATGGCAGAACGTGCTCAGGAAGTAATTGAGCGCTCAATGACAGCAAACCCAGATGATATTGCACATCGTGAACGCCTTGATGCGTTTAGAGATAAATGGCAGAATAGTGCACTGCCGGAAATCCCACCGGGATCACTTCCAGGGATGCACCTGTGTTGGTTGAGTACTACCAACACATATGACAGTATCGACAAACGTATGGCGTTGGGTTATGAGCCAGTTAAAGCCGTTGAGTTAGGTAAAGGCTTTGAAGGACTAGGTAAGATGAGCTCGGGCAAGTTTGAAGGCTGTATTAGTTG
>CAYUHE010000055.1:0-2222 GCA_964444415.1 uncultured Gammaproteobacteria bacterium
TGTTTGGATATTATCGCTGAATTTTGCACTCAGACAAACGAACACAATAAAACTCCATTCAATCTGGAGTTCTCTGAATATCCAACCCCGCATGAAATTGAATTACTGAAGAAACAACTTCAGCAATGGTGTAAACTAAACGAGTTCGACTCTCGCGCCTTCAAAGTATTTCGTAATACAGTGAAGTACGGTGATCAAGTGTTTGTTCGTGACCCAGAAAACTTCAAGTTATACTGGGTTGACATGACTAAAGTTATCAAGGTCATTGTGAACGAAAGCGAAGGTAAAGTGCCTGAGCAATACGTTATTAAAGACATAAACATCAACCTTGAAAATCTGTCAGTCGCACAGAAGAATAACACAGACTTTGCTGCGAACCCGGCGACAGGTTCAGGTGGTACAGGTGGTGGTAGCGTCAGCGCAGGTTATACAATCCCTAACACTGCTACAACAGCAGGCAGATTCACCCTAGGTATTCAAGAGTCTGCGATTGATGCGAAGCACGTGGTTCACTTGAGTCTTACTGAGGGGCTTGACCGCTTCTGGCCGTTTGGTCAGTCAATTCTGGAAAACATCTTCAAGGTCTTCAAACAGAAAGAACTTCTGGAAGATGCTGTGCTTATCTATCGTGTTCAACGTGCTCCAGAGCGTAGAATTTTCAAGATTGACGTTGGTAACATGCCAAGTCACATGGCTATGGCATTCGTTGAACGAGTAAAGAATGAAATTCATCAACGCAGAATCCCTTCTGTTCACGGTGGACAATCAATTCTTGATGCTACATATAACCCGATGAGTATTAATGAAGATTATTTCTTCCCGACTACTGCTGAAGGCAGAGGTAGCAGTGTTGAAACGCTACCAGGTGGCCAAAATCTAGGTGAGATTGACGATTTGCGTTACTTCAACAACAGATTAGCACGGGGCCTACGTATTCCAAGTTCGTATTTACCAACAGGCCCTGATGACAGCGAACGAATTATGGGTGACGGTAAGGTCGGAACAGCGATGATTCAAGATTTTCGTTTCAATCAATATTGCGAACGCCTTGAGAACTATATTAGCCAAAAGCTAGATGAAGAATTTAAGTTGTTTCTACGCTGGAGAGGTTTAAACATTGATAGTGGTCTGTTCACTCTCAAATTTAATGAACCCCAGAACTTTGCCTCGTATCGTCAATCAGAACTCGACACATCACGGGTCTCAACCTTTTCAACGATTGAAGCATTCCCTTATATGTCTAAACGCTTTGCGCTTGAACGCTTTCTAGGATTAACTGAAGAAGAAATTAACAAGAACGAAAAACTATGGCGTGAAGAAAATCATAAAGATGTTGATGTTGACCCCCAGGGATCAGATTTACGAAGCGTTGGGATATCAACTGGTGATATGGAATCAGACACACAATCAGCAGAAGACATGGAAGCCCCACCAGAAGAGCCAGGTATGGAGCAAGCCCCTGCTGTCGTGGGCTCATCACCTGCAGGTGCCCCTGCCCCAGGTGGAGCCCCAGGTGGCGCAGGAATGTAACAAAGATAAATAGATATATGAAGTTACTGGAGATGTTTGACGCGCCTGTTGAAGGCTATCAAGATGTTGCGACTGACAACTCTAAACCAAAGTGGAAAGAATCCCGCAAGACTAAACTCACTTTGCGTCAAATCAGAAAACTCAGAAAAATGATGGATGTTCGAAATTACGAGAAAAAAGAATATCTGAAAAAAGTTCACGATCAATACTCTGTCCCAGCAGAAGGCGGCGAGGGCGGCGGAATACCTTCGCTATAATCAAAAAATCTTCAAAAGTATTAAAAATACGCACTTATTGCGTCATTTAATTGACTATGCTATAAATAAATTTAGCAAAGCCATTAACACTTAGGAGATACCCAATGGACAACAAAAAGTTTGAACAACTCATTCAGTTAATTACTAATGAGAATGAGGAACAAGCCCGCGCACTATTTCACGACATCGTTGTTGAAAAGTCCCGCGAAATTTATGAATCAATGATGGACGAAGAACATCTCGGCGGTCAAGTCGGTGATCTACAAGATGAAATTGAATCAGAAGAACAAGGCATGACTGAAGAAGATGAAGACGGTTTCGATGACCTCGGCGACGAAGGCGGCGAAGAAGAAATTTCTCTCGACGGCGACGAAGAAGATTTCGGCGGCGAAGAAGGTGACTTCGGAGCAGAAGGCGGCGAAGAAGGTCTTGAAG
>CAYUHE010000056.1:0-2155 GCA_964444415.1 uncultured Gammaproteobacteria bacterium
GAATGAAACCATATATTCTCCAATACCCGTCTAGGCAGTCTTGCCGTTGTCCCTGTTTTCCGACCCACATGGATACGGGTGTTTACAGGCACGTGGGAGATCCCGCTCGGCCGGGGTGAATTGACGCGATTCTTTGATAATTCAAGAATCCGGTAACGCCCGAAGAAATTTCCTTCTGAAGTGGGTGTGGATACGTCACCCTCGGATTTTCCGATGAAAGCCCCGCTTTGCCCGCAATGCCAGACGCCGATGCCGGCACAAGCACTGGCGGGCCTGTGCCCGGTATGCCTGTTAGAACAGGGCGCCTTTGACAGCCAACTCAACACGGCCGGCACGGCCTTCGTTCCACCCTCCATTGAAGAGTTGGCACCCCTGTTTACCTCGCTTGCGATCTTGGAATTGATCGGGCGCGGCGGTATGGGCGCGGTTTACAAGGCGCGACAAACCGCATTGGACCGGGTGGTGGCCCTGAAAATCCTGCCAGCCGCCATCGCCCGGGATCCTGCGTTTGCCGAGCGTTTCACCCGTGAAGCCCGGGCGCTCGCAAAACTCAATCACCCGGGGATCGTCACGCTCTATGAATACGGGCAAACCGGCGACCTGTTTTTCTTCCTGATGGAATTTGTCGATGGTGTGACCCTGCACCAATTGCTTCAAGGTGAGCGCCTGTCCGCACGCGAGGCGCTCGCAATCGTTCCACGGATCTGCGCGCGCTGCAATACGCTCATGACCTCGGCATCGTCCACCGCGACATCAAACCGGCAAACATTCTGCTAGATCGCCAGGGCAACGTGAAAATCGCGGATTTCGGGCTGGCAAAACTGGCCGGGACGGACCCCGAATTTTTTCTAACACACGCAGTTCCTCCGCCTTCACCGAGGTCGGTATACTCATGGGTACCCCGGCCTACATGGCTCCCGAACAACTCAACCGGCCGGGCAGCGTTGATCATCGGGCGGATATCTATGCGCTCGGGGTGATTATCTATCAGATGCTAACCGGCCGACTGCCGGAGCAGCCGCTCGGGCCGCCTTCGCAGCGGATGCTGATCGACGTGCGACTCGACGCGGTCGTTGTCCGGGCCCTGCAGCAGAACCCCACCCTGAGATTTCAACAAGTCAGCGAATTGAAAACCATGGTGGAGGAGATTTCCACCACCCCGGCCAAGGCAACAACAACCAAGCGCAAGCTTCCCCTGCTCCAGCTCGCCGGTGGGCTGCTGATCCTGTGCCTGCCGCTCTCGCTGGCAATCCCGGTATACTTCCGCGACAGGCAAGCGTCAGATAACCTGGAGGAGACAATCTTTACCACGCCGGGTCGGCAGTCCCGCAAATCGGCGGAAGCTATATTGAAACAAGCGCTGCGCCCGTTTCCAGGAGTGATATTGTCCGCCCAGACCCATAACACCTCTCCCGGATCAAACAGTTATAAACCCTGGCGAATCGGCGTGAAGGATCCTGATCAGGAATGCGCCCGCAAGCGTCTGCAACAAGCGGGAGTTGCGGTCGCCAACGCCTTGAATGAAAACAATTCAGATCCACTTAGGGATACTATCAACGTCACCGAGTTTCGTTCAACACCCGGCAGCTTGAGAGTTTGGAATTTTGACAGTAATTACGTTACCCGTCTGAGGTGGACCCTTATTGCGGGAATTTTTCTCTCAACGATCGGCCTCCTCTGCCTGACCCTGCCTCGTACCCGGCATTCTCCTCCGGTTTCCAAAACACCCGGCAGGATCAGTCTCGGACTCCTCATCCTTGGCTCTTCGGGAGTTTTTGCCATTTTGGAATACTCCCGTTTCGGGGGGGGACTGCAAGCTCTCGGATTGGCCATCCTAACGGGGATTCCGGCAATGGTATTCGGCTTGTCAGCTCGCTCTAGCAGATTGGGGAAATTTGTCGCGGCTGTGAGTTGGTGCGGTTTGCTTGGTTTGTTGTTAGCTGCTTTGCTCCCGGGTTATGGTCTCTTTTGCGATTCCGGATGGGTGAACATCGAGATTCCTGCCTCGGAGGGTGCGCCTTTAGCTCCGGTCCACGAAAGAGGCCAGAATATGGAGCGCGAACTAAAGATCAGCGCGGTGAGGTCGTGGCTTGAATCCATCGATGCCGGAAAATACGGCGAAGCTTGGAAGATCGGAAGAGCACACGTCTGAACT
>CAYUHE010000057.1:0-2029 GCA_964444415.1 uncultured Gammaproteobacteria bacterium
GAGATTTCTGAATGTGACTGGAGTTCAGACGTGTGCTCTTCCGATCTCCCGCAACAACGAGTATTGGATTCTCAATCCGCAATCGCCGCGTATTCTTGTTCTTAGATGAAGGCCGCCCTGTTCGCCCACTCATCCACTTAGGCGAAAGAGCAAAGATACCAAAGGAAACTCTGGAATCCGCAAAGCTATGGAAAACTCTCGTCCTCGGCAATCTCCCTTTAACATCCTCCCACGAAATCATGACCTCAAAATTCATAGATCCGTTTGCGGAAATAGTCGGTTCTCTACCTTTTACAAAGTATAAAGAAGCCTTAGAACCCTTTGTAGGTGTTATTGAATACATAGATCCTTATGAACAGAATGAAGCATTTATTGTGAATTTCCCTGAACACATTACGGAATCGGCAAGCCACATGGAAATTCATCCTTGTACAATCATATCTATTGTAAATGGTATGGTTCCTTTCGCAAACTTTAATCAGTCTCCTCGTAATCAGCTCTCATGCTCGCAGTCGAAACAGGCAGTCGGCATGTATGCGACGAATTTCCAAAACCGCTACGACAATGCGGCCAATATCCTATCTTATGGAGAAGCCCCTCTCGTAAGAACTCTGACCTACGATATTCTGGGAGAAGGTGTTATGCCGTATGGACACAATCTCATTATGGCAATCATGCCGTTCCAGGGATATAATCAAGATGACGGCATTGTATTTAATGAAGATGCTTTCCAGCGCGGAATGTTCCGCAATATCAACTACAGAAGTTACCAGACATTTGAAGAAGAAGACAAGGTCGCAGGAACGCGAAGCACAATTGCGAACCCTTTGCGTGTGAATCAATGGACAGACTTGAAACCTGGGTATGATTACACAAAGCTGGATGAGCGCGGAATTGTTAAAGTAGGTGAATACGTTGATGAAAACACAGTGATTGTTGGAAAATATATTCAAGATAAGTCAGGTAAATTCAAGGACTCCTCTTTAACACCGCAAGTATGGACTACAGGACGTGTAGAATCTGTGGTATCTACGGTGAATAACTTAGGAATGACGTTGGTGAAAGTCCGTATTACCCAGGACAGAACTCCTGAGTTGGGTGACAAGTTTAGTACTCGCCACGGACAAAAGGGCACAATTGGAATGCGTTTCCGCGCTCATGACTTGCCGAGAACTGCGGATGGTTTGGTACCTGATATGCTTGTAAATCCTCACTGTATTCCGAGTCGTATGACGGTGGCCCAACTAATGGAGATGATCTTTGGAGAAGTGTGTTATAAGAATACTATGATTGGTGATGCAACGGTATTTATGAGTGATCCGACTGCGGTTGAGGCCATTGGACGTGTTCTAGAAGGGCAGTTTGGTTTGGAGAAGACTGGAAATCAGATATTGTATGATGGGGCTTCTGGCGTTCAGATGGATACCACGATATTTATGGGGCCCGTCTTTGCTATGCGCTTGAAACACATGGTGGAAGATAAGTGGAATGCGCGTGCTGAAGGAAGAAGAGAACAAAAGACACGCCAGCCTACAGGAGGACGTGGTGCGCAAGGTGGCCTGCGTATTGGTGAAATGGAGAGAGATGCTTTGGCGGGTCACGGGATTTCCGGATTCTTGAAGGAGTCTATTATGGAAAGAGCCGATAAATCCGATATTCGGATCTGTAATGGATGCGGCACGGTTCCGATTTACAACAATCGCCAGAATCTGTTTGTGTGCCCTCTATGCGATGGACCGGTTCAGTATATTGGAACGTCAGCGGCCAATATGGAGATTTTGCCTACAGTGAAACGCAGCTTGGCCACGATGAGTATTGTAGAAATGCCGTATGCGACTAAGTTATTGGCAGATGAACTACAAACGTATATGAATATGGGAATCCGTATCTTAACAGGAAATTCCGTGACACAGTTGAAAGAACCGGCAGATATGGTGCTGCCTGAGGGAGATGATATTAATGCGGCAATTGAAAAAGCTTTACCGACTATTATATTCCCTGAAACTCGTGTTCCTGAGTATCGTGAATC
>CAYUHE010000058.1:0-1922 GCA_964444415.1 uncultured Gammaproteobacteria bacterium
CCGCCCAAGATTGAGTTACCCAAGTCACGGACCCGAGACAGATCAATCGACAGCGGACCAGATACCGGCGTGTAAGCACCCGCCACAGACTCACCACCAGAAATCGTAACGGAGGAGGTAGTGTTGAAATTAACCTGTGCCAGCGACGAAGTAGTGGGCGACTGAGTAGAAGTCGGAGATACAAAGTTGCCGCTGTTACCGCTAAACGTGCCGGTAACGTATCCGTTCAGAATCAGATTCACCAGATAACCAGTTGTGCCAGTCGTAAACAACTGAAGCTCATTTAGCTCAAGCTGCATCCGGTTGATGATCTCTTTTGCACCCAACAGACCCACAGTCCCGTTATCAACTGCCGGGGCCAAACGAATCGCAAGGATCGGCACGGGAGTGAGTGCCGTGGTAGTCAGCGCCGTTGACATACCGTAGTTAAAGATCAGCGACTTATCATCGTTGAACTGACCGTCCATAATGACCGACGATCCCCAGTGCGAAAGCGAGGCCACCGTGTCGGGCGCATAATACTCAACCGCAATCGGCGCAGTAGCCGAGTAAGTAAACGTCTGTGCTGAAGCCTGTCCGCCGGTCTGCGCCCGCGCATTCACAGTGATCGTCGTGGCGGTTCTAGCCGAGTAAGAAATATGCTCAACCACACCATTCTGAGCCGCAGCAACAACACGGATCGTGCCAGTCGGGGGAAAGAGCGAAGCATCGGCGACGTTGATTACCGTACCCGAACCACCCGTTCCAAGCGTAGCCGTCAAATAAGTAACCGGCGGGATTCCGTTTGACTCATAACGCGCCGCCATATTACCCGAGCGCATATACGCTTCGTAGCGAACATTATTGTTAGTGAACTGATGCGCGTAGGCGACCTGACCTTTGGTAGTACGCATACCAAACCGCGCAAAGCCCGCACCATACCAACTGTAGTCGATATAGAGCATCTGCATCCGGGTGATATCCAGCGTATACCCAGACGGCCCTGTACCGTCCAACGGGTCAGCCCATTGCGAGCGCGGAACGCGGGTATCAATCGTCTTGGAGATTAGTGCGCCACCAGAAAGTGTAGCCCCACGATACTCCGGCGAGATGTACATACTAGTATCGCTGATGATATTCAGGATGCGGTAAGACTGACCCCGGATAACGCAGAAATCACCCGGCTTGAACTGCGTACTGAACTGCGTACCAGTACCGGTAATTGCTGAGCTACCTTGGGTTGTTGCAATCGTGCCGTTGCCCTGAGTGACGCTGTTGCGCGAAACAGCGTACAAAGTTTGCCCGTCGTACTCAAAAAACAGTCCGTTCTGAGTATCAAAGAAGCCAACACGGTTTGAACTGCCGTACCAATTCAGCGGGTTAACTCGCAAAGGCAGGCCCGTGGCAGGGCTGGCAGATGCCGCGCCAAGCATCGTATAAGTCAGCGTGGTAGCGGTTACAGCAGTTACCGTGAAGGTGCCGTTGTATTGCGGCTGGTCCACGTTCGACACAACGATCACACAACCAGCAGCGACGTTATGCGCAAACCGGGTGGTGATGGTTGCAGTAGTACCAGAAGAAGTAATGCTGGTAACAAACAACGACGGAGCCAAAGAAGTACCGGTACTAAATTGAATGCCTTTACCAGACTGATACCTGAAGTACCTACGGGTCTGACGAATCAACTGCGAGTTGGGAACCGCAGCGCCAGCCGAGAATGCCACGCCACCATCAAATGACCGGGACTCAACGTAACCCGCAGGGCGAGAATAGATGACGTTATTAGCAGCCGAGTTAGTTACGGCTGCTGCGGTTACCGTGCCATTGACGTTGGTAAATGTAAACGAGTTGGCGGTAGGGGTGGTGGCAACAACCTGCGCACCATTAACACTGTTGCTGCTACTAGAAGTATTAAGAATATAAATCAGCGAGCCGTTTGTAAG
>CAYUHE010000059.1:0-1783 GCA_964444415.1 uncultured Gammaproteobacteria bacterium
CGCGCTGGCGCGAAGACGCCACCCGCGATTGCTGGGGGACCTTTGTCTACCTGCGCGACGTGGCCACGGGAGAATACTGGTCCACCGCGTATCAGCCCACCCTGCGCGCAACAAAAGGCTACGAGGCCATTTTCACGCAAGCTCGCGCTGAGTTTCGGCAGCGTCATGCCGGCCTCGAAATCCACACGTCGATTTGTGTCTCCCCGGAAGACGACGTGGAGTTGCGCCGCATCACGATTACCAACCGCTCCTCCGCCGTGCGCGTCATCGAGCTGACCAGCTACGCGGAGGTGGTGCTTGCGGCTCAGGCCTCCGACGAGGCGCACGCCGCGTTCAGCAACCTCTTTGTCCAGACCGAATTCAAGCGCCCGTCCTCCGCCCTGCTCTGCACGCGACGCGCACGGTCCCAGGAAGAAAGGCCGCCGTGGCTGCTGCATCTGATGGTGGGCCAAGGCGGCATTCAGGGCGAGCTGTCCTGCGAAACCGACCGTCTCCGCTTCATCGGCCGCGGCGGAACGCTGGCCGCGCCAGCCGCCCTGCAGAGCGCGTCGCCTTTGTCCAACACGGTGGGCTCGGTGCTCGACCCGATTGTTTCGCTGCGTCGCACGGTCACCCTACCGCCTCACGCGGTCGCCGTCATGAACTTGGTTTTCGGCGCAGCCGCAACCCGGGAAGACGCGTTAGCCTACGTGGAAAAATATCAAAGCCCCCGTATGGCTGACCGCGCCTGCGATCTGGCGTGGACCCACAGTCAGGTCACCTTGCACCTGCTCGACGCCACGGAGGCGGAGGCTCAGCTCTACGGGCGACTGGCCAGCGCGCTGATTTATGCCGACCCCGCCCGCCGCGCAGCCCCCAGCGTACTACGCAACAACCGGCGCGGCCAAAGCGGGCTCTGGAGCTACGGCATTTCGGGTGACTCGCCGATTGTCCTGCTCCGCATTGGCGACGCGGAAAAGATCGAACTTGTCCGGCAACTGATCCGCGCCCACTCATACTGGCGCCTGAAGGGGCTGACCGTCGAACTGATCATTCTGAATGAGGACACCTCCGTCTATCACCAGTCCTTGCACGACCAGATCACCCATCTGATCGTTTCGGGAATCGAAGCGCCCATGCTGGATAAACCGGGAGGCATCTTTGTCCGGCGTCTCGAGCAGATACCTACCGAGGATCGCGTGCTGCTTTTATCCGCCGCACGCATCGTCCTCGACGATGAGAAAGGGACGCTGACCGAGCAACTGGATGACCGGAGCGTGTTGGAACCGTTGATCCCGGCTCTGATCCCCTCACGCTCCGTGTGGCCCGACGTTCCCAAGCCGATCCCGCTGCGGGATCTGATCTTCCAGAACGGCTTCGGCGGCTTCACCCGCGATGGGCATGAATACATTATCACTTTGGCACGCGGCCAGATGACCCCGGCACCTTGGGTCAATGTGCTGGCCAATCCGTATTTCGGGACGGTGGTCTCTGAGAGCGGGGCGGCTTACACCTGGGTCGAAAATGCTCACGAATTCCGGTTGACGCCTTGGAACAACGATCCGGTCCAGGACACCCCGGGTGAGGCGTTCTACCTTCGCGACGAGCAGACCGGACAGTTCTGGTCGCCGACGCCGCTGCCCGCGCGCGGCGCCACACCCTATGTCATCCGGCACGGCTTTGGCTACACCGTGTTTGAGCACTGCGAAAACGGAATCGCCTCCGAGCTGTGGGTCTATGTGGCGATGGACGCGCCGGTGAAATTCGCGGTCTTGAAACTGCGCAATGTCTCCGGGCGCCCGCG
>CAYUHE010000060.1:0-1716 GCA_964444415.1 uncultured Gammaproteobacteria bacterium
GCCCACTCACAGCCACGCTGGATGAGCTTCTGCACCGAGGGATTCTGGATAGCCTACCTCCTATTAAATGGCTTAAATATGAAATATATTGTTGGATTGACACTATAAATCACTGTAGGCAAATTCGTAGCACCGGCAAAAAAAAATTATAGAGGTCAAATTGAGTAAATGGGTGCTATGTTAAACCGTTAATTTTTGTGTTGCTTTGTAGGGGTGATTTTTGTTCCTTGCAATTTTTATGATGAAGGAATTCGATACTTGTTTGCAAATCGTATGTCTCGCGTAGTTATTTTGTAGTAGCTGTTGATTCTACTTTTCTTATTAAACTGCATACAGTTTCTAATTGCTTATTTTGTTTTACGTTCGTTGTGGTAATATACATAATCGCAATCTTTTCAATAGTTATGATTGCACTGAATAGGATTTGTAAGTTCTGATTCCTAAAAATTTATCTACAATGCTGGTGAAACTTTATTTGCCTTGCCCCTACATAGTGCTTGCCCGAAAACAATATAAATAGTTGGATATTAACATTTTGTTGTTAATAAAATCAATAAATATTCTGCGAAAGTTTCATAAAAAGGACTTACCTTTGCACCTGTAATCCTTGCTAAACAAGGAAATTAGCAAAAATAGAGGAAGAATATTCGACCAATTTCCAAGTGCATAAAAATTAACGTAAAACATTCGCGGTATTATGAGAATAAGATTTGAACAGCAACTTTCATTAGGAGTTACTCCAATATCATTAGTAAACATACCATTATACAAAAGAGACGAACTACCTCCAACACTTCTTGCGCTTCAGTTTATTTTCACTAATCCGGAATTAAACGAACAAGTGTTTTCCATTTTGGAAAAAGTGATTCTTTCCGGCAAACAAAATACAGGTCGCACCGGAATGGATCTCTGGCACATTCTGGTATTGGGTGTAGTGCGCTCAACATTAGACATCAACTATGATCGCTTGTGGCATGTGGCAAACTATGATAAATTGGTAAGACAGATCATGGGAGTAGAATCAAACGACAGTTTTTGCGAAGAGAAAAAATTTGCATACAACACAGTACGTGAGAATGCAAGTTTATTGGATGAGGCAACAATAGACCAAATCAACACATTGGTTATAAAAGCTGGGCATCAGATAGTAAAAAAAAAACTAAAGGTTAAAGCGGACACTTATGTGATGGAAAGCAACGTACATTTCCCTTCAGATATAAGCCTGCTCTGGGATGCTAGTCGAAAATGTATTGATACCATCATGAATTGCGAGAAGGAATTTAATTTATCAGGATGGAGAAAGGCTAAGTTGTGGTATCGTAGTCTGAAGAATCAGTGTCGGGATTTATCTAAAACTTGTCAATCAGGAGGCAAGGACAAAGAGAGAGAGAAGAAAAAAAAAAGGAATATCTGCGATTGGCAAGACAACTAAATGATAAAGTTATAAACAGCAAAAAAACAATCAATACCAGTTTAACGATTCCCCAAGAAATGTTGATATTACTACAGTTAGATTATTATCAAAGCATGCTGACAAAGCATATTGACCTGGTTGAGCGTCGGCTCATCAAAGGAGAGATCATACCGCATGAGGAAAAACTATTTTCAATCTTTGAGCCGCACACAGAATGGATAAAAAAGGGAAAAGCAAATAATAAAGTCGAATTAGGACATAATATTTTAGTTGCAAGCGATCAATTTGATTTTATTTTAACC
>CAYUHE010000061.1:0-1714 GCA_964444415.1 uncultured Gammaproteobacteria bacterium
TAACCTGTTTAATTCATAAAATCAAAAATACGAATTTTGCAGAGAAATATCGAAAATTAAAATACCGATTTATTGAGATTCTGTATTTTTTTGAAATGATTTAGTCCTGTTTTTTATCAAATAAGATTGATTGATTCACATTTTTCGACATAATTTTAGCTTTTCGACATAAATCTCCCTTGTCGAAAATCGACTAGTATTGATAATCAGTGATTTGCTAATGCTTGCGATTTTTTAGCACTTCATTGGCTCGAAAATTCCAAGACATCTTTCAAGAGCAGCTTTTGCAGGAAAGTCTATTGGAAATTCTACACGTATTTTTGTTTTTAACTCTTTAACGTGAGCTGCGATTTTTATCACCTTGATTTGCAGTGTTTTCATTGTTGAGTTTCGATATTCTGTTTCGCCAAGAACTTCCTTTTGCAAGGTGTGGAGCAGAACATATGCTGCAGAATGAAGAAATAGACGAAATTGATTTGCAAGAAAGCTTGTACAAGACATTTTATCTGATTGCAAAAATAATTTATGATCTTTTATTCTCAATTCCATATTTCCTCTAGCACAGTATCCTTTTTCGTAAAGGTCTTTGGTTTTATAATCTCGCATATCTGTTACAATATAACGGATATTTGTTCCCATTAAATTTGCTTCAACTTTTACTATCACTCTTTGAGTATGCTCCCAGCTAGAAGCCTTATATTCAAATGAATGATAGCGTTTGACAGGTCTTCCATATTGCTCAAACTCTCTAGTTGCACTATTAACAGTGGTTTCTGCAAGCTTATTTAGAACGCTATTGCCAGTTAATCCACTTATAAAATGAACGCTGCATTGACAATTAGCCCAATCCATAAGCTCTTTACAGCAAAAATGGCTATCCCCACGTACTACTATTACAGTATTTGCCCAAATAGAACGAATCCGAGTTATTATACGTTTCAGTATCCCAAAAACATTAGATGTTTTACTTCTTCTTCCTGGTTTTAAGATAGTTGTTATTAGCTTTCCGCTTAATCCTTCATAAATATGCAAAGGCATAAAACAGTATTCGCCATAATAATTATTGAAAATAATCTCTTGTTGTTGTCCATAAGCATTGATGTTTGTATCATCACAATCTAAAATTATAATCGGAGGCTCTGATTTATAGGATGATATAAAATTATCAAGAAAACTTTCTCCCATTTGATACAATTCTCTTGCTTTTGGTGTATTTTCTAATCGACACATTGTAGATTGAGATGCCAATGAATTTTGACTTTCTGGCATTCTGTCGGAACACAATTTTAAAATAGCATCATCTTTAAGGGTATTACTATCATTCGCATCTTCATATCCTGCAGCTATTTGAAACACACGCTGAGCAATCATGCTAGAAAAAGAATGCTCTACGTAACTTTGGTGACGATTGTCTTGTAAACATGAAGACAGTGATTTAACTATGCCTATTCGGTTTTCAATCTCTTTTAACAGCAACAATCCTCCATCAGATGACGTCTTATTAGCGGTAAAGCTTAATTCTATAGGCTTTTTTCCTATTGGGGATAGTTCGAAAAGATTAGTTTGTAAATCTTTTTGCTCTGCTTTTAATTTTGAATCTAGATTTTGAGTACTTTTAACCATGGAAAAGTTTTTTGTTTTGTAAGCACTCAAAGATAGTGATTATCAGTGAGATAAACAAGCTTTTCCATATTTTTATGAATTATTCAGGTTA
>CAYUHE010000062.1:0-1698 GCA_964444415.1 uncultured Gammaproteobacteria bacterium
GGAAGAAAATTTTATTAAAACCTTATAACTTACGCATTAAATATTTTAAAAGTTCTTTCGATGTTTTTGTCGATTACTTTTTTTACTGAGTCGTATTCTGTTTGAAGCGCTGTATGTTCTGTGTCTATGTTCTTTAGTTTCAAATCAATCATTTTTTCTGTTGTATTGATTTTTGACATTTCTGATTCAAATGTTGCTGTTGCCGGAGCATCATCTGTTGTATCATACACTTCGTTGATATCACTTTGGTTTGAGTTCCATGATATGTCGACAAAACCGCCTTTGTTTTTGTTAGCTGTAGTGTCATATTTTTCTATTGATATGTTGCCGCTTGTTAATTGGTCGTGCAACCAAGAATAACTGTTCAAGTTCGCGTCAGATTCTACTTGAGAACCTTTTGAACCAATTTCGTTATAAATATTTTGATAATATGTCATTTGACCTTCGTCATATGTATATTTAGGTGGTGGGTCAATCGGAGTGTCCCCTGGGTCAACAAGAGGAGGTTTAATTGAAGTCAAGCCAAATGAGTTTAAGAATGTTTCAAAACTACCTTTTGCTGCTGAATAAGCATCCCCAACTTTTTGAGACACAATTACTTTTCCTGCCGAAGTTTTCAATATCATTTGAGCTTCGGTCAAGTTCATTGCGTCTGCGCCGTAGCCGGTTAATACATTTGCATTCACCGGTGTTTTATTATCTGTTTCTTCTACAAATCTTTTATTATTCAAGGCTGCTGAATAAGTTGTGGATATTCCTTCAGATTGGACTGAAAGTCTAATTTTTGCATTAGATAACATTTGTGCTTCCAACTCCAAGTCAGACAGTCTAGCTGTAAGCATTAATAATCTTGCTTGTGATGCTGCCATACCCATAACTGATACTCCTTATTTTATGCTTGCCTTGTTCAAGCTCGTAACGTTTTCCCTTATAACCCCCATGTCGGTCAACTTCTTAAATATCTTTAGAAAAATCATCATTCATGTTAAATTTTTGTTACAAATACCCCTGATTTGAACAAAAATAGGCAATTTTTTTGATATTAACTACTTTATATATATATAGTATATATGAAAGAGAGTTTTCGATGACAGCCAGTGCTTTTTTAAATGATTATTTAGCTTTTTCAACAGAGGAAGATTCTGTTAAATCTTTTGATTATACTTATTGCTCAACGCCGAGTAATGTAGAGGATTACGGTAAGATATTTAAGCAAACCACTTTGTCAATAAAGAAATTTGCGAACGCATATTACAAAACAACTACTATGATTGAGCCTAGAGACATCGAACAAATCAAGGTAGCATTGAACAATTACGCTTGCAAAGATGTAAAGGTAAAAGAGTTCAAAAGAGAGTTGATAGAAGATTTAACAGCGTTTCAAAACCAAATCAACACGAATTACAAGGAAAGAATTGCTGAAAACAAGAGAAAAAAACAGATTTGCGAAAGACAGATACAGGTATTAGAAGTTGAAAAAAACAAATTAATAATGGATAGATTATCAAGAATCGAATGGCCTTATGACTCTAAGACAAAAGAATACGATACAAAGATAGCGATGTTTGAATTACAAGCGACCCAATTTGGGCAAAAGGCGGAGCAAATGCAGCAAATGCGCCCTATGGCTAACGAAAAAGAAATCCTTATCTATGAATTGAAGTTGAAAGAAAAATTCGCTTGTTTGATTAAGTAATT
>CAYUHE010000063.1:0-1657 GCA_964444415.1 uncultured Gammaproteobacteria bacterium
TCTTATATTCTTCAGGTATTTTTTTGATTTGGCCATCTTCAAGTTGCTTTCTCAATGGCTTATAAACACCTTCGGTTTCTTGATTACACACCCAATGGTCATAATACATAACTTCTGTCATATACTCATCTTGAGAGATTCCGTCATAACAAAACGGAGCCTCCCTTAAGGAATCTGTTACCTTAAAATCAGATATGTCCATCAACCTCCTGAAAAATGATTTATAACAGTGACTAAAATTTTACATTAAAATATTACTTTTATTTTATCACTATTTTTCGATTTTGCAACATCTTTATTTAATGTGTATAATACATTCTGCACCGATGGTTATAAATCACAATTTGTGCCAAATTCGGAAATATTTTATTTCATTTTATAGATAACCATATTAAAATGTGATATACTTCATAATTAGTATTGTATAATAAATCTCCGAAAACAAGGGGGCATCTTCAAGTGAATTTAAGCTGGAACGAAATTGAAGCCAAGGCATTAGCCTTCGCAAAAAAGTGGAAAGAGGCAAAGGATGAGTTTTCCGAATCCCAAAGCTTTTTGAATGACTTTTTCGATGTCTTCGGCGTTGACCGCAAAAGGGTTGCCACCTTTGAAACCAAGGTGCCAATGGGCAACCGAACCGGTTACATTGACCTTTTGTGGAAAGGCGTTATTTTAATCGAAATGAAGTCCGTCGGCAAAAGCCTGGACAAAGCATATAGTCAAGCGAAGGATTACGCTTTTAAGCTTGAAGACGCTGATTTGCCGGAATACACCATGGTTTCCGATTTTCAAAACATCAGGCTTTACCGCAACACAACCAATCAGCAATGGGATTTTAAAACTGCCATACTGCACAAAAAAATTAAGCTCTTTTCCGATTTGGCAGGCTATAAAACATCCGCTAACATTTCAACAGACAAAGAAGTGGATGTTAAAGCAGCCGAAAAAATGGCAAAGCTCCATGATATTCTAAAAGCGCACGGTTATGAGGGACACCAATTAGAAGTTTATTTGGTGCGGCTTTTGTTCTGCATGTTTGCGGACGATACGGGGATATTTGAGAAAAACCTCTTTTTTGATTATGTATCCAACTCAAGGGATGACGGCTCGGATTTGTCCGCGAGGATAGCGCGTCTTTTTGAAATCCTCGACACACCGCCGGAACAGCGCGCAAAACAGACCATGTTATCAGACGAACTCACACACTTTAAATATATCAACGGCAACCTGTTCAGCGAGCGTTTATCCTTTGCGGATTTTGATGTAAAAATGAGAAAAATGCTCCTTGAATGCTGCACGCTCGATTGGGGCTACATCTCCCCTGCTATTTTCGGCGCAATGTTCCAAGGCGTTATGAACCCCGCCGAGCGCAGGGAACTTGGCGCGCATTACACGAGCGAGGAAAACATTTTAAAGGTCATCAAACCCCTGTTTTTGGACGAGCTTTGGGAAGAATTTGAGCAAATCAAGGGCAGCACCGCACAGCTTAACCAATTCCACGAAAAATTAAGCAGACTAAAATTCCTTGACCCCGCCTGCGGGTGCGGCAACTTTTTAATTATCACCTACCGGGAGCTTCGCCGGCTGGAGCTTGAAGTGCAGAAGATGCTGATTGACAACAAAAACCAGTTGTTAATTGATATTTCCCCCTACTGCA
>CAYUHE010000064.1:0-1654 GCA_964444415.1 uncultured Gammaproteobacteria bacterium
TCATCCAGCAGATAGATATCCTGCGGGACATAGCCGATCATCTGACGCCAAGAGTCCATGTTTGACTTGGTCAAGGGTTCATCATCAATCAGGATCGCTCCGCTCCGTGGTGTATGAAGCCCAAGGATCAGATCAACAAGCGTGGACTTACCTGAACCCGAGGGACCAGCAAATCCAACTGATTCATTCTTCCCAATCGTAAGATTAAAATTTGTCAGAATCGGTAGAGATTCTTCAGAATAGCGGAACGAAAGTTTATCAAGCTTAATCCCTCTGTTAAATGGGAGCTGTGCAGTAGATCTAATGTTCTCAGAACTTAGTTCTGTTTCTTCTTCTATCTGTATTATCTCTTCTTCTATTAATCCGAGAGTGTAGTTATTCGTGGCCACCATCACTAGCTGGCTGTAAAGAAGCTGTAGGGTCGGCAGGAGCCTATAGGCCGCCAAGGCCATGACCGAGAGATTTGGTAAGATATCCGAGAAAGGACGTCCTTGCAGAGCTAGGACAATGACAATCGCCACTAGTCCACCGAACGCAATGGGCTCGATGAGATAACGTGGACCATTGCTGTAAATCGGTATCTTGCTCTGAGCCTTCCCGATTTGTGCAGAGTGAGACAGGGCTTGATCCATGAAGTATCTGCTCCGCCCATGGACAAGCACAGATTTGATTCCATGTAGAAACTGTCCAGTATGTTTCCAAAACCCAATATTATGAATACTGAGTGTATCACCGATCATCTTCGTGCGAGGCTTTAGCCAAAGAAAGATACCCAGATAGAATCCTCCCAATACAACGATTGCCCCGATAGCCACCCAAGGCTGAACGAAAAATACCGTTCCAACTAATAGAACGACCATTACAATCCTTGTTATTATTTCACCCAGAGGTAATAGAACGCTCTGAATAAAAAGCATGATATCATGTAGTTTCTGATTCAGATCTGCCGTATTCCTGGACAAGAAAAATCCGTAGGGACGAGCAGCATATGACTGAAATAGTCGCTTCCCAACCAATGGCAGAAGCCGTAGGCATAGCGGATTCGAACCACCTCGCTGGCGATACTGCCAACACTGGCAATAAGCAGCATCATGATGGAGAAACACCCTGCAACGACCAAGAGATGATTGCCATCCATCGGCGGAAGGAAGGAAAGGAACCATGCACCGAATCTGGAGTTCCGAATACGATCAGGATCTGCTGCTAGGGCAAAGAAGGGAAAGATCGAGGTGACACCGATAAGCTGAAGGAGTCCGTTAAAGAGGATCAGTCCCAAAACGGTAAACAGCTTCAGTCGTCCATAGGGAAGGGCCAGGCGGTAGCAGCGGGTCAGGAGGCGGAAGAAGGATTTTAACATCAGATGAAATCTATTTTAGCCACAAGATTCACAAGACTCACAGAGGGAGGGAGATGAGTCGAGAATACGTGGGTGTGGGAACACCCCGGATAGACTACCGAAGGTAGCCCCGCCAGGGGCGAGATGAATGGGAATGAACGAGTCAAACGAGAGGTCGAGAGTCGAGGGCTATTGAGACAAGGAAAGGCGTAAGGCTAAAGGCGAAAACAGAGAGGACAATGAAACTGAAGGAAGGCTGCAGTGGGAAAGCTGAGATTTAGCCACAAGATGCACAAGACTCACAAGGGGAGGGAGATG
>CAYUHE010000065.1:0-1637 GCA_964444415.1 uncultured Gammaproteobacteria bacterium
ATAACGATGATCCCGATCCCTTCAGATGTTGCTGCAATATTGGTTGCCAAATACCCGTTTTTTACGGCGATAGAAATTCCTGCAAATACCTATAAAGGAATTTCCTCGGATATCGACACAGTTGCTGTGATGGCGGTATTGATTTCCAATCCGGAAATATCTGAGGGTGTGGCATACAATTTAACAAAAGCTCTTTTTGAATACGCTGAGCATTCAACTTATCAATTCTAATACGCAATGATTGTTTAGTTTGAATTATTTTTTGAGCCTGTTTTTTTTGATAATCACTGTATTCTCTTAAATATCTTAAACGCTTGTATGCTTGGAATAAGTCTTCTGATGAAAGTACTAAAAGCAGATTATTATATGAATTATGACTTTTATATGTGTAGTATATCATTTTTGCATATTCATCTTTAAGCTTTACAAGATCTTTTTCTAAAAAAGCTATTTCCTTTAGATTCTCATTTATCTTATGGTCTAACATTTTAATATCAGAAGAAATAGCATCTATTAATTGTTCTCTTAATTCAATCTTCTGATTAAGCATAAATAACTGCAATGTAGATGTTTTAGCAGATTTTTGAGTCTCTTTCAACTGCCTATCCATGTCTTGAATTTCTTTTTCAAGCTTTTTTTTATCTTTTTGCAATTTAACCTTTGTCTGTGCAGAAATTACAACAGCAAAAACCATAAATAGCAAGACTATGCTACTTATCAATAGTATTTTATTTTTATAAATAGTTTTTCTATTCATATCATCTTTAAATCGATTGATTTAATGGGGTAACTTTATCTCTTTTTTCAAATTTTTCAATCATTATTGTCCGATGAATTTTTATTTTTCCTCTCCTACTTTTGTCTTGATACAAAAGTAGGCAAAAAATCAAGAAAAATTTAAACCCTACTTTTGTCGTTTGCCGCACAATCAACGCTTTCAGATGCCCGACAAAACCACCTCTCGCACTTGCGCCAGGAAATTTTTCAACCCTCCGCACAAATACATATACAAAGCCTACAAATTTTCAAATCTCTCATATTTCAATGAAATCAAGATATCCATGCTCTATTTATTAATTTTTATCGGACAACAGTGTTTTATAATTTTAAAATTAATAAAAGTCGATTTTTTTTATCGCTATTTTTTTTATACATTCGGAGCTTAATTTTAATATATAAAAGATCAAACTTATGAAACAGTTTTTTAAAATGATGTTCGCATCAATGCTAGGTTTTTTTCTTACTGGTTTTATTCTATTATTAATTTTTGTTGGCGTAATAGGTGTAATTGTTTCTGCATCAAAAAATGATGTAGTTGATATAAAAGAAAAATCTATACTTTATCTACCTTTAGATAAACCCATTATTGATAAAGGGACCTCTAACCCATTTTCAAATGTAAATATCTTTAATTTGTCAAACAATTCAAATCAAGGGCTTTATGAGATTTTGAAATCAATTAAATCTGCCAAGACAGATCCAAATATTAGTGGTATTTATTTGGAGCTATCGTATATACCAGCAGGTGTTTCAACAGTTGAAGAAATTAGGGCCGCACTTATTGATTTTAAGAAATCAAAAAAGTTTATTATTTCCTATGCAGAAATTTTTACTCAAAAATCGTATTATCTTGCAAG
>CAYUHE010000066.1:0-1597 GCA_964444415.1 uncultured Gammaproteobacteria bacterium
AGTTGGTATAACTTAGGGCAAGGAACAATTTTTACCGAATCTGCTGGTGCAACAACTGCTGGAGCTTCAACTGTATATGCAATATCTGATGGAACTGGAAACAACAGAATATTGAGTGGCTTTGGTGCTAATATGTTTTTTGTTAGTGTTAATGGAACAACTCAAGTTAATATAAGTTCAGGTTCAGATACTGTTAATGTGTCTTCTAAATATGCTGGATTTTTTAGTGCTAATAATTTTGCTTTTAGTAGAAATGGTGCAACATCAGTTACCGCTTCTTCTGGAAGCGTTCCAACAGTAACAACTTTATATTTAGGTGCAAGTGCTACTGGTTCTAGTGCTTATTTAAATGGTCGTATTAAAAAGTTTGCTTACTATCCTCAAACAGTAACATCAGCTCAACTCCAAGCACTCACAGGAACTTAATATGCAAGACTTATGCCTAGCATTTACAGACGAAGCAGAATCAATCCCGATTCTTTATACCATTGTGCCAACAGAATATGAGATTGATGAAGATGGTAATCCAACAGATGTAGTAAAGACTGAACAATACTTACAACCAAACTATCAGAACATCAGCGTAATTGGAACAGTCTATCAAAGACCACCAATCCCAACTCCTGAAGACTATGTGCCGATTCCTTACCCACCACCTAATTATGGTGTGAATATTCGTTTATTAGACAATGAGGATATTGAACCTTTAAAACCATTTATTGTTGAACCTCGTAAACCTATAAGGGTGTGGGCATAATATGTTTGGTAATGGTGCGTTTTCTACTCAACCATTTTGTTCGATTGATTACACATCAATTCAGCCAAGTGTAGATACGCATGATGGTGGTTTTAAGAAACGCAAGGGATATGAAAAGAAATTAGCCGAAGCAAGACTTAAATTGATTGAGGCAAAGAAAGAGCAACGATTAGCAAGAAGACAAGCTATTAGTGACTTAGTTGATCCTAAAGAAGTTGTAAGCAAGAATAAGAAGATTCTCAATAAGATAATCGCAGCAACAAAAGAAATAAAAGAAATTGAGCAAGAGCAACACGAGTATGTAAACACTTTTTACATTGAACAAGAACTAGCAAGAATCCAAGCACATTACGAGATTATGCGTATTATGCAGATTCAAGCACAAGATGAGGAAGATGCAATATTAGCCCTATTACTATGAACCCACACCAAGAATATTTAAAGAGTTTCGATCACTTGCACTCTGGTAGATATAACGAAGGTTTCAGATTGTTCGAATATCGGTGGCATCCAGAAATTATTGCAAATTTACCTAGTGAATATCCTAGATACCCTAAACATCTGCCCACATGGCAAGGTGAAAGCCTATTAAATAAATCCATAGTTGTACAAGTCGAACAAGGCTATGGCGATGTATTTATGTTTGCAAGGTTCTTACCTGCTCTCAAAGTCATGGGAGCAAAGAAAGTTGTCGTAGTTACTCAGCAGTCTTTATTCCAAATACTAGGACAGATGGAATGTATTGATGTAATCACTAATCTTACCGACACAGGCCCAGTAATGGAATGTGATTTGTGGATAGGTGCAATGTCATTACCCAACTATATATTTCATGCAATG
>CAYUHE010000067.1:0-1550 GCA_964444415.1 uncultured Gammaproteobacteria bacterium
CATAAAAAATATATTCAGATTTTGAAGCTATTTATTCCTGACCTTTTTATTTGAATCCCCAGTAAATAATCCGGCTGATCACCCGGAATATCAGGAACCCGTTTCCGGCATTGATGGGAATTGTCAGTACCCGCGCTGACAGGATCCGTTTTCCTACACCCCAGCCAACATTATGGACTCCGCTCGTGGAACCGTCTCCTATAATCGCTGAACTGATCACCGTGGTAATACTGACCGGAATCCCCGCAAACGATGCCCCGTCATGTGAGGATACGTTTAACATACGGCTGGAAAAATCAACCGTGTTACACCTCTCATTCGGATAGGGGGATATATCAGAAAAATATTGAATCGGTTCTGTTTCATGTACCTATTTTTCACATGAATCCTCTGACTTTCGTAAAAGCCCGATCTTACAGAACAGGAAAGGTGCACCAGCAGTAACCCAGAGCCCGGCAAGTACCGCCCGTAGATATGTCATTACAGATCCCTCCAAATCCGGTGATTTTGTCAATGTACTGAGCGCAATCCAGATACAACCAAGGACAACAATTCCAACAAGATAACGTATGGCTTTTTTAGATATCGTGCCATCAACGCGGTAAGAAATATATTCTGCACTGATTATCGCACCGGCCAAAGCACCGAACAAAATACCCGCAGTCATAAGTACATCCCGCAGGGACAATGGACTTATCGATACATTGGTTTTTGCATATGCCAGTATGAACCAATCCGCAGGTACCTGCCACGTACCGTAACTGAAGAGCACCAGCTGGGACAGAAGGATGACTAGACCCGATGCACACAGTGCGAGAAGAATCCTGGTACCGATCGGTTTTTGTAACCCCCACGCAGCAACCGGCTTTTCATATCGCAGGAATAACAGGAGCACGATAAGAGCAAAAAGCCAGCCGGTGAGAATATCTGCAAGAAAGTGCACTCCGAGATACATCCTGGCAATCGCGACAAGGAAAATGAGAGCGATACAGGTGATCCAGATCCATGTTTTTTTGAACCAGATCCCTATATACCCAAGGAATGTAAGAGAGACCTGGGCTGCGGCCGAAGGCATACCAAACGAAGGTTCGGAGGCAAAAGCTTTCACTTCCGGACTCATCCAATAAGGGCGCGGAGTATGGAACAGGAGTTTGAGCATCACATTGAACGCAGCACATACAGAAATAAGGATCAACAGACGTAACCCAAGTGTCTTGTCATAGCACCAGAGGATCATCGGAATAATCACAAGATAGAATTCCGGTAGTCCCAGAAGTGAGATAATCAGCATACCTATTCCAAGACCGGGCGCATTTGCCTGTAAGAAAATATTTGGCCATGTCTGTAAATCCATGTGATCCGTACATTCGATTTGATTACAAATAAAAACAATAGAATTTAGTTACAGAATAATCCTGCAACCGTGCTTCACCATGTTTAAAAATGGAGTGAAAAAATACATTCACACAGCGCTCTAAAACTAATTTAAACCTCCAATATTAACAAAAATCTATACAAATAATCTGATCTTAAAAAGAGGTACATAAAAT
>CAYUHE010000068.1:0-1536 GCA_964444415.1 uncultured Gammaproteobacteria bacterium
AACAAACACAATTACTTTTGGGGAAGTTAATACAAATAAAATCAGGATAAAAATTAATATGCAAATACGTTATGGGGGAATATTGCTCTTAACGAAATAAAAGCATGGGGAACAACTGCCTCTGTAACAGGTGTATCCTTAAATTATTCAACAGCAACAATAGGGAAGGAAGTAACAAAACAGCTTACTGCGTCAGTAAACCCTCCAAATGCTGATAACCGTAATGTAACATGGTCATCAAGCAATACAGCGGTGGCAACGGTTAGTTCTTTGGGGTTGGTAACAGGAGTTGGCGTAGGAACTGCGACAATTACAGTAACTACTGTTGATGGAGGATATACAGCAAATTGTACTGTTACAGTTACACGATATGACTCTACAAAATATTATAAGATTACATATTATTCGGGTTCAACATTGGCAATGGATACAACAACAACAGGACTGAATGGCGTTGTTAAAAATGTGACTTATGCAGGTGCTAATAGCCAACAATGGCAGATAATCGCTACCACAGATGCATCAACCTTTAAGGTTGTAAACAGAGCCACAGGATATGCACTTAAAGTGAATAGTACTACTAATACAACTGGTAAACAAATTATTCAAAGCACTTATGCAAGTGCAAACAACATGAACTTTACGATTTCAGATGCAGGTTCATATGTCCAAATTCTTAGCAAGCTTGGCTCTAATACATATATTAAAAGCACGGGAGCAACAGGCGGTACGCTTGTAACATCTGCAACGAATACAACAACCACGAGGTGGGTTATAACACTTCTACCTTGAACTTATCAAGGTGTTGTTAATGGGATAGCCGACGGGGAAGCCTATGACCTCGCTAAGGGTGACTTAAACGTCACCTTTAGCGAAGGATCAGCAACACTAAACGGTACCGATTATACGAGTGGCAGTATTATAAATCAAATAGGAAATTATACATTAATTTTGACTGATTCTATTGGAAATGAAAAGGAAATTAGTTTTATTGTTATGGATACTTCCTACCCAATTGTTACAGGGGTTAGCAATGGTGGAGTTTATGACAGCAAATATGGGGCAAAAGTTATTAGCTTTGATAAAGGGAATGCAACATTAAATGGCATCCCGTTTCTTTCTGGTTCAAGTATTAGTGCAACAGGGAATTACAAATTGATTGTAGCTCTTAATAATGTAACAACTATCGATTTCACTTATATAAAATATGGTGATGTTACAGGGGATGGTTTAATTAATGTATATGATTTAGTGTATATCAAAAGACATTTATTAAAAATCAACACTTTGAGTGGAGTGTTTTTATTAGCTGGTAACATAAATAATGATAATAATATTTCAATTAGTGACTTATTGGCAATAAAAAAATATATTTTGGGAATTGGTGTAATTTAGTAATTAAACTACTAGGCTAGTTGAATAATGTAAACATGCAAATCAATCGTAAGCGTCAAATAACGCCCACCTAGAAAACGTGCATAAAACATGAGATAATACCGAAAAACGCGAGGGGGTATTATTGATGAAAAAGGGAGA
>CAYUHE010000069.1:0-1535 GCA_964444415.1 uncultured Gammaproteobacteria bacterium
GATAAAGCATTAGCGATCGAGAAAAATTACGCTGCGGTATATTATGATAAAGGCCTTGCACTTGCGCATCTGGGACGGCACGAAGATGCCATCATCGCATTTAACAAAAACATTGATCTTGATGCAGGCAATGCTCTTGCACATTACAACAAAGGTTTATCCCTTGCTGCTACCGGGCGGCAGAATGATGCGATTGAAGCATTCGACCGCATGCTCCAGATCGACCCGCAATCGATCGACGGGTGGCTGCATCGTGGGCGGGCTCTGGCCGAACTTACGCGATATAATGATGCGATTGAAGCCTATGTCAGGACATTGGAGATCGATCGGTCCAATGCTGAGGCATGGTACCTGAAAGGTAGTGCACTCTATGCACTCGGAGGATACGAAGATGCGATTGAAGCATTTGCCAGGGCGCTTGAGATACGCCCCGATTATACGCTTGCCTTCTTTAATAAGGGACGTTCGCTCTTCCAATTAGGAATGTACAAAGAGGCAGTACTATCATTTGAAAATGCCATTTTGATAGAACCGAAAAATATTGATGCCCTGTACCAGAAAGGGCGGACACTTATCCGACTCGGGCAGTATGAAGATGCAATTGCAGCATTTGATCCTGCTCTTCGCATCCGCCCGACTGCTGCCATGATCTGGACCGGAAAAGGTATCGCACTTTCCGCATTGTCAAAAGAGCAGGAAGCGATCAACTGCTATAACAAGGCACTGGGCATCGATGGCAAAGATGCACAGGCACATTACAACCTCGGTGTCTCAAACGTCCGTCTGGGAAGGTACCAGGAAGCGATTAGAAATCTGGATGCTGCCCTGTCTTACCGGCCCAGATGCGCTGAAGCATACTTCCAGAAAGGTCAGGCCTTGTCTGGACTTTCAATGTATCACGAGGCCATCAGCGCTTTTGATAAATCTCTTGCACAAAACGGGACTTACGCTGATTCATGGCTCTATCGCGGTATCGCCGAGACAAATCTGGGCAGTTATGATGCAGCACTGGACTGTTATGATCGTGCGGTTGCAATTGACCCTGCCTACGCAGTTCCCTACTTATACCGGGGCATTGCCCTGATCCAGCTGAAACGGTACACAGAAGCTGTTGATGCCTTTGATCTGGCACTGGAATATCAGCCAGCATATCCCGAAGTGTTTTATCACAAGGGTGTTGCACTGATTCACCGGGAACTGTATGAAGATGCAATTGCCTTGTTTGAAAAAGCGCTTACCCTTAATACCCGGTACTGTGAAGCATTCCAGTACAAGGGAATTGCCCTTGCCCGGATTAAACGATATGGTGATGCGATCGCTGCTTTTGATTCAGCACTTGCAATAAAACCGGATTCTGAAGAGGCACTGTACGAAAAAGGACGTGCCCTGATACGCAATGAGAATTTTAAAGATGCAATTGTCGCATTCGATCGCTTACTGGCAATTAATCCCGGATTTGCCGATGCGCTTTATGAAAATGGAAGGGCATATTTCTCACTGGGCAATTATGAATGGGCCATTTCCGCATTCGAACA
>CAYUHE010000070.1:0-1520 GCA_964444415.1 uncultured Gammaproteobacteria bacterium
GTTTGACTTCTGTTACATCGACTACATTTGTGGGTGCTTTGACGGGTAATGCAAGCACAGCGACTAGCGCGACCACAGCGACAAACGCCACAAACATAGCAATTACTGACAACACAAGTTCAGTATCGACTTATTACCCTGTAATTTCGTCTGCAAGCACAGGCAATGTGGGCGCAACAACATCGTCTACTAAGTTAAGTTTTGTGCCAAACACAGGCACTTTAACTGCAACCAATTTTTCTGGTTTGGCTTCTAGCGCAACAAACATTGCTGGTGGCGCAAACTTACAAATCCCGTATAACACGGGTGCTGGCGCTACATCGTTTATTGCCGCGCCAACAATAGCAACTACTTATTTACAGTACAACGGCACAGGATTCGCTTGGGCAACAGTAACTGCCACTACCGCAACAAACTTGGCTGGCGGTACGCTTGGGTCAATTCCATATCAGTCGGCACTTAACACAACATTATTTTTAGCGGGAAATGCCACTACTACACCTCAGTTTGTAACTTCTACGGGTGTTGCTGGTTTAGCAACTGCGCCAACGCTTACAAGTTCTACTGGTAGCGGTAATGTGGTTTTAGCCACTAGTCCAACATTAGTTACACCCGCTTTAGGTACGCCATCTGCTTTGGTTGGCACAAATATAACGGGTACAGCATCTGGCTTGTCAATCGGAGGCAATGCGGCTACGGCAACCACAGCGACAAATGCAACAAATACAGCAATAACAGACGATACCGCAACAAATGCGGTTGTATATCCAACTTGGGTAACAGCCAACACGGGCAATTTGCCACAAAAAGTCTCATCAACTAAAATGAGTTTTAATCCCTCAACAGGCGCACTAACTGTGTCGCAGTTAATCATTGCACCATAAGGAAATATCATGGGAAATTTAGTTTTTCAAGCAACTTTAGGGGGTCAAGTTAACTTGGTCGGCCCGAACACAGCATCAACATTTAACTTAAATGTGCCTGCTGTTTCTAGCACCATAGCCAGTTTAGCGGCTCAAACATTTGCTGGCACACAAACATTTACTCTTGACGCAGTAGTCAATGGTCTAACAGTAGGTAAAGGCGGTGGTGCTGTATCTACTAACACGGCTTTGGGTGTTAGTGCTTTGTCTGGTTCAAATACTGGCGGTTACAACATTGCAGTAGGAAGTTATGCGCTTGCAGGCAATACAAGTGGCGTAAACAACACTGCGGTTGGCACATACAACCTTTATGTAAACAGCACTGGTAGCAATAACACTGCGCTTGGATACGATTCTTCAGAATCAAATACAACAGGCACAGATAACACTGCCGTAGGTTCATCTTCTTTCTTTGCAAATACCACTGGAAGTTACAATACCGCTATTGGTAGACAAGCCCTTCGTCAAAACACCACAGCATCTAACAACACAGCAGTAGGTTATCAGGCGGCATATACAAATACAACTGGCTATGACATTTGCGCTTTTAGATCGGAAGAGCACACGTCTGAACTCCAGTCACATTCAGAAATCTCG